>CAWGQB010000025.1:0-76517 GCA_963824565.1 uncultured Pseudomonadota bacterium | reverse complement strand
GCACCGACAGGGCCCATGGCACCTAGTGCAATCCCGATCGTCATGTATAGGCCGGAAAGAGTACCAAACCGCCGCAGCCCGAATGCATCCGCTGCCACGATCGGCGTCAAAGGTGCGGCAGCGCCGATGGTCAAGCCAGAGATGAGGGCGCAGGCGATCCCGCCGGCCAACGGAGGACTATAAAGCAGGACAACGACGCCCAGTGCTGTCAGGCAATAGGCTCCTGCCAGCACCGCATTCGCTCTGAACCGGTCGGCAACCGACCCCAACACGAATTTGCCAATCGCCATGCAACTCAGAAAAAGACTCAAGATCAAGGCCGCGCGTTCAGCAGACAATGCCCCGTCCGATGAGATACGGCACGAGATGAGTGATAACCAGAGTGCTGGAGAAAATGTAAGCGAAATAGGCCGTCGAGATAAGCCAGAACGAACGGCCGCGCACCGCGATAGCAACCTCAAGTCCCGGCAACCGCGCACCTGGCTTTGGTTCCGCTGCCTGGCAGCCGAGGAGCATGCTCGGTCTTTCGCGAACGATGAGCAGAACCAACGGAATCACAAACGCGATTGGTACCGCCAGTACCAGATACGCCACGCGCCAGCCCATATGAATGACCACGTAACTGCTAACCAGTGCCATTGTGGCGCTTCCCAATGCCAATCCGCACATAATAATTCCGAGCGCCAGCCCACGCCGGTCCTCGATCCAATTGGCGACGAGGACTGCCGCCGGTATCAGGCACGACAAAGCGCCACCCACTCCCATCAGCGCATAAGCCAGATCGATTACCAGCATAGAGCTAGCCGAGGCGGCGAGCAGCACAGCCGCAATGGCCAAAACACATCCGCCGGCGATTGGCCAGCGTGGATCCAGCCGATCGAGGAGCCAACCGCATAAGGGCATGGTCGCGGCGCTGGTCAGAAGCTGCACCAGTATAGAGTGCTCCGGTCTGCGTGTGGCTTGCACCAAACTCCCGTATGAGTGGATTTATGAAGATGCCGACGGTGTTGCTAAGGCTGCCGGCGCAGGCGAAATTGATAAATGCCATCACCGCTACGATGAGCCATCCGCGAGCTTCGTCCGAAATTCTCATAATTCCAGTGGTACATCGCGCTAAAGTCCCTCGCGCATCGAATCTCGGCTCGCCAATAGCACTCTAAAGCGAACCCGATGCCCGAGAGTGAGTGCGAGTAGGAATTGATGGCGGCCCTCGCCTGGCCGATCGCTCCCGGCAAGATCAAGCGATCGGTTTGAATACCATTACATCGATAGGATGGATCCCTCCGCGAAAATGGTCCTCGAACACAAATGCATTGACATCCTTCATTTTACCGGACGTGCAATACCCGTGACCTCGCGCCGAGAGACCAACCCGCGCTCAGACGCATCAGCAAGCGCTTAGCCTCCACCACCGGGTCCGTCGCAGTCGAAGATCGCTGCGCTATCTCCGGCATTTCATTGACAAGGGCGAATAAGCGCTACATCCCGCGAACGCTCCAACTTCCCAGTCAACGTATCAAGAGCATCGTGAATGATCTCGCGAAGCACCGGCCTTCTCATAGTTGTTCCTTCCCGGAGCGCGCAGCTCTTGTCTCCTTACAGGGCGTCGCGCATCTGATTGAGACGCGCGGCTTTGCCTACTTCATAACTTGAGCCAAGCCACCCGGCGAAGCGTAAAGAGACAAGTCCTGATAATTATTTGGGACGGCGGAGTTGACCCTGACCGCTGACGTCGTATAGGCCAACGACAGATGGTTATTCTGAATGTCGAGCATGTTGCCGATGCTATCGCCTCCCAGCATCACGACACCGCCGAGTCCGTCATTGTTTTGATCGGCTCGATATGCTTGAAGTAAAATCTTCCAATACTTCAGATTGCTGTCGTACTGTTCGGCTCCGAGGGTGGCGTAGGTCTCAGCGTCGACGTAGATGACTTTGCTCCCGTAACAATAGGACTTGTACGAAGCCACAGGCCGAAGATCGATAACATACGCGTCCCGAAGCTCCCAATTACCGAGGATCGGCTTGGGCCAACCATATAGATTGGGGTCGATGGTATAGCTTGAGAGATAATTCCGTTTGATAGGATCCTGGTGGACCATGGCGAGAATGCGCTTTTTACCGAGCAACCGGGAGATGAATAATCGTGGAAGGCCGGTAAATGTCCGGTTGTCATCTACTACGTAATCAGAACCTAGTAATGGCGAGCAGCGTGCCGCCGACGAAAGGCGAAGCGACCGCCGCAGCGACGGCAGGAAAACATACAGTTCCTGGAGCTTGTTTGGATCGTCCAGGGTGAGCTGTAATTCCGCCGTGTACCGGCTCTGTTCGGGAGCCAGGACTTCGTTGAAGATCGACGTATAATAGCCATTGCCGGAAGGGTTGACCACCGGCAAGTTCGGTTCGCTTACGTGTGCGAGACGATATTGTATCTCCAAGGTCGCCTGTTTGAATTGATTAAAATGGCTATCGACCAGGACCTCGTCGTAGTCGTCAACAAGGACCCAGGGTTGATAGACATAATACATGTTGTACATGACTTGCTCGCCTGCCAGCGGGCCCGAGGGGGCAGGAAAGGGAACACCGGCGACATAGCCTTCGACGTTATAGGCGCCTTCGCCAGCCGGGACCAATTTCACCTGACCATGGTACTGTTCGGTATCTTGCAGGACCTTATGTGGCAACGAGTAATGGATCGTTGGACCGACAACAATATTGAAGTCCGGCGAGTCAGGTATCTTCCAATGATATTGGCCGCTATAGAGCGCCTGGATTCCTACCTGCAAGAAGGGTTTGTACTTCATCCAGTTCGAGCGCGTTATCGTAGTACCGGGAGGGATGGTCTGTCCCGGTTCGGCTGGCGCGAGCGCATCGAAAGCTTGCTCGATCGAACTGGTTCGACTGGGCTAACGCTGGACGCGCTAGAACTGCAAGGATGGGCAGAACGCCCAACATTGTTAGAAAAGTTAAAACTGCCTTAGTATGTCCCATTTGCCTCCTCCCTGCCTTCTTGTATAGGTCAGCGCCCATATCGGGTCGCGACAGCTGCTTCTGAGTATAATGCCTTAAGAGAGAATGTCCTTAGTTAATCGTGTTACTTGACCACGCGCGCATCTCCGCAAGCGTATCGCCCTCGAGTTTTAGCGCGCCTGGCGTCTTCGCTCAGCCGCGACTCCGTTGTAAAAGCGGCACGGCCTTCTTGCGGTCTCGCCGATCCTCGTAGCCATCGTTTGTCGCTGGGCTCAAATCTCCCAACGTCGGCGATTTATAAACTCGTGGGGATCGGGGTCCGCGACTCTTGGTGCGCTGAGATTCCCGTTGCGAGGTTTCTTCGGAGCTCTTTTCCAGCGCTAGCGTCAGTTTGCGGAGGAGGTCGGAAAGAGTATTGAGATCATCGCGCGACATCCCTGCCAGTGCGGCGTGTTCCGGCATTCCGCTCCACTGGGCCTGTACCCTTTTAGAACTTTCGTCCACGAACCGCCGCCCAGGAGATGCCAACTGCACGAGTATACCCCGTCGGTCGTGCGGGTCGCGTATCCGCCTGACGAAGCCGCGTTCGGCCAAACGATCGATCCAACTCGTCATGGTCCCCGATGGGGTCAGCAATTCTTCCAGAAGACGCCGAGGGTTCAAACAATGAGGCGGACCGGCTCGGCGTAGTGCATCGAGCACCATCACCTCACCGCCGCCGAGGCCAAATGGCGCTCCGATCTGGTCCCGCGCACGGTCGAAAACCAGGGTCGCACGTCTCATGCGAACGATAATCGCAGATGGCGTCCAATCTATGTGCGGTAACTGGGACTTCCATTCCTCGACTAGGTGGTCGACAAAGTCACCCTCCACGGGTGTCTCGGGTTTTTCAATCATCTCTCCGCGCCGCGAGGACCCTTGGGTTAGTTTACGTTTCATGCGTCTAGGAAACCTCGCGGTGATTAACTGGCTACCGGAATTTATCTTCTTCCATAAAGGGTCGCGAACACCGGGGAGTTACAAGGAAGATAAGATCTGTCCATACGAACAATTAGCGTCAGAGACAAGGTTTGATCACCTGCCCGTAATACCCTCGTAGCGTCACCAGGTGACCGTCTGGATTTCGGTGTAATCCAGAAGTCCCCATTTCCCACCCTCGCGTCCGAGGCCGCTGTTCTTGAAACCTCCAAACGGCGCATTCGGTCCCAGGCTGGCCATATGTCCAGAAGAACTGAGCGAGATCCAGCCGGAGCGGAGCCGTTTGGCAATCTCCATTCCTCTGGCAGGATAATTTGTCACTATTATGCCAGCCAGCCCAAAATCAGAGTTATTGGCGCTGTGCACAGCGTCTTCCAAGTCGGTGTAAGGAATTACCGAAAGAACCGGCCCAAAGATCTCCTCACGGGCGATACGCATCCGGCTATCAACGTCGGCGAAGATAGTTGGTCGTATAAAATACCCTTTTTCGAGATTATCCGGCCGGGTGCCGCCGGCGATAAGCCGGGCGCCCTGATCTATTCCCGATGCGATATATTCCTCGATTGTGCGTCGGCGCTCTTCTCGAATAACAGGACCAACCATCACGTTCGGATCGGCCGGATCTCCTATCGGCAGCGAGTTCACGAACTCGACCATTGCGGACAGCAAAGGTTCGTAAAGCTTCCGCGGGACAAAACAGCGAGTGGCGGCACCGCAAAATTGGCCCGCGTGAAGGTAGCTGGGGGCGGCGAGACCGGGGGCGACGCTACCCGGATCGATGTCCTCAAGCACCAAAGACGCGGATTTACCGCCCAGTTCCAAATGCACCCGCTTGAGCGTGGCAGCAGCAGTTTCCGCTATACGTCTGCCGACCGCGACGCTGCCGGTAAAACTGATCTTGTCAACTTCAGGACTTGCCACCAACTGTTCACTGATCGCGCTGCTTTGACCTGCGACGACGTTCAGAACTCCAGGAGGGAAGCCGCTTTCATGCACCACCTTCGCCAATTCGAGGTTTATCAACGGAGTATATGGCGGTGCTTTCAGGACCATAGTGCATCCGGTAGCCAAAGCAGGTCCGATCTTCTGAACCGTAACGTGTAACGGAAAATTCCATGTAGGTATCAGACCGCACACCCCAACTGGCTGATGATTAACCTGAGCGTAGTTAAAAATAGGTCCGGCAGGACCCTGGCCGGTTTCAACTGGAAGCATTTGCTCAAAATCGAATCGCAGCGCAAGTTCGGCATACCCGGAAAGCGCTGAAATCGGGCCGTCAAGCTGCGCACCCATCAGAAAGGCTTCGGCGCCGGCCTCGGCGATTAGTAGTTCGCGCAGCCTCGCTTTGCTCTTCTCCAAACCTTCCGCGATAAGACGAATAAAACGCGCCCGTTCAGATGCCGCCATTCGTGGCCATGGGCCGCTGTCAAATGCCCGACGCGCGGCGCTTATCGCGCGCGCCATGTCATCGGCGGACGCATCGGCGGCCCTGCCAATTTCCACTTCCGTAGCCGGATTAAGCACCGAATAGGTCGCGCCGCCCCGGGCCTCAACCCACTGTCCGTCAATGTAGAGATGGGGATGATCGAATGTCGACATAATCTGTAAATCACCGCGACCACAAGGTCGTCGCTATTAGTTTTGCCTTTCAGGCCTTTCGGTCCTAGACACCTGCGCTCACACCGTCTGGGCCGGTCTGCTTAGCCGTCCGGGCTTATGCAGCGGTGCTGCCGCCATCCACCGGCATTATCAAGCCGTTTACCAATGAAGCGGCGTCGGAGCATAACCACACTGCGGCTTCCGCGATCTCCTCGGGTCGGCCCAGCCGGCCGTTGGGTGCGTGCGCTATGAGCAGGTCTTTGTAGCCCGGGTTCTGCGCCGCGATTCGTTTGCCCATCGGACTGTCGATCGGACCTGGGCAGAGCGCATTAACGCGAATTCCTGCGCGAGCATATTCGACCGCCGCGCACCGGGTTAGACCGACCACACCGTGTTTAGCGGCGCAGTACGCACTCCAACCGGGAGCCCCACCAATGCCCGCCGCGGAACTAATATTGACGATCGCGCCACCGCCTTGCTTGACCATTTGCGGCAGCTCGTATTTAAGGCTCAGCCATACGCCTTTAAGATTCACCGCGATTTGACGATCGAAATCTTCTTCGCTGACGTCGGCAGTATCCTTGATGGAGCTTTCGATTCCCGCGTTGTTAACCGCGCAGTCGATCCGGCCATAAGTTTCGACAGCTGAATCAATCAGCATTTTAACTTCGTTGATGGCTGTAACATCGCATTTAATCGCAACCCCGGTTCCGCCGGCCGCCTTCACCATGGCAACCGTTTCGTCCGCCGCGATAATATCGGCCACTACCAACTTGGCACCTTCGCGCGCAAAGGCGAGCGCCGCGGCGCGTCCGATCCCTGCGCCTCCTCCGGTCAACACGGCGATTTTTCCTTCTAGCAGCATCAGGCCGGACTCCCCAGCGACGGGACTGCCCGTCGCTTGTTTGAAGGCCGGTACAACTTCTCTGGAGAAGAGATCGAGCGACTCCATGACTTCACTATGGGGCATGAGGCCCAACCGAAACTGACACATGGCGCGGTCGACTCCAGCGGATTCCATGCCTTGAAGAATCCTTATGCAGGTGTCTGGACTGCCGGATATAATCATGCCGCCGCCTTTAAAATCCTCAAGCTGGGCTTCGTTTCGGATATAGCGCGCCGTAAGGTTGGCTGGATTAGGATCCTTGTCGATGCCATAGCTTTTACCCATCGTGGTGTAGAACCACTTGTGGTAAGGGCGGATACGCGCGTCAGCCTCGGCATCGGTCTTGGCGCAATGGACGAACACGATGACGGAAAATTGCGCATCCCGCGGACCTTGTGCGCGCGCACGGCCTTCGCGAAAGGCCCGCGCCTGGCGCGCAATTTCAACGTTCGGATGAAAGTTGCAAATTCCCAAAACGTTCCATCCCAAAGAACCATAAAGGCCGGCGGATTCCGGGCTGGTGCCGGCGACGTGAATCCTGGGATGGGGCTTTTGAATCGGCTTTGGGATTACATTAATGGGTTCCCTGACTTTATAATAACGACCGTCGTGGACAACGCTGTTCTGGGTCCAACACTTGAGTATCAGATCCAGCGCTTCATACATAATGTCACGGCTTTGCTCGTACGGCTCGTCGCGAAACTTGTTCCACTCGAAATTGGTTACGCCGCGCCCGATACCGAATTCCAGCCTTCCGCCGGACAAAGCATCCAGGGTGGCGTAGCGTTCCGCCACCGTCACCGGATTGTGATATGGCAACAAGCACACGCCGGGGCCAATACGCATAGTGGTCGTTCGAGCGGCAATCGTGGCGAGCAAAATCTCCGGGGCCGAACAGTAAGAATAGGTTTCGGTGAAGTGATGTTCCAGAACCCACACCGACTCGAAGCCGTGCCGCTCCGCGAAGCAGACCTGCTCAATATAGTCCTGGTACATCTGGGAAACGTGCGAGGATGTCTTCACCGTTTGCTCGAATTCTGCAAAGTAGCCAAACTTCATGAACGCTCCTGATGGGTGACCCGCGGCGACTCATTCGGCACTACGGGTAAGGTTTCCAGACACACGCGTGGAGTCGGTGGAGGCCGCATGACACGTTTCACTGGCAGGATAATCAAGTCGGCATGATCAGGCCTGCGTCCACTATCAGCACTTGCCCGGTCATCAATGCCGAATCCTCCGAGGCTAGAAAACACGGCGGTCCCCGTGAGGTCTGAGGGTTGCAGGAATTTCCCGAGCGCGCTCATGCGGCTGAAACTCTCCATCCCCTCCGAGGACATGATCTTTATGGTCGCATCCGATGCGACTACTCCCGGCGCTATCGCATTGACTCTGATTCCGTATCGTCCCAGATCGATTGCCATCGTCTTGGTCAACCAGACGACGCCGGATTTCGCCAAACCATAGTAAAATACCGGAACGGTTTCATAGTCCGGCGCATTGGAGCGATTCGCGCCGCCCAGTCCCTCCGGCGGCCAGGCTCCGATGGTGGCGATGTTAATCAGCGCGCCGCCGCGCTGCTTCTTCATGTATGGAAACACCGCTCGCGCGGCGATGATGATTCCGAAGAGATTGACGTCGAGCACTTTTCGGCCGTACTCGATCGACTGATTCGCAAAATCAAGGTCGTAGTAAATGGCGGCATTATTCATGAGGACGTCAATGTGGCCGAACTCGCGGTTCGCGAAGGCGGCAGCCGAGTTCATTTCTTCCTGGCTGGTCACGTCGGATTTTATGGCGACAACTTTGCCGCCCTTGCCGCCTTCTTGTTGGGAGATTTCCCTCGCGACGCGCTGAGCCTGTTCCTCCCGGATGTCGGTTATGACGACATTCGCTCCTTCGCGAGCAAACCGGGCCGCATATTCCCGGCCGATACCCTGTGCGCCGCCGGTAACGATCGCCGTTTTTCCGTGCAATCTCATCGCAATACCTTTCCAGTTATGTGACGATTCTCAGGCGCTCAAAATCCCAACACGCGTTGCGTGTTTTCACCCATGAATTTTGCGATCACGCTTGCCGGCACTTTTGAGTTGCGCAACAGTTGCGTCGTTTGCTCAGGGGCAATGGTATCATGCGCGGGGTAGTGTGAACCCCAACAGGCCACGTTTTCGACCACGTCATAAAGTTTCGCAACCGAGCGCTCCCAGGGGTTAAAGCCGACCAGATAGGGACGATCGTAGAAGAATTTCTCAGGCTCAAGACAAACGTTCTCGATCATGAAGAAGGTGAGATAGGTTTCAGCCTTTTCAAGCGCAAGCGGCAGCCACGAGATTCCGCCGTGCATAAAAGCAAGCTTCAATTTCGGATACTTTTCCATATGCCCGCAGAAGGCAAAAGTGGTGAGCGCCGCTGCGTTGTCCATGAAATAGGAGACCGATTCGGCTATCGGATGGCCGATTCGCAGGTTTGCGGCGACACGCTCGACAAACGAGCCTTCGGAGGTCCACTGCGGATTAGTATTTCCAGCCGCGGGATGAATGCACGCAGTCATTCCTAGCCGTTCGATTTCCTCCCAGACCGCATCATACGTCGGATGATTCAGAAACCGCCCATCGAAGAACGAGGGACGGATAAAGCACGCTTTGAATCCGGCGCCGGCGGCCCTGCGCAACTCTTCTTTGGCAAATACAGGATCCTGCATCGGCAGGACCGCTACGGGTATCAGGCGATCGGAAGATCCTCGGCAGAAATCAAGTATCCAATTGTTGTACGCGCGAGCCAGGGCATACGCGACGTCGGGATTTTCGGTGAGCGGAAAATATTCGGCGAAGAGGGTCGGAAAAACGACTGCGCGTTCCACGCCCATAGCGTCCATATCGCGCAGCCGCTGCCTTGCTTCTTGCGCGCCCGGATTGATTTCGACGGGCTTTCCCGGTTCCATCGCGCCGATTGCCTCAGGCGTCATTCCCGGACGCCACAGCGCGTAACGGTTGAGCATTCCGCGATTCAGCCAGGATGCCGGTTTGCCGTTTAGAATGACCGCGAAGTGACCTTCGCCGTCATCGTGATATGAAAAAGCCGAACGCGCGGCCAAACGATATTCGGGTTCCACATATTGACTCCAAATAGCCTGTGGCTCGAAAACGTGGCTATCACCGTCGATTACTCCGTTGCCTTTCATTTTCAACCTCTACTATAGCCATCAACTATTTGGATGAGCCTGCATATTTGCCGGGAAACGCTTCCTTCTCCCACCATTTGTCGAATTCCTCGTTGCGTCTGGGAAACCAGTCCGGCCGTTCAATAGGTAATTCGCGGTTGACGAAAACTTTTCCTTCGATTCCGTAAAAACGGCGGGCGTTTTCACCCATCAGTTTTGCCTGCACGGAATTGGGAACCTCCGCCTCTCTCATAAAGCGCAACGCCGTCCAGGCGTCGGAAGCATCGTGATGGTAAACGTCGGAAGCCCAAATCCCGACGTTCTCGAAACGTTCCCAGTCCCTGTACATCGGCTTCTCGTCGGATTCAAAGGAAATCATGCACTGCTCGGCAAAAGCTTCGCTGGGAAGCCGCTTGGCGGGCTGGCTGCGCTCGTTGGCAAACAGCTTGAACAACAGGTCGCAATGGTCCAGTAGCTCGGACAGCCAGGAGGCATTCGATTCGAAGATCGCCATCTTCAGTTTCGGATATCGGTCGAGAAAACCCGAGAGCAGGACCTGTGCGGTCCAGGTCATCGCTTCGAAAATGAAGCTGAAGGTCGAGTTCACCACCAGCTTTCCCGTGCCCGCGCCGGCCTTCTCGATCAATTCGCCGGGTGACCAGGGAAGTTCCCGCCCGATTCCGATGGGCGCGGGAAAGGTATGCATTCCCAGGACGATTCCGGTTTCCTGGATCGTTCTGAAAAACGGGTCCAGCGACCTATATCCATCGTTCCCCATTTTTTCAGAAGCCCAGAAAATCCGGTTCGGATAATGCCCGTTGGCATCGATCGGCCTGACCAGAGCGACCGGGAAATTGAGCTTGGCGACTCGCCGCAGCTCCTCCACAGCGTAATCCGGATTCTGAATGGGAATCAGGGCGGCGGGATAGAGGCGGTCGGGCGCCGTGTTGCACCAATCCCGCGCCCAATTGTTGTAGGCTCGGGCCAAAGCGTAAGCGCCGTCGACATTTTCGATGAACGGAAAATAATTGACCATCATGGTCGGAATGACCAGCACCTGGTCGATGCCCATAATGTCAAGCTCTTTGAGACGCGCGTTGGCATCGTAGGCGCCACGATGATCCAGGTAGTGGCATTGCTCGGGAGTCAGCCGCATTCGCATCAGCCGGCGCTGAACACGTTTGTCAGCTCCCGGGCCGCCTATTGTAATTCCGTTGATCGTGATCGCATCAAGTGGAACATCATGCCCGCCTGTCACCAGCTCACGGCCATTCAGGATGGCTGTTCCCGGTGTGTTCCAGTATGACTGCTTGACCAGCTCCCGATATTCAGGCTCGACATACTTGTCCCAGATTTCGAGGGGGTCATTGATATGCGCGTCGCAGTCGAACACCGGGAAACTTTTGGTTTGCTTATCAGACATCGGCGGCCCTCCAGCCCCTGAAATTTGTTGCCATTCGAGGTGATTGCGGTTTCGCCTCACCTATCTTCAAACGCGTCAAGTCCTGAGGTAAGTCTGCAAGCCTTGACAATAAGTCCATGGCGCTCTAAAAAAAGGACCAGTTTTGAGATTCTCCGAATCGAGAGTCTTTTCACCACTTCGATTGGAATTTGTCAAGAGCCGGGGCCGCACGTCAGAAAGGGTGGCGAATACAAGGCGGGCCGGTCGCAAATAACTTGATCGACCTGAATCGACCGTGCCCTGTCGGCTAACAGATTCGCTTGCCCGGCGAGACACATGAAACGGGAGATTGCTTTTAATGGGAGATTGCTTATGAAGGACCCTGTGCTCCGCGAGATTGTGCAAAACGCGCTGGATACGATTGCTGATGAAGTCGGCGTGTTTTCTGCACGCAGCGCCTACTCACCGTTTGTAAACCAATCGGGAGAAATAGCAACCGCTATATTCGACCCCCAGGGCCGGCTAGTGGCGCAGACCAGGCGGGGGTTGGCGCATGCATCCGCGGTGCGGATTGGACAACGCGAGCTACTTAAGGATTGGCCGCTGGAATCGATGGAAGATGGCGATGCGTTCGTCTTCAATGACCAGTTCCGGGGTGGCATTCATCCTACAGATGTGATGGTGTTTCGCCCCATTTTTCATAATGGCCGCGTCGCTTTTATTTATGGCGCGATGATGATCGTGTCCGATCTGGGTGGCCTGTCAGCGGCCGGACTTCCGGCCAACGCCACCGAGTGCTTTCACGAAGGACTCATCATTCCCGCCGTGAGGCTTTATCAACGTGGCCAGCCCAATCGCGACGTGGTCAGCATGATTGAGGCGAATAGCCGCACGCCGAGGCGGGTGATGGGCGACATCCGCGCGCTGGTCGCGGGCGGCAACATGGCCGGGGTCCGGATGCTGGAGCTAATCGAAAAATACGGTTATGCGAACCTGCTCAGCATCATCGAGGAGCTGATGGATCGCTCTGAGACATTAACGAGGCAAGGAATCGAGCGTATTCCCGACGGCTCTTATCAGGGTTCGTACGTTGTTGAAGAAGACGGAATCGTGCCCGACAAAAGCTACACGATCCGGGCACGAATAACGGTACGCGGTGGCGATATCAAATTCGACTTTACCGGCAGTGATCCGCAAGCGCGGGGCGCCGTCAATTCTTCGTATTCACAGTCATTATCAGGCGTTGTGTTCGGCCTCCTGTGCTTTTTGGATACCGACATTGCTATGAACGAGGGATTTTATCGGCCGATTGAAGTCGAACTGCCACTCGGAAGCATCGTAAACCCGAGGTATCCGGCGGCCTGCAATATCCGCATCGGAACGGTGCAAGCAATAGTTGATTCGATCATTCAGGCGTTTGCTCCTGCTTTTCCCGATCGTATTCAGGCCCCGGGCGGTACTCCCCATTCATTGCTCGCCGCCGGCCGTCATCCGAAAACGGGCGAACTCTGGGCCTTTTTGGATCCGCATTTCGGTCCATGCGGCGCGCGGTCTACCAAAGACGGCGTTGACTGCATGCCGGATCCTTTGTTCGCGGGACAAAGCGCATATGGCCGCAATATAGAGACGTACGAGCTGGAGTTTCCCGTTCGCTATGAGCGGTTCGAGGTCTGGCGCGATTCGGGCGGAGCGGGCAAATGGCGCGGCGGTTGTGGCCTGCTTAAGGAAGTCACTTTTTTAGCCGAGAATGACTTGACAGTTCGTGCGGTGGATCGGTGCCGTATTCCACCGCAGGGTTTGGCCGGAGGAAAGCCAGGCAAAGGCGGCGGATGGATTATCAACCGTGGCAGGTCTGATGAATGGAGCCCGCCCCCCAAACAGACCAACATCCGCGTCTCCGCCGGAACGATGGTGACACAGTTGGTTTCCGGGGGTGGTGGATTCGGCTCGCCGTACGAACGCGCACCCGGGCTGGTCGCGCGTGATGTCCGGGAGGGTTACGTCTCACTCGAGTCTGCCGCGCGCGATTATGGCGTGGTGATCGATCGCGCTACCGGCGATGTAGACGTGGACGCCACTCGGCAACTGCGGAAAAGCTGAAGGAGACGGGATATGGAACGGAGTTTCTTTGTCGGCGTTGACATCGGGGGGACCTTCACCGACGTTGTAGTAACCGAGGCCAGCGGCGAGCGCGTGTACAACGCCAAAACCCTGACGACCCCGGCAAACCCCGTGCGTGGAGTGATGACCGGCATCAACGATGCTTTAGCGCTGGCGCAGGCGGAACCGCGAGAGGTCGGACGAGTGGTGCACGCGACAACACTCGCGACCAATCTTATAATCGAGCGCAAAGGAGCGAAGCTGGTATTCATTACCACAAAAGGCTTCGGGGATATGTTTGCGATCGGGAAACAAACCCGTCTGGACACGGACTTCTATAGCCTGTCGTATGAAAGGGCCCCGGCTTTGGTTCCGCGCAATATGGTATTCGAGATAAATCAACGGCTCGGGGCGGACGGTGAAGTTATTATGGCTCTGGACGAGGAGGACGCGGCGGCTACGCTCAAGGAGATTGCCAGGATTGCTCCGGAGTCGGTTGCCGTTTGCCTGCTGCACGCTTACGTCAATCCGGTCCACGAAAGCCGATTGGCGGAACTGATCCGCAAGCACCTTCCAAACGCATACCTCGCGTTGTCGTCTGAGGTTTGGCCCGAAGTCGGAGAGTACGAGCGCGCCGCCACTACCGTGATTTCCGCGTATGTGGGGCCGATGTTTTCACGCTACGTTACCGATTTGAACCAGGCGCTCAAGCAAAACGGGATCCGGAGTGGACTGGAGATCATGCAGTCCAGCGGTGGAATCATGCCGGCCGCGACCGCGGCGCGAAAGGCTGTGTACAGCATCGAATCCGGTCCGGCCGCGGGAGTTATCGCCGCCTCTGATCTGGGCCGGCTTTGCGAGCGGAAAAACATCATTTCGTTCGATATGGGCGGCACCACCGCGAAACTGGCCCTGATACCTGATGGCAAGCCCGCCATCACTCACGACTTTCGTATTGGGACCGCTATGAGCGGCGGTACGCGAAAAGGCGGCGAGCCGGTGAAGGTGCCCGTGATCGATCTGGCAGAAGTTGGAGCAGGCGGCGGAAGCATAGCATGGGTCGACAGCGCTGGTTTTCTCCATGTCGGGCCCGAAAGCGCGGGAGCCGATCCGGGACCCGCCTGCTATGGCTTTGGTGGCGAACGGCCCACCGTTACCGACGCGGACGTGGTGCTCGGATACTTCGATCCGGAATACTTCCTTGGCGGCAAGATGCAAATTTTTCCGGAGAAGAGCCACGAAGCAATTTCTCGTAAAGTGGCTGAACCGTTGAAACTCACCGTAGTAGAGGCTGCACAGGGTATATACGATCTGATCAATGCCAAAATGGGGGCGGCGATTCGCGTTGTCACTGTGAGGCGCGGTGTGGACCCGCGCGAATTCGCAGCAGTGGCTTTCGGCGGTGCCGGGCCCGCGCACATCATCAGAGTGGCCGAAGAGTTCCAAATACCGCTGGTCATTGTGCCGCTCTCACCGGGAGTTAAGTCGGCTTTCGGACTGCTGGTGTCCGATCTTGCCTATGACTATATCACCACGCGGCCAATGAACTGCCAAAGCGCCGACCCGGCAGAAATCTCCCCCATCATTGCAGCAATGGAGGAACAGGCACGCGCGGAGCTTAAAGCCGCAGCAATTTCCGACGAGGCCATCCAGTTACAACGTTATTTCGATATGCGCTTTGTCCATCAGCGGCACGACATGCCGGTCCCGATACCCGGTGGCCCGGTTACCGATGCTACCATAGCCGCGGCTGACCGAGGCTTCAGGGAAATATATAAAAATATGTTCGGAGTACAGCCCAGCAGATCCTTGTCAGATAGTGAATTTTCGGATTCGCGCAATCGGGATAGTTCCCAAAGCCCAGACCTTGGAACACGACAGGGGAGATGGAAACCCGCGGCGAGCTTTGAAAAAGATGCGCAAAGCGTATTTTTCGAAAGCGGGAGGTTTTGTAGATACTCCTGTTTATGATCGAGCAAATCTGAAGAACGGCGACAGGATTGCAGGACCGGCGATCGTTGAAGAGCCCGATTCGACCACGATATGTCCGCCCGAGTATCGGATTGAGGTCGACCGCTTTTTGAGTCTTCTAATCAGCCGAGGCGGAAACTCTTAGCACGCAATAGTCCGCATATTTGACCCGAGGACAATTGCGACGAGCAGCGGCGCAAGCCGTGAAATATGAAGACCGAAGTCAGGAGCCGTCAGAATCACCTGCGGTAGCATGTCCGATACGCTTCCTATCGCTTTACCCCGGGTGAAGAAATCGTTGTTCGATGTTTATAACCACCGCTATTAGCGCTAAGGTGGATTCGTTCACCGGAGTGAAGCCGATGAAATCAGACAGTCCCAGGATTTCCAAAAGCTTTGCAGTCTTTGACTGCGATGCGCACGTCAATGATCCCGGTCGAAATCTGGACCAAATACGTGGAGCCGGAATACCGCGACTTGGTCAAACAGGCTTACTGGAATGATGGTACCGGCGCCGCGCTGCTCAACGGCCAGCTGGCGCTGTTTGGCGGCCATTTCCCCGCCGCACGCGTCGAGAAGAAGATGCACCCGATGACCACCAGCGGTCCGGGCCGCATCAACGGCATCACGATCGGCGGCCCGGGAGTTAACAAGAAAGTCCAGCGCCGCCTGCAGCGCATGGCGCTGACGCAGGCTCAGGTCGAATACGTCGATCACAAGGGGGCGTACGATCCGCACGCCCGCGTGAGGGAACTCGACGTGATGGGTATTGACCAGGTGCTGGTGATTCCCACCATGCTGGTCAATGCGTATCCCTTCATCCGCAACGCCGAGGGCGCCTACGGTCTGGCGCGGGCGTACAACAACTGGGCGCGCGAATGGTGCGATACGGCGCCCGACCGGCTCTATCCCTCCGCATTGCTGCCAATTCAGAACACCGATCTGGCGATCAAGGAACTGCAACGCGTGGTGAAGATGAAGTTTCCGGTTGTGCTGATGCGCCCGATCGACGCCAACGGAAATTATCCGAACCGGCTCCTGCCATCGCGCGAAAGATCGTCGGGCGCAGGCGCATTCGGGATTATGATGGACCCGCTGTTCCGCGCGATTGAAGAGAGCGGTGTCGTTTTGGGAGTGCATACATTTCCCTCGCCGCTGGCGATGGGAATCGATCCGATCGATAATGCGCGCTCTCCGGGCGATTACGTCGAGCGCTCGGGACGCGGCACCGGTCGCATCGTGGTCAGTTCGACGTTCAGTTTCATCCTTGAAGCGACGGTATGGCTTGCCCAGGTGCTGCTCTCGGGTCTGCTCGATCGCTATCCGCGCCTGAAGATGGCGATCTTTGAATCCAATGCGACCTGGCTGCCCAGTCTGCTGGATTATTGCGATCGCCTGTTCAAGCTCTACGCCAACGAACGCAAGACCGGCGCGCGGCGGCTCCCCAGCGAGGCGTTTTACCAGCAATGCATGATCTCCTTCGAGGCCGAAGAGGACATGGTGTTCCGGCAATACGAGAAGTTCGAGAACATCGGGGTGTGGGCGTCCGACGTGTACCATCCCGACGCTGCCGAGGCGTGGGAGGCAATCGCACACATGCGGCAGGCGGAAGTCCCGGCCACCGTGCAGGAGAAACTTATGGGCGCCAACGCGCGGCGGTTTTATGGAATCGAGGGCAAGCTGTTTACGACCGAGCAGCCCGAAACCATTGCGCGGCCGGATTGGTTTCCGCGCCATGATGACGCGCTGGAGAAGTGGTGGAATGAGGAAGCGCATCCGCGGCAGTTCAAACGTGCGGTCAAACCATCGGCTCCCAACTACTGATGTTAAACAGGCCATGATGTCATCCAGGCCATGAGGAACTGCCGATGAAAACTATCGCCGTTTTCGACGCTGACAGCCATGTCTTTGAGCCGGCGGAAATCTGGACCGACTATCTGGAGCCTGATTACCGCGTGCCGGCGCGTTCGGCTTTTTATTATCGCCAGGAGTCGAACGGGATGAGTACCGTGATTCTCAACGGCCATCCGGCACCTCCGATCGACTCCGGCCGGATTAATCGCCGCGCCGTGTGGCGGCCCGGAATGAACCCGGAAATGATCGGCAGCATTGACCCTGAACAGGGATGCGAAATCAATCCGGGCGCGCAGATCGCCTCGGCCCGGCTCGCAGATATGGATGAGATCGGCGTGGACAAGGCGTTGCTGTTTCCGACTCTGTTCGCGGAGTACCTGCCCGCGGTTGATAATCCGGATCTCGCGTACGCGCTGAGCCGCGCCTATAACAACTGGATATACGATTTCTGCGCCGCCGCTCCTGGACGCCTGTTTCCGGTAGGCGTTCTGCCGATGCAGGCTCCCTCGTTCGCTATCGAGGAAGCCCAGCGCATAGCGGCACGCGGATTCAAGGCGGCGTTCATCCGGCCGGCATTCGACCATCAGCAGAACTTCCTGAGCCATCGGATGTACCGGCCCCTGTGGCGGGCACTGGAAGAGCTGAATCTTACCGCCGCCATCCACGCGTCCACGGGCCATACCAATCCCGAATGGACTTCGGTGGGAGCTTTTGTTGAGCGCGTATCGGCGAAGCTGGAGATCGGCCACAGCGTGGCGGAGGCGGTGGCGTACGACGCCGACAACGCGATCGCGCTCACGGCGATGATGTTTTGCGGACATACGGAGGATTACCCGGGACTTAAGCTGGCGTTTGTTCATGGCGGCGCGCCGCTGCTGTGGCTGGCGTTGGAGAAGGCCGAGACGTATATGAGCTTCTACATGTTCGATGACGTCACGCTGGAGACCACCGAACTATTCGCTTCGCGTCCTTACCTGGTGACGTTTTATCCCTGGGATACATCATTCATTTCACGCAACGACATGTTCCAGCGGATGGGATGCTGGGGCTCGCGTTATCCGCATCACGACGCTTCCGCTCCGCAGGAGACGATAACGCGATTGCAGGAATCAGGCGTGCCAGAGGAAATGATAGCGGGCCTGATGGGCGCCAATGCAGCGCGTGTATACGGTATTGGGCTTTGAGTTAATCAGCTCTGCAGGCGGTCTTGGGTGAGAAAACTCCGGTTTGTTGGTGCTTGAAAGCGTACCTGCACCCTCACCTGCTTTTTGAGTGTCCGCGCTGTTCTCGCCGAGATTTCGTCAATCGTCGAAAAACTTTTCTCCCGAGTTGGGGCGAGTGATCGAGATATGTGTGAAGTCTCTGCCGTCCACCGCGCCGTGGCGGTGTTTCTCACCGGCAGGCGCGAAGACTACGTCGCCCTCCGAGATCTCGTGCCGTTCCTGCTCGGTTTCGACAAAGCCCTTGCCCTTGGTGACGAGCAGAACCTGATCGCAGCCATGAATGTGCATGTGGGTGTGGGCGCCGTGATCGAAGTGGATCACGTTGACGCTGACTTCTTTGCTCTCGTCCGTTAGACCCTGGCGCGATACATGTTCGGCGCCATGGAAAAAATTGGTTGCACGGCTCATGCTCTGGCGCGGTACCTCTGACACCTTTGAAACCTTCATCGGGCGCCTCCTTGATGGTCACGGAACTTAGCTCGTGACCGAATAGCATTGCGCGGAAGGAATCGTCAATGCCGCAAGTGCTATGCTGCGGCTAATCATGTCTCCAGTTGACAGGCTCAGCCGCGTGTCGTTGCGGCCATCCCTGGGCAGAGGATCGAGTATCTGCCTACATGCGAAGGGCGGCAGCAAGGCTGCGAAAGACCCGCGGGGCATGCTCAGGTCGGGCGAGAGGGCCAACTGGGGGTCTCAACGCCGAACTGCTTCGCGTACTCGGCGTTCAATCGCTGCCAGCCGTCGAACTTCATGGCCTCGGCGCCGACGATGCGTCCAATGGGCTGACCGGCGAGAAGCCGCTCCAGCACATCGAAGCAGATGTGCCAGCCCGCAGCGCCCATCGAGATGAATCGACGGTCGATGTTGTGCCACAGCGTGAGCCGAGTGCCGCCGCTCCCAGCGGCTCCAGCTCCCAGCGGATGTCCTGTCCCCCCCAATTGAATTCGAGCAGCTTGGGCGCGTCGGCCCGCTTCACCTGGGTCTCGGATACATGCGGCGTCGGCGCCCCCACTGTCGAGAGCTTTGCGGTGCCAACGGTACCGAGGTTCCGGTCAGAATCGAACGGAGCCCATTCGCGCAGATGCTCGGGGTCCGTGAGCGCCTTCCAAACCTTTGCAGGAGGGTGGGGGAGGTCGCGGACGAGAACGAGCGTCCACTTCTCTCCATCTTTTCGAACCTCGGCGCCAGAAGCGGCACCCGGCGTGTATTGCTCACGGTTGCTCATGTCTTTTCTTTCCTTTCACAGAGGGCACCTTCTCCATCCTGTCCAAGTGTTGCTCCAGGGCATCGACGTGCTTTGACCAGAAGCGCCGGAAGGGAACGAGCCATGCGTCGAGCTCCATGAGCGGCTCCGGTCTCAGTCGATAGAGGCGCCGCTGCGCTTCAATTCGTGATTCCACGAACCCAGCCTCTCGCAGCACTCGCAGGTGCTTGGAGACGGAGGGCTGCGACAGTCGAAGCTCGCGCTCGATCTCGCCAACCGAGCGCTCAGACGAGAGCAGCAGGCTCAAGATGGCCCGTCGGTTGGGCTCCGCGACGATGGCAAACGATGATTCCACGGTAGACATATAGCCGACCGTTTATATTCCCGTCAAGTCATACTCTGCGAACCAGGTCTCGCCGCGCAACCTTGCCATGCCTTTCGCAGTCAGAGCACCAGCTCGAAGAACAACGCCCCCGCCACCGGGTTTGCGTCGTTCGGTGGCGATGGGCCTGAAGCCTGGTGACCGGTCGAGCGCCGCCGCCTCTTTCATCGACGGCAGCGTGTCCAACCTCATCCTTGCATACACCTCGCCTGACCGGGATAAGGCTTCCACTAATCGCTCCTTGCAACTGTCGAGGCCATCTTCGACCTGGGTACGCTCGGGCGGAACGATACCTCCGCCACCCCGATGTCGGACCTGTTCAGGGGCGGAATCCGTTTAGGACTTCGCTTTCTTCGAAGGTTTCGACTTGCCAGAACTGTTGAGGGCGATCGCTTGGCGAACGAGCGCCTTGAAGGCGGACTCGTCAACTTCTTCTCCTTCGTGGATGTCGATCGCGCGGCGTACGTTTCCGTCGAGGCTCGAGTTGAAGAGCCGGGCCGGATCCTTCAGAGAGGCGCCCTTGGCGAAGGTAAGCTTCACGACCTTCTTGTAGGATTCGCCAGTGCAGATGATGCCGTCGTGCGACCAAATCGGAGTGCCCATCCACTTCCACTCCTCGACGACGTCCGGGTCTGCTTCCTTGATGAGCTTGCGCATCCTGCCAGCGTTTCCCCGCGCCAGTCCCCGAGTTCGGCGATTCTTTTCGAGATCAGCTCCGATGCCGACTGGCCTTGGCTCGCGTCCGACTTTTTCATGTTCTCATCCTAGAAGTTCCAGATATATTTCACTTGCAAGACAGTGGAGGATAGTCATGTAAGACTTCAGAGCAATGTTACGGCGGGCGTATATGCGCAGCGTAATGATTTTCATGAAAGCACACCGCGCAAGGTGTCGCTCAGACGAGAGCAGCAGGCTCAATGGCCCGTCTATTGGGCTCCGCGATGATGGCAAACGATGATTCCACGACAGACATATAGCTGAGCGTTTATATTCTGGTCAAGTCATATAGCCGCACGTTCAAGATCGTTCGGATTGGCGGTGCCCTCAAGCAGAAACGACCCAATA
This sequence comes from uncultured Pseudomonadota bacterium, assembly GCA_963824565.1. Taxonomy (GTDB): domain Bacteria; phylum Desulfobacterota; class Binatia; order Binatales; family Binataceae; genus JAJPJA01. The sequence continues at coordinate 55,726 of CAWGQB010000025.1, read as the reverse complement.
CATACGGGAAACCGATGGGGGCCATCCCGCCAAGTGCTGCGCTACCCATTCAGGGTGATACGCATCACAACACCCAAAACACATTGATTAGCAACGTAGTTTTCTTGGTCGAAGCGAGCTATCTTCGTCAGAGCCAGTGAGTCTTTAGCCCGGTTTTACGCGCATCCGCGGGCGCGAAACTCAAGCGCCGCGCGATGGCTGAGGGATTGCACTCAGCCCGACGACTTCACCGCGACGATTGCAGAGGTGGAAACAATGGCGGAAAATTTCGACAGCGATACCATCGGAGAAGCGTCCCCTAGGAGTGGGGCGGCCTTTAAGCATAGCATCAAGACCGCGACGGACAGCTTGGAGTGCGCCCGAGGACATCTCGATGACGGCCTTGACCTGATCCGGGAGTTGGCCGGTTCCGTGAACGACTTCGTCACCCGTCAGCCCCTGGCCGCTGTCGCCGGCGCATTCCTGCTTGGTTATGTGGCTGCACGAATCCTGCGCCGGGTCTCGTCCTGATGCAGGCATTCAACGGCGGAGGCCTCGACCGCACTATGGATTTGCAGAGCACTATCCGGCGCCATCCCTTGGCGGCACTCGGAATCGGATTCTTGGCCGGCTTCGATTTGGGGCAACAGACCCCGGTTGGCCAGGGTTTGATTGGATTCGCGGCTCGGACAGCGGTCAAACAGGCCGTATTATTCGCAATCGGGGAGGCGACGAACCATGAGCGAGATGGCGGAGATCGAACGCGACCTCGAGCGGGCGCGTGAGAATCTTAACCGCACTCTGGAGGAAATGAACCGCAAGGCCGCGTCGGCCACGGAACTCCTTCCCGAACAACCGATCCGCCGCTACCCGATAGCGTCGCTGTGTGGGGCGCTGGCCCTGGGCTTGGCTGCGGGAGGTGCGCCGACTTCGGCCGTAATACTCGGCATACTTGCGATCGGCGCATTAATGACTCCTAAAGACCCCAATTCGACCAACGGTCCAGGTCGATGACGCCTGCCGACGGCCATCGGCCCCTCCAGGAAGACGCTCATTCCCAGAGTTGGCCGCACCTGTTCGGCCAACTCATCGTGCACTTCACCGAGGTCATCGAGGCGCAAGTGCGGTTGGTAGGAGCCAGCATCGTGCCTGCCCTGACCGCGGTGCTGAACGGCTGGTTATTGCGGCTAATCGCGGCATCGGTGGCTCTGACCGGGCTTCTGTTGCTGTTGTGCGCGAGCATTCTCCTGCTGCACGAATGGTTACGATGGTGGCAGGCATTTGGAATTATGGGGGTGGTAAGCATCCTGGCAGCAATGGCCGCTCTGGCGAGCTTGGACTGACCGCGATGTATCGGCCGGCAAAACGCGATTCTCAGCCTCGACGGCATCAAGCTGCTCGCTCAGGTCTCTCAACGACCACTCGGCCTGCACAACGGTTGGGAGTGGCGAGCCGGGTCAGAGTCAAGTTTTTCCCTGAAGCGGCGTGTCTGCAGGGGCGCCGCTGGTCCCGTCCGACCTTGACGTGGTGGTTGCGCAGACTTACCTTCAATCAGTAACCTAGAAATCAGAGGACAATTTTCATGGCCAGTGCCAATATCAAGCATGTCAGCGATTCCAACTTCGAGGGCGAGGTTTTGAAATCTCCGACCCCGGTACTTATCGACTTTTGGGCGCCGTGGTGTGGACCGTGCAAAAATATCGCGCCCGTGCTCGATGAACTGGCCGATGAATACGTGGGCAAGCTCAAGATCGTGAAGATCAACGTGGACGAGAACCCGGAAACCCCGGCCCGCTACGGCGTGCGTGGGATTCCCAACCTGCTCATCATCAAGGGCGGCCAGGTTAAAGACCAAATCGTCGGCGCGGTGCCCAAGGGCCATCTGGTGCGGGCGCTCGACGCCGCCTTGGCATAACCCGAATCGCGATTGCTCGCGTCAGAGGGGGGCTGCTTCCCTTCAGGCAATCAACTCGCGGCGGCGTTTCAAGAGCCGCCGCAAGCTGATGCCTTTTCCAAACCCATCAGGCCCGCCAGGAGTCAGCAATGGCCAAAGCTAAAGATCCCGTATGTAAAATGGAAGTGGATGAGCAGAAATCGGCTGGCCACAGCGAGCACAACAGCCACCAGTATTTCTTCTGCTCAAAGATGTGCAAACAGAAGTTCGATCAGGATCCGGATCGCTACGCCGACAAATAGCTCACCTTCGCGCTGGCACGAGCTGATCATACCGTCAAAAACAGACTAGCTGCCATCCGTGCCGCCCCCTCTTCGTCGGGGCCCGACAGTCCGAAGCCCTCCGTCAGCAGGTCAACCACCATCCGCTCGTGAATCGCGGTATTGGCCGGTGAGGTAGGATCCGCCAGGCCGACGCCTTGTAGTAGCGGAATCAACAGGAAGTAGCCGAAGGTCTCGACCGTGATGCTGATTATCGCCTGCAACGGATCCACTCCGCGCATTCTGCCGGCTTCGATATCCTGCTGCATAAGTACGCGTCCGAAATCGACCAACGGCTTCAGATACTGACTGGCGATCTCGCGCGCACGCGATTGCTCATCGATAAGCTCGCGCACAATCAGACGCGGCCAATTGGGATTGACGGCCAGGTATGTGAATAGGCGATGCACAAAGATGGCGAGGCGCTCCTTGGGGCTGATTGCCGGGTTAGCTTCGGCCATAAATTCGGCCAGCCTGCCGAGCGCGCGTTTGATCACCTCGTCGTAAAGCTCCGCCTTTGACCCGAAGTGATAAAATGGCAACGCTTTGTTCACGCCTGCACGGGTGGCGATGCTCTGGGCTCTGGCGCCGCTGAAACCGCGCTCGGCAAACTCTTCTTCGGCAGCCTTGAGGATAGCGTCGCGGGCGGCGATCGAAACCGGCCGCTGTCTGCCGCGTGGGCCTCTGGTCGGTGGATCGGAGGTCTGCATGCTTTTTTTTCCGTCCGCTTCTTACCTGATCCAGATGAGCTTAATCGAGATTCCGGGCACGGGAAAGTCGTACAGATCGCTAGTCGAAAGTATTGGTAATGTCTACGACACCGCGCCGGCGCTGAAATTCAAATGCGGCGGGGGATCATTCGTGCAAGGCTATGGCCGTATGGATCGTCGGCCGTCACGATCCGGTTTTTTCACCAGCCCGCAAACGCGGATTTTGGTTTGCGCCTGGCGTCGGTCAAGCAAACGCGCAAGCGGCCTTTATCCGCAATCGCATTTCAGGCAAGCTCCTAACTTTGATCGAGAGAATCCGGATGCACAAGAACGCCCACAGCGTGCCGCACAATCTTATCCGCGGTAGATTCAAAGCCGCTCGTCTGGCCGAGGTGGAAGCCTTTACCGCCTCGCTTCCGTTTGATCGCCGCTTGTTCCGGCACGATATCCGGGGCTCGGTCGCCCATGCCCGCATGATTGCAAAGGCCGGCCTCATCAGCAACGCCGAAGCCGATCGGATCGTAAAGGGTCTCAAGCAAATCGAGCGCGAGATCGAAACCGGCGGCTTTCGGTTCGATTTAGCCGACGAGGATATCCATCTGGCGATTGAACGCCGTCTGATCGAAATCGCCGGTACGGCGGGCGCCAAACTGCATACAGCGCGGTCGCGCAACGACCAGGTGGCGCTCGATTTGAGGCTATATCTGGCGGACGAACTCGATGTGGTACTGGACTTGCTCGCGGCCCTGACGCAGAGCCTGATCGCGGTTGCCGAGAATCACGTCGAAACCGTGATGCCCGGCTACACCCATCTGCAGCGCGCGCAACCGGTATCGCTGGCCCATCATATCCTGGCTTATGTTGAGATGTTCGGGCGCGACCGCGAGCGTTTTACCCAAGCCCTGGAACGAACGCGGGTGATGCCGCTTGGGGCGGGGGCGGTGGCCGCGACCACCTTGCCGATCGACCGCCGCATGGTCGCCCGGGAGTTGGGATTCCCGCGCCTGACGGAAAACAGTATTGACGCGGTGTCTGACCGCGATTTTGCCGTCGACTTTCTGGCCGCGGCGGCGCTGTGCGGAGTGCATCTGTCGCGGATGAGCGAAGATATCATTTTATGGGCCACCACCGAGTTTGGCTTCGTCGGGCTGCCCGATCAGTTTTCCACCGGCAGTTCGATGATGCCGCAGAAGAAGAATCCCGACCTGCTTGAGTTGTTTCGCGGCAAGACCGGGCGCCTGGTGGGCGACCTGATGGCCCTGCTCACCACGCTTAAAGGGCTGCCGATGGCCTACAACTCCGATTTGCAGGAAGACAAAGAGCGCGTGTTCGACGCACTCGACACGCTCAAACCGATGCTGGATCTGATGGCCAAACTGTGGCCGCGCCTGGACTTTAACCTGGAGCGGATGCGCGCCGCGGCGGGAGATGGCGCCTTGGCCACGGATCTGGCCGAAGAGCTGGTGCAGCGCGGCGTTCCCTTCCGTCAGGCGCATGAAGCGGTCGGGACGCTGGTCAGTGAAGCGGTGGCGGCAGGCAAGCGCCTGGAAGAACTCTCGGAGCAGGACCTGCGGCGCCATTGCGGATCGCATGCCGCGGGAATCACGCGTCTGCTTTCGGCAGAAACCTCGTTGCGGCGCCGGCGCGTAATCGGCGGGCCGAGCCCCGCCACGGTCCGCCGCCGGTTGGATCAACTCAAGCGCAAATGAGAACCAGCTGGATCGGCATAATCCTCCTCGGCGCGCTGGGCGTGGGCAGTGCTGTACAGCGGGTGCGGGGTAAAGAGCAGGCCGATTCCGCCCGAGGAAGCGCGCCCGAGCGCATCGCGGACCTCGAAGCCGTATCGGTCGCCAACGGGTCAGAATCCGTTGGGGCAGACCTGAACACTATACCGGCGGCGCCCGGCTGCGCGACTTGGGCAAGTTCGATATTCTGCGTGCGACCGGCGGCGGGGCGCCGAGCGTAATCGCGGAGATACCGCTGACCGACCTGCAAAGGTTCCGCCAGGCGCACCACTTCATTTACCTTGACGCGGATACCGTAGTCGGCCAGCGCTACCGCTATCAGATCGTCTCGTTCACCACCGACGGTTACGACAGCCTGCCCTCCAACCAGGCCGAAATCACCAGGACCGTGCCCAAACCGCCGCCGAACCCGCAAAACTTTGTCCTTCCGACCCCGATTCCACTCCCCATGTGAACCATTCGGAGCGGCGAAACCGGACGTGAAATGACCGATACGCTTCCCATAGACTCGAATGACTCGCGGCCGCACGACCTTTGCCGCTTGCGGGCGCTGTGCTAGCTTCGCCAATACCATTTCAGTCCAATAAGCTAAACAATAGAGTCCAATGCATTATTTCGCGTATCGAGACAATCAGCTTTTTGCCGAGGATGTAGCCGATCAAGGATATCGTCGACCGCGTCGGCACCCCGGTTTACGTCTACAGCGCGCCACTTTGCGCCGCCATTTCAGGGTTTTTGACGAAGCCTTCGCCGGCACCGATCATCTGATTTGCTACGCCATGAAGGCGCTGTCGAACCTGAGCATCCTGAAGCTGTTCGGTTCGATGGGCTCGGGATTCGACATCGTGTCGGTGGGCGAGCTGATGCGCTGTCTGCGGGCCGGAGCGGATCCCAAAAAGATCGTGTTCTCCGGGGTCGGCAAAACCGACGAGGAAATTGGCGCGGCGCTGGACGCCGGCATCCTGATGTTCAATGTCGAATCGCGTCCCGAACTTTCCCGCATCGCCGAAGTCGCACGCGCCAGAAAGCTCAAGGCGCCGGTCAGTCTGAGAGTCAATCCCGACCTCGATCCCGGAACCCATCCGCACATCTCGACCGGCCATCGCAACAGCAAGTTCGGTATCCCGCTGTCACAGGTGTTCGAATACTATGCCGAGGCCCGCGCGCTGCCGGACCTCGAACTGGTTGGGCTCAGCACGCATATCGGCTCGCAAATCACCGAGACCGGACCATTTATCGAAGCGGGTGAGAAGGTCGCGCGAATCGTGACCCGGCTCAAGGCCGACGGTATCGGCATTGAAGTACCTCGATATCGGCGGCGGACTGGGAATCCCTTACCAGGAGCAACCGCCGTCGCCGCTGGAATATGCGGCGGCAATTCTAAAGCCGCTACGCTCGCTGGGAGTGAAGATTATCGCCGAGCCGGGACGCGTGATAGTGGGCAACGCCGGCATCCTGGTGACGCGGGTGCTCTACATCAAGGAGACCGACGTCAAGCGATTTATCGTGATCGACGGCGCCATGAACGACCTGATCAGGCCGGTGCTCTACGAGGCCTACCACGCCATCTGGCCGGTCCACAAAGTCGAAGGCGGCCGGATCGTGACCGCCGACGTGGTCGGTCCGGTGTGCGAAAGCGGTGACTTCTTCGCCCAGGAGCGGGATATGCCCGAACCGCAGCGCGGCGATCTGCTCGCGGTGATGAGCGCGGGCGCTTATGGCTTCGTGATGGCGTCGAATTACAACAGCCGCGCGCGCTCGCCGGAAATCCTGGTGGATGGCGCCAAGATTCACGTGATCCGCGAACGCGACACCTTCGAGGATCTGGTGCACGGCGAAAAGCTGGTGGAATTGGGTTCCAGGTAGCGCGATGGCACAGCTCGATTTCACCAAGATGCACGGGTGTGGCAACGACTATGTCTACATGGTCGCGACCAAAACGCGCCCGGCTGACGCCGCCGCGCTTATCGATCCGGCTGTCGGATCGGCGCTTCGGAATCGGCGGCGACGGACTGATTCTGCTCTGCCCGTCGGCCGGCGCCGACTTGCGGATGGAGATGTACAACGCCGACGGCAGCCGCGGCGAGATGTGCGGCAACGGAATCCGCTGCGTGGCCCGGCTCGCCTATGAGTCCGGCCTTGCGCGCCGCAACCCGATCAGCATCGAGACCGATTGTGGAATCAAAACCGTATGGCTCAAGCTCGACGATGATCGCCCGGTCGCGGCCACCGTGGATATGGGCGCGCCGATTCTCGAAGGACGCGAGATTCCAGCCAACGCGGACGGCAGGATCATCAACTATCCGCTTAAAGCCGGTGAGCGGACCGCAGAGGATTACCGCAGTCTCGATGGGCAATCCGCACTGCGTGGTGTTCGTCGAGAACGATTCGGTATTCAAGCTGCCCGACGATGAGTTCGCCCGGCTCGGACGCCAGTTCGAGCGCCATCCGTTCTTTCCCCGCGGCGTCAACACCGAATTCATCCTGCCGCTTTCGCCCGAACGGCTGCGCATGCGGGTGTGGGAACGCGGCTCGGGTGAGACGCTGGCCTGTGGAACGGGAGCGTGTGCGGCGGTGGTGGCCGCGGCGTTGGCTGGCCGCGGGCGGGCCGAGCGCGGCGGTCGAATTGCGCGGCGGCACGCTGGAAATCGAATGGCGCAACGGCGCGGGCCAGGATGGGCACGTCCTCATGACCGGTGAAGCGGTGGAAGTATTCAAGGGCCAGGTGGAAGTCGGCGCTGAGGAAGTGGCCGCGGTCCGGTAAGGACGCGCGCGGGTTTTTTCTTCCTCGCCTGTATTCAATTGTGGAAGAGAGGGTCGGATGCTCTGATGCGCCTCAAGCACCGGGCTTTATGGTTGACTCGGGACCGCCTGCATTCACGACCGCAAGGACGCGTAGTTGGAGGATTGTTATGTTCACAGGCGCATTGTCGGCAATAGTTACTCCATTTTCCGATGGAGCGGTCGACGAAGCCGCCCTGCGCGATCTGATCGAATGGCAAATCGGCGCGGGCGTTCAGGGAATTGTGCCCTGCGGGTCAACCGGTGAGTCGGCGACACTGTCGCACGCCGAGCACGAGCAGGTCATCAAAATCGCCATCGATCAGGTCAAAGGCCGGGTTCCGGTGATCGCCGGGACCGGCTCCAATTCCACCGCCGAAGCGATCCGGCTGACCACCTTTGCCCGCGAAGCCGGTGCCCATGGCGCGTTGTTGATCTCGCCCTATTATAATAAGCCCACCCAGGAGGGCATCTTCAAACACTACAAGATGATCGCGCAAAGCGTCGATCTGCCGCTGATCATCTACAACATCCCTGGCCGCACCGGCTCCAACATCATGCCCGACACGATGGCGCGCCTGTGCGAAATCCGCAACATCGTCGGCGTCAAGGAAGCCTCGGGCTCGATGGATCAGGTCTCCGATATCCACCGCTTGTGTGGCGACCGGCTGACGATCCTGTCGGGGGATGACTCGCTGACCCTGCCGCTGATGGCGCTGGGCGCCAAGGGCGTGATTTCGGTGATCACCAATATCATGCCGCGCGAGATGCGCGAGTTGGTCACGGCGGCGCTCGAGGGCAATTACTCGCGCGCCCGCGAGGTCCATTACCAGATGCTGCCGCTGATGCGCGCGCTGTTCATCGAAACTAATCCGATCCCGATCAAGCACGCACTGTCGCTGGTCAAGAAATGCTCCGCGGAAGTCCGCATGCCGCTGACCCCGATGTCGCAGAGCCGCAGCCGACAAGCTCAGAACGGTGATGAAGGACCTGAAGCTGCTCTGAGCATCGCTCGCGGATCCTGGACCATCTCGACTAAGTTATTGCTTCAGCTTCTCCCCCTGAACTTCGGTAGCGACCTTGCGCGCTGCCATTTCCCTGGGCGCCGGCGCGATCAGCTCCAGGACCCCATCCTTATATGAAGCCTTGATGTCTTCGACCTTCACACCTTGGGGCAGCGTGATGGAGCGCTCGAAGGATCCGTAACTGACTTCCCGACAAACGAAACTGCATTCTTTCTTTTCGGTGTTGTCTTCGCGCGAACCCTTGATCATCAGCAGATTGCCGCTAACGGAGATATGCACGTCCTTGGGGTCGACTCCCGGCAGGTCCGCCCGGACCACAACCTTGTCACCTTCGAGGTACGACTCGATTGCGGGTCTATTGAGTGCCGGGTTTGCCACTTTATGGCCCAAGCGGCGGTCGAAGAGGTCGTCGAAATCGCGCCGGAAATGCTCCATCTCGCGAAACGGGCTCCAGGGCTGAATTACTTTTGCCATCTTCGTTCTCTCCGACGGTTGATACAGGAACCCCGTCAGGCACTCCGTTCATGTAAACTAATAGCAAGGCGTGCCAACAGCTGAACGGGGAGACTTAACTGGAATATGGCTCCCTTGGCTACAGTGGCCGCTCAAGCGACTGCTCCCAGCCGATACAAATGGGCAGCGCTGTCGGCGCACCGCCCCTTGGGGGTCGGCTATTCGTTGTACCGAGTCAGCTCGTCGAGTGCCGGCTTGACCTGCTTCATGAACAGTTCGAGGTCGTCGATGGTAGCCTGCTTGGGTTGCTGGGCGTAATGCCAGATCAGCACCACGTACTCCGCCGGCAAAATCTTCCATTGCTCGACGAACTGCGCCCGCACGTCGTCGACGGTGCCGATAAAGTAGGTGCGCGCGCCCAGCACGTTATCGACCGGGTCGGCTGACCGGGGCAGCGACGGCGGCCAGAACGGCGCATAGAAATTTTGCGTGATTTCCGCGTCATATTCCAGCACCGCGCGCCGCGCGTCGGCCATCGTCTTGCCGAATCGGGTATAGCGCAACACGCCCTGATGCTGGCCCCAGGCATAGGAACGGCCCGCCGCTTTGGCGGCGCCGTCAAAAGCCTCGCCGCCGCGCACCGCCGTGCGCAGTCCGGCGACATAAATCGGGACGAACCCCTTGCGCCCGCAATATGCGATTGATTCCGGACTGCCCAGGCTCATCACAAAGACCGGAGGATGCGGCTTGGTGTAGGGCGCGGGCACCACGCTGATCCGGCGTACCGTCCGGTTGGCGTCGACCTCGCCATGGGCGCCCAGTCGCTCGGTCACTCCTTCGAGCGCCAGCGGCCAGTCGTTGATTCCCTTGTCATACGGATACGGTATCTGCCAGGGACCGTCCCTGGACTCGATGCTTTCCTCGGTCCACGCGCGGATAACCATGTCGAGCTGCTGCTCGAAAACGTCGCGATTGGCCTTGTCTTCCTCGACTTGGGTGTTGCGCTTGGCGGCGTCGGTAATCGCGATGTCGGCCTTGGTCGCGGTTGACGGCGAGCGGGTCGCGCGGCTGCCCAGATGCTGGGCCAGCACGTTAACCCATCGCGACTGATAGCCGCGTGCGAATCCAACGAAGAACCGGCCCTTGGTGAGATGGTCGAGGATGGCGGTTTCCTCGGCCACCCGGATCGGGTTGTTGGCGCTCATCACGTAGCCCATCTGCCCGATGCGAATGTTCTTGGTCGTCGCCGCCCAATAACCGTTCAGCACGCCAGGATTGGGGCCGACCTCGTAACCCTCGGAATGAAAATGGTGCTCGATGGTGGCGACGCCCCAGACTCCCATTTCGTCGGCGGCCTTGACGATATCGTGCCAGCCGGTAAGGACTTGCTGATAAAGTTCGGCTGTTGCGCGCAATCGGCCGTTTCGCGGCGCGCTCCGCTTCATCCTTGGCCGGCATCATGGGATAGAGCTGCACAATTACCTTGAGCATCCTCGGTCCTCCGAAGTCTGCGGTATAGACTGAACAAAGGTTCAAGGTCAAACGGATATCGATGTGGGGCTAGTTGGACCCGGTCGAGGTCAAAGAGCCAAGGCCACCCAGGCTAGCCGATCACAGCTCGCAGACGATACTGGAATCGGCGCTTACCGCACGCTATAGAACCTAGGTTGAATTAAAGCGGAATTCTGCTCCAGCCGCTCAATTCGGCAGATTTTCAAGGAACAAAAAGACAATGGCAACAGCGAAAGCGTCACATGGCAAGGCTACTCGGACCGAAACCGACAGCATGGGGGCGATCGAGGTTCAGTCCGACCGTTACTGGGGAGCGCAGACCGAGCGCTCGTTGCTTCATTTCAATATCGGCAACGACATCATGCCGCGCGAACTGATCCGCGCTTTTGGTATCCTCAAGAAGGCCGCCGCCAAGGTCAACCAGGACCTCGGCATGCTGCCCGCTGACAAGGCCAAGCTCATGATCCAGGCCGCCGACGAGGTGATCGAGGGCACGCTCGACGACCATTTCCCGCTTCATATCTGGCAGACCGGCAGCGGCACCCAGACCAACATGAACGCCAACGAGGTCATCTCCAACCGCGCCATCGAGCTCGCAGGCGGGGTGATGGGCAGCAAGAAGCCCATCCATCCCAATGACGACGTCAACATGTCGCAGTCCTCCAACGATACCTTTCCGGGCGCGATGCATATCGCGGCGGTCGAAGTGATCCATCATCGGCTGCTCCCGGCGATCCGGGAACTGCGCGACGCGCTGGCGGCGAAGGCCGAGCAGTTCAAAGACATTATCAAGATCGGCCGGACCCATCTGATGGACGCGGTGCCGCTTACCCTGGGCCAGGAGTTCTCCGGCTACGTCGCCCAGCTTGACCAGGACATCGAACGCATCGAAGGCCGCTCTGCCCAATCTGTACGAACTGGCGATCGGCGGCACCGCGGTCGGCACCGGACTCAACACCCACAAGGAGTTCGCCGAGCGGGTAGCGGCGGAGATTGCGCGGCTGACCGGTCTGCCGTTCGTCACGGCACCCAACAAGTTCGCGGCGCTGGCCGCGCACGACGCGATTGTCGCCGCCAGCGGCGCCCTGCGCACGACGGCCTGCTCGCTAATGAAGATTGCCAACGATCTCCGCTGGCTCGGTTCGGGCCCGCGCGCGGGACTGGGCGAATTGACTCTGCCCGAAAACGAGCCCGGCTCCTCGATCATGCCCGGCAAAGTCAACCCCACTCAAAGCGAAGCGATGACCATGGTATGCGTGCAGGTTATCGGCAATGACACCGCTATCGGGGTGGCCGGCACGCAGGGCAACTTCGAGCTCAATGTGTTCAAGCCCCTGATGATCCACAATCTGCTGCACTCGATTCGGCTGCTGACCGATTCCTGCCATAGCTTCAAGGTCTACTGCGTGGACGGCCTGAAGCCCAACCACGAACAGATCCATCATCACCTGAACAATTCGTTGATGCTGGTGACGGCGCTTAGCCCGCGGATCGGTTACGACAACGCGGCCAAAGTGGCCAAGAAGGCCCACGCCGAAGGCAAGACGCTACGCCACGTCTGTATCGAGATGGGACTGCTCAGCGGCGAGGAATTCGACCAGGTGGTCCGCCCCGAGAAGATGATTGGTCCGGAAGGTTAATTCGGACCGCCAATCTGATATGTTAGGCGCCAGTGTGTGAGGGATGGGGGTCCGTTGCCGTGTGGCCGGACCGACCTCGCCGTGCAACGCACCTGAGGATACTGCTGTGCCGGAGTTGTGAATGGATATCAGCGTCATCCTGCCGGTCCTGAATGAAGGCGGGAACCTCGGCGACCTGTTGCGAAGGTTGCGGGAGATCCTGGAGCGTCAGGGGCTCAGCTATGAGTTCGTGGTGGTCGACGGCGGTTCGCGCGACGACACGCGCGCGGTCGCCGCCGCGCAGGGGGCCAGAGTGCTCGACGAGGACTTTCCCGGCTATGCGGGAGCGCTGCTGACCGGGATTCAGAAATGCGCGCGGCGATTATCTGCTGACGCTGGACGCGGACCTGTCGCACGAGCCTGCCTTCGTCACCAGGATGTGGCAGGCGCGCAATCTGGCCGACATCGTGATCGCGTCGCGCTATGTGCGCGGCGGCGTCGCCTATACCAGCTTCGGACGCCGCGCGCTGAGTCGGTTGCTTAACGTGGTGCTGCGCCGGATGCTCTCGGTACCCGTTCGTGATCTCTCCAGCGGATACCGCTTGTACCGCCGCGAGGTGGTGGAGCAGTTGAAAATCGGGGGCCGGAACTTCGAGGTGCTCGAAGAAATCCTGGTCAAGGCGTACTCGGCGGGCTTCAGTATCACGGAGGTGCCATTCACCTACTTCCCGAGAAATCGGGGCGTTTCCCACGCCCGGCTGATGCGCTTCGGCCTGGACCTGGCCAAATCATCGTTCAAACTGTGGAAGCTGCGCAACTCGCTGGAATCGGCCGACTATGACGCGCGCGCCTTCTATAGCCTTATCCCGATGCAGCGTTACTGGCAGCGCGCGCGCCACCATATCGTCACCTCCTGGGCGCGCGGTGCCGGATTGACGCTCGACGCGGGATGCGGCTCGAGCATGATAGTCCAGAGCCTGACCAATGTGATTGCCCTGGATTACAGCTTCGCCAAAACCCGCTTCCTGCACCACTTCAGCATTCCCGCTGTGCGCGCCTCGGCGTTTGCGCTGCCGTTTAGGGATGAGACCTTCGATTGCGTAGTCAGCTCACAGGTTATCGAGCATATCCCGCGCGAGCAGGTACTTTTCGATGAGATGTGGCGGGTGCTGCGTCCAGGCGGGATGTTGATCATCGGAACTCCGGACTATGCGACGTGGCAATGGCGTACGATCGAGCCGCTTTATGGGATGTTGATGCCGTGGGCCTACAAGGACGAGCACGTCACGCATTACACGCGCGAGGACCTGGCCGGAATCATGGAACGAATGGGATTCGTTCACCAGGAGACCGCGTACGTCGCGCGTGCCGAGTTGATCATGCGCTACCGCAAACCGCACTCGGCGCAACTTGCCGCTGACCAATCGATCCTCGCGTTGGAAGCCAAGCAGGCCTAAAGTTGAGTCAATCGCCGATGATTTCGTTCAAGCCTTCGATGATTTGAGCTACCTCTTCAGACGAGGCTCTCGCGAGTCGACGACCGAGGCGTTCGACCGAGAGAGTGCGAACCTGGCCAATTTTGGCCCAGGACCGTTTCGGCAATCCCCTGGTGTGAAGTTCCAAGGTTAGAGGAAACCCTGCTCGTGGCGGTTGGCTGGTCAAGGCCACAGCGATGACCGTGCCAGAGCGCTCATTAAAAACGTCACGGCTCAGTACCAGAATCGGCCGTTGACCCGCCTGTTCGCGTCCTTTGACTAGGTCGAGGTCCGCCCAGACAATAATCGCCTTTCAATATTTGGGCCATTGAGCCATATCGCTGACGATTCCCTCTTCGGCCATCCCCTGCTCGCATTTCGGGTCGAGCTTGGCGCACTCACGTGCCAAACGGTCGGCGGTTGAACCGCTGTAGCTTCTCACGCACAGCCTCGGCAATCGCTCTGCTCCTGCTTGGAAACACCCGCTTGCTAACCAGCGAATCGACGCCTTTCAGGAGTTCCTCATCAATGCTGATCGCCACTTTGACCGTGCGCATGGTAATACTTTAGGTAATACCTCAATCTCGCACGACAATAGACCCTTTGAAAGTCTGGCGCCGCCGCAACGCCCAATGAAGCTCTCGCCTTGATGTGCTCTCCGTATACAATCCCAAGGTGGCCAGCTTCTATCAATTTGCCGAAGTCTGTCAGGCATTGAGCCAGACCCAAAGCCGCCTCCAGATGGCGGAATTGGCCGGCGATTTCCTGGCCGCGCTTGACCTCGAAGAGGCCGAGGCCGCCGCGCGCTTCATGATCGGCCGCGCCCTTCCGGTCGGCGACGAAGCCAAGCTCAACATCAGCGGACGCGCCGTTTGGCGGGTGGCCGCCGAAATCACCGAAGCGTTGGATCGCGGCGAGGATATCTTCGCCGAGGCGGTCGATTTCGGCGATGCGGTCGAGATTGTGATGCGCCTGCGTACCGACGAGCCCGCTCCCACGCTGACGATTGCGGAGGTCGAGCGCCAACTGCGCGAGATCGCCGCGGTCGAAGGACGGCAGGCACGCAAGCGCAAGCTCGACCTGCTGCGCGGCCTGCTGATTCGCGCGACCTCGTTGGAGGCCAAATATCTGGCCAAGATTCTGATCCGCGAGATGCGCCATGGGATGAGCGAGGGGGTGATGCTGGAGGCGATCGCCCATGCCACCGGACGGCCGATTGCGGAAGTGCGGCGCGTCAACATGATGCAAGGCGACCCGGGCCGGGTTCTGCGCGCCCTGCGCGGCGACGCCGTCACGGATTCTCCCGCTTCCACTCCGACGCTGGCGGTACGGCCGCTCAAGCCGATGCTGGCGCAGCCCGCCGACACGATTGCCGACGCCTTCGCGATTCTGGGGCCGCGAATTGCGCTGGAGCATAAGCTCGACGGCGCCCGCGTCCAAATCCATGGAATCGGCGGCCGGATCAGGATTTTCTCCCGACGGCTCAATGAGATTACGCCCAGCCTGCCGGAAATCGTCGAGGCGATGGAGGCGCGCCTGGCCACTCGCAACTTCATCTTCGACGGCGAGGTGCTGGCGGTGGACCAGCAGGGCAATCCCCTGGCGTTTCAGGAGCTGATGCGCCGGTTCAGGCGTATTCGCGAAATCGAGCGGCTACGCGCCGACCAACCGGTGCGCCTGTACCTGTTCGATTTGCTGGGCCTGGATGATCGCCTCCTCATCGACGAGGCCTATCGGGAACGGTTCGCGATGCTCGAAGAGATCGCGCAAGGCGCCGGGCTCGAGCTGGTCGGCCGCTGCCTTCCCGCCGCCCTGCCCGAAGGCGAGCAATTCTACCATTCGGCGCGCGCCGCCGGTTTTGAAGGAGTGGTGGCAAAGGCGCTGGAGAGCCGTTACAGCCCCGGAAGCCGGGGCCGCGGATGGCTCAAGATCAAGGGTGTCAGCACCCTGGACCTGGTAATCG
The DNA here is from genome assembly GCA_963824565.1 of uncultured Pseudomonadota bacterium. Lineage (GTDB taxonomy): Bacteria > Desulfobacterota > Binatia > Binatales > Binataceae > JAJPJA01. The sequence continues at coordinate 40,250 of CAWGQB010000025.1, read as the reverse complement.
TGGCGGCGGACTGGGGCTACGGCCGGCGTCACGGATGGCTTTCCAACTACCATCTGGCCGCGCGCGGGCGCGCCAGCGGCGAGTTCGTTGAACTGGGCAAGACCTTCAAGGGACTGACCGACGATCAGTTTCGCGACATGACCGAGCGCCTGCTGGCGCTCAAGACCGAGGAGCGCGGCGGCACCGTCTTCGTCCGCCCGGAGGTCGTGGTCGAGGTGGCCTACAGCGATATCCAGCGCAGTCCGCAGTACGAATCGGGGATGGCGCTGCGGTTCGCCCGTATCGTTCGCCTGCGCGACGACAAAGCGCCCGAGGAAGCCGACACCATCGAGCACGTGAGCGAGGAGTTCGAGCGTCAAATCGTGCGTCCGTCGCCATGAAACTCGGAGCGCACGAAACGCCATCTGAGTGGCGATTCAGTCGTCTGGCTAAATTTCAAACGGTATTTTACCTGATGCTGTCAGAACTGCCCAAAAAATGGCTGGACTCCGGGCGCAGAAAAATCAAAAGAGCTTGGAATTCTGGTTCATATTTCATCACTTATAGAATATACCTGCGTTTGATTTAGTCGGATTAGCTTTCTCGTGTAGTTTACTCGGCTGGCCCGGCGATATACACTGGGTTAGTTGCGGTGGCCGAGGTTTTTCTCTATGTCCAACAAGCAATCGACTCAATCTTACGGCGCTGAATCAATCCGAATCCTGGAGGGGCTCGAAGCGGTTCGCAAACGGCCTGGAATGTATATCGGTGATACCGCCGAGCGCGGTCTTCACCATCTGGTGATCGAAATCGTCGACAACTCGGTGGACGAGGCGTTGGGGGGATTTTGCAGCGAGATCGACGTGACCATTCACAGCGACGATCGGATAACGATTGAAGACAACGGCCGCGGAATCCCGGTCGACATGCATCCCACGGAAAAGCGCTCGGCCCTGGAAGTGGTGCACACCGTTTTGCATGCGGGAGGAAAATTCGATCGCGGTGCATACAAGGTATCGGGCGGATTGCACGGAGTCGGCGCTTCGGTGGTCAACGCGCTCAGCGAGGAGTTCGAAGCCGAGGTCCATCGCGACGGCAAGATTTATTATCAGCGCTACGAGCGCGGTATGCCCAAGACCAAGGTCGAGGAAAAGGGCGTCACCAAGAAAACCGGAACCAAGACCACCTTTTCGCCCGATCCCAAGATTTTCCCCGAGGTCAAATTCAAGTACGAGATAATCGCGCGTTACTTGCGCGAGATGGCCTACCTCAACGCCGGCCTGCGAATCCGGTTGGTCGACGAACGCACCGGCAAGAACGAGGAGTTTTTCTTCGAAGGCGGCATCAGGGAATTCGTCGAGGTCCTCAACCAGGGACGGGAAGCGCTGCACGACGTCATTCACTTCAACGCCGTGCGCGACGGAGTCGACGTCGATTGCGCATTGCAGTGGACCGACGCGTTTCACGAAAGCGTATTCAGCTACGCCAACAACATCCACACCATCGAAGGCGGCACCCACGTTTCGGGGTTGCGGTCGGCGCTCACCCGCACCATCAACACCTACGCGTCCAAGAACAACCTGTTCAAGAACAAGGACCTGCGCCTGGAAGGCGAGGATACCCGCGAAGGGCTGACCGCGATCATCAGCATCAAGATCGGCGAGCCGCAGTTCGAGGGGCAGACCAAGACCAAGCTGGGCAACTCCGAAGTCGAAGGCATCGTGGCCGCGACCGTCAACGAGAAGCTCGGCCAATTCCTGGAGGAAAATCCCAGCGACGCCAAGCGCATCGTGGCGCGCGCGGGGGAAGCCGCCACCGCCCGCGAAGCGGCGCGCAAGGCCAAGGAACTGGTGCGGCGCAAGGGGGCGCTGGACTCCGCGTCGCTGCCCGGCAAGCTGGCCGACTGCCAGGAGCGCGACCCCCGCCGCAGCGAACTGTTCATCGTCGAGGGCGACTCGGCCGGCGGCTCCGCCAAGCAGGGGCGCGACCGCCGCACGCAGGCAATCCTGCCGTTGCGCGGCAAGATCCTCAACGTCGAGCGGGCCCGGATCGACAAGGTGCTGACCTCGGCTGAATTGCGCAATCTGATCACGGCGCTCGGGATGGGTGTGAGCACCGAGAAAAACATCGAAAAGCTGCGCTACCACACCGTCATCATCATGACCGACGCCGACGTCGACGGCTCCCATATCCGCACCCTGCTGCTGACCTTTTTCTTCCGCCAGTTCCCCGAAATCATCGAAAACGGCCACCTGCATGTCGCGCAGCCGCCGCTGTTTCGCGCCAAGAAGGGCAAGCAGGAGCGCTACCTCAAGGACGAGCCGGCGCTGGAAGACTATCTGACCGATTTGGGCTGCGAGGCGATTTCGGTGACGGTCGGGCAGGGTAAGGACGCGCGCGAGCTCAAGGGCGCCGCGCTCAAAACGCTGGCGCGCAGGGCGCTTTATCACGACCGCATGTTCGAGGCGTTGGAGCGCCGCTCCAAGCAGCGTGACGTGGTCAGCGCGATGGCCAAACTGCTCGCGGCCAAAAAGATCGCCGCGGAAAGCTTCGAGAGCCCTGAGCTCATGAAGGAAGCCGCCGAGGCGCTGCGCGTAGCGATGGATGACGCCAACGTCGTTTACAAGATTGACGCCGACGGCGAGACCCACTTCAAGGCCATCTTTTCCCATGTCCGCAACGGCGCCACCCCGCCCACAGTGGTGGACCTTAACCTGTTTCATTCCGGCGAACTGCGCGAGATCCGCCGCCTGGCAACGGAGTTGGAGCCCTACGGAGCGCCCTACGTGGTCAAGAGCGGCGACGTTCAGCGCACGGTGGAATCGCTCAAGGCGGTCGCCGAAGCGGTGCTCGAAGCCGGCCAGAAAGGAGTCGACATCCAACGCTACAAAGGATTGGGTGAGATGAATCCCGATCAGCTCTGGTCCACGACCATGAATCCCGAGGTGCGCTCTTTGCTGAAGGTGCGGGTCGGCTCGCAGGGAGAGGCCGAGGAGATGTTCTCCAAGCTGATGGGCGATCAGGTCGAGCCGCGGCGCCTGTTTATCGAGGAAAACGCGCTCAACGTCCGCAACCTGGACATCTGATATCGATTCTTATCCCCTCTCTCAATTAGGGGAGGGTTCAGAAATGAATTTAGAGTGATTTTAGGGCCGCCTGCTAAAGGCGGTCAGTGAGTTTTCAATGGCACAACCCAACGGTAACGAACCGATTCGCAACGAGCCCGCGCTGCTGAATATCGAAGACGACATGCGCCAGTCCTACCTGGACTACGCGATGTCGGTGAACATCGGGCGCGCCCTGCCCGACATGCGCGACGGCCTCAAACCCGTGCATCGGCGAATCCTGATCGCGATGTTCCGCGAGGGACTGCTCTCCAGCCGCCGCTACTCCAAATGCGCCGGCGTGGTCGGCGAAGTGCTCAAGCGCTACCATCCACATGGTGACAGCGCCGTGTACGACGCGCTGGTGCGGATGGCGCAGCCGTGGAGCATGCGCTATCCGCTGATCGACGGCCAGGGCAACTTCGGCTCGATCGACGGCGACCCTCCCGCCGCCTACCGTTACACCGAATGCCGGCTGACGCGGCTGGCCGAGCGCCTGCTGGCCGATATCGACAAGGACACGGTCGATTTCATTCCCAACTTCGACGGCTCGCAGACCGAGCCCGAAGTGCTGCCCGCGCAGATTCCCAACCTGCTGATCAACGGCTCCGACGGGATCGCGGTCGGCATGGCGACCAATATCCCACCCCATAACCTGGGCGAGGTCTGCGACGGATTGCTGGCGCTGATCGAAAACCCCGACCTGAGCCTGGAGAAGATCCTCGATATCATCCCCGGTCCCGATTTCCCTACCGGCGGACAACTGCTGGGCCGCCAGGCGGTGCGCCAGGTCTATCTCGACAAGCGCGGCAGCCTGACGATACGCGCGCTAGCCGCGGTGGAAACCGATAAGCGCAGCGGACGCGCCTCGATCATCGTGCGCGAGATTCCCTACCAGGTTAACAAGACCCGGCTGATGGAGCGGATCGCCGAGCTGGTCAACGATCGGCGGATCGAGGGAATCAGCGACCTGCGCGACGAATCGGATCGCGACGGGATGCGGATCGTGGTCGAGCTCAAGCGCGATTACGAGCCCAAGGTCGTGCTCAACCAGCTCTTCAAGCTGAGCCAGATGCAGCAGACCTACGGCCTGATCATGCTCGGCATCCACGAGGGGCGGCCGCGCGAGATGGACCTGCGCGAGATGCTGATGGCCTTTCTGGACCATCGCCGGCGCGTGCTGACCCGCCGCACCCAATTCGAGCTGCGCCAGGCCGAGGCGCGCCTGCACGTCCTGGACGGCTTGCTGATCGCGCTGCAAAATCTCGACGCGGTAATCAAGCTGATTCGCGCCGCCAAGGACGCCGAGACCGCCCGCAACGAGTTGATGGACCGCTTCAAGCTGAGCCAGATCCAGGCCCAGGCAATCCTCGACCTGACGCTGCGCCGGCTGACCTCTCTGGAGCGCGGCAAAATCGAGGACGAACACAAGGAAATCCTGACCAACATCACGCGCTTTCGCGAGATCCTCGCCGACGAACGCGAACTGCTGAAGCTCATCTCCACCGAGATCGACGGACATCAAGAAGGAATTCGCCGATCCGCGCCGCACCCAGATTATCGAGGGCGAGGGCGAATTTTCGATCGAGGACCTGATCGTCGAAGAAGACGTGCTGGTCACGGTCACGCACGGCGGCTATATCAAGCGCACTCCGCTGTCGCTCTACCGCACCCAGCGGCGTGGCGGCCGGGGAAAAATCGGCGCCACCACGATCGAGGAGGACTTCGTCGAGCATCTGGTGGCGGTTTCCACTCACGACCGCCTGTTCTTCTTCACCTCCAGCGGCAAGGTGTACGCGCTCAAGGCCTACGAGTTGCCCGAGGGCGGGCGCGCCGCCAAGGGCCGCTCGGTCGCCAACCTGTTAAGCCTTGATCAGGGCGAGACGCTCTCGGCCTTTCTGCCGCTGCCCCAGGCCTCGGAGGGCAAATGCCTGCTCTTCGCGACCCGCCGCGGTCTGGTCAAAAAGACCGAACTGAGCCAGTACGAGAACGTGCGCTCCAACGGGATCATCGCGATCCTGCTGGAGGACAACGACGCGCTGATCGGGGTGCGAATCACCGACGGCAACCAGGAGGTCGTGCTTTCCACCCGTCAGGGCCAGGCGATCCGCTTCAAGGAAGAAGAGGTCCGGTCGATGGGCCGTTCCGCGTATGGGGTCAATGGGATGGACCTCGACAAGGGCGACAAGAACGGCAAGGGCGGCGACGAGGTGGTGTCGATGGCGATTGTGCGCGAGGGCGAGACCCTGCTCACGGTCTCCGAACTCGGCTTCGGCAAGCGCACGCCAGCCTCCGAATACCGGCTCACCCATCGCGGCGGCAAGGGCGTGATCACGATGCAGGTCACCGACCGGACCGGCGCCGTGGTAAACGTCCGCCAGGTCGGGATCGACGACCAGGTGATGCTGATCACCGACGGCGGCAAAGTCATCCGGCTCAAGGTCAAGGACGTGCGCATAATCGGCCGCAACACCCAAGGCGTACACCTGGTAAAGCTCGACCCAGGCGAGCGCGTCCGCGCAGTAGCCGGCCTCGCCGAGAAGGAAGACGAAGGCTCCGAGACCAACGGGTCCGACGGCGGCAACGAAGAACAGTGACTGGGGTCAAATCCAAACTAGCTCGCCAACTTTGCAAAGGGATATAGGATGCCTTCTGCAGAAACTGCTTTCAAATCCAGGTCAGATCTCCAAGTCTTCGGAAGCAACGCGCGCCTGTTGTTCGCCTTGGAGCTCCCCTTTCAGATTGACGACATTGGGACGGTGGCTGCCAATGCGCTCACTGATGACAACGACGACAAAAAATGCGACCTCGTCTATGTCGACTCTGAATCCGGGCTAGCGGTCGTCGCTCAGGCTTATGAGGCTATGGTCGATAATAAAGCGTCAGCCCCCGCAAACAAAGCCTGTGACCTCAACACTGCCGCGACATGGATTCTAAGTAGGAGCCTCGCCGACCTTCCGGAAAAACTCAGACCGGGCGCCCAGGAACTCCGTGAAGCGATAAACGAGACAAAATTCAACGACTCGAATTCTGGTATGTCCACAATCTACCTGAATCCGTAAATGTAAAGAACGAACTGAAGTCAGTCGAGCATACTGCAAACAGCGCGCTTCACACAAGTTTTCCGGAAGCCGATACCATTGAGGTATCTGCATTAGAGGTAGGCGCAAGGACGCTCGACGAATGGTATAAGGCTTTAGAAGCACCGATCCTGGTCAACGAATCCTTTACAGTCGAGGTGCCCGGCGGATATGAAACCGTGGGCGAAACCTGGCGCGCATTTGCGACCGCAGTTCCAGCTAAATGGCTCTACTCGGTCTTTCAGAAGCACAAGACTGACCTCTTTTCCGCAAACCTACGCGGCTATCTTGGCAGCAGGCGTAGCGACAGCAATATAAACCACGGCATCAAAAAGAGCGTGGAGGACGAACCTAAAGATTTCTGGGTATACAATAACGGACTAACTGCTCTGGTCAATAACTATACGCTACACGAACATGCCAATGGAATTCAGCTAGAAATCAAAGGGCTGTCTGTCGTGAATGGAGCTCAAACTACGGGGGCAATAGGGTCCGCTGCCGACGTTCCAAAGTTGGCTGCACTGGTACCAGCCCGATTCGTCACATGCAATGATCAAAAGACGATCGTCAACATCATAAGATTTAATAATAGCCAAAACAAATTGGAGGCCGCTGACTTCAGGAGCAATGATCGCGTGCAAAGAAGATTAAGAGAGGAATTCTCCCAGATTCCTGAAGCGACGTACCTCGGCGGCCGCCGCGGCGGTCACGAAGATTTGATCAAACGTCCTGCGAATCTATTATCTGCCGACACATGTGCCCAAGCGTTAGCAAATTTCCATCAAGACCCGGTTACAGCGTACCACCAAAAGTCGGAGATATGGAGTTCGGACGGGCTATATTCGAGATATTTTTCTGATGACACACATGCGAGCCATATAGTCTTCGCTTATTCGTTACTAAAATGCGTGGAAGCACGGAAGTTGCGTTTGAGATCGACCGAAGCTAGCAGCTTGACCGAATCCCAGCGCAAGCAATTAGAGTTCTTGAGACTTCGAGGGTCTACCTTCTTGTTGACCGCTGCAATTGCAGCTTGCCTTGAGACATTCGCCGCGAAGGCGATCGCGAATAAGTTTCGTATTTCGTTTGGTACGAAGGTTTCCCCAGAGGAAGCACAAGAACTATGGGAGCCGATAGTCGATGCAACCATACCGTTTTGCGCTCAGCTTGAGCCAACGTTGAAGGCGGGATTTAAGAGTTCAGAAGAGGCGAGCAAAGTTATCGCAAATTTTAAGAGTATGGTAGAAGCAACTAGGGCTGTGAATGCCATAGTATTTGAGACATTCTCATCTCATCTGAAAGAAGCTTGAACGTGTTTCGGTCGAGACCAATCATGAAGGCGCTTGAAAACGTTCTTCTGGCTTCGGGCGAGTTACTGGTTTTTGTCAGCATCAAACCGCCGACTGTGTCAGCACCTTGCGCGACTGGGTGATCAACCGCCGCCCAATACGATCACAACATCTAACCCCGACTTCTTGAAGAATTCTTGCTGAATAGGATTGAGCTTATCAGTTGGGTCGTATCGGAGTCTCTCGTCCGGAATTGTCTGAGCCGCCTCCACTGCGTCTCGAATTTTGGCACTACGGGTTTTCAACTGCTCACGAAAATAGAGCAGGCAGGGCGGCTCTTGGATGCCTGCAAGTTCGCATACCATCCCGTTCGTGCCATAGAGGCCCTGGCTGACCCGTCCTGAACCCGCGTATAAACTGACTTCGCCCAGAAAAACCGTACAAGCTTGGTCTTCCAAGAGCCCTTTGACCTTTGAGACCTTCCGGTCCGTCAGGAACGCCGGTCCCCCTTCTATTATAAGATTCACATATGGTCGCCTGTCTTCTTCTGGGAGCTGTTGATATAGCCACTCTGACTGCCGACGAAGTGATCGGTACTCAGAAAGGGATACACGTCTTGGACAGATTGGGCATTTTTGAGTTCCATGGATATCTGACGAGACCATAGCCAAATTATAGTGGAAGAACCCAAAGACGCGCGAGTCAGGCAGTGAGCTTCTGGTCACAGGCTAATTCCTTTGCGATGGCAGTATCAACCGATAATGACTTGGCTCGACCTTGGAGACAGCGTGCGACCGGAAGGTCGAATGAGAGCGAACGCGTACGGCCTGCCCGAGAAGGAAGACGAAGATTCGCAGACCAACGGACCCGGCAACGGCGGCGCGGAAATAGACCTGACGGTTACGGCGCGGCGAGTTCTGTGATCGGCAGGTTCTCCGGCATGCCGCCGATTGTTACTGCGCATCTTGAGGTGGCGTTGAACGCGATCAGTGCGATTGTCAGATGGGCGAGTTGGGCCGCGGTGAAGTGTTGCTTCAGGTGTGCCGCCAGTTCCTTGCTCATGCCGCCTGGGTCGTGCAGGTAGGCGTCGGCAAACGCGATGGCGAGCTTTTCGTCCGTGGAGAGAAGGCTTTCTTCGTAGCCGTCACGGATCTGCTCGACCTTGTCTTCAGTAAGGCCGTCGCGGCGCGCGAGGTCGTAGCGCACGCTCTTGCAAAATTGGCAGTTGACCGTGCGGGCGTTGCGCAGCCGGACTATCTCCAACAGTGACGCCCGCACCGAACCGCTGCGCCATACGTGGCGATTGAGGTTCGCGATCGCCTCGATCGTTTCCGGAACCAGCCCAAACGCGCTGTCGCGGATCACATCACCGGTCTTTCGTTCGGGCGCCTGAATACGCGCAACAGTTCCCATTTCGCACCTCCCCAAAAGTCAATCCTGCAAGCGTGAATAGATCAAGGCGGCCCGGATGCGGCCATCGATAAAGCCCAGCGCCTCGATCAACGCGACGAATCCGGCCTGTCCCAGATGCTTGATTACTTCCTGCGCCACGTCGTCGGGAATCGATTGCGGATCGATATGGTACCATTCGGTGAAATTCAGCACCGCTCTTTCGCCTTCCGAAAAGAGCGGATCCTTCATCCAATTTTCCCGCAGCAGACTGGCGATTTTTTCTTCCGGGACCTTGTTGCGCGAGAGGCATCCGCACGCCAGATCGGCCTGCGCGCGATGCAGGCGCGCCAGATTGAGCCGGCACAGCTCAAGCGTCGCGGCCGGCACATGCGGTTGATCCCACAGCGCTCGCCACAGCTCCTCGAAGGGGCTCTGCCGCGTCGCCAGCGACGCTGAGCTTGTCGATCAGATTGGCGCTGGTCAGGGCCATGGTAACCGCCTCCGTCCGATCAGATTTGTATCATGCAAATTGGCACAGGGGGTAACCAACGACTCGTCAGCAGAGCGTCGGGCAGGCAAGCCCGCACTTGGAGTTCATACATTCTTTTAATATTCGCCCCCGGCGATCTACGCAGCACTGACCAATTCGAATCGCGCGCCTCGGAAGGCGCGCTGAGAAAGCCCCCTCTGGGGCGCCGCAGCGGCGCCCTTCTCCCCCCTGTCAGGGGGCGAGTATCAAAAAAATGCATAAATCCGATGGGCGGGCGGGACGCCCGCCCCAGGCCCACTTGCCTGGACTGCTCCCTCAAGGGTCGCCTTGGACAAGTGGAGAGAACAGGATTTATTCCGCTACGATTTAGCTGAACTCGCCGCGGATGTACTCCTTGGTGTGGTCTTGCTTGGGGTCGTCGAAGATCTGCTGCGGTGGGTCCGTATTCGACCATGTAACCGGTCCGGCCGCCTTGGGTGGTATCGACGTAAAGAAAGGCCGTCATGTCGGCCACCCGCTTGGCCTGCTGGAGGTTATGGGTGACGATGGCGATGGTGTACTTTTTCTTGAGCTCCTGCATCAGATCTTCGATCCGGCGCGTCGCGATCGGATCGAGCGCCGAGCAGGGCTCGTCCATCAGCAGCACCGACGGTTCGGTGGCGATGGCGCGTGCGATGCACAGACGCTGCTGCTGTCCGCCGGACAGCGACAGGCCGCTGGACTTGAGCTTGTCCTTGACCTCGTCCCACAACGCCGCCTGGCGCAGGGCCTGCTCCACTTTCGCCTCCATGGCGCCGCCATAGCCGTTTAGGCGCAGCCCGAACGCGACGTTGCGCGTGATGCTCATCGCGAACGGATTGGGCTGCTGGAACACCATCCCGATGTTGCGCCGCACCGCCACCGGATCGATCATCGAGCCGTAGATATCCTGGCCGTGGAACAGGACATGGCCCTTGAAGCGGAAGCCGCGGACCAGGTCGTTCATCCGGTTGAGGCAGCGCAGCGCGGTGCTCTTGCCGCATCCTGAGGGTCCGATGAAGGCGGTAATCGTGCCTTTTTTGACCTTCACGTGAACGTCGCGCACGGCCTTGAAACGGCCATAGTGAAGTTCCTGAATTTCGCAATCGATCAGAACGTCGCTGGCCACATGTCCGTTGTGGCCATTGGTTCCGTTGGGTCCGTTGGGAATTAACGCTTTGGGCGCCATATTGATTTCTCTTTAGTTCGTTTATGAAAGGGTAGAGCGCCGGGCAATCGTCTGACCGACGATGTTGGCTAACAGGACGATCGCGACCAAGGTCAGCGCAGCCGTCCATGCCATCGCAATCTGGTTATCGAACGGTGACCCGGAAAAGTTGTAGATGAGGACCGCCAGAGAGGCAGTCGGCTTCATCAAATCGCCCAAGGTTTTGGGCAGAAAGTATGGGTGCGTGCGGCTCATCCAGTAATCGCTGAACAACGCCGTGAACAGCAATGGGGCGGTTTCCCCGGCCGCACGGGCAATTGAAAGCATAACACCGGTCAAAATTCCTGGAAAGGCCGTCGGAAGGACGACCTTGGTTACTACCTGGGTGGGGGTGGCGCCCATTCCGACCGCGGCTTCGCGCATCTTCGACGGCACCCGCTTGATCGCCTCCTCCGAGGTGAGAAGGATGGTCGGGATCATCAGCAAGGCCAGCGCGACGCCCGCGGCCGGAGCGGAGAAATGACCGGTCGCCGCGACCACCACGGCGAAGGCGAAGACTCCGGCCAGGATCGACGGCAATCCGGTGAGGACTTTGGCGGCAAAGCGAACGGCATCGGCCACTCTGGTCGCGGGGCCGAACTCGGCGATATATACCGCGGCCAGAATTCCCACCGGCACGCTGATTACGGTGGCGATAGCGACAATCACCAGGGTCCCGACGATGGCGTTGCCGAATCCGCCACCTTCCATCATGGCCGACGGCGGCAGTTCACCCAGCGCGCTCAGGCTCAACGTCGCCGCGCCCTTTTCGATCAGCATATAAAGCACGGAGAACAACGGGAGGAGCGCTGCCACGGTCGCCAGCGCCGTGATCGCGCTCATGGCGAAACTGAACAGCGCTCGGGGCTTGCGCAGCGAGCGCTCCAGGCTGGGGAGATCTACCGGGGTACATCAGCCGGATCGACGGGTACCGGTGTTTCGGGAGGTGCCATCAGCGTAGTCCAATAAGTTCGGCATTCGCGCGCTGGAGAATTATCGTGCCGATAATGTTCACCACCAAGGTAATGCCGAGCAGCACCAGCGCCGCATACATCAACGCACCGACCTCGGTGGTACTCGCTTCAGAAAAATGATTGGCCAGCAACGCGGCCAAGGTGTTGGCCGGCGAAAACAGCGACCAACTAATCACGTTGGCATTGCCCGCGAGCATCGCCAGCGCCATCGTCTCGCCCAGCGCCCGGCCGAAGCCGAGGATGATTGCGCCGAAGATGCCGGTCGCCGCGGTCGGAATGAAGATCGCCAGGATCGCTTCCCAACGCGTCGCGCCGATCCCAAAGGCGGCCTCGCGCATCTTGGGCGGCACCGCAACCAAAGCATCGCGCGAAATCGCGGTGATGGTCGGCAGCACCATGATGGCGAGAACCAACGAGGCCGGAAGCAGTCCCGGTCCGCTGAGCGTGGTGCCGAAGAACGGAATCCATCCCAAGTGGTGGTGCAGCCAATTGGCGGGCGGGCGGATCAGCGGGATGATCACGAAAATACCCCACAGTCCGTACACGACGCTGGGAATGGCAGCCAGCAATTCGATAATCATCTGGAGCAAATGCTCGACGCGGTTGGGGAGGTTGCTCCAGAACGAATTGTCCGACAGCCCCATGAACCCGATAACCACGTCAAGGGCCAGCGCCAAAAACCCCTCGCTCAGAAAGATCGCGATCGCCAGACCGAAGGCGGTGCCGATGATCAAACCCAACACCGAACTGTAAAGTGTCCCCACAATCGCCGGCAGGATACCGAACTCTGAACGGTTTGCGTCCCAGGTCGTGCCGGTCAGGAACGACACGCCATAGGCGCGCATCGCCGGCATCGCCACGTGAGCGATGCTGAAAACCAGATATATGACCAAAGCGATGGTCAGCAACGCGACAGACATACGTGGCCTGGCGGAACACGCGGTCGCTGACCAGCTCGATCCTGGTCGGCGGCCGCGATATGTCTGCCCCCGCCGCCGGAAGAGGGTTCCTGGTTGGACTCGGGTGTCATCAGAGCGCCGGTGATCTCGGTCCTCGGGGTCATGAAATCTGGTCGGCCGCCTTAGCTCACCGCATTGACGACATTGGGCGGAAGCGGGATGTAACCGAGGCTCGATGCTGAACTTCTGTCCATCGGTCAGTCCATAGTGAATGACGTCTTTGAGTGTCTGAGCGATCTTGGGATCATCGTATTTCTTGTAACACAGCAGCCAGGTGTAGGTTACGATCGGATAAGCGTCGGCGGCCGTGGGATCGGTAATCCAGGCGCGAAGGTTAGCCGGCAACTCGACGCTGGCCAGCGCCGCCTTTTCAGTGTCGAGATCCGCCGTGACGAACTTGCCGGACTTGTTCTCCAATTCGGCCATCGGCATCTTGGTCTGCTTGGCGTACCCGAACTCGACGTAGCCGATCGCACCCGGGGTCTGTTTGATCAGCGCGGTCACCCCAGGGTTGCCCTTGCCCGCCACGCCAACCGGGAAATTCACCGTCTTACCCGCGCCCGGCCCGCTTTTCCACGCTGGGCTAATCGCGCTCAGATGAGAGGTGAACACGAACGTGGTGCCGCTGCCATCCGACCTGCTGACCACCGTGATCTTGGTATCGGGCAGTTTCGCGCCAGGATTCGCCTTGGCGATAATCGGGTCGTTCCATTGGGTGATCTTGCCGAGAAAGATCCCGGTGTAGGCGTCGCGCGAAAGCTTCAGACTGGTAACGTCGGGCAGGTTGTAGGCCAGCACGATACTGCCGGCGGTCATGGGATAGCAGCACCACGCCCTGTTTGACCGCCGCCATCTCCTCGTCCGTCATGGCGGCATCGCTGGCGCCGAAGTTTACCAGGCCCTGCTGGAACTGTTTTATCCCGGCGCCGCTGCCGAGCGCCTGATAATTGATCTGCACATTGGGATGTAGCTGGTTGTACTCGCGAAACCACGCTCTGGTAGAGAGGCGCGGGAAAAGTGGCGCCGGTACCTTGCAAAGTGATGTTCGCGTCATCGGCAAAAGCCAGGCCGCGCGGCGTTCTGGCCGGGCTGAACGCTAACTCTCCACAGCGTCAAGCCGGTAATCAGTCCAAGTACGAGGGACAGGTTTCGAACGGTTCGCATGAAGCTCTCCTGGTGTGAAAAGGCGATGAAAGGCGAGCCCTTCAGGCCCGGCCAAGCCAAGTTGGAAGCCCTAGAATGTCAGGCAAATGTTACGGGCTTATGTCAGACGAATGAGGGTTCGATGTATTGGTGTCGAGGAATTGGCCCTCGTACGCCGAAACGATCGGCGCCGCAGACGCGTTTCATTGGCTCGCCAAGGCTTTTGACGCTGGTCAATAAGGGTCAACCTTGTTGCCGGTTTGTCGAGTGTCTGAGGTCAAAAAAGGTCCGAACGCGCCTTTAGGCGATCAGGTTTGGCATGAAGTCTGCTTAGGCCGGTCGCTCGACCGCCTTCTCCCCTGTTACCTAGCGGCAGCAATTATCATCTCCCAACGCGACCGTGATAAAAGTGGGCGCGGAACCTCCGCCTACACGGAAGATTCTACGAAGCGCATGGACCAAGAGACTGTGTTACTGCGCCGGGAAGCCCCCTTTGGATGGCTGGTATTGAACCGCCCCCAGGTTCGCAACGCGCTCAACCTCGAGACCTGGCGCCGGATTGCTGAGGGGGTCGCGACGTTTGAAACCGACCCCGACATACGGGTCATCATCCTGCGCGGCGTGAACGCGGAAGCGTTCATCTCCGGCGCCGACATCTCGGAGTTCAGCGAACTGCGGTCCAATGCCGAAAAGGCCAAGTCGTTCCGCGAATGGCCCAACATGGCGATCGCGGCGCTGCTCAATTCCACCAAGCCTATCATCGCGATGATCTCCGGCGTGTGCATCGGCGGCGGGGTGCAGGTGGCGCTGTCCTGCGACATCCGTATCGCCGCGCAGGGCACCCGTTTCGGGATCCCGGCCGCCCGGCTGGGATTGGCCTATCCGCTGGATGGGGTACTGGCGCTGATGCAAACGGCCGGAGCGGCCAACGCCCGCGACATTCTGTTGTCGGCGCGCCTGTTCGACGCCCAGGAGGCGCTGGCGATGGGCCTGATCAATAAGGTGGTCCCGGCGGAAGAGCTGGAAGACTTACGTGCGTCAATATGCGGATTCGATGGCGAAAAATGCGCCTCTGACGATGGCCGCAGCCAAGGCCGGAATTCGCGAAGCGCTCAAGGACCCGGATGCACGCAACCGCAAACTGGTCGAGGAGATGGTCGCGCGCTGCTTCAATAGCGAGGATTATCGCGAGGGCGTGCGCGCCTTTTCCGAAAAGCGCCGTCCGAAGTTCTCCGGCCGTTAGACGAACCATTGCCGACCGCTGCAAGTGTGTTACTTCATCCGCGTTGAGGTGGTACGGCTTTCCCATGAGGTTTGCATGCTGATGAAGGCCATTACCAGTGCACAGTTTTGAACCTGCGGCCCGCGCAAAGCGCTCGCCTTCGACGCCTTGGGCTGCTACTACCGGTGGCGATGCTGGCGCTGATGCAGTGTGCACATAGCCAGGGTCCGCAGGTAGCGATTGTCGGACCGGATAACCAACCACGGGCAACGGTCGAGATCGAGCTTGCTCAAACCGGAGCGCAGCGCGAGCGCGGTCTCATGTACCGCAACGAGTTGGCGCCGGATGCCGGGATGTTGTTCATCTTTACCGCGCCCGAGCATGCTTCCTTCTGGATGCACAATACGCAGGTGCCCCTGGACATGATCTTTGCCGGCAGCGATCGCCGTGTGATTGGCATAATTCCGAACACCGAACCATACTCCGATGCCCCACTCGCGGTTAACGGTGAATCCCAATACGTGGTGGAGGTGAATGCGGGGTTTTGCGAACGGCATGGCATCAGGGTTGGCGACCAGCTCGAGTTCTCTGGCTTCGCTCCGCATCCGGTCGATTGAGCACGCCGTCGCCATCACGACGAGACCCTCCGAACGGCAGACCTCGTGAATCAGCCGAGCGATACCCCCAGCTTTCATTCGCCCCATTGGCTTGAGAACCTCGAGCCGCTGGCACCGCGGATGAGTTCGACCGGACTGGCCCGGCTGGCGTCGGCGATAGTGAGCGTGTCGATGCTGGCGATCGCCTTGGCGCTGGGCATCGGATTGCGCACCGCCGCACTGGGCAGCGTACCTGCGGGTTTCAATCAGGACGAGGCCTGTAACGGCTACGACGCCTACAGCCTGTTGCATACCGGGCGCGATCAGCACGGCAATCTGCTGCCGGTCGCGATCCAGGCGTTCAACGACTACCGCATGCCGCTGTTCGACTACTCGTTGATCATCCCGATCGGGCTGTTTGGCCTGCATCCGGTAAGCGTCAGGCTCGGGGCCGCAATATGGGGAATCGCGGACCTGGTCGGTCTCGCTGTTCTCGCCACCATGATTCTTGGCCTGCGTGGAGCGGCGCTGGCGGTAGCTGCTGATGGCGATCTCGCCCTGGCATCTTCCGATCAGCCGTTTTGGGCACGAAGCGATTACCGCCGCCGCGACCATCACGCTGGCCGCCGCGTTTATGTTCGTCGGCCTGCGCCGCGGCCGCGGGGAGTGGCTGCTGGCAAGCGGCCTGATGTTCGGCCTTTCTCTGTACTCCTACTCGATCACCAAAGCCTTCATGCTCCCGTTCCTGGCCTGGACCGCGTTGGTCTATTGGCGGGAATTAAGACCGTTGCGCTGTCAGGCCTTGCTCGCGGTCATTATTATTGCCGTGTGCGCCGTACCGCAGTCAGTCGCGCTGTGGCGGCATTACGCCGAGATGATGGCGCGCTACGACTCAGTTTCGACGCTCAAATTTCCCTGGCCGATCGCGTTGCGGCTGATCGCTCACGGGTGGCTGTCCTACTTCAGCCCACGCTTCATGTTTCTGAACGGGAGCCTGGACGTGAGTCTGCATCCGCCGGGTTATGGACAACTGCTGGTGGCGCAGGGGGCAATGCTTTTTCTGGCGCTGTGCGCCCTTGGTGATTCCAGGTTTCGCAGGGTCGCGATTTTCCTTTTCGGATGGACGGCAATTGCCGCGCTTACCTCGGCGCTGATCCTGCCCAACGGCCATCCGCTCCACAGTCTCCTGATGGTCACGCCGGTTACCCTGCTGTCAGCCTTGGGGATGGTATTTCTATTTGATTTGGCCAGCGCCAGCCGGCTGGCGCGGATCGTTGTGGCGGCAGCGATTCTGCTGGTGATGGCCGTGCAGGGGTCGCGCTTCGTGTGGTTCTACTTCCACCAGTATCCGGCGCTGGCGGCTTATGATTATCAATATGGGCTGGGCCCCGCGGTCGTACGCGCATCGAGCCTCGGTAATGGCCCGGTAGTAATCTCCAGCTACACCAATCAGGCTTACATCTACGTGCTCTTCTTTACCAAATATCCGCCGCGGCGCTTCCAAAACGAGCCCGTAATTGAATCCAAAGATTTGTTCGCGCCGGTATTGGGGTTCGATCGCTATCTATTCGCAGATCCTGAGCTTGCATACCGGACCATGGCACATGGCGTGTTTGTGTTCACAGGATGGGAGACCGCTCCGGCTGATCCGGTATTTACGATTCGCTCACCGAATGGCCAACTCGCCTACCAGGTAGTGGTGAAGTAGCGAGAAACGCCGCGATGAAATTCTGTACCTCGCTCTTTGTTTGTAAGGCAGAGGCTTGCCCCAAAGGTTTAACTTTATAACTCGCGATCATAAGTAGTGGGGCGGGCGTCCCGGCCAGCCATTCCGCGCAGCGGTGGGCAGAGACGCCCACCCCACTGACTCGGACTGACCTGAATCATCAAGTCAGATGACCGCCTCACCATGGTCCGTCACCCCCTGCATTTACTAGCATCGGCGTGATATGTTCGTTGGTCACGGGTAAGGGCAGATGATAGCGATTGTGGATTACCGGGCCGGCAACCTGACCAGTGTGGCTGGCGCTTTGGAGCATCTGGGCCATCGATGCGAGATCACCGATCGGCCCGAGAAGATCCGCGCGGCTGACCGCGTGATTTTGCCTGGAGTCGGAGCCGCCGGCGCCAGCATGGACCACCTCTCTCGGCTCGGACTGGACCAGGTGCTGCGCGATGACGTAATCGGTGCAGGTAAGCCGTTTTTGGGCATTTGTATAGGGATCCAGATTCTGATGGATCACAGCGAAGAGGATGACACCCGCTGCCTGGGCGTGATTGCCGGCGAGGTCAGGCGCTTTCCGCCGGCGGTGGACGGGCGCCCTTTGAAGGTTCCGCAGATCGGCTGGAACCGGGTGCATGAGGTCCGCGCCCATCCGATCTTCGCCGGTATTGCCGACTACAGCCATTTCTATTTCGTCAACTCCTATTATCCGGTTCCGGCCGACCCGGCGGTCATGATCGCCACCGCGGACCACGGTGTAACTTTTTGCGCCGCGATCGCGCGCGACAACCTGGTCGCTACGCAGTTCCATCTGGAAAAAAGCGGCGAGACAGGACTGAAGGTGCTGGACAATTTCTGCAAGCTGAACTGAGATGCTTTCCAAACGAATCATTCCCTGCCTGGATGTTCGCGCCGGCAAGGTAACCAAAGGCGTCGAATTCCAGGGCAACGTTGACGTGGGCGACCCGGTCGCGATGGCGCGCACCTATTACGAGCAGGGTGCCGACGAGCTGGTCTTTTACGACATCACGGCGTCCAACGAACGGCGCGGAATCATGATCGAGGTGGTGCGTGCGGTGGCCCGTGAAATTTTCATCCCGTTCACCGTGGGCGGCGGCTTGCGCACGCTCGAGGATATGCGGGCGGTGCTGTTGGCGGGAGCGGAAAAGGTTTCGATCGATTCGGGCGCGGTGCGCACTCCGGAAGTTATCACGCAGGGGGCCCGCGCGTTCGGCAGCCAATGCATCGTCCTGTCGATGCAGGTCAAAAAGACCGGGGTCCGACCCGAGCTGCCCTCCGGATACGAGGTCGTGATCGACGGCGGCCGCCTGTTCACCGGCAAAGACGCGGTAGTTTGGGCGAGAGAGGGCGAGCGCCTCGGAGCGGGCGAACTGTGCATCAACTCGATCGATCGCGACGGCACCAACATCGGCTTTGAAATCGAGTTGACGCGCGCAATTAGCGAGGCGGTATCGATACCGGTAATCGCGTCGGGCGGAGCCGGCGAGCCCGAGCATCTGCGCCAGGCTTTCGTTGAGGCCGGCGCCGACGCGGCAATCGTCGCCTCGATGGTGCACTACGGGAACTATCCAATCCCGGCCATCAAACGCTATTTACAAGAGCACGGAGTCGAGATGCGCAACGGTCTTTGGCCGGAAAGGAGCGGGCTGTGAAACTGGGGTTGGTGGCCGCGGATTTCAATTTCGACGTAACCTCGCTGATGCTGGAGCGGGCACGCCGCCATGCGGAGTTCCTGGGCGCGGAACTGGTGGTCATCCATGTCCCGGGAGTTTTTGACATGCCGGCGATAATCAAGAAACTGCTGGCGCGCAAGGATATCGACGCCGTGGTGCTGATCGGCGCCGTGATCAAGGGCGACACTCTGCACGACGAGGTGATCATGCACGCCACCGCGCAGGCGGCGGCCCAACTTGCCGGCCAGACCGGCAAGCCAGTGGGGTTCGGCGTCACCGGCCCAGGGATGACGCGCGATCAGGCGATCGATCGAATCGACAACGCCCGCAACGCGGTAGAATCGGTGATCAAGCTACTGCAGGCGCTCAAGCAAATCGATTCGGCCTAGCCTTGAAGCATAATGATTCTGTCCCCGCCATTGCCCAATCCAGATTGATTCCGCTTGGCGGCGGAGTTGAACACAATGGCAACCTCTCTGTGCATACTGTTCAAAGTTGAAATCGGCGCCCGTTGAGTGCCGAACGCAGTCGGCTATACTTCGCGCAGAATGGATGAGAGGGGTGGTGTGGCGGAGCGGCGAAACTTCTCGACCCGGATGGCGGCACGGATCCTGGCAATCTCGCCCGAGCGCATCCGCTATTGGGTCAAGCGCAAGCTGGTAAAACCGGCCGCCGTTCGCGGCGGCCGCTACCAGTTTACCTTCGAAGACCTTCTGATGATGCGCCTGGCCAAGGAATTGCTTCCGACCAAGCGCCGCCTCGACGCGGTACAGCGATGCTTCGAGCGGGTCAGCCATATGCTCGACGCACAGCGTCCGCTAACCGCGGTCAAGCTTTACGAAGAAGGCGGCAGAATCCTGGTGCGCGACGGCTTGGTCATTTTCGAGGCCGACACCGGCCAGATGATGCTGGATTATGGCCTGGCGCCGCCCGCCGGCGAAACCATCAAGCAGGCCGACTCGCCGTTTCGGCTGCGTCGACTGCTGGACGCCGCCCGGGAGCTTGAGGAGACCAATTCCACACGGGCAGTGCAGCTTTATCGCGAATATTTGGAGCATCAGCCACGCGACGGCGCGGTCCATCGGCGGCTCAGCGCACTCCTGGAGCGCGCCGACGACGCCGCCGGCGCGATTCGCCACCTCGATGCTGCGGCGGTGCTGGAGCCCGACAACGCGGAGCTACATTTCGATCTCGGGGTACTTCACCGTAAGCTCCACAACATGGACAGCGCCGCGGCCGCCTTCGCGCGGGCGCTGGAGTGCGAGCCGGATCTGATCGAAGGCCACCTGCATCTGGCGCAGATTTTCGAGCAGCAAGGGCGTAAACGCGACGCAATGCGCCATCTAAGCGCGGCCCATCGCCTGATCAATCAGGATTGAAGTCTAGTCGGTTGCCAACTGAACCTTGGCCGCGTTCAGACCCAGGGTCACGATCAAACGGAGTTATTCGCGTGTCTGTTTTGCGCGCTTTTGGCGTGATCGCATCCGCCAAGGGCATGGACGCTTCGTGATCCCCTCCAAGTAAACGAATATCGCGCCGGCTGCGTCAGAAGGTGTGAAGGGTGCTCGTTGGTGACGGCCGATGAATTTCAGCCGGGGCGGAGGTAACATGCGTTCAACTCGTAAACGCCTGATTGCAGCGTTAGCGATCGGCGCCATTATGCTTGCGGCGGTTACATGCAATGCTCAATCGATAACGCCGCTCGAAGAAGGTGCCTTGGGCGGCGGCGTTTTGGGCGCGGGCACTGGAGCGATAGTCGGCGCCGCCGTCGGACATCCCGCCGCCGGCGCGTTGATTGGCGGAGGCATCGGCGCCCTGGGTGGGCTGGCCGTAGGTAATGCGATGCAGAATCAGCAGGCCCAGCAGGAGCAAACCGAGCAACAGATTTCCCAACAGCAGCAGGAACTCGAACAACAGCGCCGCAACATCGAGCAGATCAGGCAGACGCAACAGACCGAATAGCCGGTACGTGAGCGCGGTTCGCGGCTCTATCCGTCGATCGCTGGCCTGGATCCGGCGCGGCCAAAAGTAAAGATCACCGGAGCAAACCCAACTGCGAAATATAGGAGGCGCTCGATAAAGTTACGCATCCCCATCCAACCAACTCGCTCTGATCGGAGTAAACGAAGTCCTGACCCAATCGCAACTTTCTCTAGCCGGGCTCCTTGTGAATATGGAAACATAATCACAACCGTCCCGCCCGGGGTAAGGTGGTCAACGGCCTTTGCGAAGAGACGTTGCACGAAACTCTTGCCAGTCGCCCACTGGTGATTTTCTCCCTCCATGGCCAATTCTACTATGGGGGTGGGTGATAATGCGGTCAAACTGACTATCTATATTATCAAACAGATCGCGATGCAGCGTAAATACCTCGGCTACCACGTTTAACTCACAATTCTGAATCGTATTGAGCAATGCATTTGGATTAATGTCAACGGCCGTGACCGTTGCCTTCAGGCGTGCGGCTGCCACACTTACAATTCCGCTGCCGCAACCGAGGTCGAGGACTCGCTCGCCACGTTTGCATCCGGCCGCCAATCGATGTTCAGACTGTACCGGACGATAGATACCCGGTCGTACCGAGATCGTAAGTCCGTCCCAGCGAACTGGCGGCATCACGTAGTTAAGCACGGTCGTCCACCAGTAGTACAAATGGAATATGGGCCTCATTACGAAAGCGTCGATCAAGGCTGAACGCTTGCCTGCATGTCGCATCGATGGTTGCTCAAAGGTCTTGATTAGCGTGACACCGGTATGCCGCGGTTGGGAGCATCGGCATGGGAGTCCGTCTGCTGTTTCTCTACTGCGGGCAGGTGGTGGCAGGGCGGCCGAGGCCTGTGAAGCCGGCGTTGTAAATGCGTATATCGCGCAATGAGTCGTTATCTATTTGTACAAAGGGATTGGGGTCGCCGTTGCCAATGACCGCGGGTGATATGGGCATGGGCGGCGCGGCGCGCATTGTGCGGAAATAGTGATACTTCAACACCAGGCGTCCGGGCTGCGCAGCGCTTATTTCTATACAGTCCTGGGTCGCGTTGACCGCGCCCGCTTTGCCGGCGAGCAGATAGTTGCGCACGCCTTCGACGCCGTACAAAGCATAGGGTTCACGTTCCAGAAGCAATTTGACGTCCGGTACCTGGGACATATAGCGCTTGGCGTCGTCGGACCACAGTATAAGTTCACCAACGTTGTAGATATCCAGTTGCTTGCGCAATTCTCCCGGTGTCCACTCCTTCAAAGGCCGGCCAAATGCCACGCCGTTGCCGAAATCAACAAAGCTGAAGGTCGAAAACCCTTCACTGGCGGAACCGCCGATGATCTCGCGGCCACTCTCCAATGTCCACAGCAAAGTCAGGTCCGCGTCGAAATAGAGCGGGCGCACCTCGCCGTGACTATCGATACTCCATCCGGATTCGAGAATGAGCCGCGAATCGCTTCCAATCCTTTTCATCCAACTCTCGAGTTCCGTTGCTTCGGGCGGCAGGGCGGTCGCAATCGGACCATGGGCCCTGGTTTCAAGCCAGACTGAGGCGAGCGAGACCAGCCCACAGTAAGCCGCGAAGCCGGCCGCAAGAATTCTTATTGCAAGCCCCCAACCGCCTCGCAGCAGGCCCAAAGCGCACCAGCCCCGATACACCCCAAAAGCGGCGAAAGGTAAGGCGTAGAAATAAAAGGGCGCTTCCATCCGCAACGGTCCGATGTCGGCCAGGATCGGTATCAGGGACGCGAAATAGGCGAGGGCCCCGAACGCGAAGGTTGCCGCTAGCCAGGTGCCTTTGAACTTCCGGCGCACGGGCGCATATAACCCTCCATAAGCTGCGGCGGCCGCCATCGCCAACGGTGGAAAAGGCAGGCGAAAGCTATAAAGCGCTTGCAGTCCGCCGACTATCGTCTGCGGACTCTGCCACCATTTCGCGAAATGCGCGCCGATTGGCAAAGTCAACAGCAGCGGACCAAGCCATCCCAAAGACAGGACGAACGAGCCGGCGAGCGAGACCGCGAGCGCGCCCAGGCGCGGGCCCCGCGACATCGCAAGGCCCGCAAGCGCCGGCGGAACAAGCAGGAATGCACTCAGTGGATGCAGATAGGTGATCGCGCCTCCCGCCGCCGCCAGCAATCCAAAGCGCCATGCACGTCCGGCTTCGAGGGTACGGTAGAGGAACGCGCCCCACGCCACACACATATATGATGCGGACAGGAAGCCAAACATCCCGACTCGCATCATAACGATGCCGGGGAAGTTAAAGACGCCCAAGGCACCGAAGACCGCGGATAGCACCGCCACCCCCCAATCGAAGCCAAGCCACAGCGCCGCCAAAGCCATCGCCGGCGGGACTGCCGCCAGCAATCCCACCACCAATAGTTTGTACAAAACGGCTGCTTGCCCTAAGGATAATTCGTGGAAGAAACCTCCGCATACCCAAAACCACACTGCGGGCGCGGCGCCCATCGGCTCGGTTCTGGTACCCGCGGGATAGCCCGCCATCAGATTGGGGCTATAGCTCCACAGCCGGAGATGGCGCACGAGCGCCGTTTCGCCGATGAGCCCGCGCGCGAAGTGCAGTGCATAGCTGTCGGTGTAAAATGGATGGGTGTTGAGCCACACCTCGGGTGGAAAATACCTGCTCAGACCCCACAACTCCAAGGCGCATACCACGACCAGCATGCCGACGTATATGGAGTTACGCCGGTGCGGTTTAGCCGGCGCGGACTCCAGCCGCCTGGAATTGCCTCCGCCGACCATCCGCTCATCCACCTCGCGCGCCACTTTGAGCCTCTTAACCACGCCGGCCAGTTAATTTTGCCATTTCTTGATACGGTCGTGTTCCAGCCCTTGAATCCCAGTTTAGATAGTATTGATAACACGACGAGCCAAGCCCACGCCTCGGTCCAAAAGCTGGTAGAAGTGTGCATCAACTCGACCACCTGTCCGATCGCAGTGACGAACTTCTCGAGATGGGATTCTTCAACGACGAGCGCAGGCGACACCTTGAGCACGAGGAAGTTGTTGCCACAAATTTGGCACAGAATTCCTTGGTCGCGAAACATGCGCATCACCAGCACCTGGCCAAACATCGCCGGATGAATCCGCGCAAAAGCTTCGAACGGGATCCTGAGCCGCAGCCGCTTGGGCGCGCGGAACTCGATCGCGGTCAGCATTCCGATGCCGCGAATCTCGCTGATCATCTCGTAGCCGGCGAGTCGCTCCGCCAGCATCTGCCGCAACTGTTCACCCAATCTCGTTGCGCGCTCGCCTAACCGCTCGCTTTCCAACACTTCGAGGGTCGCGAGACCCGCGCGCATCGCCAGCGCATTCTCACTATAGGTGGAAGTGTGAACGATTGAGCGCTCGAAAGAGCTGTAGGTCGAGTTATACACCGCGTCCGTCATCAGCACGCTCCGACCGGTACCAGTCCTCCGCTGAGCCTCTTCGCCAGGATGATCATGTCAGGTTCGACTCCGAAATGATGTGCCGCGAGGAATGGCCCGGTGCGGTGAAACCCGGTCTGCACTTCGTCCAGCACGAACAAAGTGCCATAGCGCCGACATAGCGTCTGCGCCTGCTTTAGATATTCATTGTCGGGAATTCGCATTCCGGCCTCAACCTGTACCGGCTCCACGATGAAGGCAGCAATGCGTTTCGACGCAAGCTTGGCTGCGAGCTCGTCGAGTGCGCCAAACCTGACCATTTCGACGTCCGGGAGCATCGGACCGAACCCATCCTTCCAGAACGCGTCGGACATGAGCGAGAGTGCTCCGCATGTGAGGCCATGGAAGGCACCCTTGGCCGAAAGCATCCCGACGTTACCGGTATGGGCCCGGGAGAATTTGATCGCTGCCTCGACTCCCTCGCTGCCGGAACTTGCGAAAAACGCTTTGGTG
Source organism: uncultured Pseudomonadota bacterium (assembly GCA_963824565.1). GTDB lineage: Bacteria > Desulfobacterota > Binatia > Binatales > Binataceae > JAJPJA01. Next base: position 15,497 of record CAWGQB010000025.1, on the reverse strand, counting down.
AGCCCGCCGCCGGCGCGCTCGCATAACTGCGCGCCGAGCACTCCTGCAAGTTCCGGCACGCCGGTGGAGCATCGCCGCACCATCGCGCTCGAGTTCGGCGATGATCGCAGCTTTGATCCGTGGATGATTGTGGCCAGCGTTGTGAACGCAGTAGCCTGAATTAAAATCGAGAATTTTCCGGCCGTCTTCGGTATGCAGCTCGGTACCGATGCAGCAGCTATACCGCACCTTCATTTGCAGCACGTCGAGCAATCGGACCCATTGAGGATTTCCCCACTTTTCGTAAAGTTTCATCCCGTCGCTGGGGTATTGAACAAGCGCAGAACTTGCCATGCTTAAATCCTCTTCGTCGCGGCCGGACGAGTTGTCGTTTCGTCGAGGGCCGTCGGGATGGTAGGAATTGTCGAGACTCTAAAGCTCGCGCGCTGCGCAGCACGGCATCCATCGCGGCATGTGCGATTAGACTCATTGAGGAAAGGGTTGCGATGCATAGTCTGATTTCCGATACCAGAATTTGGCGTCTCCGTCTGTTTGCAGTCTGTATCGGCGCTTCTCTTTGCACCGCGATAGCACTCGCGGGTAGTAGCAGCACCTCGATGGCGCAGGAGCGAGCATCTGCTACGACCGATAGTCTCACAGCAAACCCGCAAGTCTACGAAATTCTCGCGAACTCTTGCTTCGATTGTCATTCTGACCGCGGCAGCGGCTCCTGAATGCGAAACTTGCGCCGTCGTATCTATTCGGCGCGCAAAAAGGACGAGCGGCCCTGAATTTCTCGAACTGGGCGACTCTGGATGTGAAGCAGCGCAGTGCGATGGCCTCGCTGATCGCGGCCGTCGTGGATAGCGGCTCCATGCCGCCCGGAGATTACGATTTCTTCCATCCGTCGGCCAAGCTGAGCGACGAACAAAAGCAGCTCGTGCATCAGTGGACCGCGCAACAAATGGCGCTCCCGGCTCATTGATTTGTGCCTCGCACAGTGGCTTTTTCGAAGTACTAATCCATCGTGCGTGCGATGGTCGGTCCGAACTCAACTGACGGCCGTTCTGATGTTGTGCTTTACCAGGCACGGGTGAAGGCGCCGCGCTCGTGGCCGAACAGTTCACTTTCCAGAAGCGTCTCGGTAAAGGCTGCGCAATTGACGGCGACAAGAGGTTTCGGAGCGCGGCCGCTGCTGTGATGAACCGCGCGGGCCACCAGTTCCTTGGTTCAGATTGGGGGCCAGGATTCGCAGCAGGTGCGGCTCGTCATCTACGATCAATATCTTGCCCATCGCAGAGGCAGGCAGCCGGACCTGCGATTCTCGGAACTCGCTCCGTCTTCTATCCCGATTCCGAAGATATCATGGGCTGGGACATCTCTGAAAAAGGCTTCAGGATCGTGCTGTCTCCGAAGCTGCCGGAGCTTATCAAGCAGCATCTAGGTGCGGATCTCGATAGCTTTCTGGCTGATTTCGATCTGAGCCGCGGCGATATCGGTAACTGGGTTATTCATACTGGTGGACCGAAAATTTTGGAGGAGGTCGAGTGCGCGCTCGGCCTATCCGACCTTGACCTCAAGCTGTCGTGGGAGAGTCTGCGCCGACATGGCAACATATCATCAGCGTCCGTGTTGCTCGTACTGGAAGAGACGATGGCGTCGTGTCGGCCTGAGCCGGGTACCCTCGGACTACTTGCCGCGATGGGCCCGGGGTTCTGCTCCGAATTGCTCCTGCTTCGGTGGTAAGTAGATGGCACCGGATCTGGTAGTTGTGGGTGGTGGACCCGTCGGGCTTGCCGCTGCGATAGCAGCTCGCCAGCGCGGTCTCGAGGTGCTCGTCGCGGATAAGTCTCGGCCGCCGATTGACAAGCCCTGGGGCGAAGGCCTTATGCCTGAAGGAGTCTCTGCCCTTCGTGTTTTGGGTGTGCAAGTGGACAGTAGGGACGCTATTCCATTTCATGGCATACGTTTCACCGAGGCGGGATTATCCGCCGAAGCTTATTTTCCTGCGCTTGCGGGACACGGCCTTGGTATTCGTCGCCCCGCGCTCCATCAAATGTTGGTCAATCAAGCCGCGGAAGTTGGCGTCGTCACGCGCTGGGGTGAGCCTGTTACAGGCGTGAGCAGCGCGGGCGTACAAATAGCGGGACCAAATGTGCCGTGTCGATGGGTTGTGGGAGCAGATGGCGGGAGATCCCGCGTCCGGCAATGGGCAGGATTTCGACCCCCTTCATCGAGTGTGCGGCGCAGAATCGGGTTGCGGCAGCATTTTCAGGCGCGGCCGTGGACCGATTTCGTCGAAGTCCATTGGCACAACCAGGGGCAGGCGGTGGTGACACCCGTGGCCTCTAACGAAGTGTGTATTTCACTTTTCGCCAGTGGCTATTCCGGACCTATGGCGGAACAGATCAAGCGCTTTCCGGAACTTTGTCGACGTCTGGGAGGTGCGCGCGCGACCAGTTTAGTCCGTGGGACAATTTCCGGGTCCAGCGAGATGCGCGCTGTCGTCCGCGGTAGAGTTGCGCTAATCGGGGACGCTTCCGGTTCGGTCGATGCCATCACCGGCGAAGGTCTTTCAATGGGGTTCCGGCAAGCGCTTGCGCTCGCCCAGGCCTTCGAGCAGCAGGACCTTGCGCCGTATCAAGCTACTCACCGCAATATTGTTCGAACGCCCAGACGCATCGCCAGCCTTATGCTCTGTATCGGTGCCCGCGCGCGGCTCCGGCGGCGGCTATTGCACGCACTAAATTCGCAATCGCAGATGTTCGGGCTCATGCTCGGCGTTCATACGGCGGCATTGTCGCCAGGCGTCACTCGGCCCGGTGTCATCACCGGATTTCTCCGTCATTTTATTTGCGTTGGTAGCGCTCAGAGATAGGAAGTTGGTTAGATGGTCACGAGGATCGGATCCGCCGGCGTCTATACGCTGCTATTCGCGTTGACCCTGGTTGTGCTGATATGCCCGCTCGCAATGGCAGTTGATCCGATACCACAGGGGAAAGTGGCGGTGTTGGAACTTGATCCTGCGAAGACTACAATTGCTTTCTCGCTGGCTGGCTGGCCTCATGACACGCATGGGACGTTCAAACTAAAGCGCGGCCTCATCCGGATCTACCCGGCAACCGGCAAAATGGACGGCAGTGTCATCGTAGATCCATCGAGCGGCAACAGTGGAGAGCCGCTGCGCGATGCGAGGATGACATCCAGTATTCTCGAAAGTCTCACGCTTTCCGGAGATCAGCTTCGCTCCGTAACAGTTGGAAAGCCATGGCGACCCGGAAGGGGAATTTCCGGTCAAGGTCCGCGGCCTGATGTTGCTGCACGGAACCCGGCATGACTTCACCGTAGACGCCTTGGTCAGCCGCGAAGCAAATACCGCGACGATTCATTGCACCTTTATGGTTCCATACGTCGAATGGGGCCTAGAGGATCCAAGCGTCCTGGTGTTCAGGGCTTCCAAGCAGGTCCGGGTGGATCTGACAACAAACGCGCATTTGAGATGGATCCCGTCTACGGCGATGGTAAGCGTGATCTCAAGGTGATCCTGAGTTCTTTGACGTTCGGTCATAACGATGCGGGAATCTAAAACATTTGCGTAGTTTCGACTGGGGGGCTGCTCTACGCGAAGAGCGGCACATTCTATGTTCTCAAACATGCGCGATCAGGCCTATCGGGTCTATCTCGATTTCCTCGAGACCGCGGAAACCAAACGCCGTTGGAACATCTTCACCGATGTCCCCTGGGACAAACTCGACCCCGGCAAAGCCACCGCAGACGTGGGTAAGTGTGTGGAGATCTTCTGCACCGAAGAACTCTACGTACCCGACTACACTTCCAGAGGGCTTGATTTGTCGAGCTCGGTCTTTGGCACGGCGTGGTTCCAGATTTGCTGGGCCTTTGAAGAATCCCGCCATGGACTAGCCTTTCGGGAGTACCTGACTCGCTCGGGTCTGCGTTCACCGGCGCAGTTTGAGGCTTTGGAGATAGAGACATTTTCAAAACACTGGGAACTGCCGTTTCAGACCTCTCGCCAGATGGCCTGCTACGGCGCGCTTCAGGAAGGTGCAACCTTCACGGCTTATAACTTGCAGAGAAACAAGGCTCGCGGTTCTGGCGACGCGGTGCTCGAGGCCATCTTCTTTTTTGTCGGCCGCGACGAGGCGGCGCACGCCGGCTTCTACCGCTCCATGATCCAATTGGAGTTATGCCGTGACCGCGCTGAAACCATTGACGACTTGGCTCACGTCCTGGCCAATTTCAAGATGCCGGGGGATGGGCTGATCCCCGATTACCGGGTGCGCCTCCAAAGTTCAGGGGCGGGAATCAGCGCCCGAACGTTTCTCGAACACGTGGTGTGGCCCCTTTTATCCACTTTGGAAATCAGCCGCGATGAGATGAAGCTCGCGCTGAAAAAGCAGCCGGCGCTGGCCTGAATCTCGCTCGCACTCCCGTTCCGCATTCGGCCCCACGCATCGCCCCCGCAGTGTCGGCCGGTGGGTTGCGTCTTATCCGGCTGGCCGGTTGGGTCGCCCACCCTATGGCAGTCTCCATAAAGGCGAAGAATCAATACGGGATGTACGCCGGCGTCATCCAGCGCGCGGTGTGGTAGGTGCGATAGAACAGCGCGCGGCGCATCCATTCTGCTACCTCGGGATCCTTGGCGCGCCCCTCCATGAAGCGGCCCCAATGCGCCCAGTCCTCGATCACGCAAATCTGGGTGCAGTTGAAGGCTTCGGTTTGATCGGCGCCGCCACCCATCCAATAACCCAGCGTATGCAGGCCGTGCTTTTCTTCCAGCCGCATCCCATTCTTGGGGAAGAGCTTCAGATACTCCTGGAGCCGGTCCGGAACGATCGGAATGGTCGCGAGCATGTAGAGGCCGCCTTTGATCTGCTCGCGCTTGATGCGCGCGAGGTCCGGACAAAACGGGGTCGGAAACAAGTGCTTGACGCTCCAGTTCTGGCGCTGCGTGTAGGTTTGTTCGAGATAGGCCCGGAACTCCGGATCCTCCTTCATCGCCGCATCAAGCCGGTCGAGGTCGGCCCACTCGCGAACTTCCCACAGATCGATGAAATCATTGGCCTGGAGCGCCTGCCACAAACCGACCAGTTCGATGCCATAGCGCTGCATCAGGGGCGTGAGCACGTTCTTGTACTGTTCGACGTACGCCTTCATCTGGCTGGGTTGGACGCGGGCGGTTTGGTTGAGATAGAGCATCGACCCTTCCTCCGTCAGGCTGCGGCGTCGCGATACATCCAGGCGCCAACCAGCGTACCGACGATAATTGGAACGATCCCGTAGATCGACCACATCACGGCGAATTTGGCGCCGAAGAATCGCATCGGCAGCAGTCCGATGATTGGAACCGGGATAACCAGCAGCCACACCAGGATCGCCGCCTTTAGCGCGGTCGCGGGGCCGGGCCCGGAGCTGGGCCGAATCGCCGCATAGATCCAGAGCGCGATTAATCCCTTAAGCAGATCGTAGGCGATGAAGTATCCGGGATGCTGGCTGCCGACGTCGCCGGCGCCGCCTTTGCCGGCTGCATTCATGATCTCGGTCCATCGATCCTTCAATAGCACGCCATGCACGACCCCGTCGCCGAGGAAGCAGATAACTCCGGCGATGATACCGCAGATAATTACGCGGCCAACATTAATTCTCCCCACAGCCGGCCTCCATGACGCCCGGTTCCGAACCGCGGATGCGACTATAAGAGTCCATCTAAAGGCTCGTCAACACGTCAACTGGCCCTCGTGGTGCGCCCAACCGGCTCAGTTCTCGGCTCTCTGAACAGGCACCCTCATTGGGGGTAACAGACCGGAATCTGCTAGTATCATTTCGGATCGGTTACCTGGCGGAAGACGGCGCGACAAAGGCCATCAGCGGGAGGCTGCTCTGTTAAGGCAATACATAGTTGATCCGCGCGAGCTGCCCTGGAAATCGGGACAGACCGAGGGCATCACTTTCCAATGCCAGGTCTATCTCAGCGGAGTGGACGGCGGTCCCGAGGCGATACGCTTTCGCTTCGACCCCTGCCGGCGTGTGTACGCCCATATGCATCTCACGTCGCAATTCCAGCTCCTGCTGGGCGGCACGATGGACTTCCCAAAATCGACGATGAAGCTGCGCCCGCTCGCGGTGCACTACGCGGACCATAATCTTCCCTACGGGCCCTTTTCGACCGGTGAAGGACACGAGATGCTGGTGCTGCATCCCAAGCAGGGCGGTCTCGTCTCGATGGCGGATCGGGTGGCGCGCAAGCAAATCAACCTGGCCGGACGCCAGTTGGTTGCGATGGACAAGGATTGCGAATGGTTTCAATTTGCCGAACAGGAGGGCGCCCTGTGCAAGTTCCTCATCCCTCCCGGCGCCGGGCCCGAGGCGACGATCGTCGCGTGTGCTCCCAACGCGCTGATGCCGGTTCCGGCTGCGCCCTACGGCAGGTACGAGGTCGTGCTCGACGGATCAATCGTTCTTGAAGGCCGAGCGCTAGGAACCGCGGCGTTGCGCTACGTCGTGGGCGATGAGCAGCCCGCGCCGCTTCAAATCGGTCCTGACGGAGCAAGTCTGATGTTGCTATCCTTTGATGCGGACGCCGCGGCGGGTGGAATTGGCAACGACCGGTTGTCGCGGGCCGCGGCCGAAGCGATTGAGCGGGCGATTTAGCCCGAAGGAGAAAAGCCGTGGCGGATTCCCCGACGGATCGAAGCGAACCAGGCTTTCGGGTGATAATGTTCGCGGATTTCATCTGTCCCTACTGCTACATCGGGCAGGAGCGGATGGAGCAATTGGCGCGCGATTACGATGTGCGGCCGCAATGGCGCCCCTACTGGCTGCATCCCGAGACACCGCCTGAAGGCGCGCCGTTCCCGCAAAGCGCCGACCGCGAACGCGCGCGCACGACATTGGAATGGTTGCAGGAAATGGCGCCCGAGAAAGCGGCCAGGATTCGTTTTCCCGACAAGCTGCAATGCAGTTTCTTTGCCTTTGAAGCGGTTGAATTCGCCCAGGAGCAGGGGCTGGCGCTGCCTTTCACCTCGGCCGTGTACGACGCGCTGTGGGTGGAAGGCAAAGACATCGCGCGGATGTCCACTTTGCAGGACGCCGCCGCAAAGGTTGGTCTGGACGCCGACCAGATGGGCCGCGCGCTGCGCGAGCGGCGCTACATGGAGCGGACTTTCAAGGCCGTGGAAGCGTCCAAGAAAGCCGGTGTTAGCAACACTCCCACGTACATTCTGGGCCGCACCGCGATCAAGGGATGGCACTATTACGAAGTTTTCCAGACCGTGATGGAAAAACAGGGCATGCTGCCCAAGACCGCGGGGCGGCGGTTCGGATTAACTCTTTGACGAAGAGTTCTCGACGATGTTTCCAACGAGGATAGAAAAGGAAGTTTTTATGTCTGACAGTCAGGCTCAGGGAAAGTACGAGGTAGTTTGGCCGCGCGGCAAAAAAATCGGCGACCGCGCCGAGCCCGCCAGGCGGCTTGAAAATCTCAACGGCAAGACCGTGGCCGAACTGTGGGACTTCGTCTTCCGCGGCGAAGAGATCTTTCCGCTGATCGAATCGGAACTGTCCGTGCGCTTTGCCGATGTCAAATTCCTGAGCCCCGACCATTTCGGCAACACTCACGGCAGCGACGAGCGCGAGGTGTTGGAAACACTGCCCGACAAGCTGCGCGAGCTGGGCGTCGACGCCGTCATCTCCGGGATGGGTTGTTGAGGGAGCTGTACGCCCGCCGTGATGCGGGCCGCAGCAGTGGCTGAAAGGGCGGGGATTCCAACCGTATCGCTGGTCTGCTCGGGCTTCGCCGGGCAGGCGTCGAGTACCGCCGCCGGTCTGGGCTTTACCCATTTGCAAACGGCGGTGATGCCCGGTCACGTCAACATGCAGACGTACGAGGAACTCAAGAACAACATCCTGGACGTCACTGTCGACAATGTCGTAAAGGGCCTGACTGAGGAACCCGGCGCAAGCCCGGACGCGAAAGCCGAACCGAAACCAAAAGATATCGTCTTTGCCGGCAGCTTCGAAGACGTCAACGATTTCTACTATGAGCAGGAATGGAGCGACGGGCTTCCGATCGTGCCGCCCACGATTGAGAAGGTCGAACGATTCCTGCGCTTTACCGATCGGGTTCCCGAAGAAGTGCTGGGTGTTCTGTTATGCGATCGGCGCGAGGCCACAATCTGGAATATCGCGGTCAACGGCGTGATGGCGGGATGCCGCCCCGAATACATGCCGATACTGATAGCTATCGTAGAGGCGTTGGCCGACCCGAAATACGGCCTCGAACATACCGGCAATACGCCCGGTCCGGAAACGCTGATCATCCTCAATGGGCCGATAATCAAGCAGCTCAATTTCAACTATCGGCAGGGCGTTCTGCGCGACGGCTTCCGCGCCAACACCAGTGTCGGACGCTTCCTGCGCCTTTACCTGCGCAATGTTGCGGGGTTCCTCCCGCACAAGACCGACAAGGGAACGTTCGGCGGCACCTGGCGGGTGGTGATGGCGGAGAACGAGGATGCGCTGGCGGCGATCGGATGGGAGCCGCTGTGCGCCGATATGGGCTTTGCGTCCGGCGACAATGTAGTGACGATCTCGCGCTTCAGCGGCGGCGACACTATCGCCAACGCTTCCGGCACTGCCGCCGAACGGATTATGCCGTATATCGCCGACGCTGTCCTGCGCGCCAATCTCGGATGGCATCTGACGTTCGTGTGCGGGATGGTGGTTGGCACCCTGCGTCCACTGGTCGCGATATCGCCGCTGATCGCGGAGACTATCGCCAAGTCAGGATGGTCCAAGCGCGACGTGCGCCAGTACCTGTTCGATCACGCGCGGCTTCCCGCTCATGAGTACGACAAGCAACTCTTCCAATACCTGGCCGGCGCCGATCGTCCGACCCGGACCCTGGAGGAGCGGGTGCGGCTGGGCGAGATACCCAAGCTGTTTTGCGAATCGCCCGATCCCAACCGGATGGTGCCGATCGTGCTTTCGCCTGACGATTTCATGGTCACGGTGTGCGGTGACCCCTCGCGCGACAACGGCTATGCGTTCTCGCACAATGGCTTTATCGGCTATCCGACCGCGAAGCGAATCACTCTGCCCAGGGACTGGGACAAGCTGCTGGCCGAAATCGGTTAGCTGTCGACGATGCATCCGCACCCGATGGGCTTGACGAAGGGGCGCAAGCTTACCTACTAATCGGGCAGCAGCAACGTCGCGGTTCAAGGAGTCGTTATGGCCTCAACGTCAAAGTCCAAGTCAGCGGCGGTCCGTGCGCGCCTGAGCCATCCGGTAATCGACTCCGATGGGCATCATGTCGAGTATGGTCCGCGGATGCGCGACTACATCAAGGATCTCGCCGGCGCCAAAATTGCGGATCGGGTCGGTCCGGCGTTCGACGGCACTATCGCCAGTTCGCGCTGGTATCGCCATTCGCCAGAGCAGCGGCGCGAATTCAGGACCAAACGCTCGCCGTTCTGGGGCTTCCCGACCAAAAACACCTTGGACCTCGCCACCTCGATGTTTCCCAAGTTGATGTATGAACGGCTGGACGAGATGGGCCTGGATTTCTGCGTGCTGTATCCGAGCCTGGGGCTGGTGGGCGCGCACTTCGAAGACGAGGAAGTCAGGCGCGCGACCTGCCGGGCGCTCAACCGGTACTGCGCGGAAATCTGGGGTGAGTATCGCGACCGCATTACGCCGGTGGCGACGATTCCGATGAACACGCCGCGCGAGGCGATCGAGGAACTCGAATATGCGGTAAACGTGCTGGGGCTGAAGGCCGTGCTGATGGCGAGCTATGTCAAACGTCCGATTCCCGCGGTCGCCCGCCAGTATCCGGACGCCTCGCGCTATGCTTTCTGGCTCGATACCTTCGGCATCGACAGCGAGTATGATTACGATCCGGTGTGGGCCAAGTGCCAGGAACTCAAGGTGGTCCCGAGCTTTCACAGTCATGGCGAAGGATGGGGCAGCCGCACCTCGATTTCGAACTACGTTTACAACCACGTCGGGCATTTCGCATCCTCCGCCGACGCGGTATGCAAGTCGCTGTTCCTGGGCGGCGTGACGCGGCGATTTCCGCAAATGAAATTTTCGTTCCTGGAAGGCGGCGTAGGCTGGGCGCGCAGCCTGCTCGGAGACCTGATCGGCCATTGGGAAAAGCGCAACCTCGAAGCCTTGGCCAACTACGACCCCGCCAATATCGATCAGGAACTACTGGCCGAATTGTCGCATCGCTACGGCGGAAAGGTGGTCGAAGGCAGAGACCACGTGAATGGCCGCGAAATGGTGGTCATCCGCGAGGAAGATCCCAGCGACGACTTCGCCAGTTGCGCGATCACGCGCAAGGAGGATTTCCGGGAGCTGTTCCTCAAACCGTTCTTCTTCGGCTGCGAGGCCGACGACCCGGTTACCGCGTCGGCTTTCGATGCCGTGCGCAACCCTTTATCGGCGCGGCTTAACGCAATCTATGGCTCCGATATCGGCCATTTCGACGTCCCCGACATGAGCGAGGTCACCGCCGAGGCCTATGAACCGGTCGAGCACGGAGCCATGACCGAGGAGGATTTTCGCGACTTCGTGTTCTCCAACCCAATCAAGCTGTGGACCGCGCTCAACCCTGACTTCTTCAAGGGCACGGTGGTTGAAAGCGCTGTGACGCGCTATCTGGCGCAAGGCTGAAGCGTAGATCGTCGGTTCCTCTCCCACCATCAGCTTGTTCTGTCCCCTCTACCGGCTTATGCCTGCGGACCATGTTCGCAGGCATGGAGTCGATACATTTTGAGGTTGAACTGAAATTTTGATCCCTCACACCATCGGCAACGCGCCGCCGCGGGCGTGCAGGGTCTGGCCGGTCAACGCGTTGCTGGAACTGGTGGCGGCGAACACGATCACTTCGGCGACCTCTTCCGGATATACCGGGCGTCCCAGCGGCATGCCCGCGCTGAGTTGCTTCAGATCTTCCTCGGTGGGACCGCTTTCCCGTCCCATCGCGGTATGCATTGGTCCCGGCGCGACGATCGTCACCACAATACCGTTTTTCGCTTCTTCCACCGCGAGCACCTTACTGAATTGTATGATCGCCGCCTTGGACGCGCCGTAGAGCCCGAGCCCCTGGTACGGCGAGATCGCTCCGCCGGAGGCGGTGTTCACGATGCGTCCCGCCTTCTGCGAGCGCATTTGCTTGAGGACCGCCTGGCAGCACATCGCAGTGCCCAGGAAGTTGGTCCTGAATACCTGCTCGTAGGTTTCCTCCTTCAGATCCTCGATCCGCTCGCTGGGGCAGATTGCAGCGATGTTGGCCAGCACGTCGATGCGGCCGAACTCACGGATCACCCGCACCGCCATCGATTCGATGTCCGCGCGCTTGCGCAAATCGGTCTTGATATACATCGCGCGGCGCCCTTTTTCCTTGATGGCCTTTGCGGCTTCCTCGCCCCACTGGTCCTGCATGTCCACTATCGCGATGTCCATGACCCTTGTCCGCCAGACCTATCGCGGTGCATCGCCCAAGTCCCCAGGGCCGTGCCGCTCCGGTAACGACCGCAACTCGCGGGTTATTTTCCATCGCTTTCCCTCCGAAGACTTCATAGTCCCGAGCCGGCGTTCCTGCCAACCCGAATCGCGATCGGACGGTGACTGGCCGAAAAGATCAAACAGAAGTATAACGGTGATGAAGAGCGCTGGCACGGTTCGGGTGGCGCCCCGCTTCTTGTGCGAGTTATTGAAAAACGGAGGTTCTACACTAAATGGCAGACTGGAAAGAGGAAGTCACCCGCGTCGCGGGGACCGACCTCGCAATAATCAGGGGGGGCCGCGGCAAGCCGTTGCTGGTGCTGCACGAAGAGCTCGGGCATCCCGGATGGCTCAAGTGGCATGACGCGCTCTCGGAGGAGCGTACCCTGATCATCCCAATCCAGCCCGGGATGGGCAACTCGCCGCGGGTCGATCACATCATGAACGTGCATCATTTGGCCCTGTTCTACGGATGGGTGTTGCGCGACCTTGGCCTGGCGCCAATCGATGTAATCGGCTTTTCCTTTGGCGGCTGGACCGCGGCTGAGATGGCGACGGCGAACAGCGCCCAGTTCGGCAAGATGGTGCTGGTGGCGCCCATGGGGATCAAACCGCCTGAGGGTGAGCTCATGGACATTTTCACCGTCACGATTGGCGTCCAGCTAAGTTCCACCGTCTATGACCGGGAGGCGACGCCCGAGTACGGCAGCCTTTACGGTGGCGGGGAACGCTCGGCGACCCGGATGGAAGCGTTCGAGGACGCCCGCACCGAAACCGCCCGCCTCGCTTGGGAACCGATCCTGAACAACCCCAGTCTGCCGTACTTTCTGCAAGGGGTGAAAGGATTGCCGACGCAGCTTGTCTGGGGGCGCGAGGATCGGGTCGTGCCGGTTAGCGCCGGCACCGCCTACAAGAACGCGCTGGCGAATACCGAGACCAAGCTAACGGTGTTCGACCAATGCGGCCACCGGCCCGAAATCGAAAAATCAACCGAATTTATAAAGACGGTGCGCGAGTTTCTCGCCTGAACCAATAGGAGACGGCCATGCATATAATGTATTTCACCGAGCGTCCGTATCGCGAGGCCCCCGAGGAAGAGATCATCAGAAGCCGCAGCTTCTTCGGTACTCCGAACCGCTTTTTCGACCGCGAAGTGGGCGCGCGCCTGTACAACGAGTATCTCGACGAAGCGGTCTATGCCGAAGAGCTTGGGTTCGATGCCGTGATGCTCAACGAGCATCACGGCACCCCCTTCTGTATGGGGGGCGTGATGAACGTCGAGGCGGCGATTCTGGCGCGTATCACCAAGAAGATTCGCATTGTCTTGCTCGGCAATCCGCTGCCGACGGTCAAAAATCCTGTGCGGCTGGCCGAGGAACTGGCGGAAATCGACCTCATATCGCACGGGCGCCTGGTACCCGGATGGGTGCGCGGCGCCGGCAGCGAGCAGGTCTTTCACAACGCCAATCCGGCCTACAACCGCGAATATTTCAACGAGGCGCATGACCTCGTGATCGCTTGCTGGACCAAGCCCGGGCCATTCCGATGGGAGGGCAAGCACTTCACCTTCCGCTTCGTCAATCCATGGGCGCTGCCCTATCAAAAGCCGCGTCCGCCGATTTGGATTCCCGGCGTAATCAGTGGCGAGACCGTGACCTGGTGCGCGCAGCACAAGTATCCCTACATCGGCTTGGGCACTTCGCTTCATCTGACTGTCGACCTGTGGAATCTCTATGGCAAGGTCGCGGCCGACAACGGTTATCAGGCGGGCAGCGAGAACTTTGGCTATCTTCAGCAGATTCATCTTGCCGATACCGAGGAGGAAGCATACGAGCAGGGCAAGGCGGCTCTGTTCGGCGGCGGTGGGGCGAACTTTTCGCGCCCCGAATGGACTTTGCCGCCCGGCTACAATTCCAAGGAGGCTAACCGCCGTCTTTTCCAGAGCGCCAGCGACTACGGTTTTCTTGGCATCACTTCGGACACGCTCAACCGCTCACGCGAGGAACTTCCACCGGACGAAAGAGCAAAGCGGCGGGCGGAGCGCAGACAGAGCGACACCCGCCATCGATTGCAGCGCGGCGAAATCAGCATTGAGGAAGCCAAGGCGAAGATCCTGGCCAACTACGATAAGGCGCAGGCCGGATTGCAGATTATCATTGGCACGCCCAAGACGGTCATTCCCAAGCTGCGACTGATAATGCAGGTTCTGCGTCCGGGCGTTTTTGGTTTGTTCCAGGCTCAGGGACCGTTGACCCGTGAGCAGCGGCTCAACAGCATGCGCCTGATGGGACAGGAAGTTTTGCCGGAAATGCGGAAGATCGCCAAGGAACTCGGCATTGTCGATCCGTTCGAGCGCGAGCCCGGCTCGCGTCCCTTCACCAGCGGAACAAGTTACGAGCCACTGGTCGACCTCGACGCGCTCAAGCGCGCGCCCAAGCGCGACGAATCGGTCCGCGTTTAGCTCGAATTGTCCTGTCGAAGAGTGCGGTCCGCCCGATATAGTTGGGCGGACCGCACGGGACAAACTTCGTAGCCTGTCATGTTTGCGGACATCGAGGTGGCCGAGATGAATAAATCCCACGCAGATAAGTTAATCGCGATGCCCGGTGCGATCTTGAGATTCGACGCGTCACTAATGGGCGGCGCGGACGGCGTCGCCGAAATGGTGGTGCCCACCTTCCTCATCGAACATCCCAAGGGGCTGGTCTTGTTCGATACCGGATGCAACCTGAGGGCGGCCGAAGACGCCATGGGCTACCTGGGTGATATGACCAAAATGCTAAAGCTTGAGTTCCCCCGCGACCGCGTCGTCGACCAACAATTGAGGCATCACGGCTATCAGCCCTCGCAGGTCGACTACGTCATCCTCTCGCATGGTCATTTCGATCATGCCGGCGGCCTGGCCCTGTTTCCCAACGCGCGATGTTTTGTGATGAAAGGGGAATTATCCTATGCATTATCACCCGAGAGCGAAAAACCCGGCTTCATGGCGGAAGACTTTACTCCAGCCCGATCCTTCAACTGGACCGAACCGACGGGCGATCAGGATCTGTTCGGCGACGGAACCATCACGATGCTCAATACGCCGGGCCACACGCCCGGCGAATGTTCGCTGATGGTGCGCCTGAAAAGCCAGACCGTGATCCTCACCGGCGACACTCTGCATTTCCGGGAACAGATCGAAACGATGGAGGGCTTATCCAGCGATTTCGACCCCAGCGAGGGCGGCAGAATCGGTGAAACGTCTCGTAGAGATGGAGCGCCGCGGCGAGGGACGGCTGTGGATCAATCACGCTCCAGAAGATTGGGCCGCCAATCCCCATCAACTCGAATAGCGCGCTGAACCGACACGCTCAAGGGCGCGCGCGGTCGCGACGTCCTGGCCACCTGCCCTATGACGGAAGGCGGCGGGAGGAACAACTGTGCGGCTTGCGTGTCCGGGACATACAGAGCCGGCAGGGCGTTGTTGATTTCGGGTCAAGGGGAAGTGCGGTAAAATCCGGTTCGTGGCCGTGCATGCAATGGTGCCACGTCTCATCGAGGAATACCTGGCGGTCCATGGGCCATCAACGGGGCCGCCTACCGAACGTACTTGCTCCGCAATGGCTGCATTGCTGGTTCAACTATCCTCGACAACGATGCTGCGATTAAGAATTTCAACAGCAGAGGAGCCTGGACCTTGGTCAAATTTGGTGGCGACAAGCAAACGGCCGAAGTGCTGGCGGGACTGCTTGTTGCAGTAGTTTCCACGAACGTCATCGCGAAAATTGCAGGGATGACCCCTTAAGTCGGCGCGTCCCTTCTTCTGTTGTTCAAAGGCCGAATGGCTGCGGTGAGTCAACAATGACGCTCAAATTGCGTGTTCAAGAGATCGACCCTACGAAAGCCAGTCCCCAAGACCCCATGAGTGAATTTTGGTTCGCAAGGGCTCACATCGTGGCAGCTTCTCCGGGGAGAGATACGGATGGCACCATCTTGCTGTCTCC
>CAWGQB010000024.1:0-182238 GCA_963824565.1 uncultured Pseudomonadota bacterium | reverse complement strand
GCTTTCCGGTCATACTCGCATGAGTCGGCTAGCGGAACGTAGGCGCCCTGAGTGACGCAGTCCACGGTTATGATACTGGAGTTTGTCGCCGCAACCGGTGCCGGCGTCGATGTCGGCTGGGTGTGGGGGTCGGCGTCTGCGTGGGGGTGGAAGTATACGTTGGCGTCGCGCTGGCCGTCGGTGCAGGTGTGGACGTGGGCACCGGTGTAGGTATAGATGTGGGCTTGATTATGACCGTACTATTATTGCCGCCATTGCAGCCGGCCAAAGCTCCAAGGCTGGCGATCATTACAAGCCACACAATGACCGATCCGCGTATCCCCCGGCGCCTGTTGGCTCGGGAGATTTCCTCTGTTAGCTCAGATACGGACCTCGTGCGAATAATATGCGATGTCAAGCTTATTTCCAATGTGAATCCTGCCAATGCTCGCACTAATAAAGCTCCGTCCGCAAACGCAAAATTCTAGCCTGCGTTTTAAATCCAAGGCCGCCTGTCTCACTGCCCTAAGGTGAGCGGCGGCGGGGCGGGGGTTCATACCGATATTTAAGCGCGCCCGCCTCCAAAAGCGAATGGCCGAACCCTTTCGAGTCCGGCCCTTGGTTATCCCACCGGACGTAACAGGCCCACGAAGTTTGGACTGGCCAGGCCGACCACGACGATCCGGCCCGGTCCGGCGGCGGGTGCTTGCACAACTGGGCAGGCGCGCTCATGATCTCACGATGAATTGCTTTCGCCGCCGTCACTTAAACCCACAGTCGTTGGCAGACTGTACTTTTTCAAACAAGGACGCAGACGCACGCCCACTCGGCGCGCAGCAGCCGCGTGTGGATAGTTCTTGACGCCCTCGGCCAGAAAAGCAGAAACAGGTGGATCATCGAACCGGGCGTGGTAATAGGCAGCGTCGGGATCGCCCTAGTCCATAACCGCTAGCATGGTGGTTCTGCTGAACGAGCATCGCGGCACAGTTTTTGACGTCAGCGTTGAGTTTAACTAAGCCTTCCGCAGCCTGGCGCCTTCGGTTATCAGCTCGTCGGCAGATTTCGGTGACGAGATACGGAGGCAATTGGATAGTCGTCTGAGAACTCCATCGGGAAAGCGCCAGTTCCGCGTATTTTGGTATCAAGGCGGAGCAGAACAGGCCCGTGGGGGAAGCCCTTTGGACTAAAAACCGGGCGTCCACTTTTTGTTTGCCAAACCCCTGACGTTGGTGAGAACCTGACTCAGGGTTCAAAATCGAAATTCAGGCTCAGGCGTTTCCCTGGTCCGGCGACCGCCCCGTGTGATTTCGGCGATATGAGCTGGGTCGGAAGGAGAATCCTTTGGCGCCAAGACCGAGTGGACGGCCAGAAGTCCGCCAGCATCCTGCGCGCTCCATCGCTGGTATCTCTCGTTTCTACACTCTCAGGGCTGCCTTGCATTCCACTCCTTCCGGCATGCGCGCCTGCGGGAGAGACCAATGCGTAACCAACCGAGGCGTCGCCCGCAGATCAGGCAACACCATGTTGCAGATTTTCGGATGGCGATCGTCGCCCAGGCCCAACCTGACGGCTAACCGCCTTACGGGCTGGCGACACGTGCCGCTCCGGTCGGTGAGGTTGTAACTGCGCGCAGTGGAATCTGCGCTAGCGCTAAGCGGGCGCCGAAATGACGCGCTGCAATTGACGGTCGCGGTGCTGGCCGCAACCAAGGACTTGTTTGCTGCACAACATACCACCGCCTGGGCTCCAGGGGATGGCATGCTTCCAAAGAGCCGCCGCGTCAGATGAGTCTCCGCCAGCAGCAATCAGTAGTACCGGGCATGCTTTATCAAACCATCGTTTGCAGAAGTGGCTAAATCAGTTCACTCGCGCCAAAACGACGGCTGCCACAGCGTCAGCGATACTAAGTGGCATTCATTAATGAGACGGCGGAAGCTCAGCGAGCCTCCTCACAAACACCTATACGGCCTACTTTCCCATGCAAAAGAAAACCACTATTCTCTTTTCATCTTAGGGCTTAACCTGTTGTCATAGCGGCATTTCTCGAAGAACCATGAAACCCCATGAGTGGCCTTCCGGACGAAGCCGAAGAACCTTGGTGGGGACTGCGTCTGGACGCCCAGGACGAGATCGAATTCCTTCCAAAAGCGGCTCGATCTGGCGACACGGGCCGAGCACCATCCGCTCCTGCTCCCCTTATCCCTTGCACAGAACGGCGTTGCGCGACTGGAAGCATCGGTCGCAACAGCTTCTCCTGCCGTCGCCGCCTGTTAAGAGGTATCGCCAGCATCACTTGCCAGAACGCCCGCAGCGAGCGAGTCACCATCGCCATGCTTGCTCCGGGTCCGATCCCCGAGTTTCCTTCGCCGCCACTTAGCCAGTTCGACTTTCGGTGCGTGGCTTACAACGATTGCAGAGTCGGCAGCCTTGGCTGGAACGATTTCAACCGCATCACGGCGCATGGCTCGGAGTCGGCGATCAGGAAATTTTATGAGAGCGATTTGCAGCAGTGGTATCGACTGCTGCTGCGCAGCTCCGGTTTTCTCAACCTCGGTCTTCACGAGCGCATTGCGCTCACACTGCTTGAATTATGTTCGGACTTTGGAATCGAAGAGTCGCGCGGCACGCTCCTGAGAGTAACCTTCAGCCATAAGGACATCGCCGAGCTCGTCGGCGCTTCGCGGCCAAGAGTCACCGAGCACCTGGCCCGCTTGGAACGCGACCGATTCCTTGTGCGTGACGGACGACGGCTCTTCGTGCAGGTCGCTAAACTCTCGGATTCGATAACGCTGCATTCCGCCTCACGGGAAAGGAGTAACGTAAATGAGCGATCAGAAGACGCACGATCAGCATCCGCATAGCCACGGCTCCGGATGCGGTCATACGGCCGTCAAGCACGACGACCATGTCGATTATCTCCACGACGACCATCTGCACAGCGTCCACGGTGGGCACGTGCACGAGCATGCGCTCGCCGACGGCGGCGCGAATCCTTCCGCCTGTACGCCCGCGCACGCCTGTGGCGCCCACGACGCGAAGCATGCCCACGGGTCGGGATGCGGTCACGAGGCGGTCCCTCATGGGACTCACACTGACTATCTGGTGAAGGGCCATCTGCATCATCCAGACAAGGATCACTGCGACGACCACGGCGCCGTCACCCAGGCCTGATCCGATCCAAGCGGCTCGCCGCGCGTGCCGATCGTCATGTCGTCACCCGGGTAATGGCGCCGAGCCGCCGTTCATTTATTCTTGTTGTCGCCCGTGCGGATCACCTGTCGCAACATGCCCCTCACGGGCAACGAACGCACCGTCTCATTGATTCAACAAAGGAGTACAGTAGATTTCATTCTGAATGCGGTTTTCCGGCAACCAGCCGGTCACCTGTCCGCTCGTCGTATCGAAGTGCCCGATGACGAAAAACTGACGGTAATGTCAGACGAGCCAAGGCTGTTCGCGCTTATCTGCGGCCGCGACGCGCCGCCATGCCTCTAAGTCTGGAGCCAGATACCGTCGCGCAAATATCACTCAAAAATATAGCCGGGCATTGCCGGGGATTGGGTCGCGCCATCCCGATCGGTTGCCGGGAGCACCTGGAACGAGTTTGGGCTGCGGTATCAACAATGGCTGAAAAGCGCGATCAAAATAATGATGGGGATCGGCACACCGAGCAGAAAAAGCAAAATCGAACGCATCGCAGAGCCTCCTCAATTCTTTGATGGCCATCCAAATACGTCTGGGCAGAATCCGGGAATCGCTAAATAAGCTTCACACGATCGCGCTCCCTGCCGCCAATGGTCGCGGCATAACTCGCGCAAAACGCGCCAATCAGGAGAGCAATAAATATCCATAGCAATACGTGCGCTGCCGCTTTGCGAGCGGCCTCTGCCGTCCGCTGAATTTGCGCAAACTCTTCGGACACCCGTGCCTCAGCGTCTGTTTGGCTTAGCCCCGTTTTCGCAGCTACCAGTTGGGCCAGATAGGTCTCGTCCGCCGCCGGAAGATTTCCCTGCCGGAGGGCATGAGCAAAAATGCGGGCGGCCTCTGCGCGCGCCGGAGCATCGTTGCGGTCCGGATGACCGGAACGGAACAAGGTATCGACAAAATACTCGTTCAGACCTAGGTTCTGACCGTTGGCCGGTACATCCGTCGCCATCTCCGCCCCGCCTCCAGTCCAAACTGAAGTCGCGCGCCCTTGTCCCCCGCCGCCGACTATAGAGGTGGCTGCGGACGCCAAAAGAGATGCGGTGATGACAAGTCCGACGGCCCACACCAGAAATCCATGCGCGGTATCGCGAAAATACACTTCGTCCGTGTGAATTGTCGCCCATTTCGTGCGCAATCGGCCCGCCAGATAGCCACCCATGGCCGAAGCGATGATTTGCATAATGATCAGCCAGACGATCGCTGCCCTATGGATGGTCGAAGCGGATGCGCCCACGCCGGACCATGGCGAGACGGAGGATAAACCGAGCCCGGCGCCGAGTGCGAGCAGGATGAGCGACAACGCGGCGGCCACAAATGCGCCCGCAATCACCGCGGCCCAGGAGACACCGGACGCATAGGCCTCGTTTCTGACGAAAGTATCGGCAAACCCGGCTTGACGGTCGACGACGGTCGAAGGTATCGAGCGTTCCATGCTGACTTCCTCCCTCATACGTTGGCGAATATTCCTATTGCTACAGAATTTCCGATTTCGACTTTGTCGGGATCTCCGTTTTTGAACCTCGAATTGTAACTGCCACATACGCCGGGCGGCCCTCCGTTGCAAGGTCTTAGGGCCGTTTGGCCGACGGTCTTTCCAGCAGCCGGTCACGAGGGAATATGGCGATGCCCAGGTTGGCCCTTTGGAACGAGGTCATCGGGGAGGAAGGCGCGCGGGCGCTCGCCAACGTCCTCAAGGGCGATGCGACGCTGGCTGAGCTGTACCTTTGGGACTGTTACATTGGGCGTGAGAGCGTTGGCCGAAGCGCTCAAGGGAAACGGGACGTCGGGGACGAGGTGGAGCGGGCGCTGGCCAAGGCGCTCAAGGACAATCCCAACCTGATCGCAGCGCGGGACATCGATAGTTTGGCACAAACGTGCGAGGGAGGGCTATCGATAGATTGAGCATCCTTTAATCGCCGCATCCTGCCATTCGTGGCATGCATCTATTCGCGATGCTTGTCGACATTCGGTTCTCCACATAACGAACTGGAAGAGCCGCGGGGATGGCTTATGCATCATGTCCAATGTATTGTGAATGAGTCGGGATCGACAAATGAATCGAGTCCGATCTTGATCCAGCCCAAACAGCGGTTTTTCCACTCGCCTTTAACCGCGTTCCGCTAGACCAAACCCCCAATTCAACAAGCAAGGCCTGCGAAGGCTGGTATGTACCTTCCTATATCTCTTGGAAGCATCGTGGTGGTCTTTCTCGTACTCTGGCTCGTCGGCGTGGTTTGACGGAACCAGAGGCGATACGCGGCCCGGTTCGATGTTCTCATAAGCCGACAAGAGCCAAACGTTCGACTTCGCGCATTAATGGCAGTTTCCCATAACAGACACTCGATAGGAGGATCTCTTGTGAACAAATTAGCATTGGCCCTTATATTATCTTCGGCGCTCCTGGGAACGTGGGGAGTGAGTCACGCTCAGAACCCACCGCCTGCGCCCAACAACTCGGCGGTTAACGTCAGGGATCGTAATCCCGATGCCATCACGGCGGGTCAGCATCGAACGCTAAGGGTGACATCGAGCTGACAAGCCAAATACGTAGAGCGGTTGTCAGAGACGACACGCTCTCAATGACGGCTCATAACATTAAAATCGTGAGCTCAGGTGGAATGGTCACCCTACGGGGTCCGGTGCAAACCAAACGGGAACAACAATCCATCGGCCGGAAGGCTCGAGCTATCGCCGGCGCAAAGAACGTTGATAATCAGCTTGAAGTTGAGAATCATTAATTCGCAAAGTAACTATACAAAGAGGAGGCCGAATATATGCGTTACGGAATTGCCTGGCTGTTGGGAGTCCCATTATCGGTTCTAGTCGTGTGGTTTCTAGTGTCGCATTTGCTGTAAGCGGTAGCTCCAACACGGGAACAAAGCAGGCAAGGATTTCATTTGGCGCGACGTCATTATCATTAATTTGTCATTAAAGGAGAATCAAGTGGAAAAGGCAGTATTTGGTGTAGCGAAAAACGAAACGCAGGCAGTAGCCATCTGCGACGATCTGAAGGCTGCGGGCTTTTCAAACAACGACGTTTCTGTCTTGTTTCCTGACAAAGCCGGAACCAGGGATTTTGCCCATGAGCAGCATACCAAGGCGCCCGAAGGAGCGGCTACGGGAGCTGGCACGGGGGCCGTGCTCGGCGGTGCCTTTGGTTGGCTGATTGGAATCGGAGCACTCGCCATTCCTGGGGTCGGGCCATTTATCGCGGCCGGACCAATAATGGCGGCGCTCGCCGGTGTTGGTGTTGGGGCCGCAGCCGGCGGCCTTACAGGTGGGCTGATCGGCATGGGCATTCCCGAATACGAAGCCAAGCGTTACGAGGGAAAGGTCAAGGACGGCAATGTTTTGATGTCAGTCCACACCAGGGACGCAACGGAGCGCGATCGAGCGAAAGAGATCTTCACGAGACGTGGAGCCGAAGATATTTCATATACAGGCGAGGCTTCAGTGCCGAGCGATAGGCAAGCGGAGCCTTATCGCGATCGAGTATAAGCAGGGTGCGAAAACTCTTCGACAGTCAGTTTCTTAGCGCATGGGCGGACAGACGTGGTGCGTAAACCGCCGGTGCCCGGCCGAAGCCGGGCACCGGCTTGAGCGGCTTCGGCAGACGCATCTTCGGATCCGAGCGGTAATAGGAAAGCCGGACTAAAACGGCGTCGAGGGGCGCGGACCACCAGACATCCGGCGCCTCGACGCGGGCCAAGGCGACTGCGGATGGCAATCGATTAGATTTTCGGCGCCTGAAGTTCAATCTATTGAGGACAGCATATTATAGTGACAGTTTTGCTTGGTGCCAGAACGAGCGCACTAGCGGTTGGCGGCGGCGCATGCGGCGCAAGGCAGCGCGAGCCTGGTGGCTGAGTTGAGCGAAATCGCGGGGGCAGAAATTGGGGAGCTCGTGGTGTTTCCAGTAGCCCCAGATGTGCTCCACTGGATTGAGTTCCGGGGCGTAACCTGGAAGTCGTTCTGCCGCGAGCCGAGCTCGCTGCGCCCGGATGAACTCGCTGACCAGCCGCGCCCGATGCGCCGGCAGCCCGTCCCAGACCACCAAGAGTTTGCCACCAAGTGATTCCGGCCGCAGCCGATATCACCTTCCAATTGAAGTGATATTGCAGTACCGTCTGTCCGCGCGGCGCCCAGGTCCGCACTCGGTGCGGTCGTTGGCTCAATCCGCTTTCTTCGATGAAGAT
This sequence comes from uncultured Pseudomonadota bacterium, assembly GCA_963824565.1. GTDB lineage: Bacteria > Desulfobacterota > Binatia > Binatales > Binataceae > JAJPJA01. The sequence goes on along the minus strand of CAWGQB010000024.1, from coordinate 174,856 downwards.
GATCGTGCGCCCTTCGCGCAGGGCTTTTTTTTAATCTGCGGCCAACGGTATTTCTTCCAGTGGCGGATGCCCTCCTCGTCACGCTCCACCGCCCGTCCAGTGGGCCGCTGGCAAGACCAGTTAAGCTTGCGCAGGATGCGCCAGACGTGGTCCTCATGGTATCGCACCCCGGTTTGGTCCTCGATGAGATCCCGTACCCGCCGGGCGGTCCATAGTCCGCTGGCGTATCCGAACGCCTCGGGCCCCAGCTTGAGCGCCACTTCGAGTTCGGCCAGTTGGCTGCGGTCCAACTTTGCCCGACGACCGGTACGTGACGCTTTACGCAATCCATGTACGCCAGACTGCTCCAGCTCCCGCGCCCAACGGCTGACCGACTGGCGGTGTACCCCAAGGGGGCCGGTCACCGCTTGATATCGGAGACGGTTGCTCTCACCCAAATCTGGAGGGCCCGCGCAGATTCCTAGACGCGCGAAGTGGAGTGCTGCACCGGGCGTGACAAGCGAAGCGTTCGGCGAAGCCGATGGAGCGGACGTGCTCATGGAGCGAGCGCCACCAATGAGGGCAGCGCGCAGCGCGGAGTTGGGGAATGGGCCGATTGGGAGGGGGCGGGTTACGCGCTGCGGAATATCGAGCGCGGACGTGAAATCCTAGGCCGCAGGCGTGTTGCCGCCCTAATGACTACCACGCGGCTGTCCCTCGATTATCCGAGGGAGATTATCGACGAATATGTACGGCTGGAATTCCATTCTATTTTCCTCCGGCCGATTAGTCCATACGGGTTTGCCGCCAGGACCTACGCGAAAACGGGCTACGAAGTGGAGCGGTTTCTCGACTTCTACAAAAAGGGACTCGCCTACATCATTGATTTGAACCGCGGTGGGGTCCACATCTCCGAGGCTTACGCGAAAATCCCGTTGACGAAGATGCTCACCCCGTTCCCAACGCGTTTGTTGACTTGCAATCACCGGCGGGGGCCGGGATTTCAGTTGTAGTTTATAACTACGACGGCGCTGTTTATGCTTCAGATGAATCCAGAAATGCTGCGGATGCTTGATGTGGGCTACGGCATCCCATTGCGAAGACGCTTGGGGATAGAATTTGTCGAGCTAATCATCGGTAAAGAAGTCGGCCCCGGAAGCGGGAAGGTGTGATGGCGGACAGCGCCGCGTCCGAACAGGGGCGGGTCGGGCAAGGTGATTGGAAGGTTGAGCGAGAAGACCCGGCCCGTGCGAATCTCGGCTGCCGCTTTGATTACGCAATCAGGGGTCATCAGATTGATGGTGCCCAGTTCGTCGGCGTCTCCGAATACGCCCCACGCCGCGCCCTAGCAGCAACCGTGTTGGGATACCGCGCCCGCAAGGGGAGAAATAGTTGAGGGTGACATAGCGAGCATGGGTGTTTGCCAATGGGTGTTGCTGCGAAGCATGGCATTGAGGATGACGAGCAGCTTGCGCATGCAGGCGGTAAGAGCCGGTTTGGCATGCTTGCCTCTGGCACGCAGCTGCAAATAGAAGGTTCTAATGGCTGGATTGCTGCGGACTCCCGCTACCGTCGCCATGTACAGTACACGCCTTACTTCGGCGCGTCCGCCCCAGATGCAACGACTGCCGCGCAAGGTACCACTGTCACGGTTAAACGGGGCCAAGCCTGCCAGAGCGGCGATCTGCTTGCGATTGAGTTCCCCCAGTTCGGGCAAGTGGGCGAGCAGGGTCCTCGACAACACGGTGCCGACGCCAGGTACGGATCGCAGCAACTCATCACGTTTGCGCCAGATGGGAGTGTCACGAATCATGGTACCGAGTTCATCATCGAGGCCGCCCAGCCGCTTCTCCAACCAGCGGATGTGCTCATCGATGCTGCGGTATAAAACTTTTGGGGCGCGGGTTCGCCGGTTCTTCTCGGCGGTTAGCATCTCGACCAACTGGCGCCGCCGCGTGAGCAACGCTTCAAATGCCTGTGTCTGCGCATCCGGTAATCGCCGCGGCGTGGGCCGGACAACCTCCCCAAACTGTGCCAATACTTCGGCATCGAGCCGATCGGTCTTTGCCAACCGTCCGGTCGCCCGAGCAAAGTCACGCACCTGCCGAGGATTGACTACTGCGACCGCGGCTCCGCCAACCGCCAGCCCGCCGGCAACGGGCACCTCCAGGCCGCCGGTCGCTTCGAGAATCACAAAGTCCGACGGTCCAAGCTGCTCCAGCAATCGACGGATTCCGAGTTCGTCATTGGCGACCGAAAGACGTTCGCCAGTGGGCCGGATAAACACGTCCAATTGCGCTTTGGCAACATCGATCCCGACGTACCGTTTCACCTCATCCATTCTCCAACCTCCTCAGCGCTGCTTGCCCCGCCTTGCAATTCGGGATTTGCTCCCTTACAACCGTTCGGGCTTGGCGCAATCGGTGGAACGGCGACCCTCGCTGCTAGACGGGATCTTGCTCCCAAGGGTGCACCGGTCTGCCGCTCCACCAACTTTGATTCTTGTACCATTTCGTCAACATACAAGGATGCGGAGTGCGCCGGGATAAACCGGCGTGGAGTCGTGAATGAAAGAGTCACACAGGAAAGGAGTAGCGAACCATCCTGACCCCGAGTCATGCGTGGCCGGCCGCGAGGCTACCATTGAAGCGTTGACAGGGGCACATGCAGGCCGGGTATTGAGCTGCGAAATAATCGCGACCAGGGTGCCGACGTCGTTCTGCATGGCGGAAGGCAATATCGGCGGAGGCGCTATCGCAAGCATCCGCAGGACCCTGCGCAGTCTGAGACCCCAGGCATGTATGGAAACTCCACGCGCGAGAACCGGGAGACCCCATCGATGCCCGCCGGGGAAGATGCGGCGGGCCGGCTGGAGAAGGCCTTGAGCCCGAAGTCCAACATGCACGTTGGTGGGGAGTCGGGCGGTCGCATACTACCTGCGAAGTGCCCGAACAAGGGTGAGCAAGCACCTGCGGAGAGCATGGAGGGAAGGCGGCCGACCAAGGAGAACATCGGGCAAGCGACCCCGCCCCGGACGCAGCGCCGGGCCAGCGAGTCGAGCGTGTTGCGCGGTGTGCGTGAAGTAGCACGTCGGGACAAACGGACGCGGTTCAGCGCGTTGCTCCACCATGTCACGACCGCGCTACTGCGGGAGGGCTACTACTCGCTGAAGCGGGAGGCGGCGCCCGGAGTCGACGGCGTGACCTGGCAAGAGTACGAGACGGGCCTGGATGAGAAGCTGGCGGACTTGCATCGCCGCATCCATCGGGGAACGTATCGCGCGCAGCCTTCCAAGAGAGCCTACATCCCGAAAGCCGATGGACGACAACGTTCCCTGGGCATCGCAGCCTTGGAGGATAAGATTGTCCAGCGCGCCTTAGTGGTGGTCCTCAACCAGATTTACGAAGAGGATTTCTTAGGGTTCTCCTACGGGTTCCGACCGGGGCGCAGTCAGCACCAAGCGTTGGATGCGCTATGGGTCGGGATTATGCGCAAGAAGGTGAACTGGATACTCGATGCCGACATTCGGAGCTTCTTCGACAATCTCTCGCACGAATGGATGGTCAAATTCATCGAGCATCGCGTCGCGGACCGGAGAATCCTGCGCCTGATTCGGAAGTGGTTGAGGGCTGGGGTCTCCGAAGAAGGGGAATGGTCGAAGACGGAAGTGGGAACCCCGCAAGGGTCAGTAGCGTCGCCGCTGCTGGCCAACATCTACCTGCATTACGTGTTCGACCTGTGGGTCAGGCACTGGCGAAAGCATGACGCGAGTGGCGACATGATAGTCGTCCGTTATGCGGATGATATCGTGGCGGGATTCGAGCATCGTGCCGACGCCGAGCGCTTTGTCCAGCAATGGCGAGAGCGCTTGCAAAGGTTCGGGCTGGAACTACACCCGGACAAGACGCGCCTGATTGAGTTCGGGCGTCAAGCAGCCGAAAACCGCAAGCAGCGCGGTGAGGGCAAGCCGGAGGTGTTCAACTTTCTGGGTTTCACGCATATCTGTGGGAAGACCCGGAAGACCGGCCGGTTCATCGTCAAGCGCAAGACTATTCAGAAGCGACTCTCCGCCAAGCTCAGTGAGCTGAAACAGGAGTTGCGGCGACGCTGGCATCAGCCGGTCGCTGAAGTCGGGAAATGGTTGAGGTCCGTAGTACAAGGTTATTTCAACTATCATGCCGTGCCCGGCAACATGGATAGTCTGAACAGCTTTCGGGCCCAGGTAATCTGGCGCTGGTACCGTGCGCTGCGGCGACGGAGCCAGCGAGACCGGATGACATGGGAGCGGTTCTGGCCGTTGGTCGATCGCTGGATTCCGAGTGCCAAAATCCTTCACCCTCATCCCAACCTGCGCTTCGACGCCAGGTATCCGAGGTAGGAGCCGTATGCAGCAATTCTGCACGTACGGATCTGTGCGGGGGGCGTCGGGTCAACCGACGTCCCTACCGCGACAAAACCCTAAAAATGGCCGGTTACCCAGTAGCAATAGCCTAATTATGCATAATATGACAGGTAATTGCGCTGTCTCCATGGGCTCTAAAAACCTTTTTTCCGCAACCTTGTATGTTGACGAAATGGTACAAGAATCAAAGTTGGTGGAGCGGCAGACCGGTGCACCCTTGGGAGCAAGATCCCGTCTAGCAGCGAGGGTCGCCGTTCCACCGATTGCGCCAAGCCCGAACGGTTGTAAGGGAGCAAGATCCCGAATTGCAAGGCGGGGCAAGCAGCGCTGAGGAGGTTGGAGAATGGATGAGGTGAAACGGTACGTCGGGATCGATGTTGCCAAAGCGCAATTGGACGTGTTTATCCGGCCAACTGGCGAACGTCTTTCGGTCGCCAATGACGAACTCGGAATCCGTCGATTGCTGGAGCAGCTTGGACCGTCGGACTTTGTGATTCTCGAAGCGACCGGCGGCCTGGAGGTGCCCGTTGCCGGCGGGCTGGCGGTTGGCGGAGCCGCGGTCGCAGTAGTCAATCCTCGGCAGGTGCGTGACTTTGCTCGGGCGACCGGACGGTTGGCAAAGACCGATCGGCTCGATGCCGAAGTATTGGCACAGTTTGGGGAGGTTGTCCGGCCCACGCCGCGGCGATTACCGGATGCGCAGACACAGGCATTTGAAGCGTTGCTCACGCGGCGGCGCCAGTTGGTCGAGATGCTAACCGCCGAGAAGAACCGGCGAACCCGCGCCCCAAAAGTTTTATACCGCAGCATCGATGAGCACATCCGCTGGTTGGAGAAGCGGCTGGGCGGCCTCGATGATGAACTCGGTACCATGATTCGTGACACTCCCATCTGGCGCAAACGTGATGAGTTGCTGCGATCCGTACCTGGCGTCGGCACCGTGTTGTCGAGGACCCTGCTCGCCCACTTGCCCGAACTGGGGGAACTCAATCGCAAGCAGATCGCCGCTCTGGCAGGCTTGGCCCCGTTTAACCGTGACAGTGGTACCTTGCGCGGCAGTCGTTGCATCTGGGGCGGACGCGCCGAAGTAAGGCGTGTACTGTACATGGCGACGGTAGCGGGAGTCCGCAGCAATCCAGCCATTAGAACCTTCTATTTGCAGCTGCGTGCCAGAGGCAAGCATGCCAAACCGGCTCTTACCGCCTGCATGCGCAAGCTGCTCGTCATCCTCAATGCCATGCTTCGCAGCAACACCCATTGGCAAACACCCATGCTCGCTATGTCACCCTCAACTATTTCTCCCCTTGCGGGCGCGGTATCTCAACACGGTTGCTGCTAGGGCGCGCCGGCGCGCACCGGCAGTTCGTCGTAGCGCGGTAGCCTGGGTGTCCGGATTCTTCTCAAAGCGCCTCCCTTCATGATCGCGAGGAGATTCGTTGAACCTTAGAGTAGCCGCCGAAGCCTGAGCCGCGAGGATTGGCTCAAGGCGCTCGACGCGCTGATGCTGGGGTCGATCGAGTTGATCAGGCGCACGGTCGACGGGATGATCGCGCGCTAGTTCGGGCGCATCGTCAACATCACCTCCTCCTCAGTGAAATCGCCGATCCTGTTCCTCGGCCTGTCGAATGGCGCGCGCAGTGGGCTAACCGGCTTCGTCGCTGGTCTCTCCCGCCAGACGGTCCGCCATAACGTGACCATCAACCGCCTGCCGCCGGGCTCCTTCGAGACCGATCGGCTCCGCGGCATGGTTGGCGCACGGGCGAATGCCGCCGGAAGCGATTTCGACGATGCGATCCGGGTTCTCAGGGAGTAGAACCCGTCGGGCTGGCTGGGCTCGCCCGAGGAGTTCGGCAAGGCCTGTGCCTTCCTCTGTAGCGTGCACGCCGACTTCCTCACCGGCCAGAATCTGCTGATGGACGGGGGTGCCTATGGAATGACGCCTTGATCTTTGACTGGTTCAGTTCGCGCAACCTCACCTGCAAGAACGCTGGTCTGTGGCAGCTGTGCTGCCTTGTGAAGCGGCGGTCGGTAGAGCGCTTCAAAGTTGGGATGAGCATATCAATTCTCGAGCCGGCTGAGGCTGACAATCTAAAGGGCAGCTGGCCATCTTCTTTCCTGTGTGAATCGATGCGCCGCCGGACGACCTGCCAGTCATCCGTCCTTTGCCAAGTTCGACGGGGGAACCCGCGATCCACGCTGAAGGCCTTGCGCGCTCGATCCCCTTCGGACTATGAAAATTGCAGATCAAAATGGAATTCCAGACAACGCCGATAAATATAGGACTTACCATGAAACGGGCATTTTTCACCGCGGCAAATCTGGTCGACGGGGTTAATCCTCCCAAGTCGAACAGTACGGTCTGGTCGAGAGCGACCGCGTCATCGTATGGGCCCGGACGGCAAACTTCCAAAAACCGGCCGCTGGCGACACCGTGTTCGATCTCCGCGACAAGAGCCTGATGCCGGGCATGGTCGAGGGCCATTTCCACGCCGGCTACCTCAATGTCGGCAGCATGACGGATTGCGGGTTCAGTATCCGCCTTAGTGCACAACAAGGTGTCGTCAACCTCGGTGTCGAGCTGATGGGGCGGAGTCAGATGCAGGTGCTCACTGGAATCCATGATGCACTCACCCAAGGCCCCCGAAGCCGTGGGAGTTTTCGCAACGCCTGAGAGAAAAAGGCGTTCGTGCGGCTGCTGCGAAGCGTGACGCCAAGTTCGAAGAGAGCTAAATCTGTTGGAAAATGGAGACTGAGGAGCCACTTGTGGATTGCGACGCAACTGACGATCAGAAGGTACTACTTGACGCCTCCGTTCGCTTCATTCAGCAGGCATGTCCACTAGCTCGTGTGCGGGAGCGCGCCTATAGCAACATCACGTATGCAGCCGATTATCGACGTCGGGCTGGTGCACTGGGATGGTTTTCGATGCTGGTTCCTGAAGACCTCGGCGGAGGGAATGTCTCAGGAAACGGTGTCCTCGACGCAGCGCTGGTTGCGTATAAGCGCGGTGGCATGCTTCAGCCCGGGCCGTTCGTGGGGACGAACGTCGTTGCCTACGCCTTATCCGTGGCAGGCAATGAGGAGCAACGCCAGAGGGTGCTGCCTGCGCTGACGTCCGGGGATGCGTCGGCATCGTGGGCCATTTCTCCTCCCGCAGGACATGCAGCCATCGAAGGTGGTGTTACAGCGGAGTTCAGAAGCGGCGCCTATGAGCTCTCGGGCTGTAAGACCTTCGTCCAGGACGTCGATGAATCCTGTTGGCTACTGGTTACAGCTGCGACGAATGACGGAGTCTCACAGTTCCTGGTGCCGCCGGGCACGTCCGGCGTCACAGTTGTGGCTCTCGACTCGCTCGACATCAGTCGGCAATTCTCTGAGGTGCGGTTCGAAGGTGCACAACTACCCCCTTCGGCCCTTGTCGGCATGACAGGGAAAGCTTCCGACCTCGTCGCCCGCCAGTCGGCTATCGCAGCGGTACTGACGGCCGCGGAATCCGTTGGCGCCATGGATCACGAGTTCGAGATGACCCTCCGATACGCCAAGGATCGGATTGCGTTCGGACGCCCGATTGGCTCATTCCAAGCGATAAAACACCTGCTGGCCGACATGAGCCTCCTCCTCGAGATGAGCAAGGCGATCGCCCTGGCTGCGGCGAAGAGCCTCGGTACTGACGATGGATACGGCCTTGAGGCAGCGAGCTCTGCAAAGGCATTCGTAGGGGACTCCGGCGTGGACCTCGCGCAGAATTGCTTCCAGATTTTCGGCGGTATCGGGTTCACGTGGGAGCACGACCAGCACCTCTATCTCCGCCGTCTGACTGTGGATGCGGCACTCTATGGTGACCCAGTGTGGCACCGCGAGCGCTTATGTCAGTTGTCGAACTTGTAAACGAAGGGATCCAGAAATGAGAACCGATGCCATAGACCTGGATGAGTTTCGGAAGGAAGTGCGAGCCTGGCTCGCGGCCAATCTGAAACGCCGACGGTATTCCGGTCCGCAAGCGGCTCGAACTGAGGCGAAAACGCCGGAAGAGATCGCTGAAAGCCGAGTGCTTCAGCGCACGCTTTTCGATGCCGGATATGCCGGGATCTCGTTCCCCGAGGAATACGGCGGGCGAGGTCTTAGCGCGGCTCACGAGCGCGTATTCCGCGAGGAGGCCGCACGGTATGTGATGCCTGATTTCGGCGCCGCTGGTGCTGTCACCTTTAGCCCGATCGCCCGTTCCATGCTCGCTCACGCTTCTCCGAGCTTTCTTCGACAGCACATGCCGAAGATCTTGTCCGGTGAAGAGATCTGGTGTCAGTTCTACTCCGAGCCGGCGGCCGGTTCCGATTTAGCAGGCATCCGCACGAGGGCGACTCGCGAGGGAGACCGTTGGATTCTCAATGGATCCAAGATTTGGAGCACCGGCGCATATTACGCGGACTTTGGTATGTGTCTTGCCCGAACCGACTGGGACGTTCCGAAGCACCGCGGGCTAACGTGGTTTGCCGTCTCAACCAAGGCCGAGGGTCTCACTATCCGACCGATCGTTCAAATCGACGGCGAAGCCGGCTTCTGCCAGGAATTTCTCGATGACGTCGTGGTTAGCACCGACGACGTCATCGGTGAGGTCAATCAGGGATGGGCCGTCGCGCAGACGATGCTCGTCTATGAGCGAGGGGCTGGGCAGGCGGGCTCAGTGATTATGGAGCCTCGGATACTTGCGCCCGATCTTGTCGCGTTGGCCCACAAGATCCGACGATCTGACGATCCGATCGTCCGGCAGTCGATCGCGCGCGCTCACATCAACGACTATGCGCAATATCATCTCGGCAAGCGAATTTCCGCGCGCCTTCGCGCCTCCGAAAAGCCGGATCCTGCCGTGGCTGCGTACGGAAAGCTTGCTTCAGGAGCATTTTCTCCAATCCGAGCTCGGATTGCGGTCGAGATCGGCGGGCCGGAGGCGCTGCTTTGGCACCCCGGCGACGAGAGCGCGAGGCGGTACTCGATCAACTATCTAAATGGTCGGATGACTTCCATCGCGGCTGGTACCAACGAGATGCAACGAAACGGTATCGGTGAGCGAGTGCTGGGACTTCCGCGGGAACCCAGTTTCGATTCGAGTAGACCATTCTCCGAGGTCATCTCGAAAGCCCGGAACTGGGACGGCCGAGTCGGCTGATTGCCCAGCAGCGTGCTGTTTCGTGTGGCGAGAACGCGACGCTTATGACGTCCAGATCGTCGATTACCACTAGGAGATGCAGCGATGACCCGCCAAAAAGCTGCCGCCCATCGATCCGGGCGAGATTCTGCTTGAAGAGTTTCTCAAGCCGTCGGGCATGAGCGTGAACAAGCTCGCCTAAGACTTGCACGTTCCCGCCAGCCGCATCACGCAGATCGTCGAGGGTCGGCACAGCATATCGGTGAGACCGCCCTCAAGGATTATGTCACCGGCGTTGGGCAGGACGCCGAGATCGAAACGGTCACAGGGCATTGGAAATTTTCGTGGGATTCTCATTTTGTCGCTCTTCGAATGCTATTGTAGTGCCCACACAGTGCTCACTTTGGTCGGGTTTTGTAGGATCTGGGGCGGTGTCTGGAGCGAAAAACTCCAATATTTACGCCCTTATCTGGCCTCATATTGTGTCGCGAAATAGGGAGCACAGAAGTTAGGATCCAGTGCCGCAAGGCGTGGGGGTTCAAGTCCCCCCTCTCGCATCTCGTCAAAAACTCCTTATTTTATTGAATGTTTCTGCCGGGCTCCTTGGCGGTGCTGAGCCGTTTTCTTTGTCGGGATACGAAGCCATCTTCGCCGACGATGTGCGTGTCGATCAGCGTTTTCCAGGCGTCAAGGAGGGTCGCGATTTCAGCGGCCGTGTCGAAAGCGAGGCTAATCTCTCGCACCACAGCAATGTGTGAGTCGCGGGGGACGCCTCGGTACACGCGGGCGGTCTCATAAGCGGCGAATGAGTTACTCGGCCAGAACACCCTCGGCGAGAACATCGTGGTCCGTGGGCGCCGCAATTCCGCACCACGCTAAGGGAAGCCACCATTGGCAATGCTGTGGAACCTTGATTTGGAACTTCCTATTAGGCTAGAAATTAGGAGATTAACATTCTGGATGGAATTCGCGATTTTTTTGCCCAAAGACGAGGTTACTGTAGTCAGATTGTTATTTTAATCTTGATTTTCAAATGAGTTTAATTTTCGCTCCGCTTTGGAAGCATCCAAATTATTAGGAGAAAGCCATGAAAATCTCGAAGATTGCCGCTGCTGGTGTTATCGCGGTTAGCCTCGGCGCCTTGGCCTCCAGTTCCCTGCGCTGCCGGTCTGAATCGTAGCCCATATCCTCAACGGCAGGCAGCCAATCACATCAGCGGTCAACTCGTCATCTTCCAGATTATCTTTGGCTGGGTGTTTTCCGGGACCGTGCGAAGCGGCCCGCTTTAGAAGGCGTGATGGGCGATGCCCGCAACGAGCAGGGCGCGACTTCTGACGGCTTAAGACATAGGAACTTATTCATGCTCCAATCCAAAGGCGTGATTCGCAGGATCATCGAAGACAAAGATCGGTTTCTTGTCTCCTTCCCCAAGCATGATGGCTATTTCCATGCGGACCAGCAGGACTTGCGCGATAGATTGTGCAAGGCACAGGAAGAGCGCCGGGAAATATCCTTTACCTATGACCCAACCCTAAAAATTCTCTCGTTGACATGATTAAGAATCCTTTCGCTTATGCAGACCTCCTGCATCAGAGAATCACTTGGAATAGACGATCAGCGTCCCGGATATCAGCGAGTATCGATTGGGACTTCCGACTGTGGGCTGCTCTTCTTTGCGATAAGAGGCGACTCGAACGAGTGCCGGCGCGGTAGGCTTTCGAGGTTGGGGAATACGATATCCTGGTGCAGGCCTCTTAGGGCGTGGGCGTGAACACCGCTAGTGGGAAGGGCTTTAATGGCGTATTGTGAAATAGTAAATAGTCCGTGGCCGGCTCTACGTCAGTCAGTTGCGTTGCGTACTAAGTTAATACATGAAGTATCGCTATAATCCCCGTCAGCATTAACAGTAAGGGCGCTGGTGGAACAGAAGGGATCTAGTCCGAAGATAATCCTGAGAGGCTTGGTGTTTCGGCCTGAAGTGAGTCCCAAAATGGCGGCATGGCCTGGCCCACGCGGAAATCGTTTCAGTCTTTCAGGGCGAGCAGTCTGCCGACTGCTCTAAATCGACAAACGTGTTCTTTCCCAGCCTCACGGGGAAGACGACCAGGACAGGAACGCGGGGGCCGTACGCGTGCGGGAGAGCACGGCCACCCCACGCAGGCCGTCGGTATAGTACGGATCGCCTGTCAGGTTGCGGCGCGGCGCCGCGGCGGACGCCGCCTCAACCCCGGGGAGGAAGCCGAGTTGGGCAACACGGCCGGAAACCAGCAGATCATTAAGCACGTAGTCCCGCGCTTCGTCGACGTCGGGATCAATCTTGTGAGTTGTCAGGTTCCACGTTTTCAGAGTGAGTCGCACGCCGATGTCGCGGCTAACCTGGCCGATCCAGACCGGCTGGCCGCCAAAGCGAACGCTCGTGGCCCACAACCGCAGGTGGAGCCGCTGATTAAGACTCACGCGGGCACGTTGCAGGGCGAGACCCTGCTGGCATCCACCAAGGTACAGTGGGCTCACCGGGGAGTAGCGGTATTGCGATTCCAGCACGAATGCCTTAGCGGTCTTCCAGGCGGTGCCGAATGTTATCGACTCGGTCTCGTCCCAGGCCCTCAGGCACTCCTGTACGCTGGCGCGGTCGCCCACAATAACCAGATTAAGCGGGTCACCCTCAACCGTCCCGCGCGCGTTACCGGTGCATCGCGGCTGCCCTTGTAACCAAAGCTGTAACGCCGCCTGGTCGAGTTCTTCGGCCTTCCCTGCCCCCTCCGCTTCCTCTGCCGGATGAGGCAGCGTCAAGCCCGGCACCTCGATCGTGAATGGGAAATCAAAGGAGCGGCTGCGGCCCAACAAGCGTACGTCAATCCGTTTCACCCCTTCGTCCAACGGGGTGAATAGGAAACCGCTGACCTTCTTCCCGACCGGTATGACCCCCGTGGGGAAACCCACCATGCGGAAGAGCTGGTTCAGATGCTGGTTCGCGGCACGTGCGGACAGGAGCTTGAGCGGTACCAATGGGAGCAGTGGAAGGAACAACCATCCGAGTACGCCGAATGCCACCAGACGCGTGCCCATAGCGAAATGTGCGAGGTGTGCGGTCTCCAGCGGGGTATAGTAGTTGGGGTCAAGTTGGACCCGGTCCAGCCATACCGGTTCCGCGCCCCCGTTCACTACTTCCAACCAGACCGCCTGCAACCCATGACGCGCCAGCCGAACCCCAAATACCCGTTCGCTTTCGGGGTCGCTCGGCACCGCAACCGTGGTCTCAACCTCACCCTCCCGGCGGGCATGTGCCCGCTCCAGGAACGCGCGCTCCTCCGGATGCGGCGAGTAGTCTATCGTCAGCCACCTCAGCGGTCTGAATGCCCCGTGTGACATGCTTAGCCGAGAGTCGGAGAAATACGATTGATTGAGTTGGAGTGATACGTAACCGTAATCTTAACTCCGCGGCTCATAGGCGAAAAATCATCACACTCAACGCCACGACGCCGAGAACTGAAATCAAACCCGCCACGATAACCGCCAGTGAGCGCGGGCGGCCTTGATACTCCGCTCCCAGCATCCGAATATTCTGCCGATATTCCAACGTCGCCAGTGCCAGCGAGGCCAAGCCGATGCTCACCAGCAATAGCCCAAACTGCCGGGCCCCGATTAGGTGGTTGGTCGGCTCGCCTGCTTCTCTCACGATTTGAAAGAATTTATAAACGCTGAACCCGAAGGTTATCAGCGAAGTCGCAGTCCTGACCCAGGCGAGCATGGTCCGCTCATAGGCAACCCAGGTGCGGTCAAAGGCAAGCTTGGTCGAGAGATCAAGTCCAGGCGCGCTATGCGCCGTCTGGTCTGCCATTTGAGTCCTCGTTCTCTGTGTCGCAATGGTCGAGGAGAATTTCTCCCAACCCCAAAGCGAAAATAGATTCCGTTCCTTGCGGCGTCAGATCCGACTCTTGCCCGCACCTATGACCGGCTGTCGGCCCGAATCGTTGTCAGTTTATTTGGCGATTCGAAAAACAGTCTCCATAGCGCACCTTCACCCATGCGCTCGCTGATCTCGATAAAGGTGAAGTAGAGGGCGAATACAATACTTATTCCCAGCGCCCAGGCCAGGATCCGATATCGACTCGCGTGTTCCAATGCGTAGACGACAGCCGCGCCTAAGTTATGAACCTTATGTAGCGCTTCCAGCAATCGTTCCACACTAAGGAGCAGCAGACTGGCGACACCGTATAAAAACGTCTTCACCGCGACCGCGACAATCCGGCGATAGCGCTCAAGGCTGCGTGCGAGCGGCGTCCCGTCAAGGACGAGCGCCGCTTTGGCGGCCAACAACGCGCCAACTACCGCATTGGAAAGTACCGATATCTCGACCGAGAATTGCGCCAGCGCCAGCTTGATGAGCGTAATCAGGATCAGGAATCCGACCAGAAAAAACAGGAACACCGGCCAGGCCTCGACGAACTCCTTGCGTAGCCATCTGCCTGCTCCGGCGAATCCGTGTGACACGGCGGCGGCCATATTAACTAACCTTCAACTGCGACAGCGTAGACCTGCCGCGATAAACAGTTTCCGGCGTTCGCCGCCCATTCGAACACCGGCATTGCGCTGTCGGACGTATCCGTTTGCTCATTAATGGCTACCTCCTTGCCGCTGAAGCTTCTCCAGGACCTGGTCGATAGTGAAGCTCGCCGCTTTCTGGCGCGGTGGATACTCGACAAAAGTCTTCAGGAAATTCGCGACGATTGCCTGCGCGGGCAAGAACAGGTAGATGTGACCGATTACCCAGTCCCAGTAGGTGTTCGAGGTGATATCCGCCCGCTCGTAAGGGTCAGTGCGCAGGTTGAAGAGCTTCGGAAACCGCAACGAGACCAACGGCTCCTGCCAGATCCGCAGGGTACCTGGCATCCGCTGCTCCATAAAGGTCACTTTCCAGTTGTCATAGCGCATCGCCATCAGGTCGCCGTCATCGGAGAAGTAGAAGTATTCCACCCGTGGGCACTTCTCCAAGCCCTTGAAGTGGGGCAGGAAATTGTAACCGTCGAGATGAACCTTGAAGGTCTTCTTGCCCGCCTGATGGCCTTTGAGCAGTTTCTCCTTGATGTCGGTCTCACCCGCGGCGGCCAGCAGCGTCGGCAACCAATCCATGTGGCTGATGATTTCATTGGACACGGTGCCAGGTTTGATCACGCCGGGCCAGCGCACCATGCACGGCACGCGGAAGGCGCCCTCCCAGTTGGAGTCCTTCTCGTTGCGGAACGGCGTCATACCGGCGTCGGGCCATGAGTTCATATGCGGTCCATTGTCAGTGCTGTACATGACGATGGTATCGTCGGCGATGCCGAGGTCATCGAGCTTTTTCAGCAGTTTGCCGACGATTTGATCGTGCTCGATCATCACGTCGTGATATTCCGACTGCCAGCGTCCTGCCTGGCCCCGGATCTCGGGCTTGGCATGGGTGCGGAAGTGCATGTGGGACGCGTTGAACCACACAAAGAACGGCTTGTCAGCCTTGACCTGGCGATCCATATAGTCTTCCGTTTTGGCGAGGACCTCATCGTCGATGGTCTCCATCCGCTTTATGTTCAGCGGGCCGGTATCCTGAATCGATTGCGTGCCGTCCGGATTGGCCTTGCAGTCAAGCACGCCGCGCGGGCCGAAGTTCTTCTTGAAATTGGGATAATCGGAAGCCGGAGGATAGTCGGGCAACTCGGGCTCCTCCATCGCGTTCAAGTGGTAGAGAAAGCCGAAGAACTCGTCGAACCCGTGGCTGGTCGGCAGGAATTCATCCTTGTCGCCGAAGTGATTCTTGCCAAACTGTCCGGTGGCATAGCCTAACGGCTTTAGCAGTTCGGCGATGGTCGGATCCTCCGCGCGCAAGCCGACGTCGGCTCCGGGCAATCCCACCTTGCTCAGGCCGGTGCGGAAGACACTCTGACCGGTAATGAACGCCGATCGTCCGGCGGTGCAGCTCTGTTCGCCGTAACTGTCGGTGAACAGGATTCCTTCCTCGGCGACGCGATCGATATTGGGCGTCCGGTAGCCCATCATGCCCTTGGTGAAGATGCTGAGGTTCGAGGTGCCAATATCGTCGCCAAAGATGATCAGTATGTTTGGTTTTTTCCCGGTTGCCATTGCCTTTCTCCTCGCTTACCCATTCCCGGGGAGAGCTTTCCAGGATTCCCATATTTACGAGAACGAAGTCCCAGTGGATCAGTGGCGTTCGGACTTTGGGCCGTGCCAATTCCTGGACAGAATCAGAGAGCAAATCGCTGCGGCCAACTCTCGCCGGCGAGTACGTTGGCTCGCCTATCCGCTCCCACCCCTGGACCTACTGCGTGGTTGCTATCATTGCCTTAATTGAGAATCCAAAACTCCGCCACTTTCGTTCGCTCTTGAGGCGTTTTTTCGGAACATCGCAATATTCGGTAAATCGTAGCAACAGTTTCCTGGAATAAGGTCGCCAGTTGGTTGACGGTTGTGAGTTCCGTAAAGGCCTCTGTCGCTTTCATGATCTTCTCTTTTCCGAACAAGACTGCGCCCTTGGTGCCGCGGGATCAATAAACCAACACGGAGTTGCGCAATGTTGACCTTGCACCTCAGATGCCGGTCCATTGTGGGCTGTGACAATGCTCCTCACAATTGGACTTTGGTCTTATATGCGACCGTCACACCAGCCCCAGACCACGAATATCGATTTCCACTCAATCGATCGGCTCGCCAGGGAAATGGCTATAGGGCAGCGGTAATTGGCTGCCAAAAAGATTTTTACTGCTCCCGCATTCTCATCCCTCCCGGACGAGAGAAATAAGAAAACGCCGTGGTTAGAGAGGGCTACCTAACTCGGACGACTCCGATTCCGTTTTCCTTCTCGACCTCGGTCCCAAACCGTTTGG
The DNA here is from genome assembly GCA_963824565.1 of uncultured Pseudomonadota bacterium. Lineage (GTDB taxonomy): Bacteria > Desulfobacterota > Binatia > Binatales > Binataceae > JAJPJA01. Next base: position 158,451 of record CAWGQB010000024.1, on the reverse strand, counting down.
ATCGCTCCACCGCTCTTTCCAATACCTGCTGTGCCTCTTCGGTGTCGGGCTCCCATTGCGGACGGCCGAGCTGGGAGCGGCGGCCGGTTGAGATTTTTGTCAGCGGATAGATCCGCACCTCTTTCAGGTTGCGGTCCTCGTCGTAGCTCACGGTGTGGATTGCGCTGCCGCGAAAATCGGTGTTGCGAAAGCTGGTCATGACGTTGGTGCCATGGGCCTCGCCATGATCCCGCGCGTCCAGAAAGTCGGCCGGCGTGCTTTCGTCGGGCTGCAAACCCCAGCGGCTCATCATCTGGTTTGGTACCTGTCGCACTTGCTCATTTTGGATGAAAAATGCCGGCAGTCCGTGAAGGATAAGTTTGCCCTTGTAGATTTCAATCCCGCCGTGCCTGCACCCGGTGTTGACATAAACGTCGGCGCCGGCGTCGATGGCGCCGTAGGCAAAAATCCTGGTGTATTCCTCTTCTGCCGGACGCCGCGCGCCCTGGTCATGGAACGCGACCACTACAAACTCGGCCTGCCTTCGAGCTTCCCGAATCCAACGATAGTTCCGCTCGAGGTCGACCTGATATGGAGCCGTGGTAAAGTCGAACCGGTCCGACAGCGCAAACTTTCTTCCCATGAAGTGAAATTCGGTATCGCTGTCCTGCTCTCCGCCCAATACCGAGGGACCGATCAGCGCCTCATCGCGGCCGCCGCCCCGGCGCCGGGTCGCCTTGGTCTGCTCCCAACCGAGTTCCTGGCTGGCTCTGCGCAAAGCGTCAAGGGTGGAGCGGTCCACCAAGGTAACGGCGTCGTAACGAATGAGATTCAGTCCGGGACGGGATTTGAACGTCGGTCCCTCATCAGCGGCCATCACGGCCGCGGGCATCTGGTAAGGCAGGTCCATCCTGCCCCGCGGTCCCCAATCCGCAGCCGCGATCAGGGCCACCATTCCCTTGGACGTTTCCAGGTAACCGGGAGCGGTAGCCGCGGTCAGGCTGGGTCCGATTCCCGCGTAGCTCAGACCCCCGGCTTTGAAGTACTTGATCGTTGTCAGGATGCCGCCTTCGGCAAAATCCGCGGCGTGGTTGTTCGCCGCGTAAACCATCTTGATCCCCATCCACTTCACTTCCTCAACGGTGTGAGGAGGGCCCGGCAGATAAGTCGCGCCGCGCCCATTGCCGGCAACATAGGCGGGGAAATCTTCGCCATCCTGGATACAACACTCGAGGTTGGTGAAGCTGACATCGGCGCTGCGCAACAGCTCGACAACCTTGAGGAATTTTTCGTCGCGGCAGACGGAAAATCTTTGCTGTGGCGCCAGGTTCCCGGTGAACGCCATAACCATCCCCAGCTCGTTTGACATGTTTCATCCCTCCCCAAGGTGGGAACGCGCCTCCGTCACTTGCCGGCTGCAAATATCGACGGCCACTGAATGCGTCACAGACAAAATTCTGTCGAAAACTCAGGCGGGCCAAAGCGTTTGCGCCAAAAGCCTACCGTCGCCACACGAATCGTCCAACGATCCGACCGTCGGCGGAGAGTCGCTGGAATCGGTTAGACTAGCGCGAGCTCAAGCACCTTGTTGTCGCGCTTCAGACGTGTCGACCCAAGCAACATCCGGTTCGAGCTGAGCGGGATGCTCCGCGCCCTGCTCGGGCCGCCGGCGCGTAACATTCACGAACAAAGTGTCCGCCCCTCCGCCCATGTTGAAGAGCGTGTGCCACGTACCCTTGGCTACTTCCGCCGCCTGGCCCGGCTCGAAGTAAAATGCCGCGAGTTTGTCGTAGTCGAACTCGTAGGTTTCCCGCGGCGCGTCCTGATTTCGCGGCGCCGGCGCCACCAGCAGGATCAGCGTACCGCGAACCGGAATGAATGCCTGACTGTAGGAAAAATGCAGATTCAGTTGATGGACCGGTTCCATTCGATGCTTGAGCGGCACGAACTCAAGGGCTACCTGGCTTCCTTCATCCACCTCGGGAAAAATCAGATGCTTGCCGGTTTCCATCGCCACTCCATAAGGCTTAAAGGCTTCCGCCGTAAGTGGCTGAACTTTTATTCGCTGTACCTGTGGCTCCATCGGATGACACTCCTCAACAGGCTGCGTCGACTTGCATCGTTGCTGTAACTGTTAGCGCGTATACCAAGGCTTGGCGCGAAAGATCAACCATAAAACTCCGCTCACAGGCTTGGTACTTGACTTCGAGTCCCATTTTTTCGATATATCGAAGTTACAACTTAGATGCACCGGAGATTACAAATGTTTGGACGACACAGATGCGGTAGCGAGCCCAGCGAACGGCGCTTCATGCGCTCGCCCTTTGATTTCGACCATGGCCGGCATGGCGGCCGTCACCGGCACTTCGGCCGCTGGATGAAAGGGCGAATTCTCGATTCCGGCGATCTGCGCTTCATTATCCTGAGCCTCGTGGCCGAAAAACCGCGTCACGGTTACGAAATCATCAAGGCGATCGAAGATCAGCTTGGCGGCGTCTACAGCCCCAGTCCCGGCGTAGTTTATCCCAATCTGACTCTGCTCGAGGAGATGGGGTACATCAACGTCACGCCGGTGGGGAACAAAAAGGAGTACGGAATCACACCGGAAGGATCCGCGTATCTGAAGGCCAACAAAGCCGACGCCGACGCCGCGATGGCACGGTTGAGCGAGGCGAGCAGCGCCTACGGCAGCGGTCCGGCGCCGGAGATTATCCGCGCGATGCAGAACCTGCGGATGGCGCTGACGGTGCGCGTCGGCAAAGGCTCGCTAACCGCCGAGCAGGTGAGATCGATCACTGCGGTGCTGGACCGGGCCGCATCGGATATCGAGCGCGTTTGAGGCACAGCAAAGTCGCCGCGGGCAAATCCGCACTGCGGCGGCTTTTGGCCTTTTGCCGCGCTTTTGGCTAGGTTGAGAGAATCGACACGGATGGAGGCAGTAGCTTAAGTGGATCTAACTTATACCCCGGAAGAAGAGGCCTTCAGGCAGCGGGTGCGCGAGTTCCTCAAGACCAACCTACCGCCTGGCTGGGGAACGCCCAACTCTGCCCCCTTGCGTGGTAAGGCATACATGCAGTTCATGCGCGAGTGGAACCGCCGCCTGTTCGACGGCGGGTTCCTCGGTCTGTCGTGGCCCAAAGAATATGGCGGCCAAGGCGCCTCACAGATGCAACTGGCGATCTTCAACGAGGAGATGGCCCGGTTCCGCGCGCCGACCCCACTCAACATCATCGGGCTGACGATGGCGGGTCCGACGCTCATCGTGCATGGAACCGAGGAGCAAAAGAAACAGCACGTGGCAAAAACCCTGTCGGGCGAAGAACTGTGGTGCCAGGGGTTTTCGGAGCCCGGCGCCGGATCGGATTTGGCCGCGCTCAAGACCCGCGCTGAACTCAAGGGCGACGAGTTCGTGGTCAACGGTCAGAAGGTGTGGACGTCGATGGCGCACTTTGCCGACTGGTGCTTTCTGCTGGTGCGCACCGACCCCACCGCCCCCAAGCATCGCGGGATCAGCTATCTGCTGGTCGATATGAAAACCCCGGGAATCACAGTCCGTCCGCTGCGCCAAATCAGCGGCGAGTCGGAATTCAACGAAGTTTTTTTCGAAGACGTGCGGGTGCCGCGAACCAACCTGGTCGGGGCAATCAACGACGGCTGGCGCGTCGCGATGACCACGCTGTCCAACGAACGCGGAACGATGGCCTTTGCACTGGCCGCGCGCTTCGAGAATACCTTCAACGAGGTTGCCAATCTGTCCCGGCGTCTCGCGACGCAAGAGCGAAATCCGATGGCGCGCCAGCAGGTCGCTCAGTTCTATATCGATCTGCAGGCGTTGAAGTTTGGCCTTTATCGCAGTTTTTCCAAACTCCTCAGGGGTGGCACGCCCGGGGTTGAAGGCTCCATCTCCAAGCTTCAGTGGTCTGAGCTTGACCAGCGGATGGTGGACTTTGCGATGCAAGTAGAGGGAGTGGGCAGCCAGTTGGTGGAAGACTCTCCCCACGCGATCGAGTCCGGCCGCTGGCAAGTGGGATTTCTGCGCTCGCGCGCCGGAACCATCGCCGCGGGAACCTCCGAGATTCATCGCAACACTATCGCCCAGCGGCTGCTGGGACTGCCCAAGGGTCAGTGATCGTCAAAACTGGAACAGGGCAGTTTGCCCAGCGGGAGATTGAGCCTTGGCCGAACTGAAGAAATCTCTACCCAAACCGACGCCTGAAACCATCCATTTTTGGCAAGGGACCGCCGCCGGCGAATTGCGCCTGCAGCGCTGCGACGAATGCCGCCACGTCTATTTTCCGCCGCGGCCATTTTGTCCGAAATGCGCCTCGCGCAAGGTCTCCATCTTCAAGGCCAGCGGGCGCGCGACGCTCTATAGCTACGTGATCAATCATCGGCCGGCGCCGGGCTTCACCGCGCCCTATGCGATTGCCGTGGTGGAACTGGCCGAAGGCCCGCGCATGATGACCAACATCGTCGGCTGCCCGCAAACCCCCGAAGCGCTCCAACTCGATATGCCATTGGAAGTGGTCTTCGACAAACAAACCGACGAGATCACCCTCCCCTTCTTCAAACCGGCAGGTGCCTGACATGAAACGCAAATCGATCGCGGTCGTCGGCGCGGCCGAGACCACCGAGCTGGGCCTGATTCCCAACCTTTCCCAGATTCAACTCCACGCCGATGCGGCGCTCAACACGATGGCCGATGCGGGACTCAAGCCCTCCGATATCGATGGCCTCGCTACCACGCCCGAATGGACGCCAAACCTGGCCCATTACCTCGGTATCACCCCGACCTGGACGGACGGCACGATGGTGGGCGGATGCTCGTTTATGCTGCACGTGCGCCACGCCGCGGCGGCGATCAACGAGGGGCTGTGCAACACGGTGCTCATCACGCATGGCGAAAGTGGCCGATCGCGCGTCGGTGTCGGCGCGTTTGCAGGAAACCGCGCCAGCCTGGAGGGGCAGTTCGAGGTCCCGTTCGGCATCGCGGGTCCGCCCTCGACCTTTACCATTCCGGTCCTGCGCTACATGAAGAAATACGGGGTCAGCGAGGAGCAGCTGGCGATGGTCGCCGTTGTGCAGCGCGAATGGGCGGCCAAAAATCCGCGCGCGACGATGAAGGACCCCATCACCGTCGACGACGTGTTGGGCTCGCGCATGATTGCGTATCCCTTTCGCCTGATGATGTGCTGCCTGGTTACCGATGGCGGTGGCGCGTTGATCCTGACCTCGGCGGAGCGGGCGAAGGACTTTCCGCGCAAGCCAGTATATATCCTGGGCACCGGCGAAAGTGTCGAGTCGTGGATGATTAGTCAGATGGAAGACTTCACTACTTCCAAGGCCTTCCGGGTGTCGGGCAAGAAAGCTTTCGAAGAAGCGGGCATCAGCCACAAGGACGTCGACCATCTGATGATTTACGACGCTTTCGCGCATCTGCCGCTCTACGGGCTCGATGACCTGGGCTTCTGCAAGCCGGGCGAGGCCGCCGCCTTCATCTGGGATCGCAATACGGCGCCGGGCGGCAAGCTGCCGGTGAACACCAACGGCGGCGGGCTAAGCTACATGCACTCCGGAATGTACGGCATGTACGCGTTGCAGGAAAGCGTGCGCCAGATGCGGGGAATCGCACCAGCGCAGATACCGGGCGCAAAGATCTCGATCGCGCACGGCGTAGGCGGGATGTTCGCCGCCAGCGGCACGATTGTATTTCAGCAACGAGGGACCTTGAAGACGCTGCAAATCGTGGCGAACGATCGGGTCTGAGCATTTCATATCAACTATTAATGTGGTCCGCAGTCGCAGGCATGGAGAAGGTGCAGATATAGCTCAAAAGCGCGTGGCCAAATCGCGATCTTATTCAGGCACCCTCTCCCCAACCTCTCCCATGAACAATGGGAGACGGGGTCAGATTCTTACATGTACTGAGATTGGCCGCCACATTACTCCTTCTCCCTTTATCTATGGGAGAAGGCGAGGGTGAGGGTGCCTGCCATCACGCTACGATATGTCTACTAACCCGCAACCCGGAAGCGAGAATATTTTGACGTGCAAAACTCAGAAACCCTCAGCCTGCCCTCTCCCTTACACATAAAGGGAGAGAGCACAGAAAGTAATCCGAGGTGGGTCTGATACCCTCTCCCTTTACTCCAAGGGAGAGGGCAGGGTGGGGGTTTTCTGCTCACGTTCCAAATATTTATTCTCGCTTTGAGCCTAACACCCAGAGAGGACAGAACACCCCTACTGCGCGACGCAGCCGCCGTCCACCGGCATTGTTATTCCGGTCACCAGGGATGCCCTTGGAGAGCACAGCCAGACCACCGCCTCGGCGATTTCTTCGGGCCGTCCAAGCCGTCCGATCGGCTGCAGATGCTTCGTTATGTGATGTGCCATCTCGCTGTCGATGCCCACGCTGCGCTCGACCATCGGCGTGTGAATGTAACCGGGACAGACCGCGTTGACCCGAATCCCTGATTGCGCGTAAGCGAGCGCCGCGGCCTTGGTCAGCCCCGCCACGCCGTGCTTCGCTGCGGTATAAGCGAACGCTCCGGCGATTCCGACCAAGCCCAAAATGGACGAGGTATTGACGATCGCGCCACCGCCCTGTTTGAGCATCTGCGTAACTTCATGCTGCATGCTCAGGAACACGCCGGTAAGGTTGATTGCAATCGTGCGATTCCAGTTCTCAGCGTCCCACGGATTATCCCGGGCGCCTGCCCCTTCGATTCCCGCGTTATTGAATGCACAATCAAGCTGCCCAAAGGCTTCGACCGCACCTTCGATAGCGCGCTTGATTTCGTCCGGCTTGGAGACATCGGCCTTGAAAAAGCGCCCGTCGCCGATCTCCTTGATCATGTTGAGGGTCTGATTCCCGCCCTCAGGAACGTAATCGACGATCGCCACGCGGGCGCCTTCCCGGGCAAACGCCAGCGCCGTCGCGCGTCCGATTCCTGAGCCGCCGCCGGTTACCAACGCAGTTTTTCCTTCAAGGATTCCCGACATCTTTTTCACCCCGTGTTTTGGCTGTCTGGATTGCTCCAGCCTTTGTAAAACAATTGTGGTGCCATGGGCAAATGCCAATTTGACGCCTTGGCCGTGCGCGTGTTAGCAGGAGCTTACGATTTTCAATTGTGTCTGTGGGGAGGCCATTATGAGACTCAAAGACAAGGTAGCGATCGTAACCGGGGCGGCGCAGGGGATCGGCCGCGAGTACGCGTTGCGATTCGTCGAAGAAGGCGCGGCTGTGGGCGTGGTGGACACGCGCTACGAGCAGGCCAAGATGGTCGAGCAGGAGATTATCGATCGCAAAGGCAAGGCGCTGGCTATCCGCACCGACGTGACGAACAAAGAGCAGCTCGACGCGATGGCGAAGCAGGTCTTCGACCGTTTCGGCCGCATCGACATCCTGGTCAACAACGCCGCTATCTACTACGACCTGGAACTTGGCAACTCCAGCATCGAATACGGCCGCAAGGTCATGGACGTCAACGTCTTCGGCGTAATGCTGGCGAGCTGGGCTGTGTTTCCCTACATGAAGCGCCAGCGCAGCGGTTCGATCATCAATATCTCCTCGATCGCGGCCTATCCGGGAGCGGTGCAAAGCGTGATGCTGGGTCACATGCCCGAGGTCGAGACCCCGACCGCCGACTATTACGGACTTTCCAAGGTGGCGGTCATTCACCTGACCCAGTCGATGGCGATGAGCTTTGGCCAGTACAACATCCGGGTCAACGCGATCGCCCCCGGCGTGACCATGTCGGAAGCCACCAAGAAGGTTGTCCCGCAGCCGTTCATCCAGGCGCTCGCCACGCAGAGCGCCCTGGGACATGCGCTGGAGCCCTCGCAACTGACCGGCACCGCGGTCTACTTGGCGTCCGAAGACAGCGCGATGATGACCGGCCAGGTGCTGGTAGTCGATTCGGGCCGCAAGATTTGACGCGAGTACGCCGCTAAATCCCGTCCCTCTCCCACATTCAGTTGTGGGCCAAGGAATCGGAGCTATCGGCGGTTGATATGCAGGTTCAGATACTCGTCGACGCGGACCGCATAGCCCGGCGGACAGATGGTGGTCGAGTCCGGTTCTTCCATGATTGCGGGACCGGCCACTGTGTCGCCCGGGCGCAAATGGGTGCGATCGTACACGCTGACCTCCACAAAGCCGCCGCTTTCTGTGAACCAGGCTTTGCGTGAGCCCTTCAGTGCGCGGCGCGGGTTGCCGTCGCCGGGCTCCGCTTTGGCCAATTGAGGTTTCGGCACAATCCCGGTCGCGCGCACACCGAAATTGACGAACTGGCAGGGATCGTTGGGCTGCACCCCGTATAGTTCACTGTATAGTTTGCGGAATGCCTCCTCCGCCGCGCCGAGAGCAGCCGAATCGATCGGACCGTCGGGGATCGACACCGACAGCTCATGCGACTGATGTTTGAAGCGCACGTCGATTAGCCGCTGAATCACAATCTCGGATTCGGCGATTCCCTGCGCACGCAAGGCTTCGCGTGCGGATCGCTCTAACTGCTCCAGCAGTTGCCGGATGCGCCCGAGGTTGGCATCCCGGCTATCCATTAACATCGTCGCCACGTAGTCTTCGGCCATGTCCGAAACCAGCAGGCCCAATGCCGAAGCCAGGCCTGGAGAAACCGGAACGATGATGTTGGGAATCTCGAACTGCTCGGCGACCTTGACCGCATGCACCGGACCCGCGCCGCCAAACGCCATCACCGCGTACTCGCGCGGGTCGACGCCGCGCTGGATAGTCACTACCCGGACGGCAGAGCCCATGTGGGTATTCGCGATCTCGTAAATGCCCTTGGCGGTTTGCACCGCGTCCAACCCAAGCTGTTTGGCCAACGGCTCAATCGCGGCCAGGCTCTTTTCCGGATAGATGCGCATCTTGCCGCCGAGAAAGTAGTCCGGGTCGAGATAACCCAGGATCAGATTGGCGTCGGTCACCGTCGGCTGATCGCCGCCAAAACCGTAACAAGCGGGGCCGGGCGCCGCGCCGGCGCTCAAAGGTCCGACCTGCAAGGCGCCGCCCGCATCAACCGAGGCGATACTGCCGCCGCCCGCGCCAACCTCGGCGAGGTCGATCACCGGAATCTTGATCGGATGTCCGCCGGCACGCGTCCCGGCACTCAGATGGCCACCGACCCGGAAATCATGCGTGATGCTTGGCTTGCCATGCCGGATAAGTCCAGCCTTGGCGGTGGTACCTCCCATGTCAAACGAGATGATATTCGGTTGATTACATAATTGGCCGAGGTGAGCGGCCGCGATAACTCCCGCCGCGGGTCCGGACTCCACACTATATATTGGCTTGCGCGCGACCGACGCCGCCGACATCACTCCGCCGCTGGACTGCATAATCTCGAACGAGCCGGTAAGTCCCATCTTGCGCAGGTCCCTTTCCAGCGCCTCCACGTAGGTGGAAATGGTGGGGCCAACATACGCGGACATCACGGTGGTGGAGGCCCGTTCGTATTCGCGAAATTCGGGCCACACTTCACTAGAGAGTGCCACGTAGGTTCCGGGCAGATGCTTGCGCACAAGATCGCCCATCGCGCGCTCGTGCGCCGGATTGGCGTAGGAATGGAAAAAGCAAATCGCCACCGCTTGCACATCTTCGCGGGCCAGCCGCCGGATACCTTCAACCGCGTCGCGCTCGTTGAAGGGCACAACCACTTCCCCTAAACGATTGATCCGTTCCTCCACTTCCAGGGTCAGCCTGCGTTCGACCAGCGGGGGCGATTTGTCCAGAAACAGATTGTAGCGATCCGCGCCGACGACCCGATCCTTGCCGATGACAAAGAGGTCGCCGAATCCCTTCGTGGTGATATAGGCGACCTTCGAACCCTTGCGCTCCAAAATCAGATTGGTGGCCAGCGTGGTCGCATGTACCACGCGCTGGATATCGGCGGGCGCCGCCTGCGCATGGTCCAACGCCTGCCGCATCGCGGCGATCACACCCCGGCCGGGACTGTCGGGCGTGGTCAGCGTCTTGGCCGTGAACAGTCGATGGCTCATCGCCTCGGCCAGCACGACATCGGTGAAGGTTCCGCCGATGTCAACTCCGATAAAATACTTTTGCCCTGCCATCAGGTTGCGTGCTCCACCACGTCGCCAGGTCCAACAGCGGATGCCCCTCCGCCCTGCCCAACCGGACTGTTCATGCCGACCGCCGGGCCGTCTCGCCAGATCTGAGTTTAGCGGTGGCCGCCGTGTCCACCTTGAAGCTTACCGGGTCGACAATCACCGCGTAGTCGCGCGCCGCGGCCTCGTTCGATACCACTCCCTGTGCGACATCCCGGGCAACCAGTTCAGGGTCACGTTGCCGCGGATCGCCGAATCCGCCTCCTCCGGAGATAAACATGCTTAACGTATCGCCGGCATGCAGTGGCTGATTGGTCTTCTTACTCGGGAGCTCAAGCTGTTTTGCGGTGCCCAGATTGATCACCCAGCCCCCGCCCTTGCCCGGTTTGCCGCCCATGATGCCGGGCGGCGGGATGCGGCATCGATCGGCGGCGCGAACCGTGATTTCGGCGTCTTCCAGCACTGTTACTTCGCGATGCAAGCCCAGGCCGCCACGCCATTTGCCCGGACCGCCGGAGTCGGTCCACAACTGGAAGCGCTTGAACATCACCGGGTACTCGATTTCGAAGGCCTCCATGCTGGGACGATTGTCGCCGCCGCCGAACAGCGAAATCGGTTGACCGTCGAGGCCGTCTTTGATCGAGCGGGCGCCCCATGAACCGATGACCGGATCCATGAAACTCCAGATTCTCCCAGTGCTGCGGTCGATCCCGTTCATCGTGTAGACGTGGACGTTGCCGGATGCGGCGACGGCCTTGTCCGCAAACGCATGGGAAAGCGCCTGGAACACCGCGTCGATCACCGCCTGTACAGTAGCCATCCGCGCGTTGCAGGCGGCCGGAGGCCGTGGATTTACCATGGTGCCGAGCGGCAAGGTGAAGGTCAGCGGCCGGAAACAGCCCTCGTTCATCGGAATCGAGGGCTCCAGGAAACATCGCAGGGCGAACATCACACCGGATATCGATTGCGAAAAAGCCGCGTTGATCGCGCCGCGAGCCTGCGGGTCCGTGCCGGTGAAATCGAAATGACATTCGGAGCCTTTAACCGTAACCGTGACGCGCACCGTGTAAGTCCTGTCGGGAACAATGCCGTCGTCCTCGATCACGTATGAGCCCTGGTAGGTGCCCGGTGGAATCTTCGCGATTTCGCTGCGTGTCAGCCGTTCGGTATAGTCGAGCAGTTCGCGGACCAAGTCTTCCAGTTGTTCCAGGCCGTACTTGTCGATGAGTTCCAGCAATCGCCGAGCGCCGACGTTGGTGCCGCCGACCATCGAACGGATGTCGCCCATCACCTTCTCGGGCGTGCGGCTGTTGCAGGAGATTATTCTGACCAGGTCTTCGTTCAGCCGTCCACCGTCGTAGAGCTTCACCGGCGGAAGCATCAGCCCTTCGTGAAAGTATTCGGTGGCGGTGGCGGGCAAGCCGCCCGCGGACAGCCCCCCGAGGTCGGCAACATGAATTAACGCGGAGGTCAGGAAGCGCGGTTTGCCGCCGCTGAAGACCGGTTTGAACACCATGATGTCGTTGGAATGAATCCCGCCGCGGAACTGATCGTTGAACAGGAAGACGTCGCCGTCTTTCATCCGCTCAGGCGGAAAATCTTTCATCAATTCCCGCGGCGACCAGCGCAGACTCGACAGATGCATCAGCGGGGCGCCGAGCGATTGCGCGATCACCTGGCCTTCGCAGTCGCACACTGCGGCGCTGGCGTCGGCGGATTCCTTGACCGCGGTTGAGTAGGCGCTGCGCACGGCGACAATTCCGATCTCCTCGGCGATCGTCGCCATCGCGTTCTTGATGATCTCGATCAGAACTGGGTCGTGCATCGCTGTTCCTCGACTAATTAGCTTGTAGCGGAGCGCGCGGGGCAAGGGAATCAATCAGCCCCCGGCTTATGCGCCTTGACATCCGGCGGTAGGCGCATTACCGATGCTGGTACTGGCGGATTCTCTCCGTCTGGAACTAATATTGGAGCGCGAAACTCAGAAAACCCTCACCCTCCCCTTCCCTTACACAAAGGGAGAGGTCACAGATCATGCGGCGAAGGTGTTTTCGACCCCTCTCCCTTTAGTCCAAGGGAGAAGGTAGGGTGAGGGTTTCTGCTCCCATTGCGGATATTGATTTTCGCTTTGAGGTAAGGAGAGCGCGATGGACTTCAACGATTTCAACCTCGCCAACCCCGAACATCTGACCGAACGCGACCCTTATCCTTATTACGCGTACCTGCGGCGCCACGAACCGATCAAAAAGATTCTCGACAGCGACGGCAATCCGTACTGGGCGGTGATGAAGCACGAGGACGTGATGACCATCTACCGCAATCCCCAGCTCTTCTCGAGCGAATGCCCCCCAATTATCACCGGCAATGCGGAAATGGCGGAGCATGGCAAACGCCAGCAGATGATTATGACGGACCCGCCTCTTCATGCCCGGATGCGCGCGATCGTCAAGTGGGAATTCACGCCGCGCGCGACCGCCTTGTGGGAGCACGAAGTCCGCCAGGTCATGAAGGAACTGTTGGCCGACGCGTTACGCAAAGGTCAATGCGATTTCGTGCATGAGGTCGCAGCGCTTTTGCCGATGCAGATTTTCTGCAAACTGATGGGCGTACCGGATTCCGACTGGATTCGGATGAAGCGTCTGGCGGAGATGGCGGTGCTGGGATCGGACCCGGACTTCCAGGTCACCGGAGAAGACGGCGCCATGGGTGCGAAGCAGACTCACACCTCGTCCTTTGAGGGGCTGGCAGCTTACTTCGCCGAGATGCTTGAGCGGCGCCGGCGGGAACCCAAACCGGATCTCATCAACCTGCTCGCTCAGGGCAAAATCGACGACCAACTGCTCACGATGCCGATGGCGATCGGTAATAGCGTGATGCTCTTGATTGCCGGCCTGGAGACCACGCGCAACGCGATCAGCGGCGGTCTGTATCTCCTGCTCAACTATCCCGATGAATTGAAGCGTCTGAAGTCCAATCCAGCACTGATGAAGACGGCGATCGAAGAGATCGTGCGTTACCTCTCGCCGGTAGCACACAATCTGCGCCAGGTAACGCAGGACACCGAGCTGCGGGGGCAAAAGCTGAAGAGGGGCGAGCTGGTCGCCAATTGGCTCGCCTCGTGCAATCGCGACGACGACGTCTTTACCGACCCCGACCGCTTCGACATCGCGCGCGATCCCAATCCCCACATCGGCTTCGGCTATGGCGAACATTTCTGCCTGGGCGCCAATCTGGCCCGCCTCGAAATCCGCGTCGCACTGCAGGAACTTATGGAACTGATTCCTTCGATCGAAATGACCGGACCGATCCAGAGGGTTCGCAACTGCTGCCTGCCCGGGATCAAGCACATGCCGATCCGATTCAATACCCAGGCGCCTTCACTAACCGCCTGAGGCAGTTTATTCAAACGCGCCGGAGCCGTGGAGCTGCATGCAATGAGCAAAACCACTATCAACTACAAATTCATTTCCGGAGATGGGCACGTGACCGAGCCCACCGACTTATGGATCACGCGGATGGATCAGCGCTTTCGCGAGCGGGCGCCGCGTGTCGTGGCGAGGACCGAACTGCCGCAGATCAAGGCATACGCGAACGTTCCGATGTCGGCGGACGCCGCCAACAGCGATTTTTTCCTGATTGACGGCCTGGTCCCCGTGGACTTTATCGACACGATCACGACCATGGCCAACGAAAAGGCGACCAGTGCGGCGATCACGGGCCGCAATCATAATCGCGCGTCCGAAGCGCGCGTCGGCGCGACCGACCCGCGCGCGCGGCTCGCCGACCAGGATCTCGACAATCTGCGCGCCGAAGTCGTTTATCCCAACTATGCGATGTACATGTTCGGAGCGCCGGACCTGGAATATCGGCGCGAATGCTTCCGCGTTTATAACGACTGGCTGGCGGAGTACTGTGCGGCCGCTCCCGGCCGCCTGCTTGGCGTCGCGCCTCTGCCGCTCGGCGGACCGATTGAGTGGGCGGTGGCGGAGGCGCAACGCGCGGCCAAGCTTGGTCTCATATCGGTGCTGCTGCCGGCCGACACTCCCGATCGTCCCTGGGGCGACCCCTATTACATTCCATTGTGGGAAGCGCTGTCGGATTTGCAATTGCCGGTCGGATTCCATAACTCAGCCACTGAGCAGTTCCTGCGCGATACTTCCCTGGAAAATCCCGACCGCCAGACCGTCAAGGGGCTCGCCACCGCATTGGGCTCCTACAATATCGTGGACATCAAAATCGGCGGGCAGATGCGCAGCCTGACCGGACTGATCGGCTCCGCGGTGCCGGCCAGGTATCCCAAACTCCGATTTGTTATCGCCGAGGGCGGAATCGGCTGGGTGCCGTCGGTAATTCGGCTGATGGACCATTGGTGGGAAGACCATCATCATTGGCTCGAGCCCAAGCTGGACGAGCCGCCGAGCTTCTATCATAAGCGGCAGTTCTGGAACACTTTTGAAGACGATCGCGCGGGGCTGCTGACCCGCGAGTTGTTGAATGTCGATCACTTGATGTGGGGCTCGGACTATCCGCATACCGAAGGCACGTTCCCCAATTCCGTGGCGCGGGTGACCGCGGATTTCGCCGGCATCCCGGACGACACGACGCACAAGATCCTGGTGGACAACGCGGCGAGTCTTTACGGAATCTGAGGTGATAGCGGCAGATTGTAGAGTGGCGAAAGGCATCAAGTGAAATACGATTGCATTGTGCTGGGAGCGGGGGCTGCGGGCGCGATTGTTGCCAGCCGGCTGAGCGAGGATCCGCAGCGGTCAATTCTGTTGCTCGAAGCCGGGCAGGACTATCCGACCTTGGAGCAAATACCCGACGTGGTGAAGGTCGGCTATTCCGGCTACGCGCCCGCTTACGACAATTGGATGGATGAGCGCTACATCCGCAGACTGAGCGCCAAGGCCACGGCAGACACCGGGACTGTCCCCTTCGTGGGAAAGGTTACCGGCGGAGGCAGCGCCGTGAACGGTGCGATGTTCATCCGCGGCGTGCCGGAAGACTATGATTCGTGGGCGGCGCAAGGAAATGACCTGTGGGGCTTCGAGCATTGCCTGCGCTATTTCCGCAAGCTCGAAACCGACCTTGATTTCGGCGCCAGCGACTACCACGGCGCCAACGGCCCGATACCCGCGCGGCGTCCCAAACCCAGCGAATGGCTCCCCGATCAGAAGGCCTTTTACAACGCCTGCCGGACCGCAGGATTTCCCGACTGTCCCGACCATAATCTTCCCAACGTCAGCGGTGTGGGCGCGATGGCGTTCAACAATCCCAACGGGATCCGCTGGAGCAGCGCGGTCGGATATCTGAATCCGGCGCGCCATCGGCTGAATCTTACCATCCGTGCAAACTGCACGGCACGGCGCGTCATTTTCGACGGCAAGAAAGCAATCGGCCTGGAAGTTGAAAGCGGTGGCGAAAAGTTCGTGGTGGAGGGGCAGGAAATAATCCTGAGTGCGGGAGGAGTGTTTTCTCCGCATCTGCTGATGCTCTCCGGTATCGGGCCTCAGGATCATCTGCGCAACTTCGAAATCCCGGTCGTCCATCATCTTCCGGGCGTGGGACAGAACCTGAGAGACCATCCCTACAGCTTCGTCAATCTGCGCACCAGGAAGGGCTATCCGCTCAATGCGCGCGGCCCTTGGATTCAGATAGCGCTGCGCTATACCGCGGGCGGTTCGAGCTATCGCAACGACATCCAGATGATGATGACTTCCGTGACGCATCAATTCTCCACCGACGGCCAGGTGACGCCGATTGGCATCTCCATCGGACCCGCGCTGTACATGGCGATGAACTGCGGCGAGTTACGGCTCCAATCCGCCGATCCAAATGTGCCACCGTTCATGGATTTCAGATACCTGGCCGACGAATTCGACCGCCGCCGGCTGCGCGAGGCCGTAAGGTTGGCGGTCAAGTTGAGCGAGCATCCCGACTTCAAGGCCATCGTCGAAGAGCGCATCGCACCCACGGACGAGGACCTGGCAAGCGACGAGGCACTCGACCGCTACAACCTGCGCAGCGCCGGGACCTGCCAGCATATGTCGGGGACCTGCAAGATGGGACCAGCGCGCGATCCCCTGGCGGTAGTCGATCAGTCCGGCAGGGTCCACGGCCTCGAAGGTTTGCGCGTCGTGGACGCGTCGATCATGCCGCACTGCGTCCGCGCCAATACTAATCTGACTTCAATGATGATCGGCGAGCGCATCGCGGACCTGATTCGGCAGGGGAGCTAGCCCGAAAACGAAAATAATTGCACAGGAATGGCAGAAAACCCTCACCCTACCCTCTCCCTTGGAGTGAAGGGAGAGGGTATCAAACCCACTCGCATTACATTCTGTGCCCTCTCCCTTTATGTGTAAGGGAGAGGGTAGGGTGAGGGTTTTCTAAGTTTCGCTCACCAAGTTATTTTCGCTTCAGGCCTAGCCTCTCGCCGTTAGAACAAAACCGTAAGTTGCGATGTTATCGCAACGGCGCCGGGAACACCCGGCTTGTCTCCAGGATTGGGAATGTAGCTTAGCGCCGGTTGGAGAAAAGTGGCTCCGATCAGGTGCATCTGGTAATAGATTTGGCTGACGAATTCGTTGCTGCGCAATCCCAGATCCGGATTGAGCCAAGCCCACGCAAAACCCGCTCCCAGTGAATCGTCAGGCCGGCCCGGGATCAATCCAAAGCCGGTCAGACCAGAGCCCCAATACTCTTTAGCGAGCCGCGTGGTTGAATTGTCGATACCGAACTGAAAGTAGGCTGAGATACCGCTGTTGTCGATGCCGGGGCGCTCCCTCCACAAACGCTGCGAACCATAGGTGTAAAATCCGCCGGTACCGTCCTGTTGATTGCCTCCGCCGTAAAGTTCGCCGGTTTGCACCCAACCTCCCACACCGATCCGCCCGGGCAAATGCTCCGATCCGAGCGCCCACGCATAGCCGGCCTCGCCGATATTGAAATAGTGGCCGTTGAAGGTCGGGGCCTCCCGCAGGCCGGTCTGAACACCGGTGGCTATAGAGCCGTCGTATACTCCATAGGATAAGTACAGGTTTTTGGTCGGTGCATAGGTCAGAACTACTCCGTACACTGAATTATAGTATCCGCCCATCGCACCCAGCAGGGTCGAATTTATGAAAATTGGCGCATAGAGCAAACTGGTGACGGAAGGAACCATGAGGCTGGTATCCGCGACCGGAACTGGCGCCGAAACATTGTTGAAATCGTAGGTTGGAATGACTTTGCCAACTCGAATCACGAGCTTGTCATGGAACAGGCTCTGCCGCCACCACAGTTCATAGAGTTCGGTGCGATTCAGAGGAGACGGACCCGGGAGCCCGTTGTACCCTTGCAGCGATCCAGCGTCGGCATTGGAGTCCTGACCATTAAACTGTAGCACTTCGACTCCAAACTGAGCTCCGGGAAGGCCGGCAAGTTTTTCGAAGTCTACAACCAAATCCCCCAACACCAGGCTGTTGAAGCTCCATTTGCCGGGATTGAATCCCCCGGTAATCAGATAGTTTCCATTGCCAATCCACAGCCCTCCCAGGAAAACTCCTGGTATTTTGTCCAAACCGATCGTTCGCCCCAGAAGGCCGGTGCCGGTGATGATGTTGACCGCGCCCGGGTTTCCGCTTGGGACCTCGACCGTAGAGGCAGCCGGCGATGCCGAGGCAGCGGGCGTGGCAGAGCCGGTTTGAGCGACGTTGGTTGTCGTCACGCCACCGCTTCCATTAGCGGCAAGCTGTCCGGAGGGCGTTTGCGTGGAGGTGCCCGGCGAGGAAGCGGGCTGAGTTCCGCCATCGGCGCGAGCTATCGGCGGCAAAGCTAAAAGATAAATGAGGAGGCACAGCAGCGCGGCGGCCGTGAGACTCCCACGACAGCCGGATTGCCACGATATAGAATTGCGTCCGTTAAACGGCGCCAACTTGGCCTTTCGGAGCGACCCGCTCGGTGCTTTCGAAAATGCGCTGGAAGATCCGATCGGGCGTCAGCGATGAGTCGTAAAATCGGACGCCGGTGGCGTCGGTCACTGCATTGGCCAGCGCGGCAGCAATCGGATAGATCGGAGCCTCACTCATCGATTTGGCGCCGAGCGGACCGAACGCGTCGTGCGTTTTAGCGAAATAAACTTCGGTCCGCGGGATGTCGGCAAAAGCCGGGATACGATAGTTGCGGAACTGTGCATTGATCATGTGCCCGCTATCGTCGTACACCATCTTTTCGAACAGCGTCCAGCCCAGCCCCTGCGCGATTGCACCTTCAACTTGTGCATAGCACTGCATCGGATTGATGATCACTCCGCCGTCCGCTCCATGAACGCTTTGGAGTACGGTGATTTCTCCCGTGATGCGGTTCACCGCGATGCGAAAGCCTTGCACCTGGAAGGTGACGCTGCGGGGAGTGCCGTAAGCCTTACGCACGACTTCCAGTTGGCGTCCGGCTTTCGTTGCGGCTTGCAAAAAATCAATCAGAGGAACGCGGGTGGCGCCGCAGATGACCGCGTCGTTGTCGATCCGGCAGGAGTTGCGTGCGACCCCGTAGTTCTTCGAAGCAAAGTCCAATATCCGGTCGCGCAGCGCCTCGGCGGCGCGGCACACGGCATTTCCGGCCACAGCCGTCCCGGCGCTGGCAAAGGCTCCCGTGTCGTAGCCGGTCTTATCGGTATCGGATTGTACGATCCGCACACGCGAGACCGTACTCCCGAGCACGCTGGCTACGATCTGGCCGTGCACCGTGGTGGTACCATTGCCGAACTCGGCGGTGCCGATGGCCAGGTGGTAATTGCCGTCGTCTCTAAGGCCAAGCCGGGCCTCGGAACGATGCTCGGTGGGCGGAACCGATCCGTGCATCGAGATCGCAATACCTTGCCCCTCGAGCCAGTCGGGGCCTTCGGGACGCTTGACGCCATTACCCTTCTTAAGCGCCGCCTCAACCAGGTCCATGCATTGATCGAGCCCATAGCTGCCAAATTCGGTGTCGGTGGCCTCCGTGCTCTCAGCGATCATCGGGTCGCCGGGCTTCACGACGTTTTTGCGGCGGAATTCCATCGGATCCATCTTCAGGCTGCGCGCCACCTCATCCATCGCGCACTCGACGGCGAATATGGTCTGGCTCATTCCATATCCGCGGATCGCGCCGGAAGGGACCGTGTTGGTATAAACTTGATAACCATCGACCTTTTTATTCGCGCAGCGATATACCGCGACCGCCTCGCCGGTGGCGGCAAACAGGATTTCGCCCCCGTGGTTGCCGTATGCACCGGTGTTGGAAACGACGCGCATCTGAAAAGCCGTCAGCACCCCGTCGCGCTTGGCTCCGACTTTCATTTCGACGCGCATCGGATGGCGTACGGTCGCGCCGATGAACGCTTCTTCGCGGGTAAACTCGAGCTTGACCGGCCGCCCCAGCTTCATGGTGGCAAACGCGCAGATATCTTCGGTCAGTACTTCCTGCTTGCCGCCGAAGCCGCCCCCAACGCGCTCGCAAAAGACGCGCACGCTATCCGGAAACAGATCCAAAATGTAGCAGAGCTTCTGCTTGGTGATGTACGGAGTCTGGGAGCTGGTCCGGACGTTAAGCCGGTTGTTAGCATCAAGCCATGTTATCGAGCAGTGAGTCTCCAGATGCGCGTGCTGGACCCGATGCGCCGAGTAAGCCGCCTCGTGGATGACGTCCGCCTCGGCAAAGCCAGCCTCGACATCGCCTAAATCACCGTGGACCTCCAGCAAGATATTGCGCCCTGGGCGACGAATGCGGGTCTCCGCACCCTTGTCGTGAATCACGGGCGCGCCCGGGCGCATGGCCTCCTCAGGATCGAAGACTGCCGGTAGCACCTCGTAATCGATTTCGATCCGCCGGCATCCCTCTTCGGCAGCGCCCTCGGTGTCGGCGACCACCGCAGCCACTCGTTGCCCCGCAAAACGCACCACGTTATCGAGCATGTACATGTCGCTGGGATCGGCATGGTAATCGTCGTGAGTGGCGGTGGTGTACAGGCGCCGGGGCACATCCTCCCAGGTGTACACCGCATCAACGCCCGGCACGGCCAACGCCTTTTCCTTACGGATAGCGACGATTCGCGCATGGGCGTGAGGCGAGCGGAGCAATTTCAGATGCAGTAAACCTTCGATTTCGGTGTCGAGAGTGTAACGGACCTTTCCGGTGACGATCGCTTCGGCGGCAGGAGCGCCCAGGCCCGCGCCGCAGCTTTTGCCTGGCTGGTCCTCCTCGATGTTCTTGATGCCGCGGATCGCATCCTCGATCGAGTGGTAACCGGTGCATCGGCATAGATTGCCCTTCAGCACCCGCGGCAGATCCTTGCGATCCTCTTCGTTGAGGCTTGCCGCCGTCATGATCATGCCCGCGGTACAGAAACCGCACTGGAAGCCCGCCGCATTGACGAATGCCCGCTGCATCGGGTGCAAGTCTCCGTTCGTAGCCAAGCCCTCGATCGTCGTCACCTGACGGCCTTCGGCGCGATAGGCCGGAATCAGACAGCTATGAACCGGAACGTCGTCGAGCCACACCGTGCATGCCCCGCAATCGCCGGCGTCGCATCCTTTTTTGACTCCGAACCATCCCATCTCGCGCAGGAAAGTACGCAGGCACTGGCCGGTCCGTGGTTCATGCGAAAAGGTTTTGCCGTTGACCTGATAACTCATATTTTTTGGCCTGCGAGTTCGCGCCGGATCTCTTGCGCGAAATGGAAGGTCAGATGCTTGCGATAGGCCGGCGAGCCATGAACATCATCGAACCACATCGTGTCCGGAATCTCCTTTTCAATCCTCGCGCGCAGACCATCGGCGTCGGGAAGTTGTGGAAACTTGAACCGCAGCGGTCGCGCCGTACCAGCCGTAACGGTCAGCATGAACACGCCCTCTTTCGGACATAGAGTGCCGGCCAACAGCACCGCCGAGCGGCCCAGGTGAGTCAGCGACATCCGGCGAAAGGAGGCTCGCTTTCGCAGTGCCGAGGCCGGCAAATCGATGCGCCGCAGCAGATCGCCCGGCTGCAAGACGTTCTGATGGTTGCCGGTGACAAAATCTTCGATCGCTATGCGACGCTCGCTGCCATCACGATTCATGATCGTGCACACGCCCTCGAGCGCGGTGGCCAGAGAAATCATCGCGCCCGCCGGTAACGACATGCAAATATTCCCGCCCACTGTGGCCGTATTCCAAATTTTGAACGATGCCAATAGGGAGCGGCAGCACTGGCTAATCAACGGTGTTGCGGTCCAATCCTTGGGGCCTACCAGGGCGTCGAGCTTGACAATCTTGCAGGTTGAGGCGATCTCAAGACCCTTCTCGCTGACGGTCAGCGGCTCCCAGCCGAATCCCTCCAGATCGATCAGCCTGCGCAGATTGGGCT
This sequence comes from uncultured Pseudomonadota bacterium, assembly GCA_963824565.1. Taxonomy (GTDB): domain Bacteria; phylum Desulfobacterota; class Binatia; order Binatales; family Binataceae; genus JAJPJA01. The sequence goes on along the minus strand of CAWGQB010000024.1, from coordinate 137,022 downwards.
GGAGTTCGGAGAACAGCCACGTGCCACCCGCCAGCCAGGCATCCCCCTCGCTCCAATCGATCGTTCCGGCTCTTCGATTCGGCCGTGCGATCTCTTTTATGGTATTTAGATCCATGCAGTTCTCTTCCTCAACCGGCATACCAGAAATACCGGGACTTCAATTTTACTCCCCAAATTTCGCTTTTCTTATAGAACAAATCATGACCTCGGCAAGAGTCGGCGGGCTTTGTCCGCAGCCTTGCAGTCTCTTGCTATCTGTTCGATTATGCTTTTGTAGGGACCCATCCCAGCTAGCCGAACAAGACTGGCTTCTGGCGATTTATCGCAAAGACTACGCGATCCGGGTCTCTCGCGCGTCGGCGGGTTGCGGTTCTAGCGGGGCTCCGGCGTCAGTGGCGGCGCCGACTGCGGCAGCCGTGCCGATGACGGTACCGCCCATTCCGTGGGCCAGGGTGTATCCGAGCGCCAACACCGTGGGACCGATAAATAAGCCGACCAACCCGAAGGCCATCACGCCACCGAACACGCCGAACATCACCAGGATCATCGGGGTCGAGACGCCGCGGCTGATCAGCAGCGGTTTGATGACATTATCGATGCTGCCAACCATCACTCCCCAGAGCACCATGAAGATTGCCCATCCGCTGTAGCCCTGGCTGTAGAGCCAATAGGCGGCGGGCGCGGCCACCAGCAGCCGGTCCGCCCGGAATCATCGACATGATGAAGGTGACGAAGCCCAAAAAGGCGACCCCGGGAACCCCGGCGATCAGGAAACCGAACGCCCCCAAAACGCCTTGCGACCAGAGCGGTTCCGATGATGCCGTAAACCACTGCCCGACGGTCGACCGGCGACCTCAAACAGTGCGTCACCGCGCTCGCCACCAATTCGATTGATCCCTGCGCTGAGCCTGCCCGCGACGCGTTTCGCCGTCGCGATAAAAGAAAAATGCGATAAGCAGGCTCAGCAGAATCTGAGAAATGCCGTTGCCCAGCACCTTGCCGCCCTCAACCGCGAAGTCCCTGACCGTCGGCAACAGCTTGGCGAGTTCCTCCAGGCGCGCGGCGCTGCTCTCGGTCAGGGTCAGCCAATAGTCGCGCAGCCGGGACCCGACCAGCGGGATGTTTCCGACCCAGAGGGGCGGCGCTGGAGGCCCCGCCTCAAAGATTTTCTGTGCTGCGGCAGTCAGATCGGCGAGGTTACTGGCGAGCGTGGAGCCGAGGATGACGAAGGGCGCGGCGATGGTTGCAGCCAACGCCAATGTCGCGATCAGTGCGGCAAGACCTCGGCGTCCTCCGAGAACCTGTTCGAGCCGCAAGAACAGCGGCCAAGTCGAAAAGCACAGGATCGCGGCCCACAGCGCCGCCGAAATGAACGGGCGCAAAATCAGCAGGCACCCAACCGCCAGCAGCGCCACGGCGGCGCCGACTACCCAGAGCTGGACGTTGCCATCTCGCTGTGCGCCATCGCTCACCTGCTTTTCGTCATTCCCACGCTTGACCTTCTTCGATACTGTTACGGCGTCTGGGCGGCTCTAGTGCCCTGGGCCCGCGCGACGTGTCTGAAGCGCTCGCAGACGACGGCTCTGCTGGCGGTTCGTCCTCGGGCTGCGCCTTTTCCCAGGTGCTATCGGGGTCGTACCGAGGCATCTCCTGCGCGATCTTGCGTGGTGTCTGGTCCCAGGTCCTTTTGCAGCACGACACCGTCCTGATTGACCATGAATGTCATGACCCCGGAAGAACGATACTCGACTGGATATGCCAGAAATGCGAACCCTCGAGTCATTCTACCCTTACCAGATAGCTTTTGGCACCCCCCGGAGCATCTTTGCCCTGGGCGGTCAGAACCCGGTAGATGTAGCCATGAAATGGAATCGGCTCGCCTGTGACTCCTTTCTTATAACCCTGCGCGACCGCCGTGGCGATCAGCGGCCCGATCGGGCTTTCCGGCTGTCCCTGCGCAACCGGCCAATACAGGCCATCACGCTTGCCTTTATCACTGAGAATTCTTTGCGCGTATTGCTTGACCCGGGACTGATCGCGCGCCTGGGTGGCATATTCCATCTGCGCGTCAACCAGGTTCCCAAGAACGTCGATAGTGTAGATCTCGTTGGCTCCGATGCGCCGAAAGAGCAATTCCTGCTCGCCGGCTCGCAGTATCGAAGATCCATCCTTTATCTTTCTTTACCAACGGAATCGGAAACGGCCAATTATGCGCCCCCAGAATGAGAATCACGCGGCCGTCCGCGTCGTACGCCAGACGATGCATCTGATTGTAACGTCGCAGGAAGTTTTTCCGGGCGTTGTCATCGGCAACGGGGTCCCCCGATGACAGGACCTCGGCGGCGTTGGCTCCGAGAATCGCACCAACCGTCAGCCTTGGAGTCGCCCGCTTTCGCGGCGGCCACCAGGGCTCGTACCGCAGCGCCGGGCGTTGGAAAAACCCGTGGCACGGTATCCTCGGCCAGGCTTCTCAACGGCACTATCAGGAGCAGCTACGAAACAGTGCGATGGCGAAGAAACAACCGCAGACATGACCCGACCGGCACCGTCACGTCCTGATTGGTCGCGTTCAGCATGGCTCCTTGTCCTATTGGGATTGCAGCTTCGTCCGAGTTGGAATCTAACGCATTCTCAATCATCTGTTTAATTTTAGCGAGTGTCATCGGTGACGATTCCCGCCGCCACCGCCACCACCTCGACCGCCGCCACCGCCACCACCACGATCCGCCACCACCGAAACTGCGCCCGCCACCACCACCGTAACTGCGCCCACCACCGCCGCCGAAACTGGCTCGACCCCGATTGCCCGCCATCTGCGCGGACCTGCCCGGCTGGTAGCCGCCGAAAGCGCCGTTGCGTCCGCCACGGCTTTCGCGTCCCGCAGTCCCGTAACCGCGCGCAGGATTGTTCGCCGGTCTGCTCATAGGACTGAACGATCTGTTCGCCGCCAGGTTGGAGCCGGACCTGGTACCGAAGTTGTTGCTCGGCCGGTTCATGCCCGGGTTGCCGCGGGGCTCTATTGGAGGCCAGCATGCTGCGGTTTCCGCCTGTCTGGTTGGGAAAATTGGTTCGATTCGGATTTGTTCCAGGTCGCTGAAAGTTACCCGCATTGGGCAGTGTACCCGGCCTGGGAAAATTCGGAGATCTCATGTTGGGATTGTTGGCGGCGAAGTTAGCCCGATTGGCCGGCAAGGCACCGGGATAACCGGGACGCCCACCCTGATAGCCAGGGTAACCGGGATGCCCACCCTGATAGCCAGGGTAACCGGGCCGATATCCGGGGTAACCAGGCCGGTAACCAGGATATCCCGTGCCGGTAGCCGGCGTATCCTGGCCCATAGCCGGCGTATCCGGCCCCATAGCCACGGTAACCATAGGGTCCACGGACAAAATTCGAATTGGAGACCCAAACGTTGCGATTGTAGTAGACATTACCGCCGCCGCCCCAGTTGTATCCCCAATTATTCTCCCCGTTATTGATTAGCGAACCCAGCAACACACCCGCGCCGAAGCCGACCACACCCGCCAGGAGCATATCGGTACCCGAATATCCGGGGTTGTATCCCGGATTGTAGTATCCCGGCGGATACTCGACCGGAGCACCATACACCGTTGACGGGTTGTAGGTGGGCACGTAGACCACGTTGGGCTGGGCGGGTTGGATGACTATCACTTGCTGTTGCGCGGGCTGACCCTCCTCAAACCCGGCGCCCCCTTCCGACGATACGGTTTGGATCTCGACCGTCTGCTGCGATGTGCTCTTCAAAGTGCCCGCGGCCTGCGCGCGCCTGCGCATGACCTGTAGAGCGTTCATCACGTCCTGTGGTTGGTTGTAGTACGCCTCGCCCAGTGCCGAGGTCCACGCCAGGCTTTGGCTCATGGTGTGGAGCACCGAAGGAAACTGGCACAGCGACTTGACGCTCGGATCCCAGGGCTGCGGATTGACCTGAGCCGCCAACGCGTCGCCGGTCAAGTTGGGATTCTGCGTCATAAAGCGATCGGCTTCCACGATCTGCGTCGGATAGGTCGAACCGGCCAGGATCTGCGCGATCAGCATGTCGGGATAAAGCGCAATCGGCGCGACCAACTGCTCCAACTGTGCCTCAGTGGCTCCGCCGGGCGGTGCTCCCGGCTCCTCTTCTGCGGCCGGGATTTGCGGGCGGCGCAGGCGATGGCGGCGATGGCACGACCGATGGTGGCGGCGGCTGAGCCACCGGCGGCGCCGCACTTGCTTGCCCGCCCGAAGGAGCCTCTGCGCCGCCTCCCGAGCATCCGTCAATCATCGGCGTGGTTGAAACCAGCAGGCTGATTACCAACGACGCGGTAAGGAGCCTGCTCCGGCGCTTCTTTAGCAATGCCATGTCTTTGGGCCATCCCTAAGCCACATGGTGAGTTTCCTTCAACCCTGTGACAACTTGATTTTAACCGAACGGAGCACCCTTTTGATATGGTTTAGCATCGGACAAGGGATCCCGACAGAACCCTGTCAAATCATTCGAATTTTCGCTTTTCTTAATTTATTTGACGAACCGGCACGTCTTCCATCTTGCCTGATGTGTCGTCAAACCTGAAGAACTCTGTGCTTATTTCGATATGGCCGCAAGCGGTCCGGGCTCGGCGTTGGCCTATCAAAGTCTCGTATGAAGCAAGAGACCGTTCAACATGCATCTTGAGCATACTTGTGGTTAGACTTCGAATTAAGTATACTGGTGCAAATGAAAATTGCGAATTAGCTGCAACCAGTAAATTCGGCTGATCTGTTTGGTGCGTGAAAAACTGAAAGCTCGAACGACAACGAGGTAAGGATGATGGCGACACTGTTGGTCAAAAACGCCGAAATGTCTGGTGACCATGGACGAAAGCCGGCGCGAACTGAAAGACGCGGGTCTGTATGCCGAGGATGGCGTCATCAAGAAAGTCGGCCCCAGCAAGGAACTCCCAGCCCGCGCTGATAGGGTTTTGGATCTATCGGGACAGATCGTGCTGCCCGGATTCGTCAACACGCACCATCATCTCGACCAGACGATGACCCGAAATTTGCCGGCGGCACAGAACAACAACCTTTTTCCCTGGCTGCAAGTCCACTACCGCATCTGGGCGGCGCGAACCCCCGAGACCACCAGGTACAGCACGCTCATAGGCCTGGCGGAACTGGCGATGACGGGTTGCACTACGGTGTTCGACCATTCGTACGTATTTCAAAATGGCTGCCGGGTCGATGACCAGATCGCCGCGGCAAAAGAAATCGGCGCGCGCTTTCATGCCTGTCGCGGTTCGATGTCGCTTGGTGAGTCCAAGGGCGGATTGCCGCCGGACGATTGTGTCGAGGACGAAGACGCGATCATCAAGGATTCACGCCGCGTAATCGAGACCTACCACGACACGTCGCATGGCGCGATGACCCGCATGACGCTGGGGCCGTGTTCGCCTTTTTCGGTGACACCCACGCTGCTGAAAGATACCGCTCAACTGGCGCGCGCCTACAAGGTACGCATGCACACTCATCTGTGCGAAACGCAGGATGAGGAAAACTTTCACTCTGAGCCACTTTCAGCAACGGCCAGTGGATTGGATGGCGGGGTTTGGCTGGCTTGGCGATGACGTCTGGTTTGCCCACGCCGTCCACGTCGACGACGAAGAGATTGCCAAGTTCGCCAAGGCCGGAGTTGGAGTGGCCCATTGTCCGTGCTCCAACATGCGGCTGGCCTCGGGCATTGCACCGATCAAGAAGTATCTCGACGCGGGAGTCAAAGTGGGGCTCGGTGTGGATGGTTCCGCGAGCAACGACAGTTCCAACATGATGTTGGAGGCGCGGCAAGCCTTCTTGCTGGCGCGCTTGAGAATGGGACTGCTGCCGCCCGAGGGGCCGAGCAAGTATCGTCTGCTTTCGCAGTCGCATCCGGTGCGCGCCAAAGAATGGATGACGGCGCGTGAAGTGATCGAAATCGGAACCCGCGGCGGCGCGGCAGTGCTGGGCAGGCTCGACGACATCGGCTCGTTGGAAGTCGGCAAATGCGCTGACTTCTTCAGCATCGATCTGCACACGGTCGATTTTGCGGGTGCGCTGCACGATCCGGTGGCGGCAGTCATATTCTGCGGTCCCGCAGAAGGCCCGCTATACCGTGATAAACGGCAAGGTCGTAGTGGAAGAGGGGCGGGTGGTTACCGTTGATATGGGGCCCATCGTCGAACAGCATAACCGCTTTGCATTACAGCTCGCGACCGCAAAATGAAATAATGCAGTCAGTCCGGGTGGATAGAAAATACCGTAGGTTGAGGGCCCCGATAGCCCTCAACCATGCAATCACCATACGGACCCTAATTCCGCGGAATCTCCTTGACCCATTCGCGCCCTTCCGGGGTGAAGGTAATGCACTCGATGTAATGGCCCAGCTCGGCGCGGAAATCGGCGTAGAAGTAGCTGGCGCGGCCGCTGAAATCACCAACTATCGGAAAGCGCTTGCCCATCTTTTCGAAGGCGGCGTATTGCGCGTCGTACTCGGCCCGGGTCTCGAGGAACCTGGAGATATGATGGAACCTGATGGCAAACTCGCTGCCGGGCAGGAAATCGCGATAGATCTGCACGTCCTCGCCCAGCGGCTGGATTACCTCCAGCTCGGTGGCTCCGACATAGGCCAGGCCGATATTGCAATGAGCCTCGCGGCCAGGCCCGGTTGGGTAGCGCATATCGCGCAGCTCCATGAACTTTTTGGCTCGATGGACCTCGGCAAACACCGCCAGCGCCCGGTCGAAATCGTTGGTAACGTATGCGACTTGATGAAACCCCGGAATCGGCGTGACGATGCTGTCAGCCATGGCGTTTGAGCCTCCTTGACGCACTAGATTTCTGTTTCCGAAAATGGCACAGGCTTCCGGCCTGCGACCAGCCGAGGGACAACCAAGCTGCTCCTCTACTAAGCTGCTCCTCTACTCCTCGACACGCGGCGCGAAGGCTGGATCGTGTTTCATCAGCGGCAGGATCTTTCTGCCGTCAAACGCAGGCAACGCTCGGCCTTCGATAGCGGCAGCCCGCCATGGCTGAATCCGAACAAAAAGTGATCGCTTCCGATCCGCTGCTGGATGTATTCGATCTTCTCCAGGCACTGTTTGGGAGTTCCGACCACGGAAAGGTTCAGATAGTGCTGCAGCGCCTTCTTCTGAATCTCTTCGGGGCTGTTGGTGAGTTTGGCGTAAGTCTTCGCCATCTTGGCGTGGAACTCGTAGCCCTTCACCCCCTGCAGAACTCCGCGGGTATGCCCATAATGCGTGTCGATCGCCCTGAAAGTTTCGGCCAGGTACTGATTGGCATCGTCCCACGCCTCCTGCTCGCTTTCGGCCACCGATATCTGGGTGGAAACAATCGGCGTGCGCGGCTTCAAACCGACGCTGCGGGCGGTCTCCTGGTAGCGCAGCAGGTCCGCGCGCGCGCTGTCCCAGTCCTTTTGTGCGATGATGAACACACCCAGCCCCATTCGCGCCATCATGTCGGCCGACTCGGGGCTGACCGAGGCCGCGTACAGGCGTTGGACGGGATTAGAAATCGGCCGCGGCCGGATTTGGATTTCCGGGATATCGAAGAACTGGCCCTTGTAGGAGAAGCTTTCCTGGCTCAGCCCCTTGACCACGATCTCGCAGGCTTCCTTGAAACGGTCGCGCGCCTCCTCCATCGGAATCCGGAAGCCGTCGAACTCGGTGCGGGCGGCGCCGCGGCCGAAGCCGAAGATCGTGCGTCCTTCCGACAACACGTCGAGCATCGCCATCTCCTCGGCAACCCGGACCGGGTCGTGCCAGGGCAAAACGATGACGGTGGTGACCAGCGTCAGGCGCTTGGTGCGGGCTGCGATGAAGGTCAGCAATTGGGTGCAGTTCGGGATCATCGCGTAGCCGGTGAAGTGATGCTCCACCGCGCCGATCGAGTCGAAGCCGAGCGGTTCAGCGAGATTCGCGATGGCCAATTCATCGCGATAGATCTCCTCGTCGCGCTTGACGTTGGTATTGATCATCGAAATTGAAATCCCGACCTTCATTGCATCACGCTCCTGTTGGGTCCACCCGATTCTTTCAATTCCCGCGAAAGTATCATCCTATCTAAACGTTAATTGACTCGATCAGACCCGCCGCCGTCAACCATTCAACGATGTTTGATCTCCATCCTAGCTGCCTGACGATTCAGGAAATCCGTCGGCAGTTCCGCGCCCACATTCGGCCACCGGCGTCCATTATGCCGCTCGCTTCGGCGCTGGTTTTGCGATGTACGAAGCCAAGTCCTTTCTGGTGGCACCCATGCGCAGAAGCGATCGCACCATCAAGTCGATGCTAACGGACCGGTCCGCAGCCTCCATCTTCGCCACTCGTGACTGGCTGGAGCCCAACAGGCGGCCGAGTTGCTCTTGAGTCATCCCGCGCCGGTCTCGACGCTCTCTTACCGCGGTCGCAAGTCCCAACCTCACTTCGACAATCGCAGCTTCCGCATCGGTCATGCCCAGAAACTCGGCGGGGCTTCCGAATCTCCATCCCGCAGTTCCAATCGCTTTCTCTTCTGCTTTTCCATCTCTTATCGCGTTATGCTAAACAGCCGACTCGTCGTACCGCCGCAACCGCCACTTGCATCGCTCGATTACTTCACGCGGCGTTCGTGGAGTCTTCTTGCTGAATACGTCAATTATCACGATGGCGTCCGAGTCGGTCCGGTAGATTATTCGCCATGCGTTGTCATGGTCGACGATCCTCAATTCGTGACAACGGTTACCTATAGAAGCCATCGGCCGCGATTGCGGTAGGGCAGGACTCTCACCGCGTCGCAACCGCCGCAACAGGAAGCCAGCTTCGATTCGACTCTGGCTGGCGAAAGGCGATGTCTTGATCTCGCCATGCAGCCAGACCAAGGGTTTATCCACTGCCTGGTCACCACCTATTGTATGTCAGTTTCGACATTGAGCGCAAGGCCGCGGTCACACTGAGTGAAAGCGGACGTCAACCACTCAACGATGTTTGATCTCCATCCTGATGCCCAGCGATTCCAGGAAACGCGTCGGCAGCTCCGCGCCTAACATCGCGAATACGACATCGTTTTCCAGTTCGATCGGCGCCGCTCCCGCGCCTTCGGGATTCTTGATGTGACCTTTGACCAGTTCCAGCACCACCGCTCCCTCCTTGATCTCTTTGATTTCGGTGGACGGGTACACGGTGATCGCGCCGGAGGTCTTTAGTGCGATTATTTTCTCGGCGTTTTCGTGCGTGACCTTGGTGAGCACCGCGTCGCGATAGGAATAGCTGACCTTGTTGCCCAGATGCGGTGCGGCGAGCGCCTGGGTCACCTCGGCCCCGGCGTTGCCTCCGCCGAGCACGAGGATGCGCTGGTTGCGGAAGTCGTCCGGTTCGATGAGCTGATAATGCACGCGGCCGGCAACCTCGCCCGGCACATTGAGGCGGCGCGGATGGCCGCGCAAGCCGATCGCCAGCACCACGCAACGGGATTTGAATTCGTGGTGCAGAGCGGTACTGACGGTGAAATTCCCGGGACCGGGCGCGATCGCCACCACCTCTTCGCGATCCTGGATCACCAACTCCGCCTGCGAGATGATCTTCTCCCATTCGCGGATCAGGTCTTCACGCGTGGTGTCGCCCTCCAGAAAGAATGAACCGTACTCCACGATATCGATGGGCGTCGCCTGCACGAACTTGGCGCGGGGATATGTGCGCAGCGTACTGGCCGGCGTCATCCGCTCCAGCGTCACGTAATTGAGGCCCCTGCCCTTCGCAGTCGCCGTCGCGCCTAGTCCCGCCGGACCGCATCCGACGATCAAGACGTCATACACGTCCGGTTGCGGCGGACGCGGCGAATGCTTGAGCGTTTCCGCAATCGACTCGATCACCTGCCGCCCCGAGCGCATCGCCAGGTTGATCGATGCCGTCCCGCCCATCTCGCCGACGATATACAACCCCTTGATGCTGGTCTCGTAGGTGTCGTCGAGCACCGGCGTCTTGATAATCCGCTGCGGCGCCGACTCCATCACGGCCGCGCTGATGCTCCTCCACCGCGGGCAGAAACATCGTGTAGGCGATTGCGCACAGTCCGACGATCGCAAACCCAATAACGCCGATACCCCAGGGCGACAACTCGGTCCGCTCCAGGCCGATGGCCGGAATCGCGGAACCCGCCCGATGGCGCAGTTGCGGCACATACGCGGTCAGGACGATGCGTCCGCGTCCGCCGGGCGGCTGCTTAAGGGCGGGCTTGGTGAAGTCCAGCGTAGGAACCGGGCCATGGGAATGAAACCAATGGCATTGGCCGCAGGCCACGACGCGCGGATTGCTGCTCCTGCGCCATCGCAACGCCTTCGAACGTCGCCATCGCCGGGTTTTCAGATTCTCGTGCGGACGCCGAATGCTGTGCGGCTTCGCCACCTGCCGTCTCCTCCTGATGGGCATGGCAGGTGAAGCATTGCGAGATCAGCAGCGAGTTTGCGTCGTCGGGCTTGGCGCTGTCTGAAACCTTCAGATGACATTGCGCACACGGCGTTTGGAGATGCCCTTTCGAATGGCTGAATACCGCATTGATGTGCAGCGTACGAACCACGCCCGAATAGGGCAACGCCACCGGCGACGTGCCCGCCGACGCCGGCAGCGCCAGGTCGGGCACCTGGGGATTGGCATGGCATGGGGCGCAAGCCGCCCATGCAATCGTCATCTTGTCGGCCGTTCCCGGGGCAACCGGGCGTCACCAGATGGCATGTGGCGCAGTCGAAACCCTTGGGAAAGGTCGTCCGCCTGCAGCCCCATCAGCAAGCTATGTTGGTAGTGGTTGAAGGGCTGCTGGAACATCTGGTTGCCGCTCTCGTGCCGGCTCAGTGTAGGCCCGCCGTGCTTGGCGACCGATCGGATGGTGGGATGCTTGTGGCACCAGGCGCAGGAGAAAGCGGCCTGGACGCGGACGTCGACGTGACGCCCGTGATGTTCGCTGTGGCAGCTGAGGCAACTGAGGTCGTTATCCTTGAACACCACCAGGTGCCTGCCCGCGATCAGTCCGTCCAGTGGTGTCGGTTACGTCGTAGCCGCCGTGAGGATTGTTCTGGGAAAAGTCGCCATGGCAGGCGATGCAGCCGCTGTTGTCCGCGCCGTGCCAGGGACGATGGCAGGCGGCGCATTGCGAAGCGAAGCCGGCATGAGCGGCAAGCAGCTTGCCTGGCTGATAACTGCCTCGGGGAACGATAAAGAAGGCAATCAGCGCCAGCGCCACGTAGCCGGCCAGCAATAAGCGCGCGCGTCCCGTCATAGACCCGAGAAGTAGAGTCACCCCTGCGATGTGGAAGGCGATCAAAACACCAATCGTAATCGCCAATCCGATATGAATCCGCATCCAGCGGACGCTAAGCACAAGGTCGAAATCGTTATGTTCCAGACGCACCTTTCGCTCCGCCATCGTCACCAGCTTCTCCCATGTCTGTCCCTCCCCGGGGGCCGCCGCCTGCGCGCGCAATCGTCGCCCCAACCGGAGCCGCGGGGTCGCCGCCGGTTAACGTTGCCATAAACATGCGCGCCTGGATTGGTGGCCGAGCAGAACCGGCCGGATGGTTTTGAGATAGGTCTGAACCAGGGCTTCGGACCGGCCCAGGATCGCCTCTTCCGCCTCAACGTAAATCTCATGAATGGCGGCGTCGACGTCATCGCGCCGCACCTCCTGGCCGGGCCGGATTCTCATCGCACGCGGCAGGAAATCCTGGATCACCGCTCCGGCCAACCCGCTCAGCATCAGCAGCGCCGTCAACGCGGCGAGTACCGCCTCGAGCCGGTTAGGACCGGTGCACCCCCCCTCCATGTGCCACCACAACGGCGCAATTACCGCCACGCCGACGATGACATGAAACCGCCGCCATGATTCCAGGCGATCGGCAAGCAACAGCCGATGGGCGGCCGTACGAGGCATCCGCATCGCCAGCCGCATAATCCTGACCGAAAGCCACATCCACCGCTTGCGCAAGGTGTAGAACGCAGCGAGCGCAAAGCCTGCCACGGTAGCGATTCCACTTCGATATGGACCCAGCCAAACGCCGTGGCGCGGCGCCGCCAGATGGATCACGACGACGCAAAAACCGCATCCCAGCGCCCACAGCGTAAGGCGGCCGAAATATCTGGCGGTGTGCTCCGCCGCTAAATGGAACTCCGCCCGCGCCGCCTCAGGCTGCATCGCGATGCCCCCGGCAATCCATGCCGCTAAGGAACCAGCGCCTTTCCCATACAGAAAGTATCGTTCACCCTACTCGCCATCGGCAGCCTTGCGGATATGCGACTTGGCGCTGACGACGTGAAATTCCTGGAACAGTTCCGCCGCTTCAATCCGAATCGCGGCCCCGGTCGGGCAACTGTGCACGCATCCCATGAACGGCAGCCCGTCGCATAGATCGCATTTGATCGGAAAACTGGGCGGAGTATGGCCGTGATCCGGTTCAGGTTTGGCGCTCCCCTGCTCCGCTTCATCATGCTTTGCGCGGCGGCCGAAAAGCCGCTCCGAGCAGCCCGCCGTGAGCGTCATGATCGGCGACCGGATAGGGACGAAAGAATTCGCGTCCGCCGACCACCGCGGCCTTGTGCTTTTGCGCCTTGTCGAATGAGGGCGTGTCGATCATTGTGATGTTGTCGAACGGACACGCGATCGCGCAGTTGCCGCATCCGATGCACAGATCGTACTGAAAGTAGATTTCGCCTTCGGGCCGCCGCTTGACCGCGCCGGTCGGGCAGGCATTCATGCATTTGGGATCGTCGCAATGGCGGCAGGCGCTCGGCACCAGGTACTTGCCAATCTGAACCCCGTTGCGGATCAACCGGCTGCGGCCGTGCAGCGACTCGCAGGCGCGCACGCAATTGTCGCACTTGATGCAGCGGTCCATGTCCATCACCAGCAGCGCGTCGGATTGGATTACCCCCAGCTGGCCGCTCTTTTCGAGCAGGTCCGAAAGCTCTGCGGTGACGTTGTTTTCCTGCTCCAGGCGACGCGCGATAACTACGCGCATCGCGCTCTCGGTCTGCGGGTAGCGCCGGCACAACTCGCGGAAGCCGTCGCGGTCGATCTTGATCAATTCGCATTTGCCGGCGGTTAACACGCTGGCCCACACTGTCCCTGATCCCAGCAGTGATATCTCGCCAAAATATTCGCCCTCGCGCAGGTAGGCCAAGACCCGTCGCTGCGTGTCGGTCCGCTGGCGTACGATTTGGACGAAACCGTCCAGGATGATGTAGAAGCCGTCGCCCTCCTCGCCCTGCTGCACTATCGGCACGCCGCGCACGTCGTAACGCTGAATCCGGCAATGGGGGATCAATTCGTCGATGAAGGATTCGGGCACGGTGGCAAACAGCTCGAGCTTGGCGGTCATCGCGCGCAGCGCCCGCTCGCGATAGCGATGGTCGAGAATCGTGCGGGCCTTTTCGTTGATTTCGAGGTACTTCAGCGCATGACGCGGGATGTAAAAGACGTGGGTTTCCTCTTTCGCCACGACATCGAACGAACGCGGCCGCCCGCCCATCGCCCCCAGTTCGCCGAAGATGCTGCCGGCTTGATACACGGTGCGCAGTTCAGCACCGGCGCCGTCGTCGTCGTGAACCTCGGCGCGCCCGCTCAGCACGATACACAGGTCGAGCTCGAATTCACCCTGACGGCAGATCACGCCGCCGGCGGGAAAGCTGCGCACCCGCATCGCCGGTTCGTGTTCGAAAGCGTGCTCAAAGGATTCGCGTTCGTGATCGTTGAAGGTGCTAAACGCATCGAAGCGGCTGAGTATCTGCCACAACTCACCTGCGGAAATCGATACGCTGTTTGCCGCATCTGCCACTATGGAATACCTGGCTTAACTTCTATCAGGTCTCCGCCAATTTCCCTAATTCGAAGCTCCGGCCTCGGCTGCTCCTTCATCGCCGGTCAGATGGGCCACGCGGGGCATCACCTCCTCCGCCATCAAGCGCAACGACCTGAGCCACGGTTTCGGATCATCGGCACAGTCCGCTCCCATCATCAGCATCCCACCAAACCCGCCCACCTCGCGGTAAAGCGCCGTCATCTTTTCGGCGACGGTCGCGGGCGAACCCACCAGCCAGCTGTGCTCAATCAGGTACTCGGGCGTAACCTCTTCGTCGGTCACCGAGTTATCGTGTTTGAAAAAAGGAGTGAATTGTAACTCGCGGTACAGCGGCAGCAGGTATTCCCGGGTGGCGCGGGCGAGCCCGCTGGCAAGGCACTGTTCGCGCGCCTCGGCGTCAGTATCGGCCACAAATACGTCGCGCACGATCCGCCAGTCGGAGCGCCGGGGAGTGCGACCGGTCCGCGCCGCGCCTTCTTCCACCGCGTACCAGTGTGAACTGAGCGCCCTGGCATTCATGTCGAGGCTAAGTGGAAGGAATCCGTATTCCCCGGCAAGTTTAAGGGTCTCCGACTTATAACTGATCCCGGCAATACCGATCGGTGGGTGGGGCTTCTGCAGGGGCCTTATGTGATGCTTGAGCAGGCCGTTGTACATTGGGGCGGGCACGTTTACCTTCCAGTACTTGCCCGCGCATTCCAGGCCGCCATCGGTCGTCCAGATCTTCAACATCATATCGAGGGCTTCGCGGAATTTGTCGCGATGCTGTCCAATCGCGGGGTCGATGTCGAACAGTTGAAAGTCGCTCGGCAGACCGCCCGCTCCGATCCCCAGCATATAGCGGCCGCCCGCCAGGTGATCCATGTAAGCGACCCGCATCGCCAATTCCGCCGGTTGATGGTACGGCAGGAGGTGGGCTCCAGGGGCAAGCTTGATTCGGGTGGTCTGGGTCAGCGCCTGAGCGATCAACAGGTCGGGAGCGGGATTGGGTTCCCATGGCGAAGTGAAGTGTTCGCCGATCCAGGCCTCGTGATAGCCGAGCCGGTCGGCGGCGCGCAACACTTCGAGGTCCCATTCATGACCGGCGCGCAAACCGCGCTCCGGAGGATGGCTGGGCATCATGAACAATCCGAGCTTCATTCGTCGTTCTCCCTAGCCGCAACGGCGGCCTCAGTCTCCGAGTCTCACTGGTCTATCCCACAGCGACGAAAATATAAACACCGCGGGTAGTTTCTTCCACCTCGCATCCGCGGTTTCTATCCTGCGAAAAAACCTCATTGAAAAGCTATCTTAACCTGTTAAGTAATGGATGAAAGCGAGCTTGTGCCCCTGCTTGCTGTCGATGGCGCGGACTTCGAGATGGCGTAGAATTTCATGACGGCGTCTTCCATCGATCAAACGGCGGGCGAAGGCGGCCGCTCTCCCCTACTCCATCTGTCATGTACCAGCGTCGCGCAAGCCATGACGACGACGCGCGCGCAAGACCTTGCGGCCGGTTCCAGCGCTTATCCCTGATCGTCGACGAGGAAAACCTCGCCGCACTAGCCCACGCGTTGAAAGCCGGCGCCCAGACTCCGCGTGATGCTGCGCCGCCTGGTCGCCTGAAGCAAACGTCGCATGGTTGCGCGGGCAGTCTTGCTCAAGGATGCCCCGACACGATCAATGTGCGGTACCGTTCGAGCGCCTTAAGATGGTCTCGGTCGGATCTTAACCCGATGTATCCGTCGGGGCGCACAGCGAAAAGGGTGGTGCCCCGGACACCGAGGAGATCAGCCGCGGCGGGTTCCAAGCGCCCGATACGATCGGCCAGGTCGGGGCCCGCGCTGAAGGCGAAGGCAGCTTCGAACAGGACCGAGCCGGCGGCGAAATCCTGAAGGGCCGCGAGCACAGGGGCGAGCTCCGGACCTTGTGTGGTTGAACCGCCGAGCAGCACCAGAGTATGGCCGGCACGGTGATTGAGTTCATGAAGTGGACGACGCCCGCTGTCCCATGGCTGCACCGCTATCGTGTCGGGAAAACGGTGCCCAGGGCCGGGATAATTATTGGTGTCGCCGACGACGATTGAAGATCCGCAGCAGTCCACGTTCAACTCGGTCTCCGCGACCACCTCGTGATGTTTGGCCGCCGAGCCGGCCAGGACCGCTCTCATAGACCGGTCGCGGCTGTAACGTTCCCCCGGGTCCGTGAGCGTTTGGGCCTGCTCCGTGGCATCGCCGGAACGCGCAATCATCTCGGCGACCGGGCGCCGCTCCGCCTCGTAGCTGTCGAGCAGGGCCGGTTCGGCCGCACCTTGGTAGACCAGGGCCAGTTTCCAAGCCACGTTGACCGCGTCCTGCAGGCCGCAGTTCATGCCGTGTCCTTCGGCGGGGGAGCAGAGATGCGCCGCGTCGCCGGCCAGCAAGACCCGGCCTGCGCGGAACGTGTTGGCCACCTTGGTGTGGCACTGAAATCGCGTCGGGTCCTCTACATCAGCGAAAGACGCGGCGGGTTCGTAGCGGCGAATGGTCGATGCGGCATCGGCGACCAAATCCGACTCCGGCGAACTCGGTCTCAGATAGACGCGCCAGCGCCGGCCGGGAAGCGCGGTCAAAATCACCGGGAGTTGATCGAGGTAGACGAAGACGGCGTCGTACCGGTTCGCCCAGCCTTGCAGCGTGGCGTCGAAGACGGCCCACGGTTTGGCGATGTCATGGCCCTCGAAACCGATGCCGCTGAGTTCGCGCGTGGGGCTATGGATGCCGTCGCAGCCCACTACCCAGCGCGCGTCCACCTGGTAGTGGCGGCCGCCGCGCTCGATCTCGGCCAGCACGCCGTCGGACCGCGGCGTCAGCCCAACCAGCCGGGAGGAATGGATCACGTCGCCGCCCTGTTGGTGGAGGTAGTCGGCAAGGATGGACTCGGTGACCTCCTCCGACAAGCCGAGATTGAACCCGTAGATACTTCCGCAGGTGGAGAGATCCATCGTTCCGAGCAACTGCCCCCCGGAATGGATCTCCACGAGTCGCTGTTTGGTCCCGGCGTCGAGGAACCTTTTGATGAGTCCGAGCGACTCAAAGACCTCCAGTGATCGGGGATGCACCACGGTCGCGCGGTCCCAGTGAAGCGGCGCCGGGAGGGCATCAATCAACTGGCACGGCACACCGCGCCGCCGAAGCTCCGCAGTGAGCAACAGTCCGGTCGGACCCGCCCCGACAACAAGCACGGGCCGCCCGCTGCTTGCGTCGTCAGAATCAGGGTCCTGCACTACCTTTTCTGAACGGTCGTCGGAATCCGTCACTTCGCCCCTCTCGTATCGCTAGCGGCTCAGCGCATGCTCGGGCTCACCGCCATGAGCACATCCTCGTTGGAGAGCCGGCTTCGAGTATATCAGCTCGTGGCAGAGTAAAGCCCCCCAAATGGCCGCGGATATTAAATTGGCTATTTCTCTGAGGAACTCTGAGGAACACGGACAATTTCGATCTTAGCGAGATTTTCCTCTGTATTAGCTCCGCCTGTCGAAAAAGCCTCGACGTGATCGATCGATCACCGCTCCCAGTTTGTCCAAGGGCCATTTTTCATCATGCAAACGATTACGCAGTTTAGACAGCGGGCAGGTTAGAAGCAGCTATCGAGAAGTGGCAGCGTGATGAAGCTCAAGGCCGTCAATGCGAGAACCGCAACGGCAAGATACTCGGTGTCGAGACCGGCCTTGTCGGCCGCGATCAAAGCGAACAATTGAGGGGGCATCGCTCCTTCCATTGTGATCGCTCGCGTCTTCACTTCCCCTAGCCCCAACATCCGCGCAAGCACCAGGACCAGAATCGGAGACAGCACTAACTTCACAAGTAGCGGCGTAGCCAAGTGTCCGGGCTTGCGTACGGCGGCAACCAGAGCCGAAGGTCTGAGTGCCATACCCAGCACTAACAACATCACGCCCGATACTGTTGCGCCCAGCAAATGAAGCGCCATCAGCACGAAAGCTGGTACGTGCACGCCACCCAGCCTGCATGCCGCAGCTAGTGCGATTGCCCAAAGCAATGGGAACTCCGCAACCTCCTTTGCTATGGCCTTGGGGCTGCGCCCGGCTTCGCTTCCGTATAAGGGAGCTATCACCGAGCTGACAACAAGGTCGAGCGACGTTACGGTGACCTCGGCATACCGCAACCTCCAACGCCTCGAGTTGATGCTCAGGGAAGAGCCCTTGCAGGACGGGAAGTCCGAGATAGGTAACATTACCGAAAGCGCTCGCCAGAACCAGCGAACCTTTTACCCGCGAGTCAATCCTGGCGGGAAGAAGGACCAGCGACGCGACCAGCACACACGTCAGCGCCCCAACCGTCAGTATAAAGGGGACCTGCCAGAATGTCCGGTCAATTGGCAGTTTGTACACGACCTCGAAATTAAGCGCAGGAAGAAAGACGTTAATCACCAGCTCGCCGGCCACACGCCGAGTGAGAGCTACATCAAGCTCTGGCAACCACCAGTGTACGAGACTCCCGATTAGCGCGATCAGCCCCAGGGCGAGAAAGACAGTTGCGACCATCAGGCTAGCCGATAAGCAGCTGGTTGAGGGCGTGGTGAAAAATCACGATTAATACCGCCTGTCAATTATGAGTCGGACGCGCTTGCAAGAGCAATGCGGATTGCCTGTGGTCCGGGTACATTGCAATACTTTCCCGACGAATACCCCACTATTTTGGTCGGCTATGAATAGTTGCCCATTCATGAAGCGGATCAGATCATGGGCCGTTGAGACCTGAGGTGGACCCGATCTTTGAGACAGCGATCGGACGATCCTAAGGTGGGAAATCCTGCCGAATCTGCGCCTCATTGTGCCTATGGCGCGATGCTCGCGCCAGGGTTTTTTCTCGAGCCGAGTTGCTAGACTGGTGGGCTTCATCGAACACCTGGCGCGGGCTGCGGTAACCGAGCGCCTGGTGCAGCCGGTGGTGGTTGTAGAATTCGAAGTAGGCGGCGATGCCTTGGCGGATTTGAGTGACAGCAATCTATGCACTCTCGGTCAGAAATGTCTCGGTATCACCCTCACCTGCAAAATTGCAAAACTCTGAGCACGCCCAGACCATCGCCAATCACGAATCGCCGAGGACGACTAAGCTTTACGATCACACCCGGGAGGAGCTTTCACTCGGTGAGGTCGAAAGAATCAAAATCTGACAGTGCTCTCCCAACATTGTGGACATTGGATTCGAGTGTAAAATCAATCGATGAGGCTGGAGAGTAGTATGCCCGCGATTGTGGGAGCCCTCCTTTCGATCCTATGGGATCTATCGCGGCGCCGCTGGGCTCTCCTGCTGCCGCAAATGATGCCGGCTCGAGTTCCGCCACCGCTCCGGCACGGCGATGCTCGTCCTATGCGGATTGTCCCAAAGGGTTGATTTGCGCGGGAGCCGGAGGCGGGGCAACGGGAAGCTGCATGTCGCCGAGCCGGTTACCACAGCCGCATATTGCCCATGACGCGCTGCCTAAAGGCTATCTGGGAGCGATTTATGGCCATCCCATAGTCCAGAACGAGCCGCCCGCCGGTGCGCCGCCGGCGGGATGTGGGACATGAAGGATGGGACCTACCGTCCTCCGCGCGGAGGCAAATGGATCCATCGCCCTCGCGGAGCAAGCGGCTTCGCCGGTGCTTGGGTTTACCTTCCGTAGGAGGATGCTGAAAAGCCCTTTTCCACAGCCTACCGCCGCATGGCCACTCGCCATCGCTGCGCGACCGGCGTTGTTGGACGATTGCCGAGCTTCGACGACGGCAAGACAATCGGACGATCGCTGAGCAACGCGACCGGCTGGTCGGCATCACCGGTGACATGAGCACGGAGCTTGCCACGGAATTATGTGGAAAGTGAGTATTTCAAGTTGATTCATTGGGCGGAGCGACAGGCACCCGAATTGCCTGCCGAAAGTATCGTCACCGATCACGGCGCTCAAACCCTTGAAGGCATCGCGCGAATCCCAAGTCAGGCCGCCGTCGGTCGAACGTGACGGCTGGGGTCCACCGCTAGTCGCGAAAGTGTGATAGGCGAAGTTGGGATCGGCGGGGTCAAACAGCGCGAATCCGCCGTCCCCGGTCTTCACCGTCTCCCAAGGTTCCGGTGTATAGCTGAGTGCCGTTATCCTGGAAGCCCGCCAGCAGCTTGGCGTTGTCGGTGGGATGGGGCCCGATTGCCTGAATTTGACCACTGCTAATCGTGGCGTTCTGATTGTTGTCAAAGAAAGTCCAGTTGCCGTTGGCAAGGTCGTAGACATAGAAGCCCCCGTCGTTGCCGAGGTACAGCTTGTTCGGATTGAAGGGGTCGATAGCCGAGGCCTGCTGGTCGGTGTGGGTTACCTGCAGCGTGGTGTTGCTGGTTGACCCTGTCCGTCCCCCGACAGCAATATGATGCGCGCGCGCCGCACCAGCGAAGGCGGCATGCTGCGCGAGCGCACCATCGCCTGCAGTTGCAGGCGGTCGGCTTCGATCGTCAAGGCCTTGTTCGCTGGAGATTGAGGATGTCAAGGCTCGGCCAAAACCGAACCGGAATGTTGGTGAGACTTTCGCAGATAGTTCGCTGTTTGACGTCGTCCGAAGACACAGTTCGGCCCACAATTCAATTCCTTGCAGGCGTCCGCATCCCGTGATCTGGCCTCGGAAACTGACCTCCTCGTGTATGCCCTTCTCGCTTACATCGAGGATCCGCCGTCCTGCGGCCGTGCTTGTCTCTTCCCAGAGCTTTGGTCAAAAGGCATGTGTTCGACCTCCTTCCATTACTCCTTAGATGCATTGCATTGTGATTCTGAGTATTTTCGTCTCAGATTGTCTTCACATTTGTGACAAGCTATTTATACCTAATAAAGTTCAAGTATTGTTCCTTGATTTAGCCTCGCTTTCTCAGACGCCAGTAAGTTCCCGGTCTTACGACACGGCGGCGCGGATGAACATTCTCACCACACCGCCATGCTTAATCTGCGTCTTTCTCTGCTCAGCCGAAAGTCTTATGCAGCGTTGACACCGTGATGTGCGGCCAACAGAAATTGAGTTTTCCGTTTTTGCTAATTTCCGGTACGTTGCATGGGATCAGAATTGCCGGGAACTGCAACATCACCATCTGTGCGTACTGAAGCTGCATCCTCGGCGGACGATCCGGATGACTCAGCTTTTCGATCCAGAAGGTCGCATACACCAGCATCGTATCCGCGTTGGTCTGCAGAAATTGAAGATTCTCGGCGCCACCAACAGCTTGTGCCAATGACACCGTAACGGACGGGCCCGGCGGCGGGGCCGTTATCGGCGGTGTTGTAACGGGCGGAGGCGGCGTAGTGAGAAAGGAGATGGACGACTGGGTCGCGATATTGAGCGTGATGACCTCCTCGAACGTATAGCCCTCGGCAAGCTGTTTCTGCACGTAAGCCTGCAGCAGCGTAATCGGATCATTGAGCAGCGTCTGGGTGATCGCCGGCGCCAGAATTGGCGGTACATTGCCGAGTGGGGTCCGCGGATTAGTCGGCGAGAACGCGTTGGTCAGAGTGTATTGTGTGAACCCGCCATTGGCTTTCGCCGCGAACTCAGAAGTTCCAGCCGCCGGAACCGGACTCTGAACCACCTCAGGGGTGCTGTTGAAGGACGGGAAGATCGAGCCAGCCGGATTACCGGTTGTTGTCGGCGCTCCGAGTACAGGCGGACCACCAGTGAATTTGGTCGCTGAACCGCCGATAAGCACAGAGTTGCCGTGAGGAATGTTGCCCATACGGGCCACAATTTGCCCGCCTACGGGCAGTGATTCCGGAGGCTGGGTCGTAGCTGGCTGGGTTACCCAGATGCCCGGCTCGATATGGAGCGCGCCACCGGTGGTCGCGTCGCTAATCTTCTGTAGATAGGTCAGGCCGAAGAGTTCGATATCCTCCTGAAAAGCGCCCCGATTCGGGATCGACGAAGAGATGCGGTCAAACTTCAGGGTCTCGTCAGTCAAATTGAGTTCCAGGAACAGATTCTATGCGAATTCAAAAGCCGGCCGTGCCACCAGATTGAAGCCGTGGCCGTGCCAGTTACCGGCAAGGTCCTTGAGCAGCCCCAGATTCTGCAAGACGGTTTGGTTGTCCGGACTTATCCGGACGGTTGGTATCCTCTCGGCCATGGCGCCCTCCTAATTTTACGTTCATGACAGCCATCAAGGCGTGAAAGCTAGCGGAACAAATGTGACGAGTGGGGGAACAAATCTGACAGTCATAATCTCAGAACCGCCATAAGTAGGGTTTTCCGCAGCCGAAGTGCAGGATTCGACCCGTGCCGGGCGTGGTTGTTCCAGCGCGCAAACGCGCTGCTTGAAGACGATAGCTGCGGATGGACCGAAGCCACCTTCATGGTCGGCTTGATAATCCGCTCCGCTTGGCAGTGGTTTTTGAGAACTTTCCTTCAGGGCCCCGGCGTTCAGCTGCGGATACTCTGTCGCCACCGGGCCGTCAATCAGGCCGATCATAATTTCAGGAACGCCTCTGGTGCGATCCATCAGTGGCGACAACGTGATCAGACTAAGAGGGTCGGAACGACCGTCTGAAGACAAACTCGTGCGCACCGGGGTTTCCCCTTTTGCGGCGCTATAAGATATGCTCTTAGACCTTGACTAGATACGTGCAGTTTGTAGCGTTGTCAAGATTTGGATGTCCAGAAACCTGCATCGCCTCAGCCTGCGTCAGATATATCCCCATTTGTTTGAAGAACTCCTTGCACCTTGGACGCACCGCCTTCTGCATCTGGCTTGCGATAGGCTGTTTGCGTCAGTATGAATTGCATTAGCAGGCACGCGGGCGTTCATTATCGAATTACCGCCGGCCGGCGAGCAGCGCACGACGGCTGCCCTCGTTTCGGCTAAACGGATCGGGAGGAGATTCGAAATGGCCTCATCACGAATGATTTCGGCGGATTCGCACTTTACTGAACCGCCGGATTTGTGGACTTCACGAATCGACAAAAAGTACGCCGACGGCGCGCCGCGCGTAATCAACAATGAGAAGGGGGCGCTCTTTCTGGCCCCCGGGATGCGGCCGTTCGCGGTGGGCGGAGCCTTCAGCCACGGCGCCAGCGGCGAGGTACTGAAGGAGTTCGCCACCAAGACCTACGCCGACGCCCGGCCCAGCGGATGGGATCCCGCCGAGCGCATCAAGGACCAGGAAATCGACGGCGTCGAGGCCGAGGTGCTCTACACCACGCTGGGTATGTCGCTCTTCAGCCTGCCCGACGTTGAACTGCTGCAGGCGTGCTTCCGAACCTACAATGACTGGGCCGCGGAGTTCTGCGCCCACAATCCCAAACGGCTGGCCGCGATTGCGCTAATTCCCCTGGAAGATGTGGACGCGGGTGTGCGCGAGCTGCACCGATGCGCCAAGCTGGGACTTAAGGGCGCGATGATCTGCGGCTCACCAACGCCGGACAAGCCCTACCAGAGCCGGATTTACGATCCGTTTTGGGCGGCCGCCCAGGAACTTGAGACGCCGATCTCGCTTCACCTCGTGACCGGCCGCAAGGTTCCTAAAAACCGCGACGCCAAGGCCGCTCAAGCGATGCCGAGCGACCAGAGCGCACCCAAGGTGCTCAGCAAAGGGTTTTCACGCACCTATATGACCGCGCTGCACGAAATCCAGTGCACGTTCATAGACATCATTCTGGGCGGGGTGCTCGAGCGCTTTCCCAATCTCAAGATGGTGTCGGCCGAAAACGATACCGGATGGCTGCCGCATTTCCTCTATCGCCTGGACCACGCCTTCGAGAAATTCGGCCCAATGTCGGATGACTCGCCGCTGTCACTCAAGCCCAGTGACTACGTACGCCGCCAGTTGTGGGCGACTTTCCAGGACGACCCGGTGGGACCCACCACTTACAAAATCTTCGGCGAGAACAATTACATGTGGGCCTCGGATTTTCCCCACAGCGACTGTACCTGGCCCCATTCGCGCGAAGTGGTGGAGCGCGATTTCGCCGGCGTTCCCGCCGAAGTCAAGGAAAAAATCATCTATCGCAACGCGGCAAAACTCTACGGCATCGGCTTAGGCTGAGCCGAGGACTTCCGGGTTTCGCGAGCACCTTGACGCAAGACATTAACAGCGCCCGCAGACGAGGGAGCACAGAACATCGATGGCGCATGGCAAGGCGGAGAAATTCACAATTGCGGTTCCCGAGGAAGTACTCGCCGATCTGCGCGAGCGGCTTGCGCGCACGCGATTGCCTGGCGAGGTCGCCAACTCCGGCTGGACCTATGGAACCAACCTGGCTTATCTCAAGGAGTTGATTGAGTATTGGCGCACGCGCTATGACTGGCGCGCCCACGAGCGCGAGATGAATCGCTTCTCGCACTTCAAGGTAGAGATTGACGGCATCCGCATCCACTTCATCCACGAGCCCGGCCGCGGCCCCAATCCCAAGCCGCTGCTGCTGCTTCACGGATGGCCGGGCAGCGTCTATGAGTTCCAGCAAATCATTCCAATGCTGACCAACCCGGCGGCGCACGGCGGCGACGCGCGTGACGCGCTCACGGTGATCGCGCCGTCACTGCCCGGCTACGGGTTCTCCGACGATCCGGGCGCCGGAATGAACATCAAGCGGATGGCCGAGGTCTTCCATGAGTTGATGACCGGAGTGCTGGGCTATCAGCGCTATGCCTTGCAAGGCGGTGATTGGGGCGCTTTTGTGGCGTCGGCGATCGCGCACCTATACAGGTCCAACGTCATCGGGCTGCATCTGAACTTCGTCGGCTTCGCGCCGCCCGAGGGCCGGCGCGCAAAGGACCTTGATGAGGCTGAGAAAAAGTTTCTCGCTGAAATTGATGAGTTCCGGCGCGACGAAACCGGCTATCAGCAGATTCAAGGTACCAAGCCGCAGACGCTGGCCTATGGGCTCAACGATTCACCCGCCGGACTGGCGGCCTGGATCGTCGAGAAGTTCCGCACCTGGAGCGATTGCGATGGCAACGTGGAGCGGCGCTTCACCAAGGATCAGTTGCTGACCAACGTCATGATCTATTGGGTGACACAGTCGATAAACGCCTCAGCGCGGCTTTACTGGCAACAGCGGCATCACCCGTACGGTTTGGCGCCGGGCGAGAAATGCCAGGCGCCGACTGCGATCGCGGCTTTTCCCAAGGAACTGATGCGGCCGCCACGGCGATGGGCGGAGCGCGCCTACAACCTCAAGCGCTTCACCGCGATGCCGGCGGGAGGGCACTTCGCCGCGATGGAAGAACCGGCCGCACTGGCCAAAGACATCCAGGAGTTTCTGCGCGATTTGAGTTGATGTAGCCACCTTCTCCCGCGCCGATGCGCGGGAGAAGGTCGGGCAGAGAACAACCAACAGACTCGAAGCACTCCACAAAAAAGCGCAACCGCCCCGGAGCATCGGGTGGTTGTGCTCAAGGGCTTAGCGCATGATGCGCGACAGTCCGCCTGGAAACGCATAGACCTCAGGTTCGGCGCACTCGCCGTCGCAGTACTTGTCGAACCGTGGTTCATCAGTCGGCCGCGAGGTGGTCGCGTGGGTGTTCTGAAAATCCACCATCGCCTCCGAATTGGTGCCGCGGTAGACGTACATCTCGCCGTTGTTAAGCGGATGCGGCCTGAGATAGATCATCTCGCCTTTCCAGTATTTGCCTTGGGCATCGTAGTTATCGATCCAGGTTTCGTTCCAAGTCTCCTTGTCGACAAACATTACCTTATGTCCGTAACAGTAACTGCCCAATTTCGGCAGCGGGGCGATGTCAATGATATACTCGTCGCGCAGTTCCCATTTGCCCACGGCCGGGTTCGGCCATGCCGGTACGCCATTCTTGTCCCAGTTCTTCTCGTTGTAAAACTCGTTCCGATCCGCGTGCATGAGCGCAAGGATTTTTTTCTCGCCCAGCAAGGTGACGCTGAAGTTGGGAGGCTGAATCCAGGTCCCGTCAGCGTTGTCATCCTGAACGAAATCGCTACCGAGGATCGGCGAGCATCGGGCCGCCGAGGACAGCCGCAGGGAGCGGCGCAACGAAGGCAGGAATACGTAAATTTCCTCGAGCTTTTCCGGATCGTCAGGCAGCAGCGCGACCTGAGTGGTGTATTTGACCTGCTCGGGCGCCATCAGAAAGAACCGCGTGGATTCCAGATACCCCTTCCCGTAAGGGAAGTCCTCGGGGTAGACATCGTCGGCATTGTGAGTCAGGCGCCAACCGATGACGTCAACCATCTGCACATAGTGATTGCGAAACCGATCGATTTGGTCGCTGGGATCAGAGTATCGGATCCGCGTCGGCACAAAGCCGTACCACACGTTGTACAGGATCTGGTATGCCATGTTGGGATCGGCAGGTTTGGGAACGGGATTCCGGCGCCATAGCCGGCCACGGTGTAGCTGCCGTCGGGGACTTTCTTGAGCTGGGCTTGACCAGCATACTTTTCGGTCGCTTTTGCGACACTGTTGGGAAGCTTGAAGGCTTCGGTGGGACCGACCACGACGGTATATCCGGGCCCCGGACCGACTTTCCAGCCATAGCTGCCGCTATAGGCCGCAATCAGCGACATTGGCATGAATTGCTTGTACTGCTGCCAGTTCCCCAGGGTGATTTGAGTGCCTACCGGTATGCTTTTGCTCGAATTGGCGTCGGCCAATGCCTGGTAGGCCCCCGCATCAAACCGGATTTGGGCGAATGCCGCCCCCGAACCGGCAATCGCCAAAAACAGCGCGCAAACCGCTCTGCCTAAAAGTTTCTTATGCATATCGCCTCCCCAGAGTGAATGCTGTTGGAACGCGTGTTCGCGTCATGATAGGTGCATTAGTTGATACCAGATTAAATTGTCAACCCCGATACGCGGCGCTGTCTCAAAGCTGGTGGGCCCCCTGCACCCTCCCCTGCACCCCATCAATCAGCGCCTACGGACCCTTGCGTGGCACATTCAAATGCCGGCCCAGTTTAAGAGCCCGTTCAGCAACTCATGGGTCCTTGCGCCGGTCGCCACCGCTGTGGAAGTTTCTCTGACGGAGGGCAAAAGAGATGAGCCAGCATCCGACACGCTTCGGAATCCAATCCCCCCAGCAACAGACGCGATGGAACGAACTTTGCTCACTGTGGCGCAACGCCGACGCGTTGGGATATGACTCGCTGTGGGTATTCGACCACTTCTACCCGATCATGGGTGTCGACCTGGCCGGCCCGTGCCTGGAGGGATGGACCGCGTTGAGCGCACTGAGCCAGCATACCCAACGGGCGCGCATCGGAGCGCTGGTCAACGGCAACACCTACCGCAACCCGTGCATTACCGCGAAAATGGCCGCGACGGTGGACCATGTCAGCGGCGGGCGTTTCAACCTGGGAATCGGAGCGGGATGGTACGAACTGGAACATGAGAGCTTTGGGGTCGACTTCAAAACGGTCGGAGCCCGGCTGCACGCCCTGGACGAGGCCTGTCAGATCATCACAGGGATGTTCACTCAGGACAAGACGACACTGCACGGCCGCCACTATAAGGTAACCGACGCGATCTGCAGTCCGAAGCCGATCCAAAAACCCCACCCACCGCTGATGGTGGCCGGCACCGGTGAAAAGGTCCTGCTGAAGATCGTCGCCAAGTATGCGGACCTGTGGAACTCGGGCGGGAGTGCCGAGCGCATGGGCCATCTGATCGCCGTGCTCAAGCGCCATTGCGAATCGATTGGGCGCGACCCGGCGGAGATCGAGAAGACCGTGATAACCTCGTTATGTTATCGCGCCAGTGCTGAGCGCGAAACCGAGGCTCTTGGCAGAGCCGCCGCGATGGCTCGGTCGACGCCGGAAGAGGCGCGCAAAAATATAATGATCGGCGGCGCCGAGGAGTGCTTCGATACCATCGAGCGTTACGCCAGGGTGGGGGTCACGCATTTCATCTTCTCCATGACGCCACCCTACCGGGAAGACGAAATTCAGGGGTTCGCGGAGGAGGTAATGGCCAAAGTTCGGCGTTGACACGCCCGCGGCCCGAAATGGCCAGCAATCTATTGGCGAACAACCAATTATCGGCTACGAGTACACTTGCGAATGCGCCGGCCCAGGTGGGCGCAGAGACCGCATACGCAATCTGCTTTATTCGTGAGAAAAGGCAAGATGGACCACGAGACCAGATTCGCTACTTTCGGAGCCGGATGCTTCTGGCATGTTGAGGCGGCCTTTGCGGCCTTGGACGGAGTTGTATCGACGGAAGTTGGCTACATGGGCGGAACCGTAACCAACCCGACCTATGAGATGGTATGCACGAACCGCACCGGGCATGCCGAGATTGTCCGTTTGGAATATGATCCGGCAGTAATCTCCTACCAACAACTGCTGGAAGTATTCTGGGATCTCCACGACCCGACCTCGCTCAACCGTCAGGGCCCGGATATCGGGACCCAGTACCGCTCGGTGATTTTTTTCCATGACGCGAACCAGGAGGCCGCGGCGCACGCCGCAGTCCGCGATTTGGCGCAATCCGGACGCTACAAGCGGCCAATCGTCACCGAGGTCGTGGCGGCTGAGCCGTTCTATCGCGCCGAAGAATATCATCAGCAGTATTTCGCGCGTCATTTTGGGCTTTCGCCGCAGCAGGCCGCTTTGGCCTGCGCAATCGGCACCCCGGCGATGCGCCACGCCAAGAAGCCCTAGCCGCGGTGCGGAATAGCCTGTTCCTTCCGATTATGAGACCAGGACCCAAAAAGAATCAGACACTCTCTCCCTACCCTCTCCCGTAAAACAATGGGAGAGGGCAGGGCCTCCCACATAGCCATGGCGACGAGCCCAGCCAATCAGCGAGTCACTTATAGCGCGCGGATCGAGCGCATCGTCGAGCACGGCGCCGAGGTGCGCTCGCTGTTTTTGCGCCTGCCCGAAGCCACGGCGTTCCGCTTCATACCCGGCCAGTTCATCTCATTGGGTATTCCGCTCCCCAACGAAACCCGGATCCGCCCCTATACTCTCGCCTCAGACCCGGAGCACGACGGGCTGCTGGAGATCGTCTTCAACCTGGTGCCGGGAGGAGCCGGATCACACTATCTGTTCGAGCGCAAAGTGGGTGACCAACTCGGCTTTACCGGGCCGTTCGGCCTGTTTACGCTCGATCGCGCTCCCGACGTCGAGACGGTTTTTGCGGCCGAGGGCACCGCAATTGCACCGATCCGGCCGATGATAAGGCGCTCGCTTTCGCAACCGCCCGCAGCGCCACTAAGACTATTTTACGCCGCGTGTTCGCGCGCCGAACTGCTTTACGCAGCAGAGTTCGAGGCTGCGGCAAACCAATTTGCGCATTTCAGTTTTGAGCCAATCCTGCCGCATCCGCCGGCCGGCTGGAATGGACGCACTGGTACGCTGATCGAACATCTGGAAGCTTTGTACGTGCTCGGTGATGAGCGCCGCGACCGTGCCTTTTATCTGTGCGGCGTCGGCCAGGCGGTAATCGAGCAGCGCGACCTGCTTAGAAAGGCCGGATACCCGCGGCGCGCGGTGCAGTACGAGCGCTGGTGAAGATCGCTGGCCGCTAGCCGAAGCGCTGTTCGAGACGCTCCAGGATCGAGGCGTAGCGCTCACCCGAGGCGAGCAGCTCGATTTTGCGGCAGTTTGCCCCCTCATACGAGATTCGAATCTGAAGACAGGTCAGTTCGTTCGCCTCGCGCAGCCGCTCGAACCATTCCACCGCCGCCACGCCGGAAGAAAACAGGTATTCGCGCAAGCCGAGGTTGTCGACGTCGGTTTCGTCAAGGCGATACAGGTCAATATGGTAGAGCGGCAGACGTCCCTGATGCTCCTGGATCATGGTGAAGGTGGGGCTGAGAATGCGCTCCTCCCGCAGATTGAGGCCGCGTGCCAGCCCCTTGATAAAGCAGGTCTTCCCCGCGCCCAACTCACCAGAGAATCCCAGCACTTCGCCTCCCGTAAGCAACGATGCCAGCCGACGTCCCCAAGCCTTGGTTTCACGCGCCGATGAGCTGTGCAATATCATCGTTAACACCCTCTGCGAGACTCAATCATAGCCCAATGCTGCAAGTGCCGCAGGCAACTCGTTGATCACATCGCCGGCCAGGAACCCCACGCTTCCCAAATGGCGCGCCAGGCGATCGGCCGCCATACCATGAAGAAAAACTCCTAATGCGAGTGCATCAAGGGCGTCGATCCCCTGCCCCAGCAAAGATCCCAGGATTCCGGATAGGGCGTCGCCCATACCGGGAGTGGCCATCCCGGGGTTGCCGGAGGAATTGACGTACACGATCCCCGCAGGGCTCGCGATAACGGTGCGATTACCCTTGAGCAGGCAGTGCGCGCCGGTCAGGTCGCACAGACGGCGCGCGTTGGAAATCCGATCGCTGTTGATGGTTGCGATGTCCTGGGAGAGCAGCCGGCCCATCTCACCGGGATGGGGTGTCAGGACTACCGGACCATTGGCCTTGCGCAGCAGACCGCAGCCGAGTTCGGCCAGCGCATTGAGGGCGTCTGCGTCGATCAGCAGTGGGCATTGGCTGGAGCTGCATTCGGTGACCAGAAATTCGATCAACGACTTGGTATCATCGCTGACTCCAATCCCGGGTCCCACCACCAGCGCGGTCTTGCGCGGGACGAGATCGCGCAAACGCACGATCGTTTCGATGGCGGCGAAATGGCCGTCGACGTCGGGCATCGGTGCGGTCATCAGTTCGGCCTGACCCGACGCTACCACCACCGCCACGCATGCGGGAATCGCGGTGGTCACCAAACCGGCGCCGGTGCGCAATGCCGCGCGCGAAGCCAGCAGCGCGGCGCCGCCTTTACCGAGTCCGCCCGCGATTATCAGCGGATGACCGTAAGTACCCTTGTGGGAGTCCGGGGCGCGCGGACGCATCAGTGGGCGAACGTCCGCGGTTTCCAGGTATCGCCCGTGCGGCATCACGTCTTCCACCGCGGTGGGCGGGAAGCCGATATCGACGATCTTCAGCTCGCCGCAACAACCGGCGCCGGGATAACTCACGTGTCCGTATTTGGCAAAGCCAAAGGTCACGCTAAGCGAAGCTCGCACTGCCGCACCCATAATCGCGCCGGTGTCGGAATTGACCCCTGAGGCGATATCGACCGCCACTACGGGCGCCGCGCAGCTGTCGCACAGTTCCACCGCCAGACGCGGCAGTCCTTGTATAGGAGCATTGAGGCCGGTGCCAAAGATCGCATCGATCAGGATTCCCGGCGTTGGCGCAAAAACGTCGCGCAATCGCTGTTCGCTGTCGATCGCTTCCACGGACCCGCCGGCTCCGGCGAACTCGTTGCACGCGCGGGCAGCATCGCCTTTGAGCGCGTCGACGCCGCCCAACACCAGCGCACGCACATCTATTCCGACCTGCTTCAGACGGCGCGCCGCGACCATCCCATCGCCGCCGTTGTTGCCTTTGCCGGCCACGACCAGCACCCCGCGTCCGAGCACCGCAGTGGACGACCAACGCACGATTTCGTCAGCGACCGCTTCGCCGGCCCGGGTCATGAGGTTGAAGGACGCAACGCCGTATTTCTGCTGGCTCAGCAGGTCAACCTGGCGGCTTTCCGATGCGGTGAGAAGCTTCATAAGCTCAGATTCAGTCCGGTAATCTTACCTTCGCAACACCCGGCTCGGGCGCGCGACTAACTTTCCCTCCGCCGCGACGGCGATCAGAGTCTTCATTTCACGTACCGCGGGCGCCATCCCGACCATCACCGCGCGCGCAACAATCGCGTGTCCGATATGCAGCCATTGCAGGCCGGTGATGGACGCGATGGGGCCGACATTGACGTAGTTGAGTCCATGGCCGGCGTTGACCTTCAACCCGAGCGCGCGCGCCGCCTTGGCGCCATCACGTATCCGCTGCAGCTCCGCTTGTGCCTGCTCACCCAGTTCGTAATTGCGCCGGCGCTTGGGTTCGCCCAGATCCTGATCGGCGAGACTGGCATAAGTGCCGGTATGCAACTCGACAAACTGGGCGCCCACGTTTTTGGCCGCGGCCAACTGCTTCGGGTCGGGCTCAACGAAAAGACTGACTCCAATGTGGGCTTCCCGCAGCCGTTTGATCAGTGGGATGATGCGCTCGGACAGTGCGACCACGTCCAGACCGCCCTCGGTGGTCAGTTCTTCGCGCCGTTCGGGCACAATGCAAACCTCGTCGGGTCTCACCTTGAGCGCGATTTCGACCATTTCTTCGGTCGGGGCCAACTCCTGGTTGATCCGAATCTTGATCGCCGAGGCGATGCGGAAGAGGTCGCGGTCCATGATATGGCGGCGGTCCTCCCGCAGGTGGACGGTGATTGCATCGGCGCCGGCCTTTTCTGCCGCCATCGCGGCTTCAAGCGGGTCAGGATATTCGACTCTGCGCGCCTGCCGCACGGTCGCCACATGGTCGACATTTACGCCTAATTTTACCATTCCAGCACGATCGCACCGAATCAACCGGATTATCCAGCGGCGCCGATACGCCTCTGAATCACCGCTCCGATCTCGCGCGCGCACGCATCAATATCCTGTTCGTCTTCGCCCTCGATCATCACGCGCGCGAGCATTTCGGTGCCGGAGTAACGCACGAAAACCCGTCCCTTGCCCTGCAACCGCAGTTCCACGGCTTCGATGGTTTGCTGGACATCGCGCATCTCGCTGAAGGGCACCCGCTTGCGCACCTTTATATTGTGGAGCACCTGCGGAAAGCGGTGCATCGCGCGCAATTCATCAAGCGGCTTGCCCACATCGAGCATGTGCTCGAGTACCAACAAAGTGGTGATCAAGCCGTCGCCGGTGGTTGAACAATCCATAAAGATCAAATGGCCGGATTGCTCACCGCCGAGGTTATAGCCATTGGATCGCATCTCGCGGCTCACCGAAGGGTCGCCGACTTCAGTTCGCACCAGCCGGATTCCCGCTTGCGCCAGCGATTTTTCCAGCCCCAGGTTACTCATCACGGTCGCGACCACGGTATTGGCCGCGAGGTGCCCTTTTGCCGCGAGCGCCCGGCCCATGATTGCGAGTATATCGTCACCGTCGAGCACCTGGCCCTTGTGGTCCACCAGGATGGCGCGATCAGCATCGCCGTCCAGGGCCACACCGATGTCGGCATTTTCTTTGACGACCGCTTCCTGCACCCGCACGGGATTGAGCGCTCCGCCGTCGCGGTTGATGTTCTTGCCGTCGGGATCGACACCCAGCGCAATCACGTCGGCGCCCAGTTCGTCGAGGACGTCGGGGCCGACTTTGTAAGCGGCGCCGTTGGCGCAATCGATTACTACTTTGAGACCGTCGAAGGTGCGGACGCGCTGCAAGCACGATTTCAGGAACACCAGGTAGCGCCCGATCGCGTCATCGATCCGCATCGCCTTGCCGATCTCTTCGGGACCGGTGCCGCGGTCCAGGCCGCTTTCGTCAAAGACCAAACTCTCGATTTGCCGCTCGATCTCATCGTCGAGCTTGAAGCCCTCGTGGGAGAAGAACTTGATCCCATTGTCCTGGTACGGATTGTGTGACGCGGAGATCACCACCCCGGCGGCGGCGCGCATCGAGCGGGTAAGAAACGCGATACCCGGAGTGGGCAGAGGTCCGACCAGCATCACGTCGGCGCCCATCGAGCAGATTCCCGACGCCATCGCGGTCTCCAGCATATAACCCGACAGACGGGTGTCCTTGCCAATCAGGATGCGGCGATGGCGCCCGCTCGGCCGTCTGAACACCTGGGCCAAGGCCCGGCCCAGCTTGAGTGCAACTTCAGAGGTGATAGGGTATTCGTTGGCGACTCCGCGGACGCCATCGGTACCGAAAAGCCTGACGGATGGGGAAATTTTTACGGAACTCAACCTTTAGCCTCTAGCTTCGCCTTGTAAACGCGCAGTTTAACCTTGTCAGGAGTCTGATGCACCACTTCCAGGCCCTTGGGCAGGTCCACCTGCACTGGCGTTTCATACCAGCCGGCCCCAAGGTCGCGAGCGTCGACGTAGACCGCTCCGTCGTCCAGAACCAACCCGGTCAAACTCTTCTGCGGTCCGCGAACGGTCAGCGAAACATGCGGCGGATGTACCATGAATTTGTAATCGGCGTTGCGCACCGCGATCTGAATGTCGTGGAACTCCCGTTCCGAAACTACATCCTGGAGTTTAACCGTTGCCAGAACCCAGTTGTTGGAAATTTTAAGCAGGTTACCGACGTCAGCGAGCTGCACGTATCTCGAAACTGGTTCGGTGGCGGCCTGCACGTCGAACGGCATGGTATCGATTGCGTCGAGACCGGCGACGGCACGGCTGGGACCAGTGACGCTGACCACCGGAGGTTTCAATTCGATCGACCCGATCGCCAGACCGCTGGCCACCTGGCCGCTAATGCTCAGGCGGACCGGCAACTCACGCGTCGCGATCTGATCGACGTCCAGAGTGATCTGCGAAGGCAAAATGCGATCAATCGTGGTCTGTCTAGGGGTTCGAAACATGTCGGGCGTGATTTTGAATTCGTTCTGGCCGGGAGTGATACCACGCAAGTCGATGGGCACTGCCAAACGCGACGGATCGAGCAACGACAGCAGCGTGCGCGGGCCGGAGATGGAAACGCTGACGAAATCGGGACGCCGATTGACAATCATCAGCCCGCTCGGCAACCCGCGATACTCCACCGGCACCAAAAAATTGTCCTGCGCTTCGTGCTGACCGGCATTAACGAAGATCCACAACCCCATAGCGATCAGGACCGCCAGCACGCGCAGTCCGAGATTGCGCAGGAAAAAATGCTTGATATCGGCAAGTCGCATCGTCGCGAGCGTTTGTGCCGGCTATCCTGCCGGCGACCTGGTTCAAGCCGTCAGAGTTTCCAGCCGCTGGCGCAGCGTGGCCGGTTCAAGATGGCGCGTGAGTACGCCGTCCCTGGCCAGCGAAATGGTACCGTCCTCCTCAGAAACCACTACCACCACCGCGTCGGTCTCCTCGGTCAATCCAATCGCCGCCCGATGCCGAGTTCCCAGCGACGCCAGCTCAGCGCTGGTCGAGAGCGGGAGCACACATTTGGCCGCTACGACCTGGTCCCCTTGGACAATCACCGCGCCGTCATGCAACGGCGAGCCGGGCATGAAGATAGTCTCCAGCAACGCGGCGGATAAGCGCGCATCCACCGGCCGCCCGGCTTCGATAAAATCGCTCAGACCCACCTCGCGCTCCAGTACAATCAGTCCACCGATACGATGGGCCGACAACCAACCAGCAGCCTGCGCTAGCTCTTCCGCCGACACCTTGTCATTCCCGCGAAAACCCATGAAGGGACCGGTTCCGACGTGGGTAAGCGCGCGGCGGATGTCAGCCTGGAAGATCACCACCAGTATGACGATCAGTGACCCCAGAAAGTTGTTAAGCAGCCAGTTGAGAGTGAACAGCCCCAACCTCTGCGAGGCGATATAAGCGCCTCCCAGCAGTGCCAGTCCCACCACCATTTGGACTGCGCGGGTACCGCGGATGAGCAGCACTATCCGATAAACAATAAACGCGACGACTCCAATGTCGATCGCGTCCATCCAACGCGGACTGGGAATAAAATCCGGCTTTAGAGTCATCGCCTCAACTCACGCCACGCTCCGCGCCAATCGCCGCAGCCATCCTGATCGCCGCCGCGATTGGCCCCGGGTCATGAACCCGGACAATCGAAGCTCCAGCCGCAACCGCTAGTGCCACCGCGGCGGTTGTCCCGAAAAGAAGCTGTTCCTGGCTGCCACCGGCAATCTTGCGCACGAAACTTTTGCGCGAGATTCCGACCAGAATCGGGTACCCGAGCCGACACAGCCGCGGCATCGCTGCCATCAACCTTAAATTGTGACTCGTTTTCTTGGCAAATCCAATGCCGGGGTCGAGAATGACGCGCGAGCGCGCGATGCCTGCGGCCTGCGCCATCTCCGCCCGCTTCCCGAGATATCCGGCCACCTCCTCCACTACATCATGGTATCGGGCCATCGCCGCCATCGTCGCGGGTGTTCCGCGCATGTGCATCAGGACCACCGCGGCGCCGTGGCGTGCCACCACTGCGGCCATTGCGCAATCAAAACTAAGCGCGCTGACATCGTTGATAATTGCCGCCCCTTCCGCCAGCGCCTGTTCGGCGACCATCGCCTTACGGGTGTCGACCGAGATCGGGCAGCCCAGGTGCGCCCGCAGGCGCCGAATCACCGGTATCACCCTCTGGCATTCAACCTCGACCGGAAGCTCGTGAGCACCGGGCCGCGTAGACTCGCCACCGACGTCGATTATCCCGGCTCCTTCGCCCGCCATCTCGATAGCGCGCTCGACCGCCCGATCGGTTTCGTAGTAGCGACCGCCGTCCGAGAACGAATCAGGGGTCACGTTGAGCACCCCCATTATAGCGGGAAAGCCTACCCGGCGGCCGTCCTTTAGGCGGAGCCCACGATTATTGCGCGGGCGCGAATCCAATCCTGACGCATCCGCACTCGCCACTGTACCACTAGGCCCGGTAGGCTGCGGAAGAGGAAATTTCGCAGCCACTCCCGCTCTCTTCTCTCTTTTGGGGAGAGAACCTTAAGGAAAGAATGTCATTTTCAAGCCGAGAGCTGAACTGTTCAATCACTTCCCGCCCGGCTTCAATACTTTGTAAGACTCAGGCCAAGTAAAAGCTCAGGCCAGAACCGGCTTGGGAGGCAATCCGGGAACCCCTCCGCGGTTTTCCTCGCTGGCCTTTTCGGGCTTTTCACGCGGCAATTCGGCCGGCTTGGCCGAGGCGTCGGGGGCAATCGGGGGCGCTTCTGCGAGAGCTTTCTGGGGAATCCCATCCGTGCGGTAGGCCTTTACCAGTGCTTCAACCTCGCCGCCGTCGAGCACTTCCTTTTCCAGCAGCTTCTCCGCGATCGCGTGCAGGGCTGCCATATTCTCTTCGAGCAAAGAATGGGCAGTATCGTAAGCCTCCTGGATCATCCCTCGGACTGCGCGATCGATCTCGATGGCGGTGTGCTCGGAATAGTCGCGCTGATGGTGAAAGTCCTTGCCCAGGAAGACCTGCTCGTCTTTGCGACCGAACGTCATCGGACCCAACTCGGTGCTCATGCCGAACTCGCAGACCATCTTGCGCGCCAGCTCGGTGGCTTTCTCGATATCGTCACCGGCACCGGTAGTCATGTGTCCGAACACCAGTTCCTCCGCGGTGCGGCCTCCGAACATCATTGCCAGACGCGTCATCAGGTATTCCCGGGTATAGGTGTAGCGGTCATCCAAGGGCAATTGCTGGGTGATTCCCAATGCCATGCCGCGCGGGATAATTGTGACCTTATGGACGGGATCGGCACCGGGGAGCAGCATCGCGACCAAGGCATGTCCGCCTTCGTGATAGGCGGTATTGCGGCGCTCGCCGATTGACATCACCATCGAGCGGCGCTCGGCCCCCATCATGACTTTGTCCTTGGCCAACTCAAAGTCGTTCATGTCGACTTTTTCTTTGTTGCGGCGGGCTGCCAACAACGCCGCCTCGTTGACCAGATTCTCCAGATCCGCGCCCGCGAAGCCGGGGGTGCCGCGTGCCAACTTCTCCAGCGAGACGTCTTCTCCAATTGGCACCTTGCGCATATGAACGCGCAGGATGCCCTCGCGCCCCTTCATGTCCGGTCGTGGCACGACGACGCGGCGATCGAAGCGGCCGGGCCGCAATAGCGCTGGATCGAGAACATCGGGACGGTTGGTGGCCGCGACCAGAATAACTCCCTCGTTGGCCTCGAACCCGTCCATCTCGACCAGCAACTGATTGAGCGTCTGCTCGCGCTCATCATGCCCGCCGCCCAAGCCGGCTCCACGATGGCGCCCGACAGCGTCGATTTCATCGATGAATATGATGCAGGGCGCGTGTTTCTTGCCCTGCACGAACAGATCGCGCACGCGCGAGGCGCCGACGCCGACGAACATTTCGACGAAGTCCGAGCCCGAGATCGAAAAGAACGGAACACCCGCCTCACCCGCGATCGCCCGCGCCAACAGAGTCTTGCCAGTTCCTGGAGGTCCTACCAACAGGACCCCCTTGGGAATACGGCCGCCGAGCTTGGTAAAGCGCTTCGGGTCGCGGAGAAATTGTATGATCTCCTCAAGCTCGTCCTTGGCTTCGTCGATACCGGAGACGTCGGCAAAGGTGACCTTGTGGGTATTTTCATTGAGCAGGCGCGCGCGGCTCTTGCCAAACGACATCGCCTTGCCACCGCCGATCTGCATCTGGCGCATGAAGAAAATCCAGACCCCCACCAGGAGCAACATCGGGAACCACTGGACCAGCGCTACCATCCACCACGGGTCGCCCTCCTCGGGCTTCGCGGTGATGCGGACTCCTTTATCCAGAAGTTCCTTCACCAGCTCGGGATCGTGAGGCGCGTAGGTCTTGAAGTGTTCGCCGGAAGTGGTGCGACCGTGGATTGAGTTGCCCTGGATTGTGACTTCGGAGACCTGGTTCTTCTGAACCTGGCCCAGAAAGTCAGAGAAGACAATCTCCGGTTCCCGAGTCTGCTGCCTGCTGAAGACATTAAACAGCAGCAGGAACATCAGGCCCAGCACCAGCCAGAGAGCGATGCTGCGCGAAAATTGATTCATCGTCTAATAGACGCTAGCACGGGGCACAAATTCTAAGCAATGTTCGGACTTAGCCGATAATTGCACGACTTCGGTGGTGGCTGCGGTCATCAGTGCAATATTTGACCGCACCAGACCCGGAAGCCAGGCCACCCGTCCGTCGAGCAAAACCACCGGGAAACGCCGCCGTTGTTCCGCGGGGATTTTGCTATCGATAAAGACCTCTTTGACTTTGCGGCTGCCGTCAACCCCAAGCGGTGCGATACGATCTCCAGGATTGAAGTTACGCACGCTCAGGCCGGTTCGCACCTTGCGGGCGTCGAACACCGCTTCGAATGCGTCGCGCGGCACCCGCGCCTCGGCGCGCGGAGTCAGAGACGATTGGAAAACCATCCGCGCCGCTTCGACCACCGTTACACCTTCAAATCGCAAAGGAACCTCAAAAGATTGAGCTACATCTTTCTTGAGTTCCTCATTCCTCATGACCAACAGTTTGCCGTATACGCGCCGCACAAGCCAGCCATCGGGGAGGACGATTCGGCCATTAGGCGGCCCGGTCCGGCACAATCGCCCCATCGCATGGAAATGAGCGCGTTCGAAGCGCAGCAAGTTCCCCACCCGTGCGGCCAGGTAACGCCGTAGCACGACGCCTGCGATTGCCGGATGAAGCAACTTGAAGCGGTCAAGATTCAGCGACCCGTCATCGTTGCCGCAATCCGCCAAGGCGCGCTCGGCCAGCATCGCAAGCAGATCGTCCACATCGCGCAGCTCGGCGGCCAGTTCGACCAGGCGGCCGCTAAGCCCCGGAGCAAACTCCGTCTCTAGCAGCGGCATCAGGCGATGGCGCGTGCGATTACGATCGTGCTTTAGGCAGGCGTTGGTCGAGTCCTCGACAAAGGCCTCATCGATCTCCTTGAGATATTTGAGGATTGCCGATCGGCGCACCGCAAGCAGCGGACGAATCACCTTGCCGTTTCCCGCCTCGGCCATCGCGCCCAGACCGGTCACCCCGGCTCCGCGCAGCAACCGCATCATCACAGTCTCGGCCTGATCGTCGGCTTGATGGGCCAGCGCAATATAATCCGCCCCGACGCGCTTGGCCGCTTCATCGAGGAAC
Source organism: uncultured Pseudomonadota bacterium (assembly GCA_963824565.1). GTDB lineage: Bacteria > Desulfobacterota > Binatia > Binatales > Binataceae > JAJPJA01. The sequence goes on along the minus strand of CAWGQB010000024.1, from coordinate 97,561 downwards.
CGATGGCGCGCGGTCCGCGCGCGCGCTTCCAGATTACCCTGCGATCGGCCCAGGCCCCGCGCGCGCTCGACCGTCAACTGCACGCCGATGCGCCCGCACAGATCGCGAACGAAGGCCTCGTCCCGGTCGGACTCGGCGCCTCGCAATGCGTGATTGAGATGGCCCGCGCTCAACTCGAAATAAAATTTCGGCCGCAGCGCCGCAAGCGCATGCAACAACGCCACCGAATCGGCGCCGCCGGACAGGGCGAGCAAGATAAGCTTGCCCTTCAATATCGGCAGCTTTCGCAGAAAATCCGCGACCCTGTCAGTCACTGCGTGGGAAGAGCCTTTCGCCATCCTCGATGAGTCCTCGTGAACCAACCTCGTTCGAGATTATCTCACGAAGGCGCAGCCGGAGTAACAACCGGCCAAAAGCGGCATCGAATGAGGGCGCCGGTGCTCAGCCAACATCGAGTACTTCTCGCAAAGCCGCAGCGACGCGCGTCATCGTCGGAGCGTCCAGGCGCGCGAGTGGACCTTCCACGAGGCGGTGATTATCAATCGCTCGCACTTGGTCGATGAGCAGATCGGAATTGCGCCGCAACGACGACTGTGCGAGCACGCGCACGCGCAATGGCTCGGCGTCGTCAATGAGATTGGTAGTTAAAGGTACGATGAGCGTTGAGGGATGACCGGCACCGGTTAGGGCCTGCGCCTGGACAATGAGCACAGGACGCGTCTTGCCAGGCTCGGTACCGTGGCGCGGGTTCAAATTTGCGAGCCAGACCTCGCCGCGCTCAAGCATCCGGATCGCGCTCGATCGCCGCGAACTCGGCATTCACCCGCATACTTTCCTTGCGGACCTTCCGCGAAGCTCGGGCCATACGCTCCGCGCGGGCGCGGGCTTCGCCCTCGCGATTCATCCGCTCGATGGCCCGGCGGATATATTCGGCGCGCGGGATGCCCAGTGCGCGGGCGCATCGATCGCTGGCTTCAAGCAGGTCCTCGGGGAGTTTCAACGAGATGGATTCCATGTAATTCTGTCCCAATATCCCGGGAAGATATCACCAACTAATATGCGCTGCGTTCATGGGTAAATCAATCGGTGGACGCGTGGAAAGGTTGCTTTAACGCCCACTATTGCCTCAGCTCATTGGTCAATGCCCCCCAGAGCGGGATCCCTTAACCGTAAATCCGCGATAGCCTTGGGTTTTCGGGGACTCGGTTAATGGGGCCGGTCCTATCTGACTCATACTCAGGCATAGTCAGATAATACGGCTATTGCGGCGCCGCCGACGGCGCGCCGGCAGCGGGTTTCATCAGCGACAGATCGGGCGCCTGCGTCCCCCACGGCTCAGCCACAACCGCCGAAATGGAATTTTGAGGCGACCCATTGATGAGCCGGTCGGTCCACACCACATACACGAAACTCTTATGCTGCGCGTCCCAGAATCGGCTGACATGCAGCCGCTTGAACAGCACTGAGCGTTTTTCGGTGAAGGCGTCCTCGCCATCCTCGAACGCTTCCTTCACCTTGATTGGCCCGGTCTGGCGCACGGCAACAGAGGCGTTGGACGTATCTTCCGCCAGCCCGAGCGCGCCTTTAATTCCGCCCGTCTGCGACTTGCTGATGAAAACGGTGATGCCGTCGATTTTCGGATCGTCGTAGGATTCGATGACGATTTTATGATCCGGCCCGATCAGATTGAACTCCGTGTTAACGGAGCCTACCACGTGCCCCTTCTGCTCACATGATGCCAGCACGGCAGCAGACCCGATTACCATGACTGCCGCCACGATTCGAGCCCCCAATTGCGTTTTCCATCCCTGTCTCATTACCCTCACCAGCCCTCACCATTAAAACCCTGCGCGACCATATGACTAAATTCCGATCCGCTCAATTTCATCGAGAGTGATTTCGTCGGAAATCCGGTCGCAGACCTTCGTCGTTCCGCGCCGGATGCCCGGTGCTTCTAACCCTCCATTTGTTCGAGCAGATGCAGGATGATGCCGATTCCAGGGAGATTCACCTCAAGCTCGTCGGCGAGCGTTCGGATCAGCCGGATTCGCCTTAGGGCGGCCGCGTCGTAAAGCGCCTCGAATTGATGGCCTCGTTCGAGCAGACGGGCGGGGGCGATCAAGTCCTCTGATTCCCACAGTGCCAACTCATGCTCGGTTACGCCACATAAACCGCACAACACCGACCGGCTGTACAACACCGCGCCAGAGCGTTGGCGAAAGGTTTTTCTGGTCAATTTCTTGCGTGCCACCATCACGTAGCTACCTCAACAACTCGGCCCGCGGGTCCGGTACGTGACGCTGGCGCTGCTTATCAGCCAGCTCACGAACCAATGTCCGTTCAGGATCGGTCAGGTCTGTCGGAGCAAGTACTTTAAGCTCGTAGAGCAGATCGCCAGCCGGCTCCTTACCCCGTCCCGGCAAACCCTTTCCCTTAAGGCGCATGACTCTGCCGGTTTGACTGTTGGGCGGGATCTTAAGCGACAGGCGACCATCCAGGGTCGGAACCGTCACCTCCGCGCCCAGCACCGCCTCGTAGTCCCACACCGGCAGTTCACATCGAAGGTCCCTGCCGCTAAGTTTGAAAATCCGGTCCGGCTGGATGTGAACGGTCAGGTAGAGATCGCCGTTCAAGTTGGGCCGCGGCCCGTGCCCGCCCTGCCCGGCCAGACGCAGCCGGGAGCCGTCGATGGTTCCCGCAGGAATGGTTACTTCCAGCGTGCGCCGATTCATCACTAAACCAGTGCCGTGACATAGCGCACATGGCTGTGCGGAACGAATCACCCGGTCCTGGCCCTTGCGCTCCTCCTGCATGATCATCCCGGTGCCCTTGCATGCCGGGCAGTCATCCTGGGCTGCGAGTTCCAGCCGGCGCTTGGCGCCGCGTGCGGCCTCGGCCAAGGTAACCTGTACTTCCGCTTCCAAGTCCGGGGCTTTTTCCGCTTGAGGCGCAAAGCCATAGGTGTCGTAAGGACCAAAGCCGGACCGGCCACGCCGGGCTCCGCCTGCTCCGCCAAAGAAACTGGAGAAGAAATCACTGAAATCCTGAGGCCCGCTGCCAGCACCGGATGCGCCACCCGGAGCCCCTCCTTGCCTGGCATAGCGTTGCCGCAAATCTTCCTCGGCCGCACCGCGCTCCCAATCCGCACCCAGTTCGTCGTACTTTTTTCGTTTCTCGGCATCGCCGAGCACTTGGTAGGCCTCGTTGATCTCCTTGAAACGCTTCTCGGCGTCTTTGTTGCTGGGGTTTACGTCGGGATGGTGCTTGCGGGCCAGCTTGCGATAGGCGGACTTGATTTCCTTTTCGCTGGCAGTCCGTTCGACCCCTAGGGTTTTGTAATAATCCTGAAATTCCATCTATTCCACAGCACCCCCAGCCCTCGCGGCATTACTTCGACCAAACGCCCAGCCGCGCCGAGGCTGCACCTATATAAACTGCGCACGAAGCGCCGCCAAGCAAGTCCGGCTACCCGAGCAATTTTGGCGCTGCAGGCTTTGAGAAACGCTATCTGTTCCATGATGCTCGGACAGTGATGATTGACAACGCGCTGGCCGGCTTGTACGAGGCATCGCGTGAGCGCCAATGCTCCACGGCGCGAGGATTATCGGAACGCGCCGTCTAAGCCGCCATCGTCGTCGCGCGACTCAGAGTCGTAGAGCCCTTCGATGAGCGCGGCGATTAGTCCGACGCTTCGATTTCGCGCACCATAGACCAGTAACACTGCGAAGATATAGCCAATGAGCTAAGATACCCGCAGTTGACGTCTAAAGAAGAAAACTATATAAGCTGTTAGCCCAAAGTTCCACAGCGTAGGACTGCACTTGCTTTCGAAAACGGAGGTCCTGTGAAACGCCGAGCGATTTCGATAATCCGCCTTAAGCGCTGTTTCATTTACCGGCCGTTGGCGGCAATCCTGGCGCTTTTGATGCTGCCGATGTTTTCCGGGTTTGAAGGCGACGCTGGCGTGCGGACTTTCCAGGCGTCGGCAGGAACTATCGGCGGAAGCAACGCGATTATCCAAAACTACTGTGTCGGCTCCTCATGCTACGTCGCCGATCTCGGTCAGTTGGAAAGAGATGCGGTGGCCGGCTATCTCGGCTTGCACAATCTTCCGTCCGACGATGCCAACATCATCTACGATTATGGCCGCTTCGACCTCCGCAATGCGATTCGCGGGGTGATTTTCAATATCCTGCAGGGGATCATCGACACGCCGGCATCGATGCGGACGAGCCATGAACGGAACCTGTACAACTGGTTCCAGAGTCTGGTGCAGCAGAACGAAATCGAGCAATACAAACTTGCCATTGCTCAATATCAGTCCTGGGAAAGAGCCCCCTGCCTTTTCGCCCTCGATTCGGTTATCGCTTCTGAATACAAGCTGGCCTACAATGGCGCGCCCTTCTGCGGACGGCAATTTGCCAACCTGTTTTTAGCGCCTGACGTTCCGGACCAAACCTATTTCACAGCGTACGGGCTGAAGAACTCTTACGGCAAACCTGCCTCCACGTTTCCCTATTTCGCGTCGCTCGTGGCTGACACCAGTGTAAATGTGGCCGCAGTGGCTGGGAATCAGCGCGGGCACCGCGGCATTGGTGCTCGCCGGCGCGGGGGCCGTCCTCGCCAAGAGTCTTTCTCTTGCGCTGGCGGCAGTTATCGCTAGCACGCATCGGACTCGCCGGCAAAAGTGCCGCTTTTGTTCTGAGCGGCGCCACCGTGGCCGCGCTCTCACCCGCTTTTATCGTCGGCGGAGCGGTTGCGATCGTTCTCATCTTCGTCGCTATCGGCGTAGCGGCAGGCATCCGCGTATTCAACAATCAAAATAAAATCAACGAGCTCAATAACCTGACAAATACGTTGGACCTGGTTACCCGTACGCCTCCGGATCTAAGCACCTTCCAGAGCGACTCCAGTGGCCTTGGGATGTACAAGTTGCAATCAGCGATGGACGCGCAGACGGTGCCGGACGTCCCCAGCACTGCACTGCTCCCGGCCCACTCGGACAGCGATTTGAATTTTTCGATCCAGAAATCGACTGAGACCATACCCTTGGTCCGCGACACCCTCACCTACCTGGACTGGAACGGAGCCGAGTGGTCGGCACAGACCTATGGCGGATGGTTTGTCCAGACCTGCAAAGGCAGTAAGTGCACGCAGGCTGACAGCATCAACGCGAATATCCGATACGTGGACTGGTCGGGGACGAATTGGACCGCAGCGCGAGTGGGAGATAAATTTCTCAGTACCAAGAACAAGCCTGCCTCCACCGATAATGACTGTCCGCCCGACCCCACCACAGGAGTGAGCGCGGGACCGGATTTCAGCAAATGCATCAGCTACGTTTCGAACAGCATCCCGTTAAAGGCCCCGGGTGGAGTTCTGGAACGGGTCTCGCTGTCGGTGTCGAAGCCTTCGATGCTGCCGGTTTTCACCAGTGAGCCCACGCTGCCGTTTACGCCGGGCATGCTGTCCAGCCAGACCATCACTGCGTCCGGCAATCCAGCGCCGCAGATCTGTTATGCCGGCAGTAAACCGGGATTGCCGCCGGAGTTCTCGTTCAAGGGCGCTTGCCAGCAGAATGGCAGATTTCAACTGGTATTTAACGGCAATCCCATTTCCGCCGAACAAATTTACCAATTGACTATGTCTGCCGCGAACGGAACCACCGTCCAGCCGGTGTTTAAAACCTTCGCCTTGGACGTAAGCCAGCACGTCGCAATCACCTCTCCGTCCACACTCACTGGAACCGCAGGCTTTCCGGTCAATTTCCAGGTAACCACCACGGGGTTTCCGCCGCCCAGCTTATCGGTTGATCCGGGACTTCTGGCTTTTTCCCCGGGTTGATCTTCAACGACAACGGCAACGGCACCGGGACCATCAGCGGGACCGCGACGCGCCCAGGCAATCGCTTCTGCGTGCTTATTGACAACAAACCCACCTGCGGGATAACCGCATCGAACTCGCGGGAAACGGTTGTCCAGGCTTTCGGTATCGATCTTGCCCCCGCGCCGGCGGCGAGTTTAGGTCCGCCCAGTGATGCGACATTCGTTGCGGGCGCATCCAACTCGGTTGTGGTGGCATCAACCGGCGCGAGTACCCACGTCTCCTGGAAATTCAAATCCGGGCCGCCCTGGATGAAGGGTCTGGTCGATAACGGGGATGGAACTGCGACCCTGTTTGGCAACCCACCTGCGGGCACCACCGGAACGTTCACCGCGGAAATCGCGCCGATAGCTACTGGCTCGAGTGCATCCGTCACTCCGATCTTCAGTCCGTTCCCGGTGACGGTTGTGAACAAACCGATATTCCTGAGCCCTAACACCGCGACGTTCACGGTCGGGTCGCGCGGCTCATTTGCCATCTCCGCCAGTGAGGGGAACATTGGCAAGATCTGGTAGCCTTCCCGCCGGATTGTCGTTTACCGGGGGAAATCCCGCAACCATCGCCGGAATCCCAGCGCCAGGGAGCGGCGGCCAATACCCACTGGAAGTGACCGATTCCGTCGCGAAAGGGGTATCCATTTATGGGAACCTGACGTTGAACGTTTACGAAGGTCCCACGATTACCATCCCAAACGAGGCGACATTCCCGACCGGGTTACCCGGTCTCGTTTACCGTCACCACGACCGGCCTTCCGAATGTTTCGGCCCAGCCTGTTACGCAGCCCTTGACGCCCCCGACCAACCCCAATGAGGGCAAAGGGATGTACTTCACCGTCACCGGCCTGCCCGCGAGCCTGACGGCGAGCAACCTTAATCCGCAGGGTCTCGCCACTGGAACCCTGACCATCCAGGGTACTCCGCTTGCCGGGCGATGCCGGCTTGCACCTGGTGCAAATCATGGCACACAACGGGGTCGGCGCGACCGCTTGCAGCAGACCTTGACGCTCAACATCGTCAAACTTGAGGGAGCAGCCCCGGCTTCGGGTAACGAGTGCAACGGCGCTTACTTCGGCATCTTCGAGGGAGACATTGCGGTCTCGGCTCGACCAGATTTGCATGTTTGTTGGCGGCGGCGTACGAGCGGAACGTCACGGTTATTGGTGGAGATTTCATACTCTCCAACGCAAAGGTAACCGGAAATGTCGGAATCCAGGGATGGTCTGCGTTTTCCATCAGCGCGGGCTCCGAAATCGGCGGCAATCTGACAATGCAAGACTTGAGCTCGGGGGCGTCACAGAACCCGCTCTGTGCGAGCCGGGTGGCAGGCGATCTTTTGGTCTCGAACAATGATATACCGATCGAGATCGGTTCGCCCCAAGCCTCCTGTCTGGGGAATACCTTCGGCCGGGACGTTATCATCATGAACAACATGGATTCAATCCAGATTTACAACAACCAGATCGCCAGGACGCTGAGCTGCTGCGAATAATCTCTCGATCGCAGGGGGCGGCAATACGGCCCCGATTAGGTCGAACCAATGCATCCCATTCGTCAAATAGCGGCCCGAAGCAATGACCGCCGCCCGAACGGCTGCTTAGGTGTTGAGTTGGTTTGGCGCCGGGCGATGGCGACGCTCGCGAGCTGTGATGGCAAGTGTGAGTTCAGTTTGGCTGAACGGGTCGCCGATTGGATTGGAGCAAGGTCGCAACCAACTCCTCGCTAGCTGCTAGCAATTCTCGCCATTCGGTTGAGCCGGTGCGGCGGCCTCCTCGACGCCGCGCAGCGTGGCCTCGAGCCTGGCGACCTCGCGCTCGAGCCGGACCTGACGGCGGGCAATCAAAATCCCGTAAAGACCAATCAACGCGAAAATGATGCTGTAGGCTGCGAACAAGTATCCGAGATGCTCCATCACCGATGTGCTCCCGCTTCAAGCAGAGCCAGGTCCTTGCGCAGGTTTGATACCCGGGTGCCAAGCCGCAAAGTCCCCAGCCGCAGCAACAGCAGCCAAATGAACATGATAGTGAAGGCCCCGAGCGACACCAGCAACGTGGCGATCATGCGCGGATCTTCGAGCCCATGCTCGCCCTGGCGCGTCAGCAGCACCGCGGGATGGATCGTGCGCCACAGTCTGACCGAAACGATAATCACCGGGACATCAACCACGCCTACGATTCCCAGTATCGCGGCGAAGCGCGCGATTTCATCGGTGTCGTCCGCAAAAGCTCGTAGCAACAGGTATCCGCCATAGAGCAGCCAGAGAATGAACGTGGTGGTCAGACGCGAATCCCAAGTCCACCAAACCCCCCAAATCGGCTTGGCCCAGATTGATCCGGTGATCAGCACCAAGGTGCAAAACAACATCCCCACTTCCGCACACGCGTATGCGAGATCGTCCCAGATCTTATGCCCGAGCCAGAGATAAAGGACACCGGCTATCGCCACCATCCCGAAGCCCAGAAAGGCCACCCACGCGCACGGCAGATGGAAATAAAAGATGCGCTGCACGATACCCTGTTCGACCTCGGTGGGCACGTAAACAAACACCATATAAAGCGCCGCGAGCATCGACAGGCAGCTCGCCACCGCGAGCCCGATTGACAAATAACCCTTCATTTCGCGCTAATCCTCGAGGATCACGTGCTCGAAGAGCAAATAACCTGCGGTCACAAACAACACGTCGAAAGCGCCCAGCACTTTGAGCCACGTGGCCACGGCGGTCAAAGACTGGCCGGCCAGGACCGCCGCACTGGCTCGACTCCCGGCGATAAGCGCCGGCGTGAACAGCGGCACTACCAGAATCGGCAGCAGCATTCCCCCCGCGCGCACCCGTCCGGAGACCGTCGCAAGCAAGGTACACAACGCCGCCAACCCTAGCGACCCAAGAAAGAAAATCGGAATCAGGCGCAGCAGTCCGGCGCCAAATTCGAGATTGAAGAACAACACCAGAATGACCAAAACCGCCACTCCGGCTTCAGCCATGAAGATTAGCGCCACCGCCAGCTTGGCAACATAGATCGTGGCCGGCTCGACCGGACTTAGTAACAGGCCCCGGATGCAGCCGTTGTCGCGCTCGGCCAACAGCGCCCGCGCCGATCCGAGCGTGCCGGCAAAGATCAGCGCGATCCAAAGCGCGCCACCCGCGACCTCGGCTCGCTGGGCGCCCCCGGGGCCAAAAGCCAGCACCATCACCACCAGAATCAGCAAGGAAAGCGACACCAGCGCCACGGTACTCTCTCCGCTACGCGCCTCCAGCCGGAGGTCCTTGCGTACCAGTGGTCCGAATCCTTCCAACATCGTGCTAACGCCGCCGGAGCAGGGAGCGAAACGCCCCGCGTCTGCTATCCTCTTTCAGCGGCGTCAGACGGTTGCTTTCCAGTTTGAACAGTCCCAGATCGACGCCTTCGATGTCCAGCGGCGCATGAGCCGTGAAGACCACCGCGGCCATCCGGCTCAACGCTTCCCTAATCAGATCCCCGACCAGCGCGGCGCCGTCGGCGTCCAGCGCCGCGAATGGCTCGTCGAGCAGAATCAGATCGGGATTGGCAATTAGTGCGCGGGCAATTCCCAGGCGCTGTTCCATCCCCCGCGACAACGCACTCGCAGGTTCGTCGCCGGCGCGCTCCAGGCCGACCCGCGCGAGCCATCGCGCGGCATGCGCGGACGGTTCCGGGATACCGTAAATTTCGCCGTAAAACTCCAGATTTTCGCGGGCCGACAGGTTGGAATAGAGCAGCGTCTGATGGAGCAGCACGCCCAACCGGCGAAACTCCGGCGCCGCCAGATGGGCGGGCTCTTCGCCGAATAGCAGCAGGCGCCCGGCGCTGGGCCGAGCCAACCCGCAAAACACCCTGATCAGAGTCGATTTACCGACCCCGTTTCGTCCCACGATTAGCGCGGCCTGACCCGGGCGGGCGCTAAAGTCGATGCCGTGGAGCACCGGTCGATCGCCGTAAAACTTGGTGATGCGCTGCGCTTGCAGGACGACTTCGGTCATGGCTCAGCGCGTCATGCTCAATTCCCGAATCGTCAGGGCGCAGCCGCACTCCGCGCAAAAGTTGGCTTTATTCACCACCGGCTTACCACATGCCGGACAGAACCTGACGGCCTGAACCGCGCCTTGCCCAGCCTCGGCAATTCGCGTCACGCGCTTGCGTCCAATTGCCACCTTGGGCGCCAATCCCTGATCGAGTTGCTCCAGCGCCGCCATCGCACGCAACGCACGGTCTTCCAACGTCTGCTTGAGCTCCGCCCAATCCTGCTCGGAAAGCTTGCGCATTTCCCGATCGAATTCCAATTCGCGCAGGGCCTGGATCGCCAACGCCTTTTCGTGCTCCAGACGGACGCGGTCAAGATTGCCCGCACTGATACGTCTGCCACGCACGGTCTCGAACAAAGGCGCCGCGACAAACAGCGCAACTCCGATAACTATGAGTACCGCTGCGAAATAGATCACGCTATATCTGCCGCCGAAGATCGCGCTCAAGGCGCTGCCTGAGATCCGCATCGAAATTCCCGGCGCCTGGCGCCGCCGACTGTGGCGGCGTGTCGGACCCATCGTCGGGTTTATGCCATCGCGCGACTGCAATCATAATTAGCAGCATTCCCGCCCCTACCGCGACATAAGGCATCACCCACGCCAGCAGGTTGAATCCCTCCGTGGTCGGTGCCGACAGTACCTTCTCCCCATACTTCTGCCTGAAACTTTGTATAATCTGCAGACGGCTCATGCCGCGCTTGATCATGTCCGCTATTTCGCCCCGGACCGGAACCGCGAAAGCACAACTGGGATGATTGCAATTGGCTACCGTCAGGCCGCATCCGCATTGGCAAGTAAGCCCCTCTCCGACCTCCTGGACGCTGGTCTTTGCGGGCACAGCCCCGACGCTCGCAGCACCGGCGGATACCGCCAATATCAGGACTGCCAACGCGATCAATGGCGCGCTTGGGTAACGCATCAGGTACCGCCGACTTCGGCCGCGAGTTCCCGCTCCAAGTCGCCGACCCGCCGACGCGCCGCAGCCGCGATTGCTTCGCGCTCTCGCGCGTTGGGCCACATCACCACCACCGTACCCATCGCCATCACCAAGCCGCCCAGCCATAGCCAGCTCACCAGTGGGGTCAGGAACACGTCGAAGGTTGCAAGTCCGCTCTTGTCGTCGACTCCGGCCAGCACGACGTACAAATCCGAGCCGAGGGTCGAGCGAATCGCCACCTTTGTAGCGGGTTGCTGTGGACGCTTGTAAAAGAGCTTTGCGGGCTCCAGCACTCCAACCATCTTGCCGTTGCGCATTACGTTCACGCGTGCCATCAGGTTCTCAAGATGGGCAGTATCGAGGGAGGAAAGCCCCAGGTAAACGAGCTTATAAGGCCCGACCTCGAAGCTTTGTCCTTCTCTGACGCTCTGTTTGACCTCGGTTTTAAAAAATGACGATGCGATAATTGCGACAAACGCGAAGACTACGCCGATATGGACGATGTATCCGCCGTAGCGGCGATTGTTCTTCGCTACCAGATTGACCAAGGCTCGCGGAGGACTCTCATGGACCATCCGTCCGCGCGCAAGCACCCCGCGCTCGAACTCGACTACCACAGTGCCCAGCACGAAGGCGGCTAACGAAAATCCGGTCAGTACGTACCATTGCCGAAGCCCGCCGGCAAACGCCAGAAGACCGGTCACGACCCCGGCAATAGCCGGTGCCGCGAAGCTTTGCATCAGGTTCTTACGGGTAGCACGGCGCCATGCGATCAGTGGGCCCACGCCCATCAGGAAAATCAAAGCCAACGCCAGCGGTCCATTCACCTTGTTGAAAAACGGCGGCCCAACCGTAATTTTAACGCCGCGGACCGCTTCCGAAATGACCGGGAAGATAGTGCCCCAGAACACCGCAAACGCGATTCCGACCAATATCAGGTTGTTGAATAGAAAAGCCGCTTCACGCGAAAGGTAGGATTCCAGCTCGGCGTGGCTGCGTAGATCCTTGATCCGGCTGAGCAGCAAGCCCGTATACACGACCACCACCAGCAGCAAAAAGCTTAGAAAGTACGGCCCCAACCCCGATTGGGTGAATGAATGGACCGACGATATCACCCCGCTGCGGGTGATAAAGGTCCCGAACAGGGTTAGCGCGAAGGCCAGCCCAATCAGCGCCAGATTCCACACCTTGAGCATGTCCTTGCGCTCCTGGACCATCACCGAATGGAGATAGGCGGTCATCACCAGCCACGGCATGAAGGCCGCATTCTCCACCGGGTCCCAGGCCCAGTAGCCGCCCCATCCCAGGACCTCATAGGCCCAGCGCGCGCCAAACATGTTGCCCAAGGTCAGAAAGAACCAGGAGAACAACGCCCAGCGCCGTGTGCTCCTGATCCAACCGTCGTCAAGCCGCCCGGTCAACAGGGCGGCACAGGCAAATGCGAACGGGACTGTGGTGCTGACGTAACCGGTGTAAAGCGAGGGCGGATGGATCGCCATCCAATAATTTTGCAGCAGGGGATTGAGGTCGGTGCCTTCAGCGGGCGCCGGTATCATCGCAACAAACGGGCGTGTCACGAAGTTGAGCATCCCCAGAAAGAAAATCGCCACGACCGCCAGAACAATCAGTACGTAAGGGCCGACCTCCGAATTGCGCTCGCGGGTCTGAAACGCCACGATTGTGGTGAAAACCGAAAGCAACAGCGTCCACAACAGCAGCGAGCCTTGCTGTCCGCCCCATAATGCGGTGATTTTGTAAATCGTTGGCAGCGTGGTGCTGGAATAGCTGGCGACATATTCCAGGGAAAAGTCGCTCCTGAGCAGCCCGCTCCACAGCGCGCAAGCCGCCAACGCCACCATCGCAGTCATCGCCCAAACCGCGTGGCGGGCGCTGGTTAGAACATCGTTACGTCCCTTTCGGATGCCAAAGATATTGGCGCCGATCGAATACAGCGCCAGAACCAAAGCCAAGGCTAAAGCCAGCTGTCCAATCAGCGTCATGAACCTGCCTTCTTGGGCTGATACTTGGAGGGGCAACTCGTCATCACCTGGTCGGCGCGGACAAAATTGTGACCGACCAGGTGACCCTCAACGATCACGTCGCGCCCGGCGGCAAACATATCCGGCTTCGGCTGTCCATTGCATATCACCTTTATCTGTTTTGGCGGATGCATGCTCACCGGCTCGATCTTGGCGCCGTCCTGGGCGGAGGCGGTACGATTGAAAAGCTCAGCGTCAGCGAATTGGGGTCCCATTTAATATCGCCCGGACTGACCCGACCGGCGATTCGCACCGACTGGCCCATAAGCTCGGTCTGACGCGCCGCCGCCTCATCGACGGTCAGATAATATTCGGAGGTGCTGCGGATCCCGATCACAATCAGATACGCGATCGCGGCAACAATCAGCCCTGCGCCGAACATGAACCGTGGTTTTATTCGCATTACCCATAATCTCTACCCCAGCATCGTGGGTGTCGCAAGGAAGCCTCCGGCAGAGTATTGACAGATCGAGGGAAGAAGTATGAGCGGGTCATCGGTGCGATGCTCCTTCATCACCTTCAATGTTTTTGCGGACCTTCCCGCGTTCCGGCATCTGGACCGGCGTCTGGAAATTGCGGCCCGTCGCGATCGCAGCGGAGCGGCCGGATATCCTGGCATTGCAGGAACTGGTGCGCGCCCGCCGATGCGGCGACATGGGACGCATTCTGTGTGACCTGGTGAATCGTTTCCACGGCACGGAGGAGTACCAATTGCATTATGCCGAAGCCGACGGCCTGGGGGAGGACGACTGGAAGTTCGACGAAGGGATCGCGCTGATGGGCCGGCTTCAATGCGCCTCAACCGAAATCGGCATCCGCAAGTTTTCCAACCAAGTAAGGCTCACGACCTCGATTGGAAACCAGCAATATAGGCTGCCGGACGACCGCGTCGCGATACACGCCCGGTATGTGCTTGCTCCGAACCTGGAGTTAGACGCTTACGGCACCCACCTGACCGACCGCAACGACCAGACCGACGGTGTCACCGTACGGGTCGCGCAGGCACGCGAACTGCTCGAATGGGTGCGGCACACCAGCCAACCGGGAAATCCGGTACTGATTGGCGGCGACTTTAACGACGTTGCACAGTCGGAGACTATCCAGACCCTCACCAGCAACGGCTTCATCGATATTCATGCCGCCGCGGGCACCGGTCCGGTTACACCAACGACCGCGACGACCTAGACATCGAAGCGCCGGAGGCCTTCCCCAATCAGCGCATCGACTACATCTTCTTTAAGCCTGGGCAGGGAAGGTTCGCGATCGATTCGGTGCAGTTGTTCCTCGATCGACCCACCGCCGAACCAGGCGGCCGATGGCTCTGGGCATCGGACCATTTCGGGATTCTGGCCCGCTTGGATTTTTTCTTCTAATCCTCGGAATCTGCACCGCGAGACCTGGGACCAAACGCCACGCCACGTTTGGACGCGCGAACAAACTCGATCAACTCAGCGACTTCCGGAGTGGGTGGACCTTCCCCCAGGAGATCATCAATCGCCGATCGCAGATTGCGCCGCGCCATGAACAGCGTCCGGAACGCTTTGCGCAACACGTTGACCTGCGGCGTGCCCCACCCCGCCCGCCGCAATCCAAGGACATTGATTCCATGCACCGTATGGGTGCCGTCCGCGATACAGAAGGGAGGAATATCGCGGCTGGTGCGGCTTAATCCCCGCATCATCGCCAAACGTCCGATACGCACGAACTGATGGACCACGCAGTTCCCGGATATCAGCGCCCGATCTCCCACTTCAACCCAGCCCGCCAGCAGCGCCCCACCAGCGATTATCGTGGAGTTGCCAATCCGGCAATCATGGGCTGCGTGCGAATTTTGCATAAAGTAGTTATCGTTACCGACGATCGTGACTGTTCCATGTTCGCTGCCCCGATGCACGGTGGTGCCTTCGCGAAAGATGTTCCGATCCCCGATCCGCACCGCGCGAGGACCACCGGTGTAGCTGATATCTTGGGGTTCGTCGCCGAGAACTACATTAGGATGGACCACGTTGTCACGGCCAAGTTCGGTGTCGCCCACAACCGTTACATGACTGATCAGCCGTGTGCCGGCTCCAATCCGCACTCGCCCATCGAGATAGCAAAACGGTCCGATTTCGACTCCGTCGCCAAGTTCCACGTCATCGCCAACCACGGCGCTGGGATGGACCACCGGGTCACCGCGGGTCGGGCGCTCATCGCCGGCCATCGTTACCTGCCTGCCCAACCATTGCGGCTCGTAAGAGCCTTGAGCCTTGCACCAACCTACGATCGCCCAAAATGTTCAATTGAGCAGCTTTTTCTTCCGATCATCAGGATGACCGCGGTCGGGAACTTTGGCGCCGGCGATACGGTATCCCTCCCCGGCCCAGGTTCCCAAGTCCACCAGTTGGCATCGCTCGGAACAGAACGGCCTGAAGCGGTTCGCCGGTGAGTTATCCGATTCCTTCTTACAAATTGGACAACGCATGCGTCTTAAATCTGTTAGATGATATCAGGTACGGCGCCGTCTCAGCAGCGAAGGCCGCTGCATTCGACAGGCGGCGCAGCCCTCCTTTAAGATTTCATCGCTTTGAACTTCGGGAGAGTCACCTCCGGAGTGACCTCGTCAAAATAGACCTCTACCGGCATGTTGACCGTGAGTTTCATTGGATCGATACCGGTCACCCAGCTTACCATCCGCGGCCCCTCATCCAGTTCGACAATTACTCCAGCATAGGGGACGTCTTCTTTGAATTCCCTGTAAAGCGGCTGAAAGGTCACCGTCCAGGTATACACCTTGCCCTTGCCGGCAACCTTGACCCATTCAGATTTGAGCGATTGACAATCGCCGCACATCGGACGCGGCGTATGCCGCCAGGCGCCGCAATCGAGGCAGCGCTGGAAGCGAAGTTCACGATTCCTGCAAAAATCGTAGAATTCCTTGGTGTAGCCGCGCATCAGCGGCAGAGGCTTGCCGTACGCACTTTGTTCGGCTGCCATTGACCTTACCTCCTCAACACCGCAATTGAGCCGTGACCGTGACCGCCCCAAGCGCAAACCGCACCCAGTTCGGCATCCTTGACCTGGCGCAGGTCGGCGTCGTGGCGCAGTTGACAAACCGCCTCGACGATATGGTTCATCGCGCAAAGATGAGCTTGGGACAGCAGTCCACCATGCGTATTGATCGGCATCTCGCCGCCGATTTCGATCCGTCCGTCCATCACGAACGGCCCGCCCTCGCCCCGCTTGCACAGCCCCATTTCCTCGATCTGCTGCAGTGCCTGAAAAGTAAAGCAGTCGTAGATCTCGGCAAAGTCCAAGTCGTGGGGCGTAACCCCCGCCATCTCAAAGGCGCGCGGCGCGGCGTGGGTAAGGCCAACGGTAAAGAAATCCTTGCGATTTGGGATCTCGTGCGCGGGATACGGATGCCCGCTGGCGATACCCGCAACATAGACCGGCCGCGATTTGAGATCGCGCGCGCGTTCCGGCGTGGTCACAACCACCGCAGCCGCGCCATCGGTCTCGAGGCAGCAATCCAGCAGATGGTAGGGATAGCTGACCCAGCGGGAATTCATGTAGTCATCCATCGACATCGGCCGATCGCGCATCACGGCATTGGGATGCAACTGCGCGTGCCGGCGCATCGTTACCGCGATCGTTCCCAGATGTTCGTGGGTGGTGCCGTACTCCAGCATGTGACGCTGCGCCATCCATGAATAATACTGGGGCGGCGCCCCCATCCCATAGGGCATGTAGAAGTCCCGCACTGCGATTGCAGCCGGAATTCCGCTGGCTTCGCTGGCGGTGCCTTCCCGGGCTTTCATCCCCGAGTACCACCGCGCGGTAAATGGAATTAGCGCGTAGTTTGCCACTCCTGCCATCAGTGCCATGGCGGCGGTCTCGACTGCGGACACCGTCATCGCCCCACCCATTTCCTGCAGCGACGCGGTAAAACGCAGGTCCTTGATTCCGAAGCTGGCCGCGTAGTCTCCAGCCGTGGTGCCGAAGCCCCCGGGGATGATGACGGCGTCGATGTCGCGCGGTTTCAACCCGGCGTCCTCGATTGCCGTCATCGACGCCTGCAGACCTAATTCGATGTCGCTGAATGGAGTTCCGCGGCTGTATTTGGTTTCACCCACGCCGACTACACATGCTTGATCCTTTAGTGAACCCGCCATACGAACCTCCCGTTTTGTCACGCTCTTTGCTCTTTGAAAATCTTGGACTGCCGCCAGAAACAGTTGCGTGTCAAACCTCTAAGGCTGTTTTCCCATCCTGAGTTCACGCATAAAGGCGCGCCCAATCTCGTTCGCCCATATCAGCTCAATATACGATGCGCCTTCGGTTCGGCAATCGAAGTATGCAAACTCAACATGCAGACCTCCGTTCTTGTTGGAACCTTGGATGACTGGCTCGAAGCCGTTGGCCTGAAAATGTGTCATCGCGGGCTCAAACTCCGGCACCATGAAACAGATATGGTGAAGCCCAGGGCCGCGGGTCTTAAGATGTTCCGCCCACAGACTGCCCTCGCTGCGGGGTTCGATCAGCTCCAGTTCCGTGCCATTCATATCGCCCAGCGCGATCTTGATCGAGGCTTTAGCCGGCTTGCCGCGATAAAAGAAGGGAGCGTCCGCGCTGCTCCCCAGTTCGGCCTCCATAGTCCCGAAGTGCTTCACGCCAAAGACGCGCCTGCACCAGTCCTGCCCCTTGTTCAGGTCGGGAATTACGTATGCTACCTGGTAAAAGTACGGCGCCAAACCATTCAAAACGGCGCTCATAATAACCTCCTGAGTTGCTCGACAAGGCTCCGGAGCACTGGCGCGCCTGAGCCCGCAATGTCTCGTGGCTTGTGCGAGCATGCCCACAGGCCTTAGCCGGCGTTATTGCGACGCTTTACGCCACGGGCGCGTTGAAAGTCAAATCGCGCCCTGTGACCAGAAGCCAGGACACATCCACTTCGATAACTCGGCGCGATCATGCAGCCGCGCCAATCAGCTTTGCTATGCGGATTAGATTATAGCCGGCGCCGACCAGGTACGCTGTCAACTGGGTGAGCTCGCGGCCTCGATAGCGGGTGGTCCCGAAGTTGACGACAGTCTTAATCCAGCCGAAGACCTCGTCGACCCGCGCGCTTTGCTGGCTGATGACGTAGCCCGAGTGCCCCGGCGTTCGTCGATCCAGCCGAGCCGCCGGGCGGCGGTCACTGGGGGGCGACATGTGGGGTCACGTTCAGCGCCCGGGCAAGTCGCGACGAAATCAGCGAAGGGACGATGATGGAGATTGTAACTGGCGACATAGGCGTCGATTTTCTGTACCAGTTCGCCAACGTTGCGGAAAGAGCCGCGCCGAATAGCCTGCTGGGTGATGAGCCCAAACCAGCGCTCCACCTGATTGAGCCAACTCGCGTAAGTGGGAGTGTAGTGGAGCTGATAGCGAGGGTGACGGGCGAGCCAGGCTTGACCTTGGCATGCTTGTGGGTGCCGTAGTTGTCCGCTATCAGATGGACCTCGAGTCCGGTCGGAACGTTGCGGTCGAGGTAATTAAGAAAGCCAGAAATTCCTGGTGGCGATGGCGCCGTTTGCACAGCGTCAGCACTTTGCCATCGAGCACGTCGAGCGCCGCGAACAGGGTGGTGGTGCCGTGACGATAATAATCGTGGGTTACGCCCTCCACGTAGCCCAGGCCCAGCCGCAGCAGCGGTTGGGTCCGCTCGAGCGCTTGCACTTGGCCCTTTTCGTCCAGACAGCACCAGGGCCTTGTCCGGCGGATTAAGGTACAGACCCACGATGTCGCGCACCTTCTCCACAAAAAATGGGTCGGTGGAGAGCTTAAAGCTCTTGCTGCGATCGGGCTGCAAGCCAACAGCGCGAAATACCGGGCCACCGTACTCTTGGAAATGCCGGTGGTGGTGGCGGCCGAGCGCACACTCCAGTGCGTGGCGTGTTCGGGCTTGCTCTCTACTACCAGCTTAATCAACTTCGCCACCTTTTCGTCATCGTGCGTGCGGGGTCGGCCCGGGCGCAATTCGTCATGCAGCCCTGCCAGCCCGCGCTCTTGGTAACGCCGGCGCCAATGGCTAACCGCCGGCGCGCTGACCCCACAACGCCGCGCCACTTCCCGATTGAACTCCCTCGCCCGACAGCAACACCATGTGCGCGCGCCGCACCAGCGAATGCGGCATGCTGCGCGAACCCACCAGCGCCTCCAGTTGCACGCGGTCGGCGTCGTTAATCATCAAGGCCTTCTTCGGTCTACAATCCTCGCCACCCCGTCTGCTATTTTAACGGACGCCGCGGCATGTGTAAAGTTATTAATGGGACACTATACTAGACGACGCAGCCGCGAATTGACCATCGGAAGCGGGCGACGGGGATCGAACCCGTGACGTCCAGCTTGGGAAGCTGGGACGATGGTCTACCGACTTCTGAAAGGGCCTTTTAGACGGTCTATTAGCGTACAAATTAGGGCGGAGAAGCTCAGACTGCAAACTCATCGAAACTATACTCCGCCACTGCTGCCCGTGCCACAATTTTGCCATCGGTTGGGCATCCGATTTTTATGCCGTCAGGGCATCGGTTGCGATCATATCGCCGGAGCGACGCTCGGGTTTATGCGTCCAGCGCGCGTAATGCCGAATGACCATCGCCAAGGTTGAATGACCCATCTGATGCGCGACGTAATGCGGGTTCGACCCACCGCTGAGCAAGCGCACAGCGTAGCTGTGGCGACATTGATAAGGCGGACGTATCCGCACTCCAGCCTCGCGTACCAGACGGCGCCAGTTACGTTGGCGGAAGTTGTTCCAGTCAAATGCGGCACCACGGGGACCGGTGAACACGTAATCCCCGAAGCGACGCTCCCCTGCCAACGCCTCCAACTCCTTGTGTAAGCTGCCCACCATGTCGACCTCGCGCTCCGAGGCCACGGTTTTGGTCATCCCGTCACCCCAGCGGGTGCGTCCCCGGCGTACACTGATCAGCTTGCGCTCCAAATCCACGTCACGCCATTCCAGCCCCAGCGCCTCGCTGGGACGAAGGCCAGCGAAGAGCAGAGTCGCGACAAAGGCGCGCTCTGTGCCAGGCCGGGCAGCGAGGAGCAGAGCCTGGGCTTCGCCAGCGCTAAAGGGGTCAATCGCCGCCCGAGGTTCGCGAAGACTGCGCACCGAGCGCATCGGATTTTGCACAATGAGGCCTTCGTCTTCGGCCATCCGCAATATAGTCCTCAACCTGGCCAAGGCCATGTTGACACGTCTCGGGCCAGCCCCGCTCTGCTGAAGTTGCAAGATCCAATTTTCAATGTCGCGGCGGTTGATTTGGTCGATCGTCATTGCCCCCAATGCGGCGCCCGCGATCTGTTTTTTGATCAACAAGCCGTAATCATAAAAGGTGCCGTCGGTCAGATGGGCGCGGTGCGTCTCCAGCCATAGCCGGGCGTAATCAGAGAGCACGGGCGCATGCGGCGACTGCAGGCCCAGGCGCTTAAGCATGCGGCTGGCGGGAAATCGCGTCGCGTAATCAAAACAGCCCGCCGCTATATCGCGTTCCACCTGCGCCGCAATCCGGGCGGCCAAGCGTCGATTTTCACGCGTATCGGCGAGTCCAAGGAACTCGCGACATCGAAGCCGCTCTCCCTGACGCGCAAGTTGAAAGGTCAGCAGGAGGCGTCCGTTCTGCGCGTGCACCCCAGCCATCTAATCCGTCGCCAGCGCACCCAGGATTTAGTGGCCGTTGCTGTGCCCCGGGTCCAAGCTGCCACTAAGCGCTCGTGCCTTCAGAGTGGGCCAGTGGAAAAGGGTGCGCCGGCGCACACGAAACAGGCCGTCCTGGTAGGTCAAACGGCCGTCGGTGATCCAGTTATAGATGGTGTTTACCGCGACGTGGAGCCGCGCGGCCGCTTCTTTGACGGTGATAATGTCAGCGTCCATGTGGATTCCCCCTTGTGCCCCTAGGCGGTCCTTTTCGGCTGAAACCTTGCCGCCTGAGCCGCCAGTATAGTACCTCTTGTTAGAAAACTGATACCACTAGCTGTCTCAGATGAGTGAAGCAGGCTCATCCGAAGCCTGCGTAGTTCCTGCTCGCCGCGCCTGGTCTCATCCCGGTCGCACGCGACGAGACCAGCCTGGCCACGCAACCTTGTTACCCGGCAATGTTCGGAACAATGACGCTTCGCCAAGCCTCTATCGGTGTCGACCCCGATTACGGAAACGATTCGACACCATTCAAAAGCATTATCGATGCTGGCCGATAAAA
Source organism: uncultured Pseudomonadota bacterium (assembly GCA_963824565.1). Taxonomy (GTDB): domain Bacteria; phylum Desulfobacterota; class Binatia; order Binatales; family Binataceae; genus JAJPJA01. The sequence continues at coordinate 76,442 of CAWGQB010000024.1, read as the reverse complement.
GCATCCTTCCAAACCGTCCTTCCAAACCGTCCTTTTACATAATATTTTGCGGGATCAGCCCCGGAGTAAGAGCTCCACCGGCAACCCCGTCAGTTCATTCACGCGAAGCACCTCACCCCCACGTGCTTCACGCATATTGCCTGCTCGCCGCCACCGATAAAGGGTTGGTTCACTTACCCCGATGATTCGTGCGGCTCGTGCCACCTCTCCCGCTGCGGACCCAGAAATAATCCGAATGGCGGTCTTCACAATGTTGTTCAGCTCAGGAGCCCGCAGCGACGGTTTGTGCGCACGCGAGCGTGCCGTCGACCGGTCGGTATTGCCCATGCGGGCGGAATTTATTAGAGCATCACGAGTCATTTCAATGGCATTTGCATTCCAGGGTTTTTTCGAATGTTTCTAATCTAAGCGCCAATTTATCCGAACGTCAAGAGAGTCCGTTCAAATTTGACAAACAACTTACTATTTTTTTTATTGGATTGTAAAGCTCTCTACGCTGGTCAATCTTAAGACTCAACATTTTTCCTTTTGTAAGAGATGATTTAACGACATGTTAGGTTGCCTTACCAACCTAATGCGCAGCAGATCTGTCAGTCAAATTTGACAGATGCCTAAGGCTCAATCTAATATGTCTGGTATTCCAAGGCGCATCCGAAACCCTAGACAGACTGAAACGGGCGGTAGGAGATGGCGGAGAGCAGTGAAGTAACGGAGCGAAGACACCGCCGCGCCTAGTAAGTGGTAGATCCGCGCGCGGCGGGCTTGGGGTGATAGGGTGTGGTGGGGTCGGGAGATGGATATATCCCCAAGCCCGTCGGCGCGGAATGAACACTAGCCCGGTCTATCCGGGACGCCAGTGACTGGACGGTCGACGTTGCTAGTGTCTCTTATGGCCGGATGGGTTCCGTTGAAGTCTGCGCATCGGCACCCTCCGGACGATGAGTTTACCCAGCAATCTCAGCCGTATTCACAAGTCGTTACTTATTCAGCCCCGGAGGCGAGAGAGAACCACAAAGATACCCGACGTTTTCGCGCGCTTTGCTGACCGCTTAAGACACAAGCGGGTGAAAGCGTGATGGGGGTCGAAAGCGCGGCCAATGACCGTCGCTGTCCGCTGCGCGCCGCAAGGACCGAAGGATTCGTGGAGGTTTCAAAGATTGAAAAGCTCGCGAGTATCAAGTTCCAAACAGATGCCCGTGCGACTAGACGGCAAGCGCAGGCCACGGCGAGATCCATCACCACTTGTACGCGGTTCCAATCGGCTTGTCTCGGTGGCGCGCAGCTTCGCCGCTAAAATTCTGGACTTCGAATTGACCAACGAGTCCGCCGCCGCCATGGCCGGACAATGGAGACAACAGATCGACGCGCAGAAGCGCAAAGTTATCGAATGGTTCGCACCTTCCAAACAGGCGGCCTTCAAGGCTCACGCAATCATCTGCCGTCAGGAGAACGAAGCACTGGCGCCATATCGTGAAGCACGACGCGTGCTGAACTCAAAGCTGGCCGCCTGGCAGGACGATCAGTCGCGGCGTTCACGCAGCGAGGGCGCACAGCAGCCGGATCTCGAAGTTCAATCCGATGAGAATCAACCGACAGGCCCGGCTACCGCTGCTGAGCGCGGATTCCGGGTTGAAGGGATTAACTTCCGTGAGAATTGGCGCGCCGACGTTGTTGACAAGCTCGCCTTCGTGACCGCAATTGCGTCCAGACCTGAACTGATACATTTGATCGACCCGAATCTCTCGGCGCTTGCCCATCTGGCTCGAGCGCAAAAAAACGCTCTCACAATCCCAGGCGTGCGAGTATGGCGCGAACGGGTTGTCGCCGCCTCCCGCCGTCCATAGGCGGGTTGGATTTTGCCATCCTCCGTTGAGCTACAGACGTTGCTCATCGGCGGAGGACATTGCCCGATTTTAGGACAGTGTCGTCAAATCTAGCGGGCATCGCTATTCCGCGCCGCCGCCCGCGACGAAGTCATCCCGATCGGTCAATTATCAACCCGATCGTCCTGCGGCTACGTTCTGAACCGATTTTTCTATCTTTTTACTAATTTTTATTGATTTTCTGTAATTTGATGCGAAGGCTCATTGGAGGCAGTAAAAGCCGTGGGCTGCCATGAATTTCCGGGAGAGGTACGCCGAAAGGCTAACAATTGTTATGCCCGGTGTGGCGACCGGCCGGTCGCCACACCCGCAAAATCTCATGATGCCCAGCGCGCTTCCTGGCCCGGGATCTCCGGTTTGACGTCGGCGTAAGCGCGGCTAACCGGCGTATTGAGGTCAAAGGGGCTATCGAGTCCCAATTCCTTGCCGATTTCACGCAGGGCCGGCAGTACTTCCTGCCCCATTAACTTGATGTAGCTCATCGAGTCGGCATGACTGATGCGGCCGTCGTTGCCCCATAGAGCTATAATCGATGGACGAGTCTCCTCCATATAGATACGCAGCTTCTCGATGACCTGTTTGGGATTGCCCGCGATCAGGGTGAGGTTCTTGAGCTGGTCCTCAAGCGTTACCCGTTCATGCTTTGACTTGGTCCGATAGCCAGCGCGTAACTCAGCCATCGGACGGCGTGCCCACTCACCCAGGTAACCTGAAGGCGCCGCCCAGACCGGATGGGTCAAGCCGGTGAACTCACCTTGCATCCACATAAACTCTCTGGCGTTGCGCAGCGCCTTCTCCTCCGTCTCATCGACGCGTACCCGCAACAGATAGCCATGGTATGCGGGACCGGCCTTGTAGCCAACGCGTTCAGCGGTCTCGTCGTAAAGCCGCCAGACTTCCTTGCCGGCCGCAATCGGCAGATTCAGCGCGATATAGGGGTAGCCATGCTCGGCGCACCAGACGATGGTTTCCCGGCTGGACACGCCGGGGACCCAAATCCGTGGATGTGGCTTCTGCATCGGCACCACCCACGGGTTGACCACCCGGAACTGGTAATGATTGCCTTCCCATCGCCAGGGCCCGGGCTGGGTCCAGGTCTTGATGATCAAGTCGTGGGCCTCTTCGAAACGCTCGCGGTTGAACGCCGGATTGGTGTTGCTGGCGAACGCTTCGACGCCGCCGCCTCGCACGATTCCGGGGACCAACCGGCCCTTGGACAGCAGGTCGATCATGGCCAGCTCTTCGGCCAGACGCACCGGGTTATCAGCCACTGGCAGGGGATTGCCGAGGGTGACGATTTTGACCCGGTTGGTAGTCGCCGCGATTGCGGTCGCGAAGATGTTGCACTTGGCCTGCATGCAGAACGGCGCGTTGTGATGCTCGTTGAGCATGATGCCGTCCCAGCCGCATTCTTCCACGTATTTGTATTCCGTGAGCCGCTCGTTATACAGACGGCTGCCTGAGATCGGATCGAAGAACTTGTTGGGGAACAGCAGAGCCGTATAACCGTACTTATCGCCCTCCGCCGGCGGGTAGGTCGACATCGGTTGCTCGGTGAAATACATCAAATGCATCGTTGCGCCTCCTCAAATGGGCCTCATTGCCCTGCCGTGGCAATCTTGTTTATGGATTTGCCCGGCGACGATGTGAAAACACATAGCAGAATTGTAAGCGCTTGTCTTCATTGGCGCGGTCGGCTCTCGCGGTGCGATTTTGGCGCGATAACACGATGATACCAAGATTAACCGCAGGTTAATCCGCTGCTTGATTACACCCGCGTAGTCCAATCGCGTGCTTTTCACCCCCCGTCGGGTTTGCGGTGGGCCTCGACGCCAGCTTAATATGGCTGCTCCAGGGGACCTTTGGCAGGCGTTCTCCTGGAGAGGAGGCGTCGCCATGGCCCGTGCCGATGAGGATATCGAGCGCCTGTTCGACGAGGAATGCCCCGGTCCGATGGATTTGGGGTCGGTCCTGGTTCACGACCCAATCAGCAACGCGGCGAATCATGCGCCTATAATCGTGGAGGCCGCCACGCCGCTTTCCGAAGTGCTCGAGAAAATGCGCGAGGCAGGTCGCGGCGCGGTCCTGGTCGTCCAAAATGGCCGGCTGACGGGCATCTTCACCGAGCGCGACGTACTGCTGCGCGTGGCCGGATTCCCAATCGATGTTGAGCACACCACGGTTGGCTCGCAGATGACGCAGGAGCCACACACGCTGCCTGCCGACTCCAGCGTTGCCTTTGCGCTCAACAAGATGGTGATCGAGGGATTCCGCCATATCCCGCTGGTGGACGACCAGGGGCAGCCGACCGGATTGGTCTCGATGCGCGACTTAATCGATTATCTGAGCGACTTCTTTAGCAAAGACCTGCTCAATCTTCCACCTGATCCGAGCGGCGGCTTTCGCAGCCGCGACGGCGCCTGAGTATCGAACTGGCGTCCAAATTGCGCTGACAGGCTGAACGTCTCTCCGCGACGTCAACGCCGCGGAGGCTTGCGTGGCGACTCGTCTTTGCCAACACCAGCTTTCGCGGGCGGAGAATCGATCCGGTCACGCACGGCACGGAGCTCTGAACGAAGGTCCTTGAGCGCCGCCGCCGCACTGGCAGCCGCGGCTTCTTTTCCTTCAGCGCCCGATGCATCTCTTCACGCAGGCTATGTATCTCCGCCCGGAGCCGTTCGACTTCGGGGGCGAGTTTCTCATTGGCCTTGGGAGCCGCCGCAGTCGCGCGGGCCAACTCGTCGCGCACGCTTCGCAATCCGGCGGTGGCACGATCGCCTTGCGCGGCGAGTTCGTCACGCAGATGGTCGAAGCGCGCGGCAGCCGCGGATACCGAAGCTTTGTGCTCCGCCGCCTCATTGCGCAGCTGGACACGTACCTGCTCGATTTCCGCCGCCAGGGCTTCGATGTCTCCCGCGGTGACGGATTGAGGCCACAGGCCGCGTAAAAATTGCCCACTCGACTCGCAAAACATCCGCAACCACGTTTCGGTCTCCCGCATCGAGAAGCTCGCGAGAGTATCATAGGTCCCATTCATAGCGACAGGGAACCTGAAAGCCAGCGCCTCGTACCACGCGAACATATCTTCGACACTTCGGTTTTGATAATCCAAGCTAACTGCTCCTCGTGCTATGACTGGACCTCTGCGAATCGATGATGACACATCGCTCCAAAGGGACCCTCATAAAAGCTATTTGCGCACACCCTCAAAGTCAAAGCGGTATCGCGGTCTTCCACACGTTCTGGCCGCCTGGCGCGCGGCCAACGGTGCGAACATCTGTCACGCGCGGCCGGGCAAATAGAATTTATGACCTCAGGGATTTGTGACTGTGACCGCCGAAGGCTCCAGCGCGGTTTCCTCACCATGCGTTTCCTGTCGATCCGAGTTGGCCATTTGCGCGTCTGCCATCTGATTAATTTCTGCCCGCGAGACCAACATGTCGCCGGTCAATTCATTCCAGGTGGGATATAACGGCCGTTCACCGATGCGGTTGAAAAACCCGCTGATGCGTAATTGCCGTTCCCGCTGCTTCAGCGACGCGATTTCACGATAACAGGCGGGCATGTCGAAATGCTGTTTGCAGCCCAGCAGATGATAAAGCTCATGACGGGTTACTGCGTAGGGCGAAAAAAACAATTGGTTGAGGCTTATCCTGGTCGCCACGACAAAACCGGAAGTCAGCGTGGCGTCATCAACCTCGCCCAGGATCTCGGGCAACGGCAGAGCAGTGGCCGCTACATCGCCCCACAGGAAATCCTCGACGTTGCGATTGACGAAATAAAGCTTTCGATCGCAATTCGGCGCCAAAGTCTGAGATTCTATCTCTCCAATTATGCTGGTATGGAAGAAGCCACTTCGCGCCAATCGTGTGAAAGAGACCGGCCGCACGGCAAGGCCATATTTCGGCGCCTCCGTCTCCCATGATGACAACAATTCGCGCGCCCTGTTCTCAGTGATTCCCGTGTCGAGGTAGACGCATAGCTGCACCGACTCAGGCGCGCCGAAGTCGATTTCGCTCCGAAGGTCATCATGTTCGAGGCCGATCGCGGTAAACAGGCATCCCGGCAATGCCATCAGACAAAAGACGGCGAATGCAATCTGCGGCGCTTTCATATGGGGCGATCATCGCTCGATTCCAAAGCCCTCCCTGTCTACTTGTAACGCTTTGTTTGGCCCGGCTGCTATTTCTTACCACCTCGCGCGCCGACCAAAATGCGGCAGTCACACCTCCGAGTGCCATTTCCTCCTCGCGTTAGATGCTCGTTCCACCGCGCTTTAAGCTGCGCGCTTCGAACATACTATGAGCTGAGCGACACTATGATGTCGTCGTAGTACCGCATAACCCGCGACTGGCGAAGTGACTTCTAAACATGATATTTTAGTTGATACTCAGTTAGCAGTCAGTCGGTAATCCAGTTACCGTCAGCAGGGGATTAGGGCGCGGCGCGCGAAGGCGCCGGCGCTTGACGGCCGCGGCGTCGCGGCAATGGGGTGCGCGTGGAGGCGGACGAACGGGGCGGGGTGGTGGGGTTGGGGATCGGCGATGAATTGGCCGGGCGGGTCGGCCGCGACTTGCAGGGGGCCTCGGCGACGATGGCGCGATGGCGGCGGGAAGCGCGGGAAGCTGATCGCTTCCTTTCCGGCCGCCAGTGGCATCCAGCGGACGAGGCCCGCCTGAACGAGGAGGACCGGCCCACCGCGGTCTTTAACTTTGCTCAGAAATATATTCGGATCGTCGCCGGCACCGAAAAGCATAATCGCCAGGACGTGGTGTTCGTGCCGCGAATGCCCCAGGCTGAGTTGGCCAACGCCGCCGGAGAGTTAGCTTCTGCCGTCTACAGCTCGGTAATCGACGCTTGCAACGGACCCGAGGAACGTTCCCAGGCGTTCGAAGACATGCTGGTGCGCGGGATGGGCTGGACCAACTGCCGGCTCGACATGGAGCTGACGGCGGACGGCAAAATCGTGATGGAACGTGTCGACGGCATGAAGATGCATTGGGATCCCGCCGCGCGTAAGCAGAACCTCGAGGATGCACGCTGGGTCGCTTGTGAGGAAGAGATTCCGTTGCGCGATGCCTGCCGCCGATGGCCCGGGCGCGAGCATGAACTCAAGGTTGCCGAATTCTTGCGCGAGGATCGGTCTCAAGACGAGCCCGAACAGCGTTGAGCACGTCACGCCGATCGGCTATCAGCCCGAAAACGAAACCATAATTCCCGGCGGTCCTCCCAACGGCTACGTCCGCGTGGTCGAGTACCAATACTACGAAGTCGAACCGATCTACCGCATTGCCGACCCCCAGACCAATGAGGTCGGGGAGCTTGATGAGCGCGAATTTGACAGTTTGCGGCGCCGTCTGGAACCTCTGGGCGTAACCTTCGTCGATCGTGAACTGGCGGGTTCTTCACGCACACCGCTCGGCATCAGGCACGATTCGCGTCCAAGCCCGCTGCAGGGCCAGGAGGGCGGCGAACCGGCACTGCGCACCGCCGCACGTCCGGACTCCCCGGTACAAGATCCCGGGCCGGAAATCGTGGACATCCCTTACGTCCGGCAGGATCGCCGCGTGTACAAGCGATGCTTCACCGCGGGCTCGGTCGAACTCGAGTCCGGGTCCCTGCCGGTACAGGGGGTTGGTTTCACATACAAAGCGATGACGGGCGGATTTGACGCGCACGACAAAGTATGGCGCGGACTGCTCCATGTGCTGATTGACCCGCAGCGCTTCGCCAACAAATTCTTCAGCCAGACTCTGCATATCATCAACAGCAACGCCAAGGGCGGCCTGCTGGCCGAAGCCACCGCGTTTGCCGACCCGGTCAAGGCCGAGCAGGATTGGGCCAATCCCAGCGCTTTGATCCTGCTGGAGGACGGCTCGTTGTCCGGCGACAAGCCGCGGATCCAGGAACGCAGCCGTCCCAGCCTGCCCGAAGGCACGTTCGTGATGCTCAAATGGTGTATCGATGCGCTGGGCGGCGTATCGGGGATCAATCCGGAGCTGTTGGGTGCGACCACCGGCGACGTACCTGGTGTGGCGCAGCGCCAGCGGCAGATTCAGGGAATGACGATCAATGCCGGCTACTTCAGCGCGCTGACGCGGTATTTGCGCGAGGAGGCCCGCCTGATATTCGAGTTTATCCGTAACTTCGTCGCCGACGGGCGCCTGGTCCGGCTGGGCGGTCCGTTCAACGCGCATGCAATCGCCTTGCTGCGGGAACATCTGCCGGTCGATTACGACCTCGTGATCGACGAGCCGGCCAAGTCTCCTAATGCCAAGGAAGTGTTCTGGGAGAAAATGGCGCCGATTATCCCGATGCTGATCAAAGCCAACGCCTTCATGCCGGAAATCCTCGACTATAGTCCCTTCCCGGCATCGATCGCGGCCAAGCTCAAACAGCAGCTCACGGCGCGGATGGCGGCACCCCCGCAAGCACCAGCGCCGCCGTCGTTACGACCCGGTAAAGACCCCCGCGAGGTCCAGGCTTCGGTGGCTCAGAAGAACGCCGACGCACAACTGGCGCTCGCACGGGCGCGCGATATCGACAGCCAGTCCCGGATGAGGAAACTCGCTCTGGCATTGGCGGCGGTACGAACGGGAGCGATCTCGCCGCTACCACAAATGGAACCCTAAAGCAGGTCTGTGGCAGCAGAGCCCCTGTTTTCCCCGCCCATGCACTCTTCAGAAATGCGCAAACAACCAACGGACGACAGCTCAAATGAGTCTAAATTCCTGTAGCTTATGCGGCTCACCACATCATCTGGCGCGAATCCACGACCATCTGCGACACGCCGCCTTGTGGTTTCCGCCTTATGGCAATCTTGGCACGCAGCAGCAAAGCGCGGCGGCCAAAACCGCCACGCCCAGCTTCGCCGAAGCCCTCAAGACGCACGAGGACAAGGTCGCGGAAATCATCGGCAACCTCGGCGCCGCCGAGCGGGTAATCGCATACAAATATTTGCATGCCAGTGGAATGCGGATCGGAACCGCCGACCACGATTTGCGCAAGGCGATCCGCAAGGAGATCGGGCAGGAAAACCGCTGATTTCCGATTCCCTCACCTGGTCAAACATAAATAGCGCATCCTTTTAGCGCTCACATTCCGCCAGGCAAACAATTACTCATATGTATACGCTCTTCGTCGCGAGGAGCGAGGGAGATGAGCTTATATGGACGCGCAATTGCTGCATGTAGTCACTGTAGTCGCTAATCCGATACGATGGAAAAGCAGGATTCGCCTGTTCGACCTGTTTATGCGCGGTATGATTGAAGCCGGCGTGAAGGTCACCGTCGTGGAATGCCAGTATGGTGAACGGCCGTTCGAGCTCACCGGGGTCCCGGCGATCAATCACGTCGGCGTCAGGTCCAAGACCATTCTTTGGAACAAGGAATGCCTGATCAACCTTGGCGTTCAAACTATCGGGCACAAATTTCCGGACTGGCGCTACTTATGCTGGTGCGACGCCGACATCAAATTCCGCAGCGCCAACTGGGCAAGCGAAACTGTCCACGCGCTGCAGCAATACGAGGTCGTCCAACCCTGGGTCGACGCGTATGACCTTGGGCCCAACGGCGAGCACATCCAGGCCCACAAATCGTTCTGTCACGAATGGTGGACGCGCGGCGCCAACAGCCTGTGCCCGCAAGGTCCAGTGTGGTGGAAATTCGCCGGCGGTCCCTATGACTACCCGCATTCCGGATACGCCTGGGCCTGCACCCGCCAGGCTTATGAATGGCTTGGCGGGCTGTTCGAGCTCGCCGTGATGGGCGCCGGAGACCATCACATGGCCTACGCTCTGATCGGCAAGGCCGAATACTCAGTTCCAGGATTGCCCGGGACCCGGCGTGGAGTGAGCACCGCCTATTGGAAGCATCTCAAAGCGCTGGCAGGATCGGGCGGTCCATCATATCAATTTCAACGTCGGCTTTGTGCCGGGCACGATCGAGCATTACTTCCACGGAAAGAAGATCGATCGCAAGTACGTCGATCGCTGGCAGATGGTAATCGAACATGATTTCGATCCGGACAACGATATAAAGCGCAACTCCTGGGGAGTTCTGGAGCTGGCCGGCAACAAGCCCAAACTACAACACGACCTCGATACATATTTCCGGCTCCGCAACGAGGACGTCAATTCGCTGCAATAGCGTACCGCCCTGACTTCTCCCGGCTTTGGCGCATTGACACCGATTAGGAGCGGCTCACCAGCATGGATTTCTCCAACCTTACCGCCCTGGTGATCGACCAGGGACTCTACGTTCATATCGCCACCAAACTCGCCCAATCCTTTGGGCGGGTACTCTACTACTGCAATGGATGGCGGTCGGCGTTCCCGGTCTCAGAGCGGTTCAATGTCGGCGCCGGCCTTGAGGGCATCGAACGGATTGCCAACCCCTGGGAGCACGTCGAAAGCGCCGACCTCATTGTGTTTCCCGATACCTACTTTGCCGGCGAGCAGGAGTTTCTACGGCACCTCGGCAAGCGCGTGTGGGGCTCCGGAGACGCGGAAATGCTCGAACTGCATCGCGACGAGCTCAAGCGGGTGATGAAGGAAGCCGGCTTGCCGGTGGGGCCCTATGAAATAATCGTCGGAATCGACGCGCTGCGCGGGTACCTCAAGGAAAATCCCGGCGTGTACGTCAAAGGCAACGTCTTCCGTGGCGACGTCGAAACCTTCCGCAATAAGAATTGGGTCGTGACCCAGCCGCTGCTCGACGACCTGGCGAGCCGGCTCGGTCCGCGTCAGACCTCCACCGTTTTCATCGTTGAGGATCCGATCGACGGCATCGAGGTGGGCTACGACGGGACATCGGTCGACGGCCATTTTCCCGCCGTCGCTTCTTTTGGTTACGAAGTTAAAGATGCGGGTTACGTCGGCAAGGTGGTCGACTATGCCGACCTGCCTTCCGCGTTGCGCGAAGTCAACGACAAGCTTAGCCCGGCAATGGCTGCCCTCGGATGCCGCAGTTTTTTTTCCACCGAAGTCAGGGTGGGCGCCGACCGTAAGCCCTACCTGATGGATCCGGCGATGCGCGCCGGTTCACCACCCTCGGAAGCGTATATCGAGTTGTTCAGCAACTGGGACGAGGTGCTCTGGGCGGGCGCCGAGGGCGACGCCGTCGGGCTCAAGCCGGCCGCCGCCTATGCCGCGGAAATCATCTTGCGCTCGGACTGGGGCCGCGATCATTTTCTGGCTCTGGATTTCCCCAACTCATTGCGCCCATTCATCAAGATCCATGGCCACTGCCGGATCGACGGGCGTGATTACGCGGCCCCGTTGGGAATTCGCGAGGTCGGCGGCGCAATCGGACTGGGCGATTGTCTTGAAGACGCGATCGCCGCGGCGATCGAGCATGCCGAGGCCGTTGAAGGACTGGAGCTGGAGTTCGATCGCAACGCGCTCAAAGCGGCGACGGAGTCGATTGAGCAGGGCCGCGAGTTCGGGATCGAATGGTGACGCACATGCTCGATATACGAATCAAGACGATTCCCCATCACTACCAACAGTATGACACGGTCGGCAATTACTGGCGCGACCTGGACGGTGGCCAGGAAGTGCTGGAAATCCGGGTGTCGCGGATGCGCGATCGCCGCCATGAATTTCTGGTCGCCCTTCACGAACTGATCGAGGCGTTCCTATGCGACTGGCGGCGAATTCCGTTTGGCGGCATCACCCGCTTCGACATCGAATACGAAAATGCGCGCCGGCGCGGTGATTCCAGCGAGCCGGGCGCTTGCGAGCGCGCGCCCTACCGCAAAGAGCATCAATTCGCCGAAAACATCGAGAAGCTGGTGGCGCGCGAACTGGAAGTTGACTGGCCGCAATATAATCGCGCCGTCGAGCGGCTGTAGGTTGGCCGCGCAAAAGGCGGGGCACGCGCCGGATGCAAGCATGATTGGCCGTGACGGTGCATGGAGGTGTGGAGGATGGCGATGAAAAGGAAAGCTGCCGATCCGGCGGCGATGGATCAGCTCGAGGCCCAGGACGTGGCTTCATTCGGCGAAGACCCGGAACTGCTTGACCCGGCCGAGCAGGCGCTGCTCGAAGGCGGCAACGCCGCCAATGCCCAACCGCCGGCGCCACCGCAGGAATCGGACAAGGCGCGACCGGCGACGGAGCGGACCGCCACCGAGCGCTCATCTGAAGATCGCGGAACCGCAGGACGATCAGGGCGGCGGCGATGAGCAGGGCGAAGATCTTTCCGACGAGCAGGTCCGCAAACTGACTCCCACCGATACGGTTCCGGCCTGGTCGTTGATGAAGGAGCGCCAGGAAAATCGCTCCCTCAAGCGCAACCTGGAAAATCTGACGCGCAAGCTCACCGAACAGGAGGAAAGATGGAACCGGACCGGCGAGCGTCTGCGCCTGCTCCAGGAACGCACCGCGCTCGACGCCGCGGCAGTGGCACGCAATGCCGCAGACCCCGAACCCGACGCCAAGGCCAACCCGGAAGCGCATTATCAATGGGAGCTGCGCCAGCATCGCCGCGCCTTGGAAACGCTCCATCAGCAGCAACAGGTCAGCGTCGCCCAGGCCCAAGCGGCGCAGCATCAGGCCGCGCTCACCGGACTCGAGCAGCAGTATGTCCTGGCCGGGCATCCCGACTACTATGAGCGGGTGAACTTCCTGCGCCATCGGCGCAATAGCGAACTGGAGCTGATGGGATACGCGGATCCGGCCGAGCGCGCGCAGATAATCGCCAACGAGGCCGCGATGCTGGTCGGCGGCGCAATCCGGCAGGGACGCAATCCGGCGGCGGTGGCCCACGAGCTTTCGGAACAATGGGGATATCGGCGGGCCGGTGCCGCACCGTCGTCTCCTGGCGCACCGGCCAATCCCGGCAACGCCGGCGCCGTCAGCGCGGCGGATCGAATCCGCGACCTGCAACGCAAAAAGGCCGCCGCCACCAGCCTGCAGGCGATCCCGTCGCGCCCCGCCGACGGACCCGTCACCCTGGAGGATATCGCCCAGATGGACGACGAAGCATACGAGCGCTACATCGACAAGAACGGCGGCGACTTGGCCGCGCTGTTCCGGCGGGGATAATTTGAATGAACAGGTAGCGCTTTGGCGCCGGTTACGCCGGGCTCAGCTCGATCACATAACCGTCGGGATCCTGGACGTAAGCGTATAGCACGCCGGGGGCATGGGCGCCTTGGCCGAGCAGTTTGCCGCCGGCTTTCACCACCGCGGCGATGCGTCATCCAGACTGCCGCCCTCGATCTGAAAGCCGAAATGGGCCACACCTTGAGGTCCCACCGGCTTGGTCTGATGCAGCGTGATGACGTCATCGCCGGCTGACGGGTGCAGGAACACCATGTGCGGTCCTGCGCGGAAATCCTCCACCAGACCGAGCGCATGCTGGTAAAAGCGCACCGAGCGTTCGATATCGCTGACGTTCAAATTGATGTGATTCAGCCTGCGTGCCTTTACCATTGCGACGACCCCGTTTTGCTGGCTGCTTAAGTCATCATCGCGCCGATGGCTATGTCACTCAAGCGCGCAGTCGGCTAGGTGCAAATCTCACCACGACCTTTCCACGAAGTAGGACCTTTAGACCAGTGGAAAAGCATGGAGTTATATGCTATACTTAGTTTATTGGTAATTCCTCGTTGCTGACCTTGGGGGCGCCTGCACACACTGGATTCTTTGGAACCAAAACGTAGACCGGCCGGTACAACGCCGAAGCGATGATGGAGCGCACTATGAGATGGCTTAGCTGCATCTTTCTTCTGACCAGCATGGGATTTCTCTGCGCGTCGTTCGTGGCGGGCCTGGGCTACGGCCAATGGACGGTCGCGGCGGTTTTCGGCTTATGGTCGCTGTGCACCGGCTTATATGCGGCTGACGCCGCCGCCGGAGCGGAAGACGACTGATCGGCTCAGGACCCATTGCGCCCTGATAACCCTAAAGCGAGAAAAATTGCACACTGGAAGGCAGAAACTCTCATCCTACCCTCTCCCTTGGAGTAAAGGGAGAGGGTATCAAACCTACCTCGCAGCACTTTTCTGTACCCGCTCCCTTTATGTGTAAGGGAGAGGGTAGGGTGAGGGTTTCTAAGTTTCGCCCATCAAATTATTCTCGCTTTGAGGCTAGTTCTATTGCCTCCCTATCCGAATGAACCCGAGGGTAAGGGACAGGTCACCCGCAGCGCACCTCGGCGCGCCGCGATTACGGCTCCAGCGGACCGCGGTACTGGGAGCCGAGTTGGCGATCGAGTTCCGGTAGTGAATGATACAACCGTTCCGCCTCCTCCTGCTTGCGCCGCAGATCGCTCAGCGCTTGAATACACTCGTCGATTCGGACCCACTCCTTGTCCGTGACGATTTGCCTGTGGGGAGGGGTCACGGGCCGCGCCCAAGGTGGTCCCGCTGGCGGCGGATTGGCAGCGATGGTACCGTGCCCCACCAGTTCGACATACGAAAGCTTGGTCTTGAGCACCGTGGGCATGTCCGTGTAACCCGCGATCAGCTCGCCAAACCTCTTCTCGGCTTCCTTGAACGCCCGTCGCGCCGCGACGTATCGTTCGCGTAATTCATCTACCGAGCTCTCCGCTACAGTTTGCGTATTGGTCATTTCTTTTCGCTCCCGGCTCACATCGACAATATCGGCACCCCTTCTTCATCAAGGGGCGGACAGCATACGGCGTGCCGATCCCAGGCATCAGCTAAACGGAACCGCGATTAATGTAGGTGTGCCCTAAGGCTACAGCCTCGTTCTCCTTCGGGAGACAGATGCGTCGCGCGGACGCAGATGGCAGGTTGAGCTGAACTGATAGGAGAAAGGGCAGACCCGCACCGAAGGGAACCCGTACCTGCTCCCGTTTAGCCGATTCGATACAGCCGGGCGGCGTTTTCGCCCGCCATTTTGCGCCGCTCGTCCTCCGGCACCCCCGTCATCGTGTCCTCTATGTACTGAAGCGAATGTGGCCAGGTGGTATCGGTGTGCGGATAGTCCGATGACCACATCAGATTGTCCACGCCGATAATGTCGCGCAGTCGCATCCCGACCTTGTCTTCGATGAAGGTCGCGTAGCATTGGCGATGGAAATACTCGCTGGGAAGGTTGGGCAGATTCAGCTTGGTCCAGTATCGATGGCGCTTGTAGATGCGGTCGGCGCGTTCCAGGAAGTATCCCAGCCAGCCGATATTGCCCTCCACCGAAACGAACTTGAGCCTGGGGAAGAGCTCGAAGACTCCACCAAACATCACCGTGACCAGCGCCTCGAAGTTGCCCATCGAGTTCTTCATCACCAGCGCCGGTAGCGTGCCGCGTAAATGCTCTCCGAGGTAGAACTGTTTCGCCCGCGGGTCGCCTAGCCCCAGATGGATGTGGACGGGCAGCTCCAAATCCTGGGCGGTACCCCAGAAGCGGTCGTATACATTGCTGTTTAGCGGTTCGCCGCGCGGGAACGTCGGCAGCAGCACTCCGCGCAGGCCGAGCTTCGCGATGCGCTGGGTCTCGCGGATGCCCTCTTCCACATCGTCTGTTGGGACCAGGCCGATACCAATCAACCGGTTCGGATTGACCTTGCAGAAGTCGGCCAGGAAATCGTTGTAGGCGCGCAGACAGGCGAACTGCAGCTCCAGGTCATCTATCGCAAATACCCAAAACCCGCTGTTTGGATACAGCACCTGCGCCTGCAAGCCGTCGGTATCCATGTCCTTCAGCCGCTCGTGGGGATCGTAAGAGCCCCGGCGTATCGATTCGTAGGTTTCACCCGACAGCTTGTAATCCTCGTACTTTTTGCCGGCCTGGACCTGCAATCCCATCCTGGTCACGACCTTGCCGTCCACCGTCCACGCGTCTCCGCCCTCCAGCCGTTCCACCTTGGGTGCGCGATCGCGCAATTTCGCCGGCACCCGCGACTGCCACGTATCGCGCGGCTCTTCGACATGGCCGTCAGCCGAGATTATTTTGTAGTTGCTCATTTGAACCTCCGCGCGAGGGCCCGCCGGACTCACCTTCATCCCACGGCGCTGTGAGCCATCAACTGCCAACCGGACGCCATTGAACCAGGACGGATCCCTGATCGGGATGCTCCTCGAACACCGCCTCAACCTCCGTGTCGAATGGAACATCCTGCATCGGATCTCCTATCAAGTTGCCGACCATCCGCACTCCGCCCGCATCGGGCAGCTCGACTACCGCCACGATATAAGGACAACCGGCCTTGAGTGCGGGATGCACCGGATTCCAAATCCGAATCCAGGTGTACAAACGGCCCTGGCCCGAGATCTTCTGCCAGCCCAGATCGGGCGACTGGCATTTGTGGCAAATCAATTCGGGCGCGAACTGAAAGGCATGGCACTTGTTGCAACGCTGCACTGTCAGTTCATGGCGCTTGAGCCCTTCGTAGAAACCTTTGTCCACTCCATCCGGCGACGGCACCGGCACGGCCAATCCCGGCGGCAGATATGACTTTGTAGCGCTTACAGCCATCTGATTCTCCTCAGCTATGCACGAGCAAATTGCTCACGCCGCGTGGCACCAGCGGTCCCGAGACCACCAGCGCAATCTTCGCCTCCGGTACCTGCGCCGTCGATTGACCGCGCACCTGGCGCACCGCTTCGTTGACCAACTCCATCCCATGCACGTAGCACTCGGCCAGATTTCCGCCGCTGGTGTTGATCGGCAACTTCCCCTTCGGGGCGGTCAGGTTTTCGAAGGTGACAAACTCATTGACCTCGTCCGGATGGCAGAAGCCATGCTCCACGATGCACATCAGCGGGCCGCCACTGAAATGCTCATAGAACTGCGCCACATCGACATCCTTAGGCGAGATTCCCGCCATTTGGTAAAGGCGCGGCGCCACGGTCTTGTAATTGGCCGAGGGATAATCGACCGAGTTCTCGGCCGCGACGTCGGTGCGATAGCCCGAGCCTTGCGCCGCCGCCATTATGTAGGCCGGCTTCTGTTTCAGGTCGCGCGCCCGCTCGGCGCTGGTCAGAATCACGGCGGCGGCGCCATCGTTTTCCATGCAACAGTCAAACAGATGGAAAGGCTCGGCGATCCAGCGCGAGTTATCGTAAGCCTCGCGGGTCAACGGCCGTCCGTGCATGATTGCGCGGGGATTCGACTGCGCGTGATGGTACGACGCCATCGCGATTGCGGCCAACGCGTCCTGCTTGATCTTGTGCTCGTACATGAAGCGCCGTGTCCGCAGCGCGATCCAATGCGCCGGCGCCAGCAATCCATAGGGCGCCGAATAAGCCGACAGATTGGAGTAGCCCGGAGCCACACCCGCAATTGTGTTAATCTGCGCGCCCTGGCCGAAACGTCCGTATTGTCCCTGCGCCAGAGCACGGAATACCACCACGTAGTTGGCATACCCGGCCGCGATTGCCGCCGCCGCGTTGCCCACCGCCGCCGCGACGCCGCCTCCTCCGCCGCCCCAGACCATCATCGACAGCCTGACTTCAGGCAGGTCCAGCGCCGCCGCCAGCCGCGTCGCTTCGTTGCGGTCGTTGGAATACGAGGAGAAGCCGTCGATGTCCTTGACGCTGATTCCCGCGTCTTCCGCCGCCTTGGTAATGGCCTCGCACGGCGAGCAGGAACTCCGGCTCCGGCGCCTGACCCCGCTTGTAGTACTTAGTCTCCCCGATTCCGACGATCGCGGTCTTGTCCTTAACCGTGTATTCACTCATGGGCGCACCTTCTTGAACGTTATCATGCCAATCCCTTCGCCACCGTATTCTTCGCCGCGTGACGTCCCGCATGATGGCCGAAGACCACGCCGGGGCCGATGGTGGCGCCGCCGGCCGGATACATCCCGCCGAAGATGTTGGCCGTGGTGTTGCCCGCGGCGTACAGCCCTTCGATGATACCGCCGCGCAGGCTGCGCACCCGCCCGTCGATATCGATGCGCAGGCCGCCGTTGGTGCCCAGCGCTCCAAGATATATCGGCAGGGCGTAAAAGGGCGGTGTGTTTATCGGTCCGATGTTGGCCGCCGCCGACGCGCCGCCGGCCAGGAAGTTCTCCCAATACACCGTGCCGCGATGGAAATCCGGGTCCACGCCCCTGGCCGCGTTGGCGTTGAACCGCTCAACGGTTTCCGCCAGCGTTCCGGGATTGACGCCGACCAACTCGGCCAATCCGCGGATAGTATCGGCCCGCGTGACCCAGTCGGGAGCCGGCTGGCCCGGCATCATGTTCAGCAGCACCTGGCCGTCCTTGGTGCGTTGATCGAAAATCATCCACACCGGCGACTCGTTGGGAAAATCCACCGTCACCGGATCGTATGTGAGCAGGTTCTTGGGATAATCCTGGTACGTCGTGCCCTCGTTGGCAAAACGCCGGCCGTGCTTGTTCACGACAATTGTGCCAGCTACGTTTCGGCCCGCGCCCAGATGATATAGCGGCTTGCCCTCGTACGTCATGGTGGGATCGCGCATCGCCGGAAACCACCACGCCGAGTTCATGTTGGCCACCGCGGCACCCGCCTCCAGACCCATGATCAGGGCGTCGCCTTCGTTAAATGGCGGACTAAGTGGCGCAATCGACGGCAATGCCAGGAACGATCGCACCAGTTCGGGGTTCCATTCATAACCGCCCGCGGCCAGCACTACCCCGCGCCGGGCGCCGATCAGCGTGGAGCCACCTCCGCTCTCCGCGCGCACGCCGACGATACGGCCGTCGTCGTCGGCGACCAGCTCGCGTGCCGGGGTCTCGGTCAGGACGGTGGCCCCCCGATCCAGGCATCCCTTCAGCAGCATCGAGACCAGCGCGCCGCCAATAACCGCCGCGCCCGAGCGCGCCCTTGCCGCAATTACCTCCTCGACCGGCCGCCCATCGCGAAGGGCGCCGCTCAGGCCCAGGGAAAACTTCTCTTCCATCGTGAGCAGTGGCTCATATGGGCTGACCCGCACGCGCTGCGCCCAATTGCCTAATTGTTCTCGTGCCTCGAACACGCACGGTTCTAGGGAACGGCCCTCGCGTTTGCCACCCGGCATGTCAGCGTAATAATCCGAGAACCACTTGGGCGCGAACATTCTTACCGGCGTGTTGGCCTCCAGCCACGCAAGCACATCGGCGCCGGTGGCTACGAAATCGTCGATCAGCGCGGGATCCGGCTCCCGGCCCATCGTCAGCCGGCGGATATAGCGCAGCCCTTCCTCGGGTGAGTCCTCGACCCCAAGTTCTTTCATATGATGGTTGGCGATAATCCATGGAACCCCACCGGAAACTCCCGTGGTTCCACCTACCTTGCTGCTCTTTTCGACCACCGCGACCTTGGCGCCCCCCGCGGCCGCCGTCACCGCGGCGGTCAACGCCGCCCCGCCCGAGCCGACCACCACCACGTCAACGATTTCGTCCCATCTTTTTACATTACGAAGCAGCATTCTTCGCCTCCCCGGTCTCGCAACCATCGCCACTCACCGCACCAGACCAAATTGACGGCTTAGGCCGAGTTGAAACGACCAATTCCAGTTGCGATCCAACGTTTCTCTTAGCACGATGGGTAAGCCTCATTGCAAACACCGAAGACCCGACGAGGCTGGACAGGTTTACGCTACAAGGAGGTAAGCACAATGCCTGATTCGGACAGCGATATCCTTTTCAATAAATCGGAGGGAATCGCCACCATAACTCTCAATCGGCCCCGTCGGCTCAACGCGCTGACCTCCCGGATGTGGCGCGAGCAACTGCCTGAATCCTGGCAAAGAGCCGAGCAGGATCCTGCCGTGCGCGTGATTATCTTTACCGCCGCCGGCGACCGTGCCTTTTGCTCGGGCGCCGACGTCCAGGACCTGTCGTCACTGGCGCAGTCGGACCAGCAAGGCGCCGCCCGAGACCAGGTGCTGTTGATCTCCGCGCGTCACAACAAGGTCACCAAACCGGTCATCACCGCCGTCAACGGCATGTGCGCCGGCGGCGGCCTGATGTTTGTCGCCGACAGCGATATCGCCATTGCCGCAGATCATGCGACCTTCTTCAATCCAGGGGTCTCGATCGGCCAGCTCGCTTTCGTGGCGCCGACCACCTGGACCAGATGGGTCCCGTTCCCGGCCCTGATGCGGATGACGCTGATGGGAACCAAGGAACGGCTTGACTCACAGCGCGCTCTCGAATTGGGAATCGTTACGGAAGTGGTGTCAGGCGATTCATTGCGTGGCCGCGCGCGGGAAATCGCCGGCCTGATCTCTTCCAACTCTCCGGCCGCGGTTCGAACCAGCAAACGTATCCTTTGGGAAGCGCTGGAGCGCAACCTGAGCAACGCACATAAGCATGCCGAAGAGCTAGGCGCGGAGTACCGCGGCCATCCGGACAGTATTGAAGGCCCAAAAGCGTTCATAGAAAAACGCCCCCCAAAATGGCAGGACTAGCGAATAAATTGATCGTTATTCCCGCAACCCGCGATAAAAACACCTTATCCCTCACCTCGCCCGAGGTTGCGGAGCTGGTCCGCAGCCGCCACCAGGGAGAGGTCGCCGCGCGATTTGCGCCAGCAAGTCGGGTGGCGGCAGAGGGGCAGGCGCGTCTGTAAGAACATAAACCCCAGCCTTCAAATTTGGTGGTCCGCAGCCAAACGTGTTAGGGTCGATGCACTTGGCTTGCGCATACTGCCGGCCGGAGGAACCACGCGATGAAGGTCAGAAAGCCGCACTACGATCACACCGCCTCGACGCCGCTATGGTGCAAGGTCTATCCCGAGTATTCCCACGTGATCAACGTCGCTTCCCTGATGCTCCCCTACCTCGAGCCATATTTGAACACGGTGATGCGCCGCGCGCAGGCCAAGCTGGGTCCCACTCACCCCTTGAACGCCGATATCTCGCTGTTCTGCAAGCAGGAAGCCGCCCACTATCTCAATCATGCCGAATTCAACGACGCGTTGCGCCGCGCCGGTTATCCGCGCCTGCCCGAATTCGAAGAGAGGTTCCGTGTCCACTTCGAGCGTATGCTCAACGAAAAATCGCTCAAGTACAATTGCGCCTATTCGGTTGCTTTCGAGAGCATCGGTCCATGTTACGCCGAATGGTGGTTCGGTGGCTCCGACGACGTTATGCAGGGCGCTGATCCCTCCGTGGTAAATCTATGGAAATGGCATCTGGCGGAGGAATTCGAACATCGTAACGTCGCCTACGACGTCTACCAGGCCTTGTTCGGCGGCTACGCCTACCGCCTCCGTGCGCAGTATGATTTCATGCGCGACCTGCGCCTTCTGACCCGTGATGCGGTCAAATACATGCTCACCGAGGACTCCAGCCAGATGAGTCCCGAGCAAGAGGCGGCATCGCGCAATCGCTTCGCTGAAATACGCAAGCGTGAATCCCGCTTCGTGAGATTGCGGCTCGCTCGGGTCTTGTCGCCCTTTTATACGCCGCACAAACTGCGTCAACCAAAGGGAATCGCGGAGTTGCTGGAACAAGTCGACGCCGCCGCCTGAGCTGCGGCAGCCCACGCCTGAAAGGCCGCCGGTTCCTCGCTTAACCGTCACCCAACGCTATTCGCGTCAACCCACGCTCGCATTCGACTGCCATCGCCGCATCGGATAATCACGATGCGGGGTGTTTTGATTGTGCCCCAGCCAGGAGACTTGCATGGATTACCCGGACCTCGTCTATGAAATCGCCGCGGGTGTCGCGGTCATCACGCTTAATCGGCCGGCCCGCTTAAACGCCTTTACGATCGAAATGGACCACGAGCTGCATGAAGCATTGCAGCAGGCCGACCGCGATGACTCCGTAAGAGCGATAATCATTACCGGCGCCGGCCGTGCCTTCTCCGCCGGCGCGGACGTAACGGTGCTGGAACAGGTTCGCGGCCAGGCTGCGGCGACCACTGGCAGCGGCCTTATCACGACGCTGCGCAACCAGGGCCATTCTTTCAGCGACATGCTGGCGCTGCGCAAGCCGGTAATCGCGGCGATCAACGGACCATGCGCCGGGATGGCATTCATTATCGCCGCTTATTCCGACATCCGCGTCGCCGCGCAAAGCGCAAAAATGGGACTCGTATTCACACGGCGTGGTCTCACGCCTGAAGACGGTATCAACTGGATCCTGCCGCGGTTGGTGGGGGCCGGGATGGCGCTGGAATTGCAAATCACGGGCCGCTTGGTGGACGCGCGGGAAGCGCTCGCCATCGGACTGGTAAATCACCTGGTGCCCGACGGTCAGGCCCTCGACAAAGCCCGCGAGATCGCACTCGACATCGCCCGCAATTGCTCACCGGTCGCCGTGATGGAAAGCAAGCGTCTCGCGTACGAGGGGCTCTCGTGCGACCTTCAAACAGCGGTGGCAAAATCCGGCGAAACCACCGACCGCATGTATGTAAGCGAAGACTTCAAGGAAGGCATCGCAGCGTTCGCCAACCACCGCCCCCCGCGCTTCACCGGCCGCTAGTCATGTCCTGTTCTATCCAACTCATTGCGGCACCATGACAATCTCCACTACTCGATGTTGGTGACGGCGCCCTCTTAAGTTATTAATCAATGCCGATGGATCAGAAGACTATAAGAATCATCTCTTTCACGCTCGGGTCAGCAGCGTTGACGCGGTCATCGCCGCCGGCGTGGCAATCGAGCGTCTGGCGCTCGGACAAGGTCTGACCCCGCTGGAGGCAAGCCACTTTCGCTTCGCTGTCGAGGAACTCGGAATTGAACGGCTCTCCCATGCTTTTGGGCCCGACGATCAGGCCGAGGCGCATATCGTTTTGCAATTGCGTCCGGGCGAATTTGCCGTGGTCATGGAGGATGCCGGCAAACCGCTTGATGCGGCCCACGTCGCGGCGGGCGTCAAAGGGTGGATGGCTCAACTGTTAGGCCGCGGCTTCGCCGACGGCTTGCACGCCTCGTTCGAAGGACGCCAGGGAAACCGCTGCGAGATTACAAAGTTGCTGGGCAAGTCAATTAAATCCCAGTTACAGGATTCAGGCGTCAGCGGCTCGGCGACAAAGTCGCAAGTGGAAGCTGACGCGGCAGCACCACGCAAGACAGCATCGGCTGTGGCAATCCAGTATCGAGATATGATTCCCGATGATGCGTTCGGAGTGGCCACTTGCTTCTATCGCACTTACGGTTTCACCGCCCCGGCCGCCGACGAGGTCATCTATCACCCGGACAAATGCGCCGCCATGGTGCAGTCCGGGCTGCTTCTCGGAACCGTGGCAACGCTGGCCGACGGCCGGGTCGTCGGGCACATCGCGATCGAGCGCGATCATCTGAACGACCCGGTCGGCATGAGTGGATTTCTGGTGGTCGATCCCGAATTGCGCGGTCATGGCATCGGGGACGCGCTAAGCGATCGCAAACTGGAGCGAGCCAAGCGGGCCGCGATGCGCGGGATGCTCGGGATGGCGGTGACGGTCCATACGGCCAGCCAAAAGACCTGTCTGCGCGAAGGTGGCCACGAAGTGGGAGTCCTGCTCGCCGCCCAGGAGGATAAGATCATGATGCGTGGGATCGCCGCGGACGCCCCTCATGAACGGCACACCGCGCTGCCGTTTTTCACCAAATTGGCTCCAGACAGCAGGCAGCAGAGTTTCCCGCCGGTCAGTTTATCGTGAAATCGTGGAACAGATTTACACCTCGTGCGAACTGGACCGCGAAATAGGCTGTTCCCCAGCGCCTGAATCTCGATCAGTTGCCCGAACACACTTCCCTTAACGTTTCCGTGCTGGAAGGGTCGCGCTTCGCCAAACTTCGGGTCGCCGCATACGGGCGCGATTTTCTAAGTGAAGTTCTCCATTTGGTCAGCGACCTCCATCAGCATCATGTCAATGTGATCAGGCTGGAAATGCCGCTTGCCGATCCGCTCACCGCTCATTTCGGCCGTGCCACCGAGGAACTCGGCTTCAGCTTTGCTGCCGTCTTCCCCATTTTGGCGCCGGGCGATTTGCTCTGCGTGCAGTCGCTGGATCGGGTCGAGGTTGACTGCGAAGCGATTCATATCGCTTCCGACCACGGCGCCAGAGTACTCGCTGCGGTGTTGGCCTCACGCGATCGGGTACTGTCATCGAACACTGCGCGCACGCTCGACGGAGCGATTGGCGCACTCAAAAGCGCAAGTTAGGCTTCCTGCAATTCCCAGCTTGGCGCTTCGGTCTCCATCAGGTCGTCGAACTTGCCGTAATCGATCGCAAAGTCGCCCTGCGGCGAGCGGATCATGATGTCGCACAGGCGCGCGCCCCAGATGATATCGCTGGAATCATAGGTATGGCGCGCGTAAACCGTCTGCATGAAGGCGCCGTAGATGCCGGTCACGGAAATGACAATTTCCGCAAACGCCGCGGCTAGCGCCTCGGGCGAGCAGCCATATAGCGGACTTCCCGGCCCGATCGGGTGAACCACCGTCCAGGAGTGACGGAAGGTGGCGTTGCGATAGCGCCTTAGTTCAAGATCGTAAAAGCGCCACACTTCCTCACCCTCGGCGGTAACCTCCCCGCGTGCCAGCAGCACGTGAACCGTTGCCTCCACGATCTGACTCGCGCGCACGTTGGCCATTCGAAACATCAGGCTGGGCACGCCGTCACGCTTGGAGATGACGGCGTTACGGCTGAATCTGACTCGTGCGCTCGGCCGCGAGAACTTCGCGAAAATTAGTCCGGTGACCAGCGCCAGTCCGATCAATCCGGTCAACGCCTCGAAGCTCATCAGGATGTGGGCGAGCAGGGTAACCGGCGCCATCCGCCCATAACCAATCGTCGCCATCGTTTCGATACTGAAGAAAAATACGTCGCCGAACGAGCCCGGCCGCGCGTTCTCTATACCACCGTCGAGATAATAGCCCACCGCGAATAGAGCGTTCAGAGCGAAGAATACGACCGTTATTTGCAGCAAGAGAAACGGCCAGGACGAGGTCAGCAAATGATGGTAAATATCGGCATAGTAGCCGTCACCATCGCTGAGGTCCTGCGGGCTGACGCTATCGACGGGTATGATTCGATCAAATTTTTGTGTGATTGCCATGAGATGATAGTTCCTCGCGGTGCGCACTCTGGCGGGTCGCTTGACCACCCACCTCACTTTAAGTAGCTGCGGCAGAAAATTCCGCCGCTGCGCCTTCACTCTTAGCGATCTCGGAAAAGTCGAAAAAAATTACCGAGACAACCGTTGACCGTCAGCCACCTCCGCCTGCCGCGCGTTCGGACATCGATACGGTGACATCAGGCGTGGACTCTATAGCGGGCCGCGGCGCACTCTCCATTGGTATCCCCTGCCCCAGTGAAAATTGAACACCGTCGCCCACACCACATTTTCGAGGCCGGGAACCGTCTGTCAACCGAGCGCGTTGCATATCGTCCATAAGGCCAGAAGCTTGTAAGCCCGTTTGCCAAATATCGCTGTTCGATCCGCCTCATGCCTTAAACATTTTTGCTGGTGGTAATGAATGCCAGTCATGTTCATATGGCGAGGGCGGCGGAGAGTCATATTCTACCAGAACAAAGTTACGCGTGGAGGGAGGGTTCACGCGTTTCAACTGGCGAGCGTTGAGCATCGAGTGGATTCAATACAACAGATGGATGGCCCAGCCAGGCTTGCAACTTGCCCTCGTCTTTCACGACCGGCAAAGGCTGTTTCGCTGATAGTCGCGCGCAATCTGCAAAGTCGTTGGCGTCCGACAAAGCCCCGGGCAGCGCGGTAAATAAACTGCCCGGGACTTTCCTCTTAATTGTAGTCGGGAGACGGAATCATGACGAAAGACAAAAATCTTTCATTGGACCAGAGGCAGAAACCTGCGCGCTATAGGGCGGCCCGAGTCGGACGTGTTGGCGTGGCGATTCTGGCCGCGGCAATGGCGCTTTCGATGCTGGGTTGCTTTGGACCGCCAATGGGTCCGCGCGGAACCGACACCCTGATTGGTGGCGCGGCCGGGGCCGGAGGCGGCGCGTTGCTCGGTTCAGCCGTCGGCGCGCCCGGAACAGGGGCGATATTGGGTGGCCTGCTGGGCGCCGGAGGTGGCTATCTGATTGGCAACGAGCAAGCTGAATCCTGGCGTCGTCCTTACTACTACTGACATAACATACTGCTGACAACGCGAGGTTACTACCACTGACCGCCTCAATCTAGAAATCGCCGGATGTTAAAGTAGGCGATACCTCAGCCGCTCTGCCCTGCGATGCGCTCTGTAACCGGGACATCTTTCGCCGTTGAGACCGGCTTCGTTGCTGCTGGTTTCAGCGGCATTCCCTGCCACCAGTGCGAAAGCCGTTCGACCACCACAAAGAGTACCGGGACCAGGAAGATCGCGAAGCCGCTGGCGAACGCCATGCCGACGATCGTGACCGTGCCAATCAGGCGGCGCGCAACGGCGCCGGCGCCCAAAGCGAACCACAGCGGCATCAGCCCGAAGATGAAGGCGAACGAGGTCATCAGGATCGGCCGCAGCCGCTGGCGCGCGCCCCCCAGCGCCGCTTCGACCAGCGGGCGTGCCCTGCTCCATTTCGGCCTTGGCAAACTCCACGATCAAAATGGCGTTCTTGGCCGATAAGCCCGATCAGCATGATTAGCCCGATCTGCGCGTAGATGTCGTTGTCGAAGCGGCGCGACCACAGTCCGACGAACGCGCCGCAGACCGCGATCGGCACGCTGAGCAGGACGCTGAAGGGCAGCGACCAGCTTTCGTAGAGTGCGGCGAGGATCAGGAAGACCAGCACGAGCGACAGCCCGAAGACCGCCCGCACCTCCGCCCGCCACCGACTGTTGGTAGGAAATTCCGTTCCAGGCGTAGCCCATGTCGCGCGGAAGAACCTGGCCGGCGACCTCAGCTACTGCATTCATCGCGTCGCCGGTGCTGTAGCCGGGCGCCGGGAGCGCGAAGATTTCGATGCCGCGATACTCGTTGAAGCGGGTGGTATATTCGGGACCGAACTCGCCGGCGCATCCGTGACCAAGGTCGACAGCGGGACCATCTGGCCCTGCTTGTTGCGAACGTAGAACTGGCCGACGTCTTTCTTGTTGGTCCGATACTGCGGGTTCGGCCTCGACGAACACTTTCCATACGCGGCCGAAGCGGTTGAATTGGTTGACGTAGTAACCGCCCAGCAGGGCCTGGAGCGCGCGGTAAACGTCGCCGATCGAGACCCCCAGCTTGAACACCTTGTCCTTGTCAACATCGGCGAAAATCTGCGGAACCGAGGGACTGAAGGTCAGGTTCATCCGCGCCAGTTCGGGCCGCTTGCGGGCGGCGGCGAGAAACTTCTGAACGTTGTCCCACAGATACTCGACCGATTTGCCGGCGCGGTCCTGGATAAAGAAATCCACGCCGCCGGCCTGGCCGATGCCGGGAATCGCCGGAGGCAGAAACGCAAACGCGCGCGCGTCGGCCAGCGTGGCCAGCTTCTGGTTGACCGAGGCGACCACCGGCGGCGGACTGCAGCGCGGCCGCCATCCGCTGGTCGAAGGGCTTAAGTTGGCAGAAGTAAACGGCGTCGCGGCTGCCGGTCGTCTGCGAGAGGATGCTGAAGCCGGCGATACCGGCTGGCGTAGCGCATTGCCGGCTCGGTCTTGAGAATCGCGTCGACCTTTCTCATCACCGCCACGGTGCGCTGCAGCGAGGCGGCTTCCGGCAGTTCGACGTTGATCACGAAGTAGCCCTGGTCTTCGTCGGGAAGGAAAGAGCGCGGCACGACCCTTCCGATTCCTCCAGCCAGTATCACGAATCCGGCCAGCACGATGAACGCCAGCACCAGCTTGCGAATGAGCAGGCGGCATACGCTGACGTACCCGTTGCGTACGCGATCGAAGCCCGCGTTGAACAGCGCGAAGAAGCGTCCCAGCGGGCCTCGCGCCGGCTGCCCGGTCTTGGGCCGCAGCAGCAGCGCGCCCAGGGCCGGGCTCAGCGTGAGCGCGTTGAAGGCGGAGATGATCACCGAAAACGCGATCGTGAGCGCGAACTGCCGGTAGAGCGAACCGGTGATTCCCGCCATGAAGCCGGCCGGGATGAACACGGCGGAAAGCACCAGCGCGATACCGACCAGCGCGCCGCCGACCTCATCCATCGCGTCGAGCGCGGCCTCGCGCGGCGACCGTCCCTTCCTCAATCTTCGCCTCGATCGCTTCGACCACGACGATCGCGTCATCGACCACCAGGCCGACGGCGAGGACCAACCCCAACAGCGAAAGCGTATTGATCGAGAAGCCGACCGCCGGAAAGAACATGAAGGCGCCCACCAGCGAGACCGGGATAGTCAGAATCGGAATCAGGGTCGCGCGCCAGCTCTGCAGGAAGATGAACACCACCAGCACCACCAGGCCGATCGCTTCGAGCAGTGTCTTGACGATCTCGCGGGCGCCCTCGGTCACCGGTACCGTGGTGTCGAGCACCAGCGTATCGCGCATGTCCTGCGGGAAGCGCTTGGCGAGCTCGGCCATCTTGGCCTTGGCGCGATTGGCCGCCTCCAGCGCGTTGGAGCCGGGGTTCTGAAAGAGCAGCAGAAAGGAGGCCGGCGCGCCGTTGACGTACGCCTGCTGGTTGTAATTTTCGGCGCCGAGCTGAATCCGGGCCACGTCTCGCAAGCCGCACCAGGGAACCGTCGATATTGGCGCGCAGGATGATCGTTGCCGAACTCGTCGGCGTTGAGCAGCCGGCCCTGCGCCCGCACCGTGTAGGTCATTTGCTGGCCCGGAGGCGCCGGCTCGCCTCCAATCGTGCCGGCCGGATTGACCACGTTCTGGGCCGAGATGCGCGTTGACGATATCGCCGACCGTCAACTGCAGCTTGGCCAGCACGTCGGGAGCCACCCAAATCCGCATCGCGTAATTCGAGGCGCCAAAAACCTTGACCTGGCCGATTCCAGGAATCCGGGCCAGCTCGTCTTCGATGTTGATCGCGACATAATTGGCCAGGAAAGTTTGATCCCAGGTGCGGTTCGGCGAGGTCATCGCGAAGACCAGCAGTGGAATTCCGACCGTCTGCTGCGTCGTGAGGCCATAGCTTGCGACCTCGGCGGGAAGGCTGGAGTTCGCTTGCGACAGGCGGTTCTGGACCTGCACTTGATCGAGGTCGACGTCGGTGCCGACGTCGAAGCTGACCTCCAGCGTCATGGTCCCGTCGTCGCCGTTGATCGATTGCATGTAGATCATGTTCTTGGCGCCGTTGACCTGCTCCTCGATCGGAGTCGCGACCGACTGTTCGACGGTTAGCGCGTCGGCGCCGGTGTAAACTGCCGTAGTCTGGATCTGCGGCGGAACGATCTCGGGGAATTGGGCGACCGGAAGCCGCAGGACCATAACCGCGCCGGCGATGACGAAGAAGATCGCGATGACCATCGCCACGATCGGCCGGTTGATGAAGAACCTCGACATCGCGTTAGTTTCCCGAAGATGGAACCGCGGCCGGCACAGCGGACTGGACCCACTTGCGCCGCCGCAGGGGCTGTGCCTGCATCAGCGGCCGGACCTCCATTCCGTCGTGACCTTCTGCACTCCTTCAGTGATAACGCGCTCCCCCGGCGCAATCCCTTCTTCAATAATCCTGAGATCCCCATAGGTTTTGCCTGGTTTGACCGTATGCAGCGACACCCGGTTGTCCGCGCCCACCACCGCAACCTGGTACTGACCCTGGGTCTCGAGGATGGCGCGTTGGGGAACCAGCAGCGCATTGGGCAGGACGTCGGTAGCCGAGCGAATTTTGGCGTACAGTCCCGGGCCGCAAAATATAGTCGTGGTTAGGAAAGAGCCCCTGGATCTTGATCGTCCCGGTCTGAACGTTGACTTGCCGATTGGCGATATAGAAGTGGCCCGGTATGGGTACACTGAGCCGTCAGCGAGAATCATCTCGAGCGTCGGTTCGCCCTTCGCGACTCCGTTCTCCTGATGCTCCTTGATCTTCTCCGCAAAGTGCAGATACTCGCGCTCGCTGATCGGGAAGGTGACCTTGATCGGGTCAAGTTGAGAGACCGTGGTCAACAGCGTGGGCGGGCTCACCAAGTCCCCGACCTGGGTCTTGGCGATTCCTGCGACCCCGTCGATCGGCGAGGTCACCCGCGTCCAGTCGAGGTTGAGCTTAGCCCCCTCTACCGCTGCCTGGGCCGCCTGCACCGCCGCCACACTCGCGTGGGTAGTCTGATTGACGTGGTCGTAGTCCTGCCTGCTGATCACCTGGGCGGCCAGCAGCGGCTTGTAGCGGGCGAGATCCTGCTGATTCCGTTTAAGCTCCGCCAATTTTTCAGCCAGATCGCCGGCCGCCTGGTCAAACGCGGCCTTGTACTGGCGATCATCGATCTGGAACAGCAACTGCCCCGCCCGCACATGGTCGCCGTCCTGGTAAACCTGCTTGAGAATGTAGCCTGAGATCTTCGGATGGATCTCCGCGTTGACGAACCCTAGAGTAGTTCCCACCCAACTCGAATAAACCGGCACGTCCTCTCGGACGACGTTGGTAACCATGACTTGAGGGATCGGCGGTGGCGCCGCGGGAGGTGGCTTGGAACACCCGGCAACACCAATAAAGAACGCGGCCACAAACGCGACCGCAATAACCCCCTGTCGAGCCGGCGAAAACCGACGCAACATCATCGATAACTCATATTTCTAGCCCAGCTAGATGAGGAGTGTTCGAGTAATACAGAATTGCGAGTTAGCTATGCACTTTGCCATAACTCAAAATCGGGCGCAATTGGATACCTGCTTCCGGTAGTGTCCTAATTTAAGAATGCCGCCGCAATCAGTTCGTCCATCGCCCATAAGTGACCGACCACGCCATGCGCGAGGGCCGGGTGTCATCCTTAACGTCTTGTGAATCCGCACCAGAATTGTAATGGGCAAAGTGAAGACAGACCGCCGCAGCATGATTCATCCGCTTCTTGCTGAACCCGTTGGTTAGGCGAGTGAACCGCCGCATGCTCATACGCATCGTCAGGTTCTGGCGCTTCACGTAGCTTGTCGATATGTGTTCAGGGTCGGCTGTCCACTACCCGCCCTTGAGTCAACCCAGCCGCCCCAGCGCGGCCACAGCGGGAATTCTTGGCCTTGTCCTGTTCCGTGGCTTCTTCTGATGGCAGATCGCCCGTAACCGCATCGATAAGGTTGGCTGCCATCTGGTTAATATCGGGTTTCCCGGTCCTTGAGCGCTTAGGCGTGTTCTTACTATGGTGTACGGGGAACCCCTGTCAATTTGTGCTTGCTGATCCGCTTGCCAATGTCCTATAGAATCTAAGGGTATGGGCGAAGACGAAAGAGACGTACGGACAGATTTCCTTTTTGCGCGCCCCTCTTTTTGGTCGGGAGTTGGTCGCCTCCTCGACCTTTGGGGCAAATTCGACGTTTATAATACTAGCCCCTCTCCTGAAGAAGCGGATGCGGATGCAGTTTACAGTGATTGGCGTAATGTGGGCCAGGATTAAGGGATTCTTGGGTTTTATTCCACACAAAAGAAGCCAAAATCTCGAAAGATGGTTTCCAAATATGCCCGTTATGCGGCAAGGCGACCGCTTATTCCCCTGAAAACACCACATGCCCGAGAATAAAAACCAAGATTCGCCCTCGGACAAAAAGTCTTTAGAGCCAGAGGAAGACCCTGCTGAGGGCGAATCAGAAGAGTCTCGTGCCCAAGCATCTCGACGCATTACCACAGAGTTAAGGGTCACGGCGACCGGATTTTCCGGCCATTACCGCGGCCCGAATTCTCAAAAGTTACAACGAAGCGTTCGCGGGCTGCGCCGAACGAATCGTCGCGATGGCAGAAAGGCAATCGGCACACCGACAAGAGATTGAAAAGACAGTAATAGACGCCAATTGCAAGGCCCAAAGCCGAGGACAATGGTTCGCCTTGTTCTTGCTCTCGTGATCATTTCTGGTGGCGTCTATTTGCTTGCACAGGGAAAAAGCGTGGCGGGCTTTTCGGCAATCATTCTTGCGGTCGCCTCCCTCAGCGGCCCACGCGTTTATGGGCGTACGGCGCAAAAAAAGGAACGCGACCAAAAAGCGCGAGGGCTTCCTCAAGTTCCCGATCCTCCCCAGGAAGCAATTTAGGACACTACTCGGTGCCCGCGCCCTAATGGCTTGCGACACGTCCTTTGACGAGAGCGCATCTTTACGCCACGTTCATGCGTGCAAATCGATTCCCGCGCGCTCGCGGCCCAACGCAATCACGACCGCGCCTGCGCCGAGCACGATAATCGCCACCAGCGCCAGGGCATTGCCGTAGCCCATCCGCACCGCCATCAGCGATTCCACGTATGCCGCGTTGGCCGCGAACAGAACGCCAAACTGGTAGGCGAGGCCCGGGAACAGACCGCGCACCGCCGGCGGCGACAGCTCCACCAGATGCGCCGGGATCACACCCCACGCGCCCTGCACCATGAACTGCATCATGAACGCCCCAACCGCCAGCATCCACAGGCTATGGGAATAGGCCCAAAGCGGCACGATCGCCGCCGCCAGCAAAACCGCGGTTACCATCGCGCGGCGGCGGCCCAGCCGGTCGGAGAATTCTCCGAAGAACAAACCGCCGCCGATCGCGCCGATATTGTAGATAAGTGCCATCGAGGCGACGTAATGGGGATCAAGATGGCGCTGGCGCTCCAGAAAGGTCGGATACATGTCCTGGGTGCCGTGCGAGATCAGGTTCATCATCGTCATCAGCAACACCATGTAGGCAAAGCCACCCAGATTTCCACGTATGGCTTCGAGGATTTGCCAGGTCTGGGGCCGACGCCGTTCCCAGGCCTTGGACTCCGGCACTCGGGCGCGGATGAAAAGTGTGAGCAGGGCGGGCAGACCGCCGGTGTAAAACAGCGCGCGCCAACCGAAGCGTGGGAATATAAAGAAGAAGGCGCCGGCGGCCAGCAGATAGCCGAAGGCATAGCCCTCCTGGAGCAAGCCCGACATCAGCCCGCGCCGCTTGGACGCCACCCCCTCCATCGCCAGCGACGCCCCGACGCCCCACTCTCCTCCCATCCCGATTCCATACAGGGCGCGCAGAAACAGGAACCATCCGTAGCTGGGAGCTAGGCCGCTGAGCACCTCGACCACCGAATAAAAGATGACATCGATCAGCAGCGGCAGACGGCGCCCGTAAACGTCGGCCATCCAACCGAAAATCAAGGCGCCGACCGGACGCATCGCCAGGGTGATCGTGATGGTGTAGGCGATATCGCTGATCGGGCGATGGAACTCCCGGGCCACCGCCGGGATGACGAAGATCAGGACAAAGAAGTCGAAGGCGTCCAGGGTCCAGCCCAGAAAGGCCGCTATGAAAGCGGTGGTCGAATGGGCCGGTTGCTGCCCCAAGGGTTGACCACCGGCCGCAGGGATCTGATCGCGCTCCTGCATGGCGGATTTAATTATTGGAAGCGGCGATCCGATCAAAGCCCTGGACCCCGAGTTAACCAGGTTTTTGCCCGCTTTAGACCGATTCTGAAAGCGCCGGAATACAAGCTTGACTACGATTCTTGGGGCCGCTTATAGTGGCCTTCGAAGGACCAATCAGGGCCCGCGCGGGGCTGAGAGCGCGTCGGTGGTAGTAAAAATGCTCTTCGGGCAGCCCACCGTCGCGATTTGAGGCCGTCCGCGGCCTCGGCGGGATGGCGGATTATCGATGAAAAGACGTAGCGAAATGACTCTGGCAGAGCGCATCTATCTGCCGGAGATCCTCAAGGGACTGGTGGTCACGAATTATCATTTCGTGCGCAACCTGATCCTGCACACCGCGCACGTCTTTGGACTGGCACGGACCCATCGGGCCGCGAGCACCGTGCAATACCCCGACGAACGCAAGCGTTACTCCGAAGGATATCGCGGTAGCCATCGGCTGACTCTGCGCACCGATGGCGCGGTGCGATGCACCTCGTGTTTCCTGTGCGCGACCGCGTGTCCCGCCCAATGCATTTATATCGAAGCCGGTGAGCATCCGGATCCGCATATCGAGAAGTATCCGGTGCGCTACGAGATCGATACCCTGCGCTGCATCTACTGCGGCTTGTGCGTCGAAGCCTGCCCCTGCGACGCCATCCGCATGGACACTTACGTGCATCCGCGCATCTGGGGCTTTGACCGCAAGGACTTCGTCGAAACCAAGGAACTGCTGATGCATCGCTCCGAGGTGCTGGCCACCGACGGCCGCGAGGGCAACATGGAGGAGATGCAGGCCTGGTACAAGGAGCAGGACCGGCAGGTTTACAATCCCGATCGCCCTGAGCTAAAGACTTATAGCCATCGCGCCCTGCCCCACCCATGGGCGGAGACGCGAGGAGCAGGCCGAGATTCCGGCTCTCGATCGCCATTCCGGAGGCAACGGCAATTTGCCCAAATGACGAGATTCACGATTGGATTGACGATTATTTCGTTGGCGTTGTTGTTCATCGCCTACGGCAAAGGTGTTGGCGTGATTCACGGAG
Organism: uncultured Pseudomonadota bacterium; assembly: GCA_963824565.1. Lineage (GTDB taxonomy): Bacteria > Desulfobacterota > Binatia > Binatales > Binataceae > JAJPJA01. The sequence goes on along the minus strand of CAWGQB010000024.1, from coordinate 42,274 downwards.
GTAGCGGGTTAAGCCACATGTACTGGGCTACCGGCGCATTGTTCGCGGCGGCGACGGCTGACTTCTTCGCGGTCGCCCATCTGGCCCGCAGTGAACGGATGCTGCGTCAGTTCCGCGCCTTGTGCGAAAAGCATGGCGTTCCGTTCGAAGGCCTGGAATAAACCCCGCCGGCACCGCTGTATTCGTGGCGTCGGCCGGGCACTGAAGCAAATTGAGGGAAGGAATATGACTCAACTCGAAGCTGCGCGTAAGGGGCTGGTGACGCTACAGATGGAAGAAGTGGCGGAGGACGAGGGGTTGCGGCCCGAGGAAGTGCGCGACATGGTAGCGAGCGGCGAGACCGTCATTCCCCGCAATTTCCATCATGACTTCCGCGCCATTGGAATCGGCAAAGGGTTGAGGACCAAGGTTAATGCCAATATCGGAGCGTCCAACTTCCACCAGTTGCTCGAAGAAGAGGTGGAAAAGCTCTACGCCGCGGTTCGCTACGGCGCCGACTCCGTGATGGACCTGTCCACCGGGACCGACCTGGATAAAATCCGCGCCGAATTACTCTCACGGGCTCCGGTGATGCTCGGCACGGTGCCGATCTATCAGGTCGCCTCGGAAAGCTCGATCATGGACCTGAGCGCCGATTTTTTCCTTGAGGTAATCGAACGTCAGGCGCAACAGGGCGTCGACTACATGACCCTGCATTGCGGAGTCACGCGCGAGAGCGTGCGGCGCCTGCGCGGTCACGAGCGTATCGAAGGCATCGTGTCGCGCGGCGGCGCGCTGCTGGCAGCCTGGATCGAGCGCACCGGCAACGAGAACCCGCTCTACGAGCATTTCGATCGGGTGTGTGAAATCCTGCGCGAGCACGACGTCACCATCTCGCTCGGCGATGGGCTCCGGCCCGGTGCCACCGGCGACGCCACCGACCGCGGCCAGATCGCGGAACTGTTGGTATTGGGCGAGTTGACCCAGCGCGCCCGTCAGCTCGGAGTTCAAGTAATGATTGAAGGTCCAGGGCATGTGCCGCTGGACCAGATTGAAGCCAACGTCCGGCTCGAAAAGCGGATTTGCGGCGGCGCCCCGTTTTATGTGCTGGGTCCCCTGACCTGTGACGTGGCCCCCGGCTACGACCACATCACCGGAGCCATCGGCGGCGCGATTGCGTCCGCTGCCGGCACCGACTTCCTCTGCTACGTCACCCCAGCCGAGCATCTGCGCCTGCCCGATATCGACGACGTGCGTGAGGGCGTGATCGCGACCCGGATTGCGGCCCATTCGGGCGACCTGGTTAAAGGCGTGCGCGCGGCCAAGGTGTGGAACGACCAGATGTCGCGTTATCGCAAGGCGCTTAACTGGGAGGGGATGTACGCGATGGCGATGGATCCGGACAAGGCGCGCCGCTACAAGGAAGAGAGCGAAGCGGCCGGCTCCAACGTCTGCACCATGTGCGGTTCGCTGTGTTCGATCAACGTTGACAACGCATCGATCAAATTCGTCAGCAGGCGGGCCGCGGCTGCGCCGCAGTCGAAGCGCATCCCGCTTCGTAAGGGCCCTGGATATCGGCGACCATGTCCGGCTGAGCTTGCACAATCGCCTCGAATGCCAGGCGGCTGACGCTGGCGATTCCTGCGCGTCATGGGCCAGTTCAGTGGGGCGGGCGTCCCTTCGGCCGTACCTGCCCGCCATGACAACGCAACGGCATAGGTCAGTGGGGCGGGCGTTCGCGCCCGCCGTGACAACGCAACGGCGGCAGCGAGGCCCCTCCCTTCACTTAACCTATGAAGGCGACCGTGAGGGTAACTGATTACACCTCAGTAACTCGCCGAAAATGCCCGGTCGCGTCACCAGCTCATAAAGGGTACAATCCAATCCTCCATCTGGAGGTCATGAGAATTATGGCCAAGACATCGAAAAGCCTTCTGGACGAGGCTCGTGCGTCAATTAAGCAGATCGGCGTTGAAGAAGCGCGCGACCTGATGAAAAAATCGGGTGCCGTCGTCGTTGACGTTCGCGAGAGCGACGAATGGCGCCAGGGACACATCCCCGAAGCGATTTTCATCCCACGCGGCTTTCTGGAATTGCGCGTCGAGGAGAAGATTCCCGACCATAAGGCCCCGGTTATAGTGCAATGCGCTTCGGGCACCCGCTCGCTGTATGCGTCGCGGACGTTGCGCGAGATGGGCTACGAGAATCTCTACAACATGAACGGCGGCTTCAATGCCTGGAAAGATAAGGGACTGCCGTGGGTAGCCGACCGCCAGTTCACCCAGGAGGAACTCACCCGCTACTCGCGCCATTTCGTGATTCCCGAGGTCGGCGAGAAGGGCCAAGCCAAACTGCTCGACGCCAAGGTGCTGCTGCTGGGCGCCGGCGCGCTGGGCTCGCCTTCGGGCCTTTACCTGGCGGCCGCGGGAGTCGGCACGATCGGATTCATTGATTTCGACGTTGTTGACCTCTCCAACCTCCAGCGCCAGATCATCCACACGACCGACCGCGTCGGGATGCTCAAAACCGAGTCGGCGCAAAAGTCGATAAACGCCATCAACCCGGGCGTGAAGGTAGTCGCGCACAACGTCCATCTCTCGTCCGAGAACGTGATGGAGATAATCAGCGGCTATGACGTCGTGGTGAACTGCAGCGACAACTTTCCCACCCGCTACCTGATCAACGACGCCTGCGTGTTCGCCAAAAAGCCGCTTGGTGGACGGCGCGATCTTCCAGTTCGAAGGCAACGCCACGGTATTTTATGCCGACCGCGGCGGACCATGCTATCGATGCCTGTATCCGGAGCCGCCACCGCCCGGGATGGCGCCGTCGTGCGCCGAGGCCGGTGTGCTGGGCGTGCTGCCCGGTTTGATCGGATCGATCGAGGCGCTGGAGGCGATCAAGCTAATCCTTGGCATCGGCAAGCCGCTCATCGGAACCATGGTTTACTTCGATACGCTCTCGGACCGGGACTACGTCCGGCTGATGAGAATCAAGCGCGATCCGGAATGCCCGGTATGCGGCGACCATCCAACGCAAACCAAACTGATCGATTACGAGGCGTTCTGCGGATTGGCGGCAAACGGCGCGTCGTCCAACGGCGACGCTCCGGCCCCCAGCCATCCGGCGCAGCCTGCCGCGGCTCACTGAGGGACTCGGAAACACGAAGCCGGTCTGGACATGCCGTACGGCTGGTAAGCGGGGATTGGGATGGCGCTCGGGCCTTTTCAGGTGGCGGAGAAATTGAGCCAAGGTACGCGGGAGCGCGGGATTGCGCTATTGATGCGCCATGGTGAGACGGCTTGGAACCGCGAGGGCCGGGTGATGGGCCGCCAGCCGGTGGACTTGGACGAAGCCGGGCGGGCGCAGGTCGAACTGGCGGTGCCGCTTGGCACGGCTGCTGGCCCCCGACCTGATCGTGTCCAGTCCGCTGCCGCGCGCGGTCCACTCGGCCGAGATCATCTCGCGCGGCGTGGGCGGAATCGACATCGTCACCGACGATCGCTTGGAAGAGGTCCGCTACGGCGACTGGGAAGGCAAAGACTACCATCAGTTGATACGCGAAGAGAGCTATATCAACTACCGCAAGGCGCCGATGGAAAGCATGACTCCAGGCGGCGAGACGATCGCGCAAGTGCAGGCCCGCGGAGTGGCGGCGGTGGACGCCGCGGTCACCACGCATCGCGGCAAGCGCGTGCTATTCGTGTCGCACGGCGACATCATCCGCACTGTGCTGTGCCATTACATGCGCCTGGAATTGCTTCATTTCCATCGCCTGCGGGTCGACAACGCGACCTTTTTCGGCATTGAAATCAGCGACGAATTCGCCGAAATCAAATTCCTCAACCTGCTACCCGACCCGGATCGCGCCTTCCGCTCGCCGTTCAAGAAGTAGGGAGCTCTACCATTCTTGACGTGCCGGACGCTACTTTGCGCTGGACGCGACCGACGCCTCCATCACGTCGCCAATCGCCAGTTCGATGTACTCGCGCAGATCCGCTTCTTTCGCGAAGTCCCGGCGCCGTTCCAGGTCTTCGATAATCATCGCGCCCCAACTGCGGATTGGACTTGATCAGGGCAGTCAGCATCGATTGCAACAGCACCCGGCTGACATGGGTCCTGGTTATCAGATTGAGAATGACCTTGCCGGTTACCGGGTCGATGTTGTCCACCATTTCACAACTCCTGCTCCACTGGCTTGAGCCCGCGCCGCCGGATATCTATGGGCATTCCGGTCCTGGCGCGGCTTGCCAGCTCTCGGCTTGAAAGGAAGTTAACAGATGAATCCGAAGAAGTTCAGTGTCGAGGGGAAGGTTACGATCGTGACCGGAGGCGGCACCGGCGTCGGGGCCGGCATCGCGCGCGAGTTCGCGCTTAATGGCGCGCCCGTGCTGATCGCGAGCCGCAAGGCGGAAAATCTAGAAAAGATTCGCGACCAGATTCGGCCAGGAAGGCGGGGTGTGCGAACTCCAAATCTGCGACGTCCGCGACGCGTCCGCCGTGGATGAAATGATTGCCGCGGCGGTGCGCCATTTCGGCCGCCTCGACGTGATGATCAACAATCACGGAGCGAGTCTGAAAATTCCGTCGCTGGAGCTTTCGCCGAACGCCTGGAAGGCGATCGTCGCGGTCAATCTCGACGGCGTGTTTTTCTGCTCCCGCGCGGCGGCGCGGCAATTCATCGCGCAAAAGAGCGCCGGTAACATTATTAATATCAGCAGCGAGGCCTCGCTCACCGGCTTCGCCATCTACCCGCCGTATGCCGCCGCCAAGGCCGGTGTCAACAACCTGACCAAGACCCATTCCGCCGAATGGGCCCGCTACGGGATCCGGGTCAATTGCCTGGTGCTGGGACCGATTGAAACCCCCGCCTGGGAGCTGCTGCTCGACGAAGAGACCAAGCGCAGAATGGCCGCGACCCGGGCACTGAAACGGCTGGGCACACCGGAGGAAATCGCATACCCCTGCATGTTTCTGGCCTCCGACGCGTCGTCCTATATCACCGGCGCGGTAATCGAGGTGGTCGGCGGCGTCGACACCACTCCCTATACCCTAGGCCGCGCATCGCATACATGGTATCCTGGCCAAGCCGCAGCATAAGTTCGCCTCACGCAGGCCGAAGCGTCAGACGATTGAGCCGATTAGTTCACCACGCTCGAGGAAGAGGGTCCCGTTAAGCCCGGGTGGCCAGCCGCCTTTACGATTCCATCGGGCTAGGCTAAATGCTAACCCATGAAGCCCTTACACGCCGCAGCGCTCGTTTTGGTCGGATGGTACCTGTTTCTTCCCCCGTCATCTCCAGACCACAGCGTTGATACCAAGGCACCTTTATCACTGTGGTTCAAGGCTAACCGCAAGTTCTCTTCGCTGTCTGAATGTAAGAAAATTAAGCAACAGTTGGTCGATCTGCACATAAAGCCGTATTCAAGTGAACATGAACGGGAAAAAGCGCAGGGAGAAATGGCGGGTATCTGCATATCTTCAGACGATCCGCGCCTGAGGGGAGATTAGGACACCGCACGTTTCAATTCAGGACAATGAGACCCGAATTTAGGACCGTACCTCTCTATTCGTGTCCGGTAACATCTCGCGCATACTTTATTAAGCCTAACGCCTCTGCAAGATGCGTCGTATAATAGAGCCGCCGATGGCGGCGCCATGCACGAACTTCTTCGACGAGCGTTGCCGGCATGATGCATCAGTGAAACCCGCCGGCCCGATCGCGCATCAGATGATCCGTCACGGCAGTATCCGGCATGCCCAAAGAGGGAAATCGACAATGGCACCCGACCGGATTTTGAACCACGGCCGCGCATCGTATAATTCATAGGGCTTCACAAATGGCGTCAGCGCAAATCGCGTCACCTAACGAGGGCAGCGGCAGGGAAGGCCGGCGTAGACAGCCGCTCCCGATTCGGCTCATGCATTGGATCAACATTCCCCTGCTGGTGATCATGGCCGGAAGCGGGCTGCAAATATTGGTCGCCTATCCTTATATGGGACCGCGCGGCGCGCTGTACCGGTGGTATCCGCTTCAGGGAATGCAGCCGCCGCGATGGCTCCGCCTCGGCGGATGGCTGGCGGGCGCGCGCCATCTGCATTTCGCGGTCGCGTGGTTCCTCATCCTCAATGGAATGCTTTACGTGATCTACCTGATAGTCAGCGGCGAATGGCGGCGGCGGGCTTTCCTGCCCACGCGTGACGCGCCCAACGCGATCGCGATGTTCGGTTACTACCTGAGAATCCGCAAGAACCCGCCACCGGAGGACTTCTACAACGGTCTCCAGCGCCTGGCTTATACCTCGGCCATCGTATTCGGAATCGTGGTCGTCCTGTCAGGTCTGGCGATTTACAAGCCGGTGCAGTTGCACTGGCTGACGGCGTTGTTTGGCGGCTACGACCCGGCTCGTGCCGTCCATCTGGGCGCGCTGGTGCTGCTGATTGGCTTCGCGGCCACCCATCTGGTCCTCGTCGCCGCTGCATCCGCGGACGATTATCGACATGGTGACTGGAGGACGGCGTGGCTAACGTAATAACCCGGCGCAGGCTCCTCCTGGGCATCGCGGCAACTTCGATTCTGGCCGGATGCGACAATCCTGCAACCGCAATCTTCCTGCGCGGCATGGGGCGATGGAATCAGACGATTCCAGGAATTCCTTTACTCGCCGACACGGATAATTGCCGAACCGCCGGCCAGGGATCTGACGCCCGAGAGCGCGCATTCCAAGCTACTTCATTGCCGACGATATGCCGATGGCGCCCGACGGCTGGGCGCTCAAAGTAGGCGGCCTGGTGGCGCATCCGGCAACGTTCTCGCTCGATCAGTTAAAGCGGATGCCGCGCACCGACATGCGCATCCGGCATCACTGTGTCGAAGGCTGGTCGGCGGTGGCGGCGTGGCAAGGCGTGCGCGTGAGCGAGGTCGCCAAAATCGTAGGCGCCAGCTCCGGAGGCACGCTACGTTGAGTTTCGTTCTTTCGATGCCGGCTACTGGTCGTCGTGGGATCGCGCCAGCGCGACACATCCGCAGACCATCCTGGCTTATGGCATGAACGGCCACGAGCTCAACCGGAGCACGGCGCGCCACTGCGCCTGTATTCAGCGGTCAAGCTCGGCTACAAGAGCGTCAAGTATCTGACCGAGGTCAACTTCCTTCCGAATCAGACCGGCGGCTACTGGGAGAATCAAGGATATGAATGGTTCGCCGGAGTATAGAACAATACCCCGATGAGACTTTGTATCTCGTTCCTTGTGGCGCTTGCCTTCATCTCCGCCAGAGATTGGGCTCGAGTGACGGTGCTGAACGATCTAAGAACTCCAGGGCGGAAGAACAACCAGGCCGTCTTGGCTGCAATTGCGGCGTCGGACTTCAAGCTGCGGAGTCAGACCGTTTTGGTAAAGAAGCGACCGCGCAAGCGCCTCTGCAAACGAAAACAGGCTCAAACTTGCGTTTGCAAAATGTTGGCACCTGTGCGACTCTGAATCGGCACTTCAAAAAAGTGAAATTCCGATTATGCCTGAACCGACAGGCATGACAGTGAACACCCGCTCCGGGCCTGGCTGGCTGAATGGTTTGAAACTGGGGATGGAGAAGGGACTGGGGAGTCCCTTCGCAACATTCCTTCATCTGGCTGCAAGCAAAGGAGTCTGAAATGCGTAAGCGAAGGAGTTTGTTTCTGACTGGGTTTGCCGCGCTGTTTGTGATTTGCATTACGGCGCAGGCTGGGTTCGCGGAAATGATGTTCGATCCGCAGCACTACCGCGAATTGGTCGACACCTCTTCATCTCAGACCATCCCACCCGGCACCAAGATCACTTTGCAGAACTGGCGGCAGTACAAGAATTTCATGCCAGTCTGGCTGCAAGCGGCGTACTCGGGCGATTACCACTGGCACATCGGTCGCCGGACCCGAGTTCACAATCGTTGTCGGGCCGACCAGTAATTTGCCGCTGCCCAAGAAATTTCAGGAGGATACTGAGAAGTTTCATGGCCAGGTGGGCCTGCAAAAGCTTTCGGACGACGGTTACACGATGAAGGGTTATACGGCCGGAGTGCCGTTTCCCAATCCAACCGAGCCGCTTATGGCCGTCAAGGTGATGTATGACGCATGGCTTCCGTGGCGCCCGGCCATATCATACTACTATACGTGGGACCGCATCGTTGACCGCTTCGGAAACGTGAGTCCCGAGGATACCGCCGACACGTTCTACGAGATGGGTTACCTGAGCGATGAAGGCTATCCGACCACTACTCCTTACGGCTCCGACTATTTCCAGGCCGGCCGCTATTTCATCGCCGCCCCGGAACAGTCCAAGTACACCACCGAGCTTCAGCTTCAGCCCAAAGATCCGACCAAGCTTCAGGAACTGTACGCATTCCTGCCCTCTCTGCGCCGCTCGCTGCGCTTGTCCAGCGCCGCCCGCTGCACTCCGCTCCTCGGCACCGATTACGTCGCGGACGACGGATCATGGCTGCCGCCGAATTTCTCCGCGACGTACCTGGGCTCGAAGAAGCTGCTGACTATCGTAATGGATCCCCAAAAATCCCCCGATCCCAAGTCTTACGCCGGCGGCGGCGCCTACCCGGGCGATGCCTTCCCGGGATGGCCGGTGGCAGGGACAAATCATTGGGAGGTGCGCGACTACTATGTTATCGACCTCCTCGCGCTACCGAAACTCGGCAACTATTGCTATTCCCATCGCATCTTTTATGTCGAGAAGCAGACGTACTACGCGGCGATGGCCGGGGCCGAAGCCTATGATCGGACCGGCAAGATCTACAAGATGTTGTGGACCGCCAACTACCCGGTCGACATTCATGGAGTTACGACTATCTATGCCTATGCGACCGGCATGAGCATGGCGGTGGATTTTCAGAATTCACATATAACCTGGAACAACGATACCCACGTGCAGATCGACGACCAGGCGCCTCCTGCCGAACGCGATATGGCTAACTCCACTCCAGGCTCTTTGGATCGCGTGATGAAGTAAGGACTTCCACCGATGCTTTATTCGACCGGAATGAGTATGGCGATGGATTTCCAGAACCAACACACCACTTGGAGCGACGACGACTTGGTGCAGATCGACAATGATGTTCCTGCTGAATTTCGAGATCCAATCAATGCAACTCCCGCGGGTCTGGTGTGTATCATGAAATGACACCGCGGCGGTGCCCGCCGATTTCCCGCCAGCGGCGGGCGCACCCTAAGATGCTGCCCGCCGCTGGAAACCTGTCCATCTGGTGAGGCACATTCCGTGCCTCCGCTTTCGGATGCCCTTTCCCTGACCAGGGAAAGGGTTGGAATGTGAGTTTTCTGCTCGCTTCACTTCCTGCACAGAAACAGGCTTACCCGCGCGCTTAAAGCGAACGCAATTGATATCGCGCGGTGTTCAGGGATTGGGAGGAGGTGCTGCTTCATCCCCGCCGGCTGGAGGCGCCTCGCTGCCGCCCGCCGCGCCGCCGCCCATCGAATTACCCATCGAACCGCTCATTCCACTGCCTTTCTTGCACAGCAACTTCCCGCGGCGCGTTGTCCCGCATGTACCGTCCACACTCTGGCCATTAGCCTTGTTGTACGTGCAGGCATCGCCCGGCGACTTGCCCGAGCAGGCTTCTAGACGCGCCTGGCGTGTCGCATTCGCGGCCTGCGCACCCATCGCCGGCGCGAGCGCCGCACAGACCAAAAAAGCAGCGGCAATCAGAAATTTTCGCCTCATCGTTTTCTCCTCGGTTCTATTGCGTTGAATCCGGCGAGTCCGGTTTACCCGGCAGTTGAGCAGCCGGATTGTTCGCCTTTGGTTTGAAGGTGCACTTCGGCGAAGATGTCATTTCCGCCAACAGAGAATTACTCTAATAGTATCAAGCAGTTGGCAAGGCGGACGCAACAACTTAGGTGGTGCCCTCCACAAGTCAACCAAAATGTCTGTCTACTCGTACCGCAGCGCGTCGATCGGATCGAGTGAGGCGGCCTTGCGTGCGGGATACCAGCCGAAGAAAACTCCTACCGCCGCGGCGAATGCGAATCCGCCCACCACCGATGAGGGAGATACCAACGTCGGCCATTGCGCCAGCGCGGACAGAACTTTCGACGCGATGATTCCCAGGACCGCGCCGGCCAGGCCGCCCAGGATACTCAGAAGCGATGACTCCACCAGGAACTGCAGCAGAATATGCAATCGGCGCGCCCCGATCGCCATCCGGATTCCAATCTCCCGTGTACGCTCGGTTACCGAAACCAACATGATATTCATGATTCCGATGCCGCCGACCAACAGCGAGATCGAGGCGACCGCGGCGAGCAGCAACGTCATCACCCGGCTCGCGCTCTCCGAAGCCTCGGCGATCTCGTTAAGACTGCGCACGGTAAAGTCGTCGTCCTGATTGGGCTTGATGCGGTGGCGCCGGTGGAGCACTTCCTGGACCTGCGCCTGGAGTGCGTCGACTTCTTCGGCGTCGACCGCTTTGACGTAGATGTTATTGACCACGCCGGTGACCTGGGGCGTGCTGCCGAAAGGACTCATGAGGGCGTTCGAAGTGGCATAAACGGCATTGGTCGTGGGAACCCCGGCATAGGGGTTCAACACCGGGTTGGTTGAGCCGTTGCCAGTGGTGGTGGAAACCTCCGCGGTGACCTGCGCACTGCCCACCACCTTGCGCTGCGCGGTATAAAATGGGGTCAGCACGACATCGTCCTGATCTTGGCCGTAGGTGGATTGACCCTTGGGGGTCAGCACACCGACCACGCGCAAAGGAAAGTTCTTGACCCGGATTATGGCACCGATCGGGTTGTCCCCCTCGTTGAAAAGGTTATTGACCACGGTCTGTCCGAGCAGGCAAACCGGGGCGGCGCTCTGGGTTTCCTCTTCGGTAAACGCGCGTCCGTCCGCAACCGGCCAGTCGCGGATGGTCAGGTAATCAGGAGTGGTGCCGGTGATGCTAGTGCTCCAGTTGTGATTGCCGTACACGACCTGCGCCACCTGGCGATCGGTATAGCTGACCGCCTCGACCCCGCTGGCTTCCTTGGCGACTGCTTCGGCGTCCGCCACCCGCAGCGTCGAAGTGCTGCCAAAACCGGCCCGCACCCCGTTGGAGGTAGTCGCGCCGGGCAGGATGACCAGCAGGTTCGTGCCCAGACTCTGGATCTGTTGCTCCACCGAATAACGTGCTCCGTCGCCCACCGCTACCATCGCGATTACCGCCGCGACGCCGATGAAAATCCCGAGCATCGTCAACGCGGCGCGTAGTTTGTTGCGGCGCAAGGCCCGGAACGCCGCGGTCAACGCCATCACCGCGAAGGTCCAAACGTTTTCGGCGCGCTCGGCACTGCTGGCGGACATCTCAATCAATGCCGGAGCCGGTTCTGAAGTTTCCCCGGTCGTCGCGGTGGCATCCTTGGGACTGGAGCGCCGCTCATTACGCTCGTCGGAGACGATAATGCCGTCGCGAAACGTAATAACCCGGTCGGCATAGACGGCGACGTCCGGATCATGAGTGACGACGATCACAGTCAACCCGCGCTCGCGGTTCAGGCGGGTGATTATTTCCATGATTTCCACGGAATTGGTCGAGTCCAGGTTGCCGGTCGGCTCGTCGGCCAGCAAAATCGCGGGCGCGTTGATCAGCGCACGGGCAATCGCTACCCGTTGCTGCTGACCACCGGAGAGCTGGTTGGGATGATTGCGCTCGCGGCCGGTCAGCCCCAGCATCGCCAGCAACGCCCGCGCGCGCTGCTCGCCATCCTTAGGCCACCCGGAATAGAACAGCGGCAGTTCAACGTTTTCAATCGCGCTGGTGCGCGAGAGCAGGTTGAAGCTCTGGAAGATGAATCCGATTCGGCGGCTGCGGATCAACGCCAATTGCTCATCATTGAGCGAAGCCACATCGACCCCTTCCAGCAGGTAACGCCCGCTGGTCGGCCGGTCCAGGCATCCGAGGATATTCATCAGGGTCGATTTGCCCGAGCCCGAAGCACCCATGACTGCCACGAACTCACCGCGCTCGATGCGAAAGCCGGTCTGGCGTAGCGCCCTGACCTCGATTTCGCCCAGCGTGTAGGTCTTGCTCAGCTCGCAGACTTCAATGACCGTGTCGTGCATCTTTAATTATTCGTGTAGGGCTATTCCTGCGGGATTCCTTGCTGCTGCGCCCTGGTCCAAGCCTACATATGCGGCAGATGGACTCCGCCGGGTCCCGCCATCATGCCGTTGTGGCTTGCTTTGCTGCCGGCCCTGATTTCATCGGTTACGACCTCGTCACCGGGATTGAGGTTTCCCCTCACTACTTCGACGTAATTGCCGTCGTCGAGGCCGCGGATAAAGCGTACTGGATGCAGTCCGGTGGTGCCGAGGACCCACACCCGGGCCGAGTTGGGATTCCGTGGCTTTTTGCCCGCATGACTCCCCAGCCCGAGCCCGCGATGGGGTGAGAAGGCTAGCGCCCGGAACGGTACTCGCAACACATCGTCGCGATGGTCGGTTTGAATCGTGATGTTGGCGGTCATTCCCGGCATCAACAACATCTCGGGATTCGGGACGCTTACCACGACATCGTAGGTGACCACGTTTTGTACCGTGATTGGGGCTTGGCGCACCTGCGTCACGATGCCCTTGAACACCCGGTCGTTGTAAGCGTCGACGGTGAAATCGACGCTCTGCCCTTGCCGCACCCCACCCACGTCGGATTCGCTCACATTGGTGTCAACCTGCATCTTGGTCAGGTCGCGTGCGACCAGGAACAGGGTTGGGGTCTCGTAGCTGGCGGCGACGGTCTGCCCCACGTCCACGTTGCGCGAGACCACCACCCCATCCACTGGCGACACGATATTGGTATAATTAAGGTTAAGGTCGGCCACCCGCACGCTGGCTTCCTGTTGCTGGATATTCGCCTCGTCCAGACCGATTTGCGCCCGCGCCTGCTCAACTGTGCTGCGCTGGCTGTCGAGCGCATCCTGGGAAATCACCGCGGTCTTGATCAGGTCCGAATCGCGGTCGAAAGTAACCTTTTGATAGGCCAGATTGGCCTCATCTTTACGCAACTGAGCCCTGGAATTAGCCAGTTCCGCGCGTGCCAGTGCGAGTTGTGCGGCGAAGGGCCTGGGATCGATCCGTGCCAGCAATTGCCCGGCCTTGACCGGCGAATTGAAGTCCACCCCGATACTTATAATGGGGCCGGACACATATGTGCCGACTTGGACCGTGGTCACCGGGTTGACAGTCCCGGTGGCCGTAATCGCCCGGACGATCGGGCCACGGTCCACCGCCGCGGTGATAAAACTGGAGGGATCGAGCCGATGGGTCCACCAATAGCCACCCCAAACGGCGCCGGCCACCACGACGGCAGCGAAAAACCAGAGCAATGGCTTGAGTTTGCGCTTGCGCGGATAAATATCACCAGCGGCTGCCATAATCGAAAAACGTTATCAGAAAACTATAAGGATAACACCGATTCAATTCCTAGCATCGGGCTGTCATATAAGACGCATCGGGAGGCCGCGCGGTTGACAGAAAGGGGCAGGTATGGGCCTCGCGACGGAAGATAGAAAACCTACGCAAACCGGGCACATTTGCACCGGGTGCCCTGTCAACCAAACCTCAACAGCCGCGTCATTATGTAGTAAATGGCCAGGGTGGACGGTTTGCCGGCGGAGCACGATGATTTTCGTGATCTCTATGCCCAGCATCAGGCGCGGGTGCTGCGCCTGTGCCGGCTATTGCTCACGGATCCCGAAGAAGCCGCCGAGACCGCGCAAGAGATATTTCTCAAGGCGCTGCGCTTTTACCGTTCCGGAGAACGTCCCCAGGCCTGGAACAAATGGCTCACGACGGTCGCGATTAACGCTTGCCGCGACCGGCGGCGCTCAGGCTGGTGGAAACGATGGCGTGGTCATACCGAGGAGTTCGACGAGTTCAGGGACCCCGAACACGGCCATCACAGCACCGAGGAGGAGGTTTCGCGGCGGGAAACTTATCGCCTGGTGTGGACCAGGTTTTCCAAGCTTTCCCCACGCCAGAGAGAGATCTTTGCCCTGCGTCATTTCGAGGGATGGTCGACCGAGGAGGTCGCCGTGCATTTGGGCCTGACCCAAAGCAGCGTCAAGCAGCATTTGTTTCGCGCGGTACACGAATTACGCAAAGGACTTATCACATAGTTATGAGTCACTGTCTTTCGGATAAAGCCCTGTTTGAATGTTACTCGGGCGAAGGTGAGCCGGACGCCTTGGCACACCTTAAAACCTGCCTGGCCTGCGCCGGCCGCTTCAAGGTGTTGCAGGGCGAAATGACTCTGATCAGCCACGCCCTGGAGATGGCGCCGCCGCGGCGCCGCGCCGCAACGGCGCGGCGGCTTCGCCGGATGGCGAGTTGCGGCTTCGGCGCTGGCGCTGGCAGCGGCCTTCACGGTGGGATGGTCGCTGCACTCCACGTCGCTGGCACCCCCGGCGCAAATCGCTTTCCGCCAGTCCGCTCCGCCCGCGCCAATTGAGCTTTCGCGCCTGAGGACGAGCGGCCCCACGCCGGCGGTCTATGCCGAATACGTTCAAGGGGCGTTCGATGTGGACTCTGTGCGGACTCGGACGATCCTCTCGGTTGCCAATAGCCGCCGAAGGAGCCAGAACAGTGGCGGCGCAAACCAAACTAAAGCTTGTCCTCGCCCTGATGCTCGCGGCGGCTGCCGCGGGCGCGCTTCGGCGTGGCCGCTTACTCGCAGGAAGGCCCGGGCGGACCTCGCCGGAGCTCGATGATGCCGTTTGAAGGAGGTGCTGCGGCCCGACCAGAAGCATGCAGCTCTACACCATCGTGAAGGCGGACAAGGCGAAACTGACGCGTTGCATCAGCGGCTGCACGCGGCCCGGGAGGCGCTAATCCAGAAGTTATTCTCACCCGGCCCGACTGTGGACTTGAGCAAGGAGATTGCGGAACTCAAGGCCGCTCAGGCGGCGATGATCGATGAGCGCGTCGCGATTGCACAGGCGGCGCGCAAGCTGCTTAGCCCCCAGCAACTCAAGGATGCCGCCGCATTCCATTCCCGCCTCGAAGAATTGCACCGGCAGGAAGCCCAGTTGATGGAACAGATGGAGGGTGCAAAAAACACTCCCGCGCCCGGCCAGGAGTAATCCCCGGCCACAGAGCCAGGCGCTTCTGAGTGCGCGATCGGCAGGCGATATGCCCGCCACTGTGCAGGCCAAAGATCCAATCCGCCTACGAACCTCCGACCCGGTTTACTGATCGCGATCAGTTGGTCCGCGGCAGGCCCAGGACCCGCTGGGCGATGATATTGCGCTGGATCTCCGAAGTCCCCGCGTAGATTGTGTCCGCGCGCGAGCGCAGAAACATCCGCTGATGGTATCCGTTGACTATCGCGCGCGGCGACCTGAATCGCCAATTGGGCCGCCGGCCCCTGCAACTCCACCGCGAACTCCTGCATCCGCTGGCTCAACTCTGACCATACCACCTTCTGAATCGACCCTTCGGGTCCCGGAGTTCCCCCCTTGATAATCGCTGAAAAGCCACGATAGACCGTGTACTTGAGCCGTTGCAGGTCGATATAGAACTCGGCCAGCCGCTGGCGCACGATCGGGTCCTGGACTGCCGGCCGGCCGTTGCGGGTGATGGAGCGGGCCAGATCGACGACCTCCTGATATTGAGTCCCGAAGCGAACCAGCAACGCCAGCGCGCCGGTGCCGCGCTCGTTGGCCAGCGTAGTGTTGGCGACATGCCATCCGTCGTTGAGCTTGCCGATCAGGTTTTCGCGCGGCACCCGCAGATCATCCATAAACACTTCGTTGAAATGGGATTCGCCGGTTATCTGCCGCAGCGGCTTGATCGTGATGCCGGGGCTCTTCATGTCCACGATCAGGTAGCTGATTCCCTTGTGCTTGGGCGCATTAGGAGTCGGTCCGGGCCAGCAGGATTCCGCAATGCGCCGTTCGCGCCCCGGAAGTCCAGATCTTCTGGCCATTGACGATGAAGGCGTCACCCTGAAGTTCGGCTCGGGTCCGCAACGCCGCCAGGTCGGAACCGGCGTTGGGCTCGGAGAAGAGCTGGCACCAGATTTCCTCGCCGGAGAGAATCTTTGGCAGGTAACGTTTTTTCTGCGCTTCGCTGCCGTGCACGATTATCGTCGGCCCGGCCAGGGCCAATCCGATTCCCCCCAACGGAGCGGGCGCGCGAAAACGCGCCAGTTCCTCGTTGAGGATCGCCTGCTCAACCTGGGTCGCGCCCTGGCCGCCGTACTCCTTAGGCCATGACATCCCGACCAGCCCGTTTTGGTAGAGCTTGCGGTGCCATTGAACCAGGAATCGTTTGCCGTGCAGCTCCTCGGGCATCTCGAAGTCGGTGCCGCCCCAGCCCTCGCGGCAGGTTGGTCCTGAGGAAGGTTTGCACCTTTTCCCTGAAGGCGTCCTCTTGCGGGGTGAAATTGAACTCCATTCACGTGTCCTCTTCAGATTGGGCTTGGCCAATGCTTCAAAATAGGGCGTGAGCAGGGACAAGTCTATCGCGGCTGGAACAAGCGTTCTGCCAGCTGCAGCAGACCGAGCCACTGGGAGGCTCGAATCGAGCGCGCCCGGCCCTCAGCGAAAACAAATACATTTGCAACGCGAACGGAAAACCCTCACCCTACCTTATCACGAGTAAAGGTCAGTGGCTGGGCGCGGCTCCGCGTGGCCGCGCTCGGGCTAAGGGGTTTGGATGAAAAGTATCGAGGAATCGTTACGGGAGCTGATGGATCGCGAGGCGATCCGGGAGTTGCCGCGTTTGTATTGCCATTATTTGTGGACCAACGACCCGGAAGGCATGGCGAGCCTGTTCAGCGAAGATGCCACGATCTGCATCCAGGGGATGGAGGATTACGCGATCACCGGCCGCGACAAGCTGGCCAAGGTCTTCCGCCGCGTAAACGCGAAGTACGCGACCCAGCCCTTCATCCACAATCATATCATCGAGCTTGAGGGACCCGGCCACGCTACCGGAGTCGCCTATTACGAGATACTCGAAGCACGCCAAGGCGGCAGGTATATGGCCGCCGGGTACTATCGAGACGAATATCGCAAGGTGGACGGCCAATGGAAATTCCAATCGCGCAAAATCCATATGGTTACGGATTTCGACAGCCTGTCTGACAAGTAACCTGTCCACCGTGTCTGCATAGCCGCCTACGACCGGCAACCGCGGGGCAATTCCCGAATTCAAAGGGCGCGTATTGTCCCGCTAAAGACTCCGCAATGTCGCGAGGACAACCAACCCGGTAGCTTCCCCTCCCCCCTTTTGCCGGCGACTTCAGTTCCGACCATGGCCTATCTCATCAGCATCTTCGTTTACCTGTAAGAATTGCAGAGATCGCTCCTGATTTACTTTCATAGCTCTTAATCTTATGGCATTGTTTTGCGGAGGAATATTTAAGGGGCTCTTACGTACGGTGTAGCCAGCTTAGACAAGGGTAGGACAGATGACAGGCTGCTCAAAAGCTTTCAGAGTCCTGGTGGTGGTTGTTGGAATATTTTGCCTTCTTAAAGATGCTCGAGCGCAGATGGAAGGTAAATTCAACGGCTTCGAATATGAGCTGAACAATCTGGCTCAGACCGATTGGGCGCTTTCGACGTTCAGGTATCCCCAATCCGAATAACATCGGCAAGTTGTCTACCGATGGTAACACGTGGAACCTGATGGCCTACAGGCTGGAGTCGCGGATTAAATTGACCGCCACCGACGACAAGGCCTCGCAATGGGGCCTGGACAGCCTCTCCGCACTCATCCATC
Organism: uncultured Pseudomonadota bacterium; assembly: GCA_963824565.1. GTDB lineage: Bacteria > Desulfobacterota > Binatia > Binatales > Binataceae > JAJPJA01. The sequence continues at coordinate 24,535 of CAWGQB010000024.1, read as the reverse complement.
CCCTGGCCTACCTGGATCTCGCACCTGAAGTTGATGGCCATCTGCCGGACGTCAACCTGTTCGGCGGGCTCGCCGGCGGCAACTACCCCGGCAATGGCTGGATGGTGCAGACGACCAACATCAATGAGGGGATGATTAGCCTGCCCGAAGCCTACGTCGATCTCGGCAAGGCCGGTTTCAACCTGCGCCTCGGCAAGCAGCGCATCGTATGGTCACCGATGACCTTTGTGCGAGTACTGGACTGCGTCGACGCACTGGATTATCGGCGGCACTCGATTTGGGGTCCGGTTTATGAGGGTTTCGACGACCAACGCATCGGGGAATGGACCGCCAACCTGACCTACCAGATACCGCAGATGATCGAGCACGTGACCAAGGCTTCGCTGCAGGCCTTTGTCAGTCCCGATTTCGAACCGACCATCTACCCCACTCAGGGCAGCACCTACAGTATGATCAGCTCGGGGTTCATCTTCAACGACGCCCACAACATCGCGACGGCGCGGCATAAAATAGTCTATGGAGCGGCGTGGAAGGCCAGCATTTACGATTTCGACCTGAGCCTCAATTTCGTCAGCTCGCCGCAACTCAACGGAGTAACCGAATACACCGGCGCGACCGGTCCAGGCGCCATCGGCGGGACCCCCTATATAATGGATCCGAACGGCTTCGCGAATGAAAACGACTGGCGCAACGCGGCGCTGCGTAACAAGATTGTTGGTGATAATGACACCGATCTGAAATACATAATCGACTATAACTTCCGTGTCCCGGCGCCCTATTTTGGCAATCCTTTCGCCAACGGCCCGATTGGAATTGCGGTCACCGACGTTTATCCGCGCGCATACACCTTCGGCGGCTCGATCACCCATTTCTTCGGCTTTCTCGGCGGCACCGGGCACCTTGAGATGACCTATACGCCGCAGGAGGAGTTCCGCTGGATGTGGATGCCGGCCACGGTCAGCGACAGCCAACTTTCGATTGGCGGTATGTTTCGGCGCGAATTCGCTTGGGGAGGATCTGAGTCGATCTCACCGACCATTCTCCAGTTGGAATACTGGTATAAGTCGCGCAGCGACTTCTTCGACCGCTACGCGTCGAGCTACGAAGAACGTGACTATCCGTTCTCGGCCCTCCTGATAGAGCAACCGCTCATGGAACAAAAGTTGATCTTTGATTACTCGACCATGCTCGACGTGTCCCAGGGTGGCGGCGCCTGGATCCAGCCCGGAGTGCGCTACCAGCCAACCGAACATTGGAGTTACGCGGCCTATTACAACTTCTTTTGGGGCGGCCAGCGCGACACCTTCGGCGAATTCAGTTCATTCGACGAAATTTTCATGCGCGTTACCTACAAGTTCTGAAAATTACCTCGCCATTCAAGACGACCGCGAGCCCCCGGCTTTTGCACCGTGGGCGCGGCCCGCGACAGCGGCCCTTTGGGAAGCTGACACCAAAGATTACTTTCCCAATAGCGTCGGTTTGACCCCGTGCATCGCGTCCGATAGAGCTGATTCAGCCTCGCACCAAAAAGCGGCATTTCTGACCATTACGTGACCGCGAGACCCGAAACCGACTCTCACAGCTCCGTTGGAAACCATAACCAAATCGGCTAAAGCTTGTCGAGGGTGGCCTTTTGGTGTATGAGATTGGTCAGAATCGGAGAGTAAAACGGAGACCCGATAATAAACGATCAGTTCTACCACCACAGAAGTCGCGCTCAGCCATGCTGGCGACCGATTTAGCTCAGTAAAGGATTGGTGGCCTATCAGACGTCTCGTTTGCGTATCCAGCGGTGTAGTGTCACGCGGCTTTGGAGGAAGCTGACAATGCCAGTCTGCGGATGGCTCATCGATGCTGCTGGCCGCCAGTTTCCACTCGACCAAAATCAATCTCTCCAGGTAGGTCGCGACCCCACCAACCGTCTCGTTCTAAGCGACGTATCTGTGTCTCGTACGCACGCCGAGATTTTCTTTAAAGGCGGCATGACGCGTGTCAGGGATCTGGGCAGCTCCAACGGGACATTCGTGGACGGAACAAGAGTGACGGACTCAGCGCTTTACGACGGACAGAGTGTTCGGATTGGTTCGGTAGGATTCACTTACCGAAGCGCAACAAACGCTCAACAGCGAACAATCCTAATCGCTGATCAGCAGACGGTGCCCGCAATGCCTCCCCATCCGATAGTTCAGACCCTACCTGGAATCTCCTGCCAAAGCTGCGGCTCGTCAAATAAGGCGGGAGCGGCCTTTTGTACAAAATGCGGCACTTCATTGAGAGCCATTCGTCAGGCCGTCATCCAAACCGTAGACCCTGAGCCCCAAGTTTATATAGCGACTTCGAGTGCTAACGCCGGGCTTGCGGCAGTTCTGTCGTTCTTCTGGTGCGGTCTTGGTCATATCTACGCGGGAAAGATCGGCAAAGGACTACTGTTGATGTTCCTCTATCCGAGTTTCATTGTTTCAGGATATTTGCTTTTTCTTTCCTCGGACTCGCTACGTCGGCGTTGTTCTGGTTAGTCGGTCTTATCTTTCTCGTTTGCGCGCTAGTGGTATGGGTCTATGGCATGGTCAATTCATACCATCTGGCCAAGCGCGCGTCAGTTGCAACTATTTCGCGGGTTCACATAACCTCATCATAGAACCGCGGCCAACAACCATCCGGCAGGGTGCTGAAGTTCACTGACGATGCCCACCCGTTCACCCTCGCTTTTCAGTTCCCTGTCAGGCTCGCCACATGCGTGGAAGTGGATAAGGGCGCTGCTTTCCATCGCAGCCATATCGATCATCTATTTCCTGGGTACTTCGTTGTTCTCAGCTGCGCGGATGAGACTCCTGATTGATCCGGTTTTGGCCGCCATTGTTCGCGGCGACTCCGGAACCCAATTGTTGTACTATGACAACTTCATCAGATGGACCGCTCATTACCTGGAATATTTCGTCGTGTTTCTATTCCTGGTATGGGCGCTGCGATTGCGACCGCTGACCGCGCTGGTCGTCGCGGTGGCGCTGGCCGTCGCCGATGAGGGGCATCAGTATTTTCTACCCGATCGGACCTGCAGCCTGTTCGATATAAAGGTTGACGTGGCCGGCGCGGCGACCGCCTTCCTCCTCACGATCACGATTGGATTTCTGCACGGCTCTTCACGGCTTCTTCCTCTTTCAGTGGTGGGCGAGGGTGAAGGTTCCGCCCCGCCTCAGCCAGAGACCCCTCCGGTCAAATCTCGCAACTGACCCTAACCAATCGGCACCAGTAACCACATGCCGCCGCAAGGCGGGTCACATCCGCGCGATCAGCTCATTGCCTAGTTGTTCCAGCGAACGGGTAATCCCATCGCGGTCGGATGCGGTTGGAGATCGTGAACACGCGGGTCACTCCAAGGTCCTCGACGCGCTTGACCATATCGAGCTGTGGCGCCACCGAAGTGGAGATATCGAACCCGTCAAAGCTGCGTCCAATCTTGGCACATTCCTCCTTGAGCATGCCGATCATCCGCTCGATTTCCTTGATGAAATCGAGCGTGGCGAGGTCGGTGCCGGCGATCGGAGTGAGCGGATAGAACCCGTCGCCAAAGCGTGCGGCACGCCGGGCCGCGGCGCGTGAATGCCCGCCGACAAGGATTGGAACCCCGCCTTTTTGGACCGGCTTGGGAAAGCTCCGGATGTGCTCGAAATTGAAATGAGTCCCTTTGTAACTGGAGGGATCGTCCCGCCACAATGCGCGCAGCGCCCCGCAGCGCTTCGTCGGTCCGCTTGCCGCGCTCGTGAAAGTTGAGCCCGAGGGCCGCGAACTCCTCCGAGCACCATCCGCTGCCGATCCCCAGCATCGCGCGCCCGTGGGAAACCAAATCCAGGGTGGCAACTTCCTTGGCGACGTAAAAGGGATGGCGCTGGGGCAGAATCATGATGCCGGTGCCGAGTTTAATCCTGGAAGTCAGACCGGCAAGGAACGACAACGCCGCGATCGGTTCGACCAGCGGCGCGTCGGCGCCACCCGGTATCTCTCCGTCGGGAGTATAGGGACATTTGGATTACATGAGGGTCGGGGATCGCCGAATGGTCCGGCGCCCAGAGCGATTCGAATCCGCACCGTTCGGCGGTCTGCGCGACGTGCGCCATTATTTCGGGAACGCTAAAGGGACCGATACCGATAGAACCTATGCCGAACTTCATAAGCCTTTAACTCACCTCGTGCCAGTTTCCGATAACGCATACCGCCATGTCCGGTCGCGCTTGTCAAACCGTCGGCTCCGCCCAGAACATCGTGCAGTTACGCGACATCAAGGTGCCGACGAAGAAGCTTGCCGATAGATGCTCAAGCGCCTCCCGAAGTCGGACAAACCCGAACCTGAGATGGGCGCCCATCTCAACGCCACACTGGACCCGCCGGGGCCGCCGGTCGTAAAGCTGCTGGAACACCCTCGCGCTGAGCGAAATCGAGGCTGCAACGATGAGCGATGAACTCAATCTGGCCATCACCGGCGTCGAGCCGCAGAACGAAATCGCCGGTGCCCGGCGCGTCTGGCTTGCCACCACGCGCGGCAAGATCGCGATGATGTTGCACGCGGTCGAGAAGGCTGAGTGCGCCGTCTTATGCGTGGGCGGAGCCGGCGGCAGCCTGGACGGGCCGGCGATGCTCTATCCGCGCCTGGGCCTTGAAATGCCCGCGCTTGGCTTCACCGTGCTGCGATTGGGATACCGGACTCCCGGCGAAATGCCTGAATGCGTGCTCGACACCATGGCGGGGTTATCGTTCCTCAAGGGCATCGGCCATCGGCGCGTGGCGCTGATTGGACATTCCTTCGGCGGCGGAGTGGTAATCGCCACCGCCACGCTCAATCCGCTGGCGGTCGCGGTCGTCGCGATCTCCAGCCAGCTCGACGGCGCGCAAAACGTCAATCAACTTTCACCGCGTCCCCTGCTGCTGATCCATGGCAGCGGCGACACCGTGTTGCGCGACGAAAGCTCTCGCCTGATCTTCGAGCGCGCCGGCGAGCCCAAGACCCTCAAACTGTTCCCCGGTGCCGATCACGGTTTGACCCAGGCGGGCGAGGAAGTCTTCGCACTGGTCAAACAATGGCTGCTGGACCATCTCTGAGAACAAACAGGTGTCTGGACCGAGAATCGTGACACCTGTAACTTCGGCAAATACCAGACAGATGTTTGAAGCGGCCCGGGTTTCAGTATGGCGCTGATGCAAGCCGTCGGTCTGGGGCCGGCTCAAGCGCGTTGTGAGTGAGTAAGCAGATGAAGATCAAAGTGGCCGTAGTCGGCGCAACCGGAATCGCGGGGCAGCAAGTCCTCGCCGGACTCGACAATCATCCGACTTTCGAAGTCGCCGCTCTGGCGGCCTCCGAGCGCTCCGCGGGCAAGTCCTACGCGGACGCGATTATCGATCGGGAGTCGGGGATAAAGCGCTGGTACGTTGCGGGCACCGAGCCGGACTCCAGCCGTGATGGAACTGCCGGTCCAGGACGCCAAGTCGCTGCGCCTGGATGGAATCGACCTGGTATTCGCCGCGGTGGAGTCGGAAGCGGCCCGCGAACTGGAACCGATTTACGCGCGCCATGTGCCCACGATTTCCACCGCCCGGCCGCATCGGATGGAGCCCGACGTGCCGTTGGTGATACCGGGCGTCAACCTGGACCATCTGGCGCTGATCAACGAGCAAAAGCGCCGCCGCGGATGGCAGGGTTTTATCGCCACGCTCCCCAACTGCACTGCAACCGGCATGGCCGTAACGCTGAAGGCCCTGGATGAGCGCTTTGGTATTGAGGCCGTGATGGTCACCACGATGCAGGGGATCTCGGGCGCGGGCCGCGATCTGCCCGCGCTCGATATCGTGGAGAACATCATCCCGTACATCCCGCGTGAGGAAGAGCGCGTCCAAATCGAAACCCGCAAAATCCTGGGACGGCTGGGCGAAGGTACGATCGTTGAGCCACCGATCAAGGTCAGCGCCACCTGCACCCGCGCGGGAGTTATCGCCGGACATACTGAGGCGGTAAGTGTGGCGCTCAAAAAGCCGGCCACCAAGCGAGGACATAATCTCGGCCTTCGAGAGCTTCGGCGGCGAGTTCACCGCGCTACGCCTGCCGACCTCGCCGCGGCACATGATCACGGTGCATCGCGATCCGATGCGCCCGCAGCCGCGCCTGGACCGCGATGCGGAAGACGGTATGACCACGTCGGTCGGACGTATCCGTCCCGACGAGGTCCTGCCCAACGGCATCAAGTACCTGCTGGTGACGCACAACACCGCGATGGGCGCAGGCAAGGGCGCAGTCCTGCTGGCCGAATACCTCGCCCACGCAGGCTATCTGCGGGCATAGGATGGCACGGATCGCGCGAATCAAACCGGATGCAACGGACTGGCCCAGGGCCTCGCATAAATTTAAAATGGAACTTGATGCGTAGTAGCGGAAACGGACGACGCAGCCGCAAAGTGCCCCAGGTGGAATGAAGATGGCTCGCGCAAGAATCGACATCCCCAAAGATCGCGTCGCGAGCTTCTGCCTGGAGCACCACATTCGCCAACTTGCCCTGTTCGGCTCGGTCCTGCGCGATGACTTCCGACCCGATAGCGACGTCGACGTATTGGTGGAATTTGAGCCGGGCTTCGTACCCGGCCTGAAGTTCTTTTCCCTTGAGGACGAACTATCCAGGATTCTCGGGCGAAAGGTAGACCTCAACACGCCCGGCTTCCTCAGCAAGCATTTTCGAAACCAGGCGCTCGCTGAAGCCGAAGTCTACTATGTCGCGCAATGACAGCCTGCTGCGGATTCGCCACATGCTCGATCATGCATCGGAAGCAGTGGCGATGGCGTCCGGCAAAACCCGCGAGGACTTGGACACCGATCGCTTAATCTCGCCCTCGTTCGATTGCTCGAAATCGTAGGGGAGGCCGCCAGTAGGACACCTCCCGAGGAACGTGCTCAACGCCCTCAATACCGTGGGGCCAGATCGTCGGTCTGCGCAACCGGCTGATTCATGGCTACGACTCCGTAGATCTCGATATTCTCTGGGAGATAGTCGCTAAGGACTTGCCGGCTCTGATCGAAGCCTTGGAACAAATTGTTCCACGCAACGACGTTTGACGGCAGGCTGTCACCCCGCGCTGGTCGATTTCCCGATCTCGTCGGCGTTGGGGATGAACGCGTCCTCCGACGTATAGAGCACGTCATTGGAACCCTCTCCGGGCGCGAAGATTTTCTCAATCCCCGGCCTGGTGAAACCGACATAAATGGTGCGTCGGCCGTGCTTGCTCGCAGGCGGCGGCGCCGCGTGCAGGCAATGGCCAAAATGCACCGTGCAATCGCCCGGCTCGGTTTTCAATGCCACCACCGGCAGGTTCGCATACGACGTCGCCGTGCCCTGCCGGCACGAGTAGCGCCATGAACCGGCCAGCATGTAGAGCTGGCCGCTGTCCGGCGTTGCCGCGTCAAGCTGGATTCCCACCTGCACGGACGGACAGATAACGGGATGCAAACCGAGTCCGCAGTCCACATGCCAGGGGTAATCCGCGAGGCCGGAGGTCACGCCCGGTACCTTTAGAATCGCCGCGGGCGAATCCATCCGATTACCCTTGGCGGCGACCGGCTCCGGACTGAAGCCGGCCAATCGCAGCAGCCGCGGATCGTGTTCAAGCGCCGCCATCGCGGTCGACTTCTCGCCCATGTACACCAACCGCGTCAGCAGGTCGTCGCCGGCGGCATTTTTGGCCCACCATGAACGGCGATCGCCGGGAACCGCTTGCGCTGCCAACCGCATCACCTCATCACGCAGGACTTCGACCTCGGCCGGCTTAAAGACGCCTTTGACCAACGCAAAACCGGTCTTGTTAAAGAAATGCCGCAAGTCATCCTCTGAATCGTCGAACGAGAACGCGCGCCGCAAATCCAATGGCTTGCCGTCGGCGCCGGTCAAATCTACCAGGGAAGGATCATAGACCGGACGCCCGAACAGCATCGCCCATAGCGCCGCTTCCCATCGAATCAATCCGCTGTAATTACCGCGCGCAAAGGCCGTTTTGCCCGCATATATCAGTCCAATCGGGGTGCGATACTCGCATACCAACTGGCGCCACGATTCCAGGTCCAACTCCACGATAGTCTCGGCGCTGGACGTGCCCGGGACCACCGCAACGGTTCCCTCCGAAGGGACATAGGTGTAGCCCGCGCTGCCGGGAATCCGCAGCGCCAGCGGCGGCGCATCCTTGAGGTCGGCAAACGCCAGCGGCCCATTGCCGCGCGCCAGGCGTTGCGGAAGATCCGAAAGATGGAACTGGTCGAAATCAATCGGCGGTACTGACAGCTTCATTAGTCATCTCCGATTTGAATTAACAGCGATTTGAATTGCATAGGCGGTCCGGCGGCTTGACAACCCGAGACCGCCTCGACTAACAGACCAAAGCGTTCCCCCAAAAGCCGTTTCCCGGCTCCGATAACTTAGGCCATGCTGTCCGGGAAGCGCAACGATAGTGGCGTCCCGCGTAACCGCGCGTAGCGGGACAGAGAGGCCCGGAGCCCATGGACATCGGCAAGGATTTGGTACTCGAGATGTATCTACGGATGCAGCGGATCCGGCACTTCGAGCAAAAGATTAAGGACCTGATCACCACGGGAGAGATTCCCGGCTTCCTGCACGTTTCGATTGGCGAAGAGGCGACCGCGGTGGGCGTATGCGCAGCGCTACGGCCGACCGATCGTATTACTTCCACCCATCGCGGCCACGGACACCTGATTGCCAAGGGCGGCGACGTGGCGCGCATGATGGCGGAGATTTACGGCAAGCGTACCGGCTATTGCAAAGGCAAGGGCGGCTCGATGCATATCGTGGATTTCTCGCTCGGCATCCTGGGCGCCAATGGAATCGTGGGCGGCGGAATCCCGATCGCCACCGGCTCGGCGCTGGCAGCGTCAATTACCAAGCGCGACGACGTTACCGCCTGCTTTTTCGGCGACGGCGCCTCCAACGAAGGAACTTTTCATGAATCGCTCAACCTGGCCGCGATTTGGAAGCTGCCGGTGATTTACGTCTGCGAGAACAACGGGTTCGGCGAATTCACTCCGACCGCCGCCGTCACTGCCGTCAAGGATATTGCCGTGCGCGCCAAATCCTACGACATCCCCGGCTATGTGGTGGACGGCAACGATGTCTTCGAAGTCTATCGCTATACCAGCGAGGCGGTGGCGCGCGCGCGGCGCGGCGAGGGCCCTACCCTGCTGGAATGCAAAACCTACCGATGGGAGGGGCACGTCGTCGGCGAGCACGCCTTTATCACCGGCAGCTACCGCTCTGAAGAGGAGGTCGCGCGCTGGAAAGCGCGTTGTCCAATCCTGATGCTGGAAAAGACCGCGATGGAATCGGGCGGCATGATTAAAACCGAAGAGCTTCAGCGGCTCGCCCAGCAGGCGCGCGGCGAAGTCGATGCCGCGGTGGAATTCGCCCGCCGCAGCCCAATGCCCGACCCGGCTGAAGCGACCGACGACCTTTGGATCTGAGTGAGCGGTACCATGGCGCAAATGACTTATCTGCAGGCAATCCGAACCGCGCTTACCGAAGAGATGGATCGCGACCCGCTGACTTTCCTTATGGGCGAGGACGTGGTGCTCAGCGCGTTCGGCAGCACCCGCGGACTCCACGAGCGGTTCGGCTCCGTGCGCGTGCGCGATACGCCGATTTCCGAGGCCGGCTTCGTCGGGGCCGCGGTCGGCGCCGCGATGGCGGGGCTGCGTCCGATCTGTGAGATCGAGATCGCGCCCTTCATCTATTGCGCCTTCGATCAGATCGTCAACCAGGCGGCAAAGCTGCGCTACATGTCGGGCGGCCAGGCGCGCCTGCCGATCACCTTTCGCACCCTGTATGGCGCCGTCGGAGGCGCCGCCGCGCAACATTCGGAGACCGTCTATCCGCATTTGCTATCCGTGCCGGGGCTCAAGTTGGTGGTCCCCTCCGGTCCCGCGGATATGAAGGGGCTGCTCAAGAGCGCTATCCGCGACGATAACCCGGTGGTCGTGTTCGAGCATGCCGCGTTGGGGCGGCTGCGCGAGGAAGTGCCCGATGGCGATCATCTGGTGCCGATCGGACGGGCCAGCGTCAAGCGCGAGGGCAAAGACCTGACCCTGGTCGCAATCGGCCTGATGGTGCCGCGCGCGATGGCGGTGGCGTCGCGGCTGGCCAAGGAAGGAATCGAAGTCGAGGTGGTCGATCCGCGCAGCCTGGCGCCGCTGGACGAGGAAACCATCCTCAACTCGCTGTCCAGAACCAACCGGCTGATGATTGCGGAAGAAGCCCATCTCCACGGCGGAGCGTCGTCGGAGATTGCCGCGATCGTGGCGGAGAAGGGCTTCGACCTGCTGGATGCGCCAATCAAGCGGGTGGCGGCGTTGGACGTACCGATACCGTTCAGCGCGCCATTGGAGGCAGCGGTAATCCCGGACGAAAGGCGTATCGAAGCGGGGATCCGGGAGCTTCTGGCGTAAAACCATCCGGCGGGTAGCTCCGCTGAATAGGCAACAGTAAGGCAATAGGAAGAAGCGGCGATGGCGGTGGAAGTCGTGATGCCCAAGTTCGGGCTGACCATGAATGACGGGATACTCAAGCGCATGCTGAAGCAGCCCGGCGAAGCGGTGGCCGAGGGCGAGCCGCTGTTCGAGGTCGAAACCGAAAAGGTCCTCAACGAAGTGCCCTCGCCTGCCGCGGGTGTCCTTGTGGCCTTCCTGTTTAATGAGGAAGACACAGTAGATTGCGGGGTGGTGTTGGCAGTGATCGCGGAACCCGGCGAAAATGTCGAGGAGCTCAAGCAACGGTACCGCGCCGCAGACGCGACGGTTCAACCCGCCCCGCCGCCTCGGGCCGCGATAGTCAAGGAGGCTGCAGGGGTGCCCGCACCCGAGGGCGCACGCCGGCCAATCACGCCAATCGCGCGCAAACGCGCGGCGGAACTGGGCGTCGACCTCGCCACGGTCACCGGCACCGGACCCGGTGGAAGGGTCACGCGCGAGGATGTCGAACGTGCAGCCGCCACGCCATCGCCACAGGTAGCAAAGGCGACAACGCCACCGCAGCCGGCCGGAGCGGGCGTTTTGGTCGCAAGCCTCAAGCATTCCGCTCAAGGGAATTCGCAAGACCATTGCCGAGCGCATGATGCAAAGCCTGCACGGCTCGGCGCAATTGACTATCACCACCGAGGCGGACGTCACCGCCGCCGCTGACCTGCGCGCCCAGTTCGTCCGCGAATGGGAATTCACCTACACCGACCTGATGATCCACGCCGTGGCCCGCGCTCTGCGGCGCCATCCCCGGCTGAACTCCTCGCTTGCCGAGGGGACAATCATCCTGGCCGGCGAAATCAATATCGGCGTGGCGGTAGCGCTCGAAGAAGGCTTGATAGTGCCCGTTATTCACGGCGCCGACCGCAAGACGCTCAAGCAAATCGCCACCGAAACCAAAGATTTGGGCCGGCGCGCGAGGGAAGGAAAATTGCGCGTCGAGGAAGTCGAAGGGTGGAACCTTCACTATCACCAACCTGGGCACTTACGGAGTGGACGCCTTCACGCCGATAATCAATCACGGCCAGGCGGCGATTTTGGGACTCGGCCGGATAGTCGAACGCCCCGCCGTTTACCGCGGCGAGATCGCGCGGCGATCGATGATGACCTTGAGCCTCACCTTCGACCATCGCATCGTCGATGGCGCGCCCGCCGCCGCATTTCTTCAGACCGTGGTGGAAACGTTCAACTACGGCGAACGCTGACGTCCGGAAGCGTTCGGAGATTTGGCAATTCTGTCTTTTCCATAGTAGAGGATCGGCATCGGGTTGGAGGGATAGCGTATGTCGAAGTCGGCGGAAATTCGGGCGCGGCTGGGGCATCCGGTAATCGATGCGGACGGCCATTGGATTGAATATGGGCCGGCGTTGAATGAGTACGTCGCCCAGGAGTTGGGCAAGGATGGTGTCAAGCGCTTCTGGAGCGGATTCATCAATCCCGCGCTTAACTTCGCCGACCCCAACAGCAAAGCGCCGTCGATGGTGTGGTGGCATCTCCCGACCAAAAGCGTGGAGGACCGCGCCACCGCGATGCTGCCCAAGTTGATGCATGAGCGGCTGGGCGAAATGGGCATGGATTTTTCGGTGCTGTTCCCGACTATCCCCGGCCTGCTGGTGAACCACGCCCTGCACGAACCGGAACTGCGCCAGGCCGGCTGCCGTGCCTACAACAAGTATACCGCCGACATGTTCCGCGGCTATACCGACCGGCTCTGCCCGGTCGCGTCGATCCCGATGCATACGCCGCAGGAAGCGGTGGCGGAACTCGAGCACGTCAAGCAACTCGGCTTTAAAGTGGTCGCCCTGGCGGGACTGTTCCTGCGCCCGCAACGCGCGGGAGGAGCGGCCGCCGGCGCGCCCTGGCATGAGTTGATTGGGCTTGATACCGAATACGACTACGACCCGGTGTGGGCCAAGCTGCTGGAGCTGAAGCTCGCGCCGCGTTTCATTCGATTGGACTGGGCGTGGGGTTTCGGCTGTCGCACTCCAACTTCGTCAACAACCATATCGGGCACTTTGCTTCGTCGGGCGCGGCCTTGTGCAAAGCGCTGTTTTTAGGCGGCATCACGCGGCGCTTTCCGGATCTGAAGATTATTTTCCTGGAAGGCGGAGTAACCTGGGGATGCTCGGTGTACAACGACCTCGTCGGCCATTGGAAAGCGCGCAACCCACAAGCGCTGGAGCGGGTCAATCCTGCCAACCTGGACCGCCCGAAACTGGCCGAGCTAATCGAACGCTATGGACATCCGCTGATGCGCGAGATGGCGCGCGCGGTCAGGAACTTGAACTCAATGACGTCGTACCGGCGCCGGCGGATTTGAACGATTATCGCAAATGTCAGATCGAAACCGTGGAAGAGATTCGCGACCTGTTCGTGCCCCATTTCTACTTTGGCTGCGAAGCCGAAGACCCGATGATACATACGGCGTTCAACACCCGCGCCAATGCTTTCGGAGCTCGGCTCAACGCGGTGCTGGGCTCGGATATCGGTCATTGGGACGTCGCCGAGATGGCGGCAATCCTCAAGGAATCCTACGAACTGGCGGAGCGCGGCATCATCACCGAGGCTGAGCTGCGCGACTTCACTTTCACCAATCCGGTGGGATTCCTGGCCGGCATGAATCCGGATTTCTTCAAGGGCACCGCGGTGGAAAAAGAAGTGGCGAGTCTGCTGGCAGGGAATTAGAGTCCCGAAAATCCACCAACGGGGCCGGGGCTCGTCTACGTGGAGCCCCGGCCCGTAGTCACGCTCGGCCAGGTCGAATTAGGTCCTGGTTCAGCGGACAGTTCGGCGTGTGTTACCGGTTGTGCTCGTGCGAGCCGCCGCGCTGTTCCTTGCCGGCCTCGCTCCGGTTCTTGTCCTCATCGGACTTGTTGCCGCTTCGGTTCATGTCCTGATCGGATTTGTTGCCGCCGGAGTACGAGCGCTGTTGGTCCGTCTGATGACGCTTCTGCTGTTCCTCTTGCATCCGGCGCTGCTCTTCCTCGGTCCGGTTGCGCGACGGATCATTTCCTTGCGTCTGCTGTCTCTGATTGTCCTTGCGTTCCTCTTTCATGATTTGCTCCTCATACAGATGTGACGCCGTTACGGCTGATGCGACGGCAATCGCGCCAGGAACAGGCGTAGCGGCATCCGCTTTGGTAAGCTGCAAATCATAGGCCAGCGGAAAACAGGCGAAAACATGAGGAAAAGTGCGGGCAGAGGATGGGACCGTGAACGAAATTCTTACCGCGTAGAGGCCGATTCACCATGCCGCGCCAGCAAATAAACGCGCTTTTGGGTCCATAGCAATACGCCATTCTCCGTGTTATTGCTCCGCTCAGAGACTAAAACCACGTATTCGAGGCGACGCCTATGGCACATCAGGGCTACAAAGTGATGGATTCCGACATGCACCTGATCGAGCCCCACGATTTATGGCAGCGATATATCGACCCAGCCTATAAGACGATCGCGCCGATCGGCGCCCACGTCGTGCCGCGCGACGCGCGGGTCTATATTGAGGGCAAGGATCTTGGAGTCACGCCCAAAAAATGGGGCCGCAACCTGGCCCAGCATGTGCTGCCGCAGAAAGATGATTACGCGTTAGCCGACCGGCGCGGCTATGACAACGTCTCGCAACTCGACGCCATGGACCGCGAAGGTATCGACGTGGCCATTCTGTTTCCTTCCCGCGGACTGTTCGTGCTCGGACTCGATAGCACCGAGACCATCGGCGAAAAGGGTCTCAATCCTGGGTTCACCAACGCGATCGCGCGCGCCTACAACGACTGGCTGTATGATTTTTGCGCGCTCGACCGCAAACGGCTGATTGGCACCGCAATGGTGGCGCCGCACGACATTGAAGGTGCGGTCGCGGAAACCCGCCGCAGTGTCGAGAACCTCGGATTCAAGGCGATTTTTCTCCTGCCGGGTATCGTCAACAACCGGCCCTGGCACGACCCCGCTTACGACGCGCTATGGGAAGAATGCCAGCGGCTCAACGTGCCCGTGGGCTTTCACGGTGGCGGACCGGACAAGCTGACCGACTTCAGCATCGGCCTGCACGAGATAATGATGATGTGGCACACGTTCTCACATTCGCTGGGTCCGATGCAGGCCCTGGTGAGTATGACCGCGGGCGGGGTGTTCGAGCGCTTTCCGAAGTTGCGCGCCGCTTTCCTGGAAGCCAACTGCTCGTGGGCGCCCTGGTTGCTGGGCCGCCTTGACGAGCATTACGAAGACTATATCGGCAAATATGAAGTCCAGCTTTCGATGAACCCCAGCGAATATTTCAGGCGCAACTGTTATGTATCCGTGGAGTCCGACGAAGCCACGTCAAAGCTGTTCGTCGATTGGCTGGGCAATGACAATGTGGTCTTTTCCACTGATTATCCTCATGCCGATAGCAAATTTCCCCACGCGGTGGACAAACTTCTGACCCTCTCGCTCTCAGATGAGAGCAAACGCAAATTCCTATGGGACAACTGCGCGCGGCTTTATAACATTGAGTATTGACGTCGAGGTGTTTGTTTCTTTAATGCTCTCTCCCTTTATGTGTAAGAGGGTATCAGAACTAAAATGACGCTTTGTCGGCGCGGGCGAGAGGATCCGAACTCCCGCGCCGTTCGGTGACCTGGTTTACTTTGGCGATTTTTCGGCCGGCCTCTAGCTATTCTACTAACGGGTTTCATTCCATTCCTACGCAGCGAAAATGGCCAGATTAAAGCGTCCACGAAGGAACCGGCATGATACTGCGGAGTAATCACAACAACGAACTCGTTCTGGTAGCCTTGACCGATCATTCACAGCTCGTGGGCCAGATGGCCGCTCATTGGGGCAACGAAAATTTCGAGCCGCCGCGTCCCAACGAATCAGTGGTACGCGCGGCAACCTACCACGACTACGGATGGCTGCTTTATGAGACCTCGCCACTGATCGACCCAGTCTCTCACCAGCCTTATGATTTTCTCGGTGTGCCGATGAACCGGCACCAGCTCGATTGCTATCAGTGGGCGCAAGATTGGATGGCCAGCATTGATCCCCACGCGGCGCTCCTTATGAATATGCACCGCACCGGCCTCTGGCAGGCCCGCTATCAGACCATCACCCATCCGGCTGCACACAGCATCCACAATCTCTCACCCCTGGTCCGCGAGTTCATTGCTGCCAACGAAGCTCAGCAAAATCTCATGAAGCGGGATTACGACGCGGCCGAGCTGGAGTTCAATTACCGGCTTCTGCAGGTGTGGGATCTGCTCGGCCTTTACTTCTGTTGCGCGGATGTCTACCCGGATTATATCGATCCGGTACCGGTCGCATGCGGCGCCAGCGGCGTGGGCCCGGTGCGTCTCCAGCTCATACCAGAAAGCCTCAGGCGGGTTCGCTTCGAGCCCTATCCGTTCGACGTGCGGCCGTTCACGATCCAATTGCGGTTCAAGCTGGTGCCCGCAGGACCGTTCGCAAGTGCCGCCGACTTTCGCAAGGCCTATTTCGGCGCCCGCAATCAATGGGCCGAGTTCGAGCTGGCCTGAATCCAAAAGATAGAGACTGATCTGACCCCGGATTTCCGTTTTCCAAGTGGACTACCAATTGGATAGAATGATCGAAAGGCCCTGATAGACACGGGTTTGGGATGAGATCAGGGCGGTGTGGAAGGTGGAGCGGCGGTGGGTGAGACGCAAGAAGAGCCCTTTCAGCTCTCGTTCAATGGTCAGTTGAAGATCGACTTCCAGGTTCGCGCGTCACTTCGGACGGCGGCTTGCTCCTGGTGCGAGAGTTGGATGAACGGCTGGGCTTCGGCGCGCTTGTACCGGATCAGCGGTCTGTAGCTGGTCGCCCGGGCTCTATGCGAGTTGGAACAGGAGAGTCAAAACGGAAATTCCGGTTTATTCCAACGCAGCGCCACCCATTACTTCAGCTGTGTGACGTTTACCCTGCGATAACGGCCATTTCCTGAACCGGGCCCCTTCGTTCAAGCTGTCCGTCTCATTCCTCTTTAACTTAGCCAATTTGACTTCGCCGATTATTTCCTCTATTCGTACGCCCTATCGTTCATGCAGTTTTGGCCAAAACGCCTTTCCGAGCTATTACCGCCATCAAAGCTCCAAAGGCCCGGGGTGGCACGGCTGGTAACTGCCCCGTGAGCAGGTACCTCGTACCACGCGCCACGTTTATGGGCCCACACTGCCGCGCTCGACATACAGGAAGCGGAGGATACGTTGATGCCAGGCCTCGCTAAGATCCAATTGCAGCCCGCCGTAGCGTGGCGCCCACCGCTACTCAGTTCGTTGGCACAACAGCCCAATGATGTTACGCCGCAAATTATCCCGATTGTCGATTAGCGCGGGCTTGGGCGCGGTGCTGGTATTGGTAGCCTTGTCGGTATGGGGCGATCCCACCACGCTGACGATCTCCAACGCCAGTACGACGGTGACCAGCAGCTCGTCAACCACACTTGATTTTCCCATCTCGCGCGGACCCGATACCAGTTACGATGCCTTTGTTCAGTACCAGACCGAGGACGGCACGGCGCTCGCCGGCACCGACTACACGGCGGCCAGCGGGTCGCTGGTGATTGCGGCCGGCACCACCAGCGCGACGATTCCGGTGACGGTCGCCGGCAGCAGCAGCAATCCACCTGACAAGACCTTCCAGATGCTGTTGCTGGGTGGCGGGGGTGCAGGGGGAGCTTCACGCCGAGCTTCGCTACCCAGCAGACCTTTGTCACTGGCGATAACCCGTTCTCGGTGACGGCGGCGGATATCAACGGCGACGGCAAGCCCGATCTGATCGTCGCGAATTTCGGCAGCAACACGGTCTCGGTGCTGCTCAACACCACCGCCCCGGGCGCCACCACGCCGACCTTCGCCACCCAGCAGACCTTCGCCACCGGCAGCGATCCGTTCTCGGTGACGGCTGCGGATATCAACGGCGACGGCAAGCCCGACCTGGTCGTCGCGAATTCCGCCAGTAACACGGTGTCGGTGCTGCTCAACACCACGCTCCGGGCGCCACCACGCCGACCTTCGCCACCCAGCAGATCTTCGCCACCGGCAGCGAGCCGGTCTCGGTGACGGCGGCGGATGTCAACGGCGACGGCAAGCCTGACCTGATCGTCGCGAATGGCGGCAACACAGTCTCGGTGCTGCTCAACACGACCGCCGCCAGGCGCCACCACGCCGAGCTTCGCCACCCAGCAGCCCTTCGCCACCGGCAGCGCGCCGCGCTCGGTGACGGCGGCGGATATCAACGGCGACGGCAAGCCCGACCTGATCGTCGCGAATTTCGGCGACAACACGGTTTCGGTGCTGCTCAACACCACCGCCCCGGGCGCCACCACGCCGAGCTTCGCCACCCAGCAGACCTTCGCCACCGGCAGCACGCCGGCCTCGGTGACGGTGGCGGATATCAACGGCGACGGCAAGCCCGACCTGATCGTCGCGAATCAGGGCGGCAACACGGTCTCGGTGCTGCTCAACACCACTGCCCCAGGCGCCAGCACTCCGAGCTTCGCCACCCAGCAGACCTTCGCCACCGGCAGCGTGCCGTTCTCGGTGACGGCGGCGGATGTCAACGGCGACGGCAAGCCCGACCTGATCGTCGCGAATGATGGCGACAACACGGTCTCGGTGTTGTTCAACACCACCGCCGCCGGCGCCATCACGCCGAGCTTCGCCGCCCAGCAGACCTTCGCCACCGGCAGCGGCGCCGTTCTCGGTGACGACGGCGGATATCAACGGCGACGGCAAGCCCGACCTGATCGTTGCGAATCTCAACGAGCAACACGGTCTCGGTGCTGCTCAACACCACCACGCCGGGCGCCACCACGCCGAGCTTCGCCACCCAGCAGACCTTCGGCACCGGGCTGCGAGCCGTTCTCGGTGACGGCGGCGGATATCAACGGCGACGGCAAGCCCGACCTGATCGTCGCGAATGAGAACAGCGACAACACGGTGTCGGTGCTGCTCAACACCACCGCCCCGGGCGCCACCACGCCAGCTTTGCCACCCAGCAGACCTTCGGCACCGGCAGCGTGCCGCGCTCGGTGACGACGGCGGATGTCAACGGCGACGGCAAGCCCGACCTGATCGTCGCGAATTTCGGCGACAACACGGTGTCGGTGCTGCTCAACACCACCGCGCCGGGCGCCACCACGCCGAGCTTCGCCACCCAGCAGACCTTCGCCATCGGCAGCCGGCCCGTCTCGGTGACGGCGGCGGACGTCAACGGCGACGGCAAGCCCGACCTGATCGTCGCGAATTCGACAGCAACACGGTCTCGGTGCTGCTCAACACCACCGCGCCGGGCGCCACCACGCCGAGCTTCGCCACCCAGCAGACCTTCGCCACCGGCAGCACGCCGTTCTCGGTGACGGCGGCGGATATCAACGGCGACGGCAAGCCCGACCTGATCGTCGCGAATTTAACAGCAACACAGTCTCGGTGCTGCTCAACACCACCGCCCCGGGCGCCACCACGCCGAGCTTCGCCACCCAGCAGCCCTTCGCCACCAGCAGCGCGCCGTCTCGGTGACGGCGGCCGATATCAACGGCGACGGTATGCCCGACCTGATCGTCGCGAATGCCGGCGCCAATACGGTTTCGGTGCTGCTCAACACCACCGCGCCGGGCGCCACCACGCCGAGCTTCGCCACCCAGCAGCAATTCACCACCGGCAGGACGCCGGCCGCGGTGACGGCGGCCGATATCAATGGCGACGGCATGCCCGACCTGATCGTCGCCAATCAATTCGGCAACACGGTCTCGGTGCTGCTCAACACCCTGTACGCGGTCAGCGCCTCTGGCAGCCCGGCGACGGGGACGATCCATTACGACGTGCCGACCCCGACCCCGACGCCTACAGCTACGCCGAGCTCAACCCCGACGGCCACACCAACGCCGACCCCGACCCCTACAGCTACGCCAACGCCAACACCAACTCCGACCCCGCTGGTTCTAGCTATGGTTCAGCCTTCGTCCGGGGTTTTCTACTCCCCTTTCTTTAATACCAGCACGACCCAGAAATTCCGCCTCGTCAACACCGGCAATGCCGCTTTGAGTATCAGCAGCGTCACTGTCACTAGCCTCTTCAGAATTACCGGCAGCACTTGCATTGGCACGCTTGCCGTGGGCAAAAGCTGTGTAGTCAACGTCAATTTCAGAGCCACTCATGCGCTACCAACCATCGGCACGCTGAGCTTCAGCGACAATGCGTCCAATAGTCCGCAGACCGCGACCTTGGCGGGGATTGGCGTGTTCCTGTTTGGAGGCTCTTTATCTGAGTAGGTAGTGACCTTTGGGTGGTCTATCAACTTCCGGTGTCAAAGCGCGACTCGCGGTTTGGGTAGCTACGGCACTGAGTTCAAGTCGTGTTCACCAACTCACAGTTCGTTGTATTTCAACGACGCGTCCGGCGTGCGCGACGCGCCATAGTCCAACCGCGGCACCAGGCCGGGTCTAGCTTGAACACGGGCGGCAACAACGTGGATATCGGCTGACATGGCAAAAGTGGCCCGGCGGGGCAGCCAGCAGCGTGTAGCGCACCTCGGGCGGATGACGCCGTAACTCACGGGGAGGGTAGGAACGTAGGCTACTTCCACTTGTCAGGAAAGGGGCAAGAGATGTATGTCACTTTTTGGGGATCAAGGGCGATGATGATGCACGATCTAGTCATTAGAAACGGCAGGATAATCGACGGCAGCGGCAAGCCTGGATACACCGGCGACGTGACGATCGATGCCGGTAAGATTGTCGCCGTGGGCGGTAAGGCCGCGGCCGGCCGGCGCGAAATCGATGCCGCCGGCTTGCTGGTAACTCCCGGCTGGGTCGACATCCATACCCATTACGACGGCCAGACCTTTTGGGACCCGTATCTCAGTCCGTCGAGCTGGCACGGTGTGACCACGGTGGTGATGGGTAATTGCGGGGTTGGATTCGCTCCCGTGGCGCGCGGCTACGAGGAATTCCTGATCGGTATGATGGAGACCGTCGAAGACATACCCGGAGCGGCACTCGCCACGTCAATCAACTGGCAGTGGGAATCATTTCCCGAATATCTCGATGCGATCGGGCAAAATCAGGCGCGCTATCGACGTCGGCACCCAGGTGCCGCATTGCGCGGTGCGCGCCTATGTGATGGGCGAGCGCGGTATCCACAACAAGGAAGCGACCTCCGGCGATATCGCCAGAATGGCGGCGGTAGTGCGCGAGGCGCTTAACGCCGGCGCGCTGGGACTCAGCACCTCGCGCACCGCGGCCCATCGCGCGAAAAGCAAGGAATTTGTCCCCGGGACATTTGCCACGCAAGCCGAACTATTAGGTCTCGGCCGCGCTTTGGGCGAAGCCGGACATGGGGCGTTCCAGATTGTCTCCGATCTCATCGGCGACGAGACCGAGATGGAATGGATTGCGCGGCTGTCGAGGGAAACCGGGCGTCCCGCCACCTTCGGGGCGGTGGTCGGCAACACCACGACCGGGATGTTGCGCCAATTGATGCGGCTGGTGGCGGAAGCCAACGCCAACGGCGCCCATCTTGCGCCGCAAATCGCGGCGCGTCCGGCGGCCGCGCTGATGGGACTGGAGGCCTCGGTGCATCCGTTCATTACGCATCGCGCGTATCGCCCGCTGGCCAAACTGGGACTTGAGGAACGCGTGGCAAGGATGCGCGATCCCGCTATCCGGGCGCAGATTTTGAACGATGCTCCGGCGGTCAAAGAAGCATTAACCCTGCGGATGGTTACCAATTTTGAAAACTACTTTCAGCTCGGCGATCCGCCCGATTACGAACCAAGCCGGGAGATGAGTATCACCCAGCGCGCCAGGATCGCCGGCAAGACACCGCAGGAACTGACCTACGATATCATGCTCGAACGCGGCGGCCGCGAGCTTATCTACATGCCGTTTACCTATTTGGACTATAGTTTGGAAAGCAATCGCGAGATGATGCTGGACCCGGCGGTGATTCTCGGCCAGGGCGACGGCGGCGCTCATTGCGGTCTGATTTGCGACGCCACGATGCCGACCTTTCTGCTCACGCATTGGGTGCGCGACCGCAAACGCGGCGGGCTTTTGCCGTTGGAGCTGGCGGTCAAGCGTCATACGCGGGATACCGCGCTGCTTTACGGTCTGGCGGATCGCGGGATGCTGGCGCCGGGCCTGAAAGCCGACATCAATCTGATCGACTTCGATGGTCTGCATATGCACGCGCCCGAGATGTTCTACGACCTTCCCGCCGGCGGCCGCCGCCTAGTGCAGCGCGTTGAGGGCTATCGGTACACCGTCGTGAGCGGTGAGGTTATCTTTCAGAATGGCGAGCCGACGGGCGCGATGCCGGGTAGACTGATCCGGGGACCGCAAGCTGGCGGCGGCGAGGCGTGATTTTGCCGGTGACCCGTTTCATTCTGGTTCGTCACGGCGAGAGCGAGGGTAATCGCGACCGACGATTCCCCAACCATCTGGCGCCGTTGACGGAACTGGGCCGCAGCCAGGCGCAGACGGCGGCCGAATGGATTGCGCGGCATCATCAACCGCACTTGGTCGTGGTGAGCCCCTTCGTGCGGACCCATCAAACCGGCGCTATCATCGCGGCGCACTTGGGGGTCGAACTGGCTGTCGAACCCGATATTCGCGAGCAACACATGGGACTCATGATGGGACAGCCGTGGGAGACCGCGCGCAAAGATCCGACTTGGGATCGGATTCGGTTCTGGCTATGGCGTCCGGCGGGCGGCGAAAATTACGAAGACGTGCGGGTCCGCGCCGGCCGCGCGCTCGATCGGATGGCCCAGCTCCATCACGGCGGCGAGGTCGTCGTGGTAAGCCATGGTGGAGTGATTTCCGCCCTATGGGCACATGCCGCCGGGAGCTGGAAGGGTGTCCGCGTCCCGCGCAATTGCGGCATCGTAATTACCGAACACGCCGATGGGCGCTATCTGCCGCCAGTCATTCCTGAATAGCGCGATCAGGATTCCTAACGAGAAAATGTAGGCTTGCGAAGAATACCTTCGCAGCGGGTTACTTCACCGCGATTGCTCCCAAGTGCGACGCGGATTCGCGCGCCGAGAGGAGTATCGACCTTGACCTAAACGGAACTTCTCGCATGTCCTTCAAGCATAAGCCCTGTAGGACTAAAGTCCAATTTCCGTGGAAATGGAACGCGCTATCATTCGTTAACGGCGCATCCGCGCCCTCAGTTTACTCGACTGGAGGAAGAAGCACCGTGAGCGATTCCAAGAACACGAAGCCAATTCAGCGCGAGGTCCTGCCCATTCCCGACCAGCCTTATGCCGGTTTTGTGGCCTATGACGCGAAAGATCCCGATTCCAAGTTTGCGCCAATCGAAGTGTTGCGCCCCCCGCAAGGGGCGCCGAACGTCTTGATCATCCTCCTCGACGACGTTGGATTTGGCGCGTCGAGTACATTTGGGGGGCCGTGCCAGACGCCGACCGCGGAACTGCTTGCGAAGAATGGATTGCGTTACACACGCTTTCACACGACCGCGCTGTGCTCTCCGACCCGCGCCGCGCTCTTGAGCGGCCGCAACCATCACACGGTCGGAATGGGCGGCATTACGGAGATTGCAACTTCGGCGCCGGGGTATACATTCGCGCCGGCCGAATTCTATGGCGCCGATCTCCGAGATTGTACGACTGAACGGATACTCGACGGCGCAGTTCGGCAAGTGCCACGAGGTGCCGGTGTGGGAGGCGAGTCCAGTGGGGCCGTTCGATCGATGGCCGACGGGCTCAGGATTCGAATATTTTTTCGGATTTATCGCCGGTGAGACGAATCAGTGGTATCCGTCGCTTCACGAGGGCACGCAGACCGTCGAGCCTAAGGCCACGCCTGAAGAAGGCTACCATTTCATGGCAGACATGACCGATCGCGCGATCGACTGGGTACGTCAGCAGCGACTATTGGCCGCTTCCAAGCCCTTTTTTATGTACTTCGCGCCTGGAGCAACTCACGCGCCGCATCATGTTCCCAAGGAGTGGGCCGACAAATATAAGGGCAAGTTCGATCAAGGTTGGGACAAACTTCGCGAAGAGATTTTCGCACGCCAGAAGAAGCTGGGAGTTATTCCCGAAGGCTGCGATCTGACGAAACGTCATCCAGAGATTCCGGCGTGGGACGAACAATCCGCAGATATGAAACCCATCCTGGCTCGGCAAATGGAAGTTTACGCGGGGTTCCTGGAGTACACCGATCATCACATTGGACGGCTGATCGACTCGTTGAAACAGTTACAGGTGTTCGATGACACGCTGATCTATTACATCATCGGCGACAACGGAGCTTCGGGCGAGGGAACTCTGCAAGGTTCTTTCAATGAGGTAATTGCCTTCAATGGCCTGAGCGCGTTGGAAACCGCGGAGTTCTTGAAGGTTCGTATCGACAAGTTTGGCAGCCCGGAATCGTACAATCACTACGCCGTGGGCTGGGCGCACGCGATGGACACGCCGTATCAATGGACCAAGCAGGTCGCGTCGCACTGGGGCGGAACTCGCAACGGCACGGTGATTCATTGGCCTAAGGGTATCAAGGCCAAAGGCGAGCTACGCAATCAATTCCATCATGTGATCGATGTGGCGCCGACTGTCCTCGAAGCGGCGCAGCTTCCCGAACCCTACATGGTTAACGGCGTCGCGCAGGTGCCGATGCAGGGCGTCAGCATGCTCTATAGCTTCGACGAGGCTAGAGCGGCGGAGCGGCGCGAGACGCAGTACTTCGAGATGGCCGGCAATCGCGGTATCTATCACAAGGGCTGGGCGGCAGTAACACGTCATCGCACGCCCTGGATTCTGATCGGAAAGATGCCGCCATTCGACGATGACGTTTGGGAATTGTACGACACAAGTAAAGATTGGACACAGGCGCATGACCTGTCGAAGCAGATGCCTGAGAAGCTTCATGAGCTGCAACGCTTGTGGATCATCGAAGCGACCCGCAATGGCGTTTTACCGATGGACGATCGCGGCGCCGAGCGCTTCAACTCCGATCTGGCCGGA
>CAWGQB010000023.1:0-66129 GCA_963824565.1 uncultured Pseudomonadota bacterium | reverse complement strand
AGTGGCTGAGGTGACATTCGGCAGTACGTGCGCGAGCGCAAGCAAGAGTTGGGGTGGTCGACCCGTACGACCTGTGTGCCACAGAGCTACGAGCCCGGACAGGAAGGCCAGGTCGATTGGTATGAGGCGTGGGCGGAGTTGGCCGGCGAGGAGGTGCTGCTGCAGGTATTCACGATGCGCAGCATGGCAGGCGGCGGGAGCCTTCCATCGAGCGTATTATCGCGCCACCCAACAGGCATTCCTCGAAGCCCACGAACACGCATTCTGTTACTTTCAGGGCGTCTTTCGCACCTTGCGCTATGACAATTTGAAAAGTGCGGTGAAGAAGATCCTGCGTGGCCATCGCCGCGAGGAGACCGCGCGCTTCATCGCCTTCCGCTCGCATTGGCGATTTCAGAGCGAATTCTGCACGCCTGAGGAACCACACGAGAAAGGCGGAATCGAAAATGAGGCCGGCTATTTTCGCCGCAACCACTGGGTGCCAATGCCCAAGGCGCGGGATTCGCGGAGCTGAACGCGCAGCTGCTGGCCGCGTGTCGCGAAGACGAGCAGCGCCAAATCGCCGGGCACACTCAGCCGGTGGGAGCGGCGATGATCGAGGAGCGCGCACATCTATTACCACTGACAGAGCAGGGCTTCGAGCTGATGGAGGTCTGTTTCCCGCGGGTAGATGGATTGGGATGTGTGCGAGTCCGGACCAATTTGTACTCGGTTCCGGCCCAAACCTGGGAGGACGGTCGAGGTGCGGCTTTACCCGAGCTATGTGGAAATCCGCGATGAAGGCCGTTGCATAGCGCGCCACGAGCGCTGCTACGGACGGCAGCAGCCGGTGCTCGATTTGGAGCACTACCTCGACGTGCTGGAGCGAAAGCCGGGGGCGCTTATCGGTCGAAGCCGCTCGCAGCGTGGCGCGCACGCGGTCTGTGGCCGCAGAATTACGACCGGCTGCTCGACGCACTGATTAGCAGGCACGGCAAACCAAGCGGCACCCGGCAGATGATTCAGGTGCTCAGCCTGATCAAGTTGCACGGACATCAGCGGGTGCAAGCGGCGGTCGAACAAGCATTGTCGCTCGGGTGCTCCGATGCCGCCGCGATCCGGCATCTGGTGCAAGCCGTCGAATCTGGCCCATGCGCGCAGCGCGATGATCGAGCTGGGCGCGCTTTCGCGCTTTGAGGCTCCATTGCCGGTGATCACCGATTACGACCGGCTGCTCGGCCAGGAGGCGCGGTGATGAATACAGGAGGCCGCAGTCCTGGAAACGGCCGCCATTCGGCAACAGTGCAAGTTATTACATTTGCCGACAGTCGCGGCGCAGAGTACCCCAACTCGCTGAGCAGGCAGTACGCGAACGCCGCACACACCTTGGCTTCCTCGAAGCGCTGCTCCAAGCTGAGCTCGAGGACGTGAAGCAGCGGCTGGTGGCGCGGCGCATTCGCGAAGCGCATCTGCCGCGAATCAAGACCTTGGATGAGTTCGAGTTTTCACGAAACCCGAAGTCTCGGCGCAACAGATTCACGAACTCACCCAAGGCGGTTACATCACCCGGGCCGAGCCCATCATCTTTATAGGCGACAGCGGCAGCGGTAAGACCCATTTGCTCACGGGCCTCGCCGTGGCCGCCTGCCGGCAGAAGCGCAGGGTCCGATTCGCCACCGCGGCCGCGCTCATCAACGAACTGGTCGAGGCCAAGCATCAGTTGCAACTCGGCCGTGCGCTGGCCCGTTGGGCGCGCTACGATCTGATTGCGCTCGATGAAGTGGGCTATGTGCCGCTGGCCGAAGTGGGTGCGGAACTTCTGTTCCAGGTGATCGCCGAACGGGCCGAAAAGGCAGCGGTGATCGTGACCACCGATCTGCCCTTCTCGGAATGGACTCAGGTGGTCCCCAATCCACGACTGTGCAAGGCGTTGCTCGACCGCATTACCGATCGCGCGCATATCATCGAGACCGGAACCGAGTCCTACCGCTTCCGCCGCACCCTTGAGAAGCGCAAGGGTCACGCCCCGGAACCGAACACAGTTACCGCGCCGCCGCCGCTGGCGACGGGAAAAAGGAGACTAAAACAACCGAATAGGGTGCGATGCTTATCATTGAGGGAGACTGAACAATGCAGAGTAAAGTGGTGGGCCAAATGTAAGCATCGTGAGTGGGCCAGACCGCAGTATCGAAAGCACAGTCGATTGTTGCCTTGCTTTCTAACACGATAAAATAATTTCCGGGTTAGAAATACGGGCGGCGCAGGTGGCGCCCGTCAGATCGACGGCGGCAAGTTGGGCTTTGCTCACCTGCGCCCCGCTCAGGTCCGCGCGACCCTTAGGTCGCCTTCCTCAGGTCGCCCTGCAGGTGCGCGCCATTCAGGTTTTGCGCCGGAAAGGTCGCTCTTCTCGGGTCGGCGGCAGCATCGTTAAGCCAATCAGCATCGCGATGCGTGAGCGTGCCATGGAGGCATGTCATAGCCGGGTGGGCGGGATCGCGTCGAGCGGAGCGGACGCTCCTGCAATGATCCTGCGCGAAGGGTGGAGCGCCAAGCAGGTACTGAAGTCGCTGTTGTGGCTTAGGCGCGGAGAACCTCATCCGACTGACCGAGCCTCGTCTCCACAAAACCGCCCGTCAGCAAACGGCGATGCAGGTTCCCATCTGCCCAGCGGGCACTCGGTACACCACCTTTGCGGGTTAACGGGGCCCGCTGGTTAGCGAATTGCTCCGGGGTCATCGAAGGTACGCCCAGGGCGACAGCCTTATTTGCACCATCAGCCAGAGGTGGCGGACACGTAAGAGTTTGCGGATTGCGACTCGGCAAGTGTTCGTCCCCGGTACTCCGGCCAGGTGCGCCCTCTGAACGCATTCCCCGAAGTCTTGGCGAAATCTTACCTAGTTTGGCCTGCGTTCCTGCGCGCCTAGGCGCGAGAGCGCGCTAAACGCAGGCGGCGGCTCGCTTGGTTGGTCCAAGGAGTCGAGGGTGTCGACGGGGGCGAGACAAACCCACACAGGGATCGAAATGAGCGAGATCATGAATAAGTCAACTACCTCACTCAGCCGATGCGCTCTCGCACGAAGCCGATATCGCCAAGGTCCAGGAGTGGCTGGGCCACGCGAATGTGTCCACCACGCGGCTGTATGACCGGCGAAAACGGGGCCAGAGGACAGTCCGACGTTTCGGGTCAGGTACTAAAACGGCGCACCAGCGCGTATAATCACTAAGATGAACGCGGACGAAAAAATGTACCAGGCCGTGAGTTCATTCCTCGAACGCCAAAAGCTAGACCGTGAGGGCGAAGCCGACGAACAGAATTGTACGAAAATAAACGTTCGCTCTGGCCAGCATCGAGCCTCAGTCAATATTTACAACACTGGCAAGATAGTCGTAGGTGGGAAGGCGTCCCCTCTTAAGGTCCTCCTCGACCAGATGAAGCACGGTACTGATGCAGGCGGCACCCTTCCCGGTAATGCTCTACCGTTTGAAATCGATAAGTTTCCTCAAACAATCAAAGAGCGGGTCCCTAATTGTGACCCAATTATCATAGAGTTCGTGGAAGAGGCGATCAGGTGCTTTCGAGCCGACGCGCTTCTGGCGTGTGCCTTCATGATTGGTGCTGCTTCGGAGCGAGCGATTGGCCTTCTGATGCAGGTTTTTGGAGAGAGCATCGCCGACGCCACTAACCAAAATAAGTACTTCTCGAAGACGAATAATCGAATGATCTCCAAAAAGTTTGAGGATTTTTCGGCGTGTGTCAACTCCGATTGAGTGTGTCAGTTTTTTGCCGAATTAATTTGTCACTTTTCCTCCGAAGCAAGATGTCCCTTGTTTAACGGTTTGGTTTATTCTGATTGGGCCGCGAAGCGGCCTTTTTCTTCGCCGCCAGCGGCGGCGCGCGGTATCTGTTTTGGTGGCTGAGCATAATCGGTAGGGTCACGGTTATGGTGTTTGAGCTGTGGCCTGCGGTTGTCGACAGGCTCCGGCTCCGCTGGCGGCAGCTTGTAGAGGTACTTGCTTGCGATGTGAGACTTCCCGCCTTGGTAAACGCGGGTGCGTTCGTAGAGGTAGCGGTGTCCGTTGCGGACTTTGACTTCGAGCCAGGTTCCGGCGCGCCCAGGCCGGTGCTTTGGTCTGCCCATATAATTGCACCCTACAAGTGTTTAGGAAGCGGAGGTTCGGCCGGGGTCAGCGGGAGCGGACTTGTCGAGCATGCCGGCTCGCCGTTTTTCCTTCAGCCGAAAGCTCTCGCCTTTAATGTCGATCGTGCTGGAATGGTGGAGCAGGCGGTCAAGAATCGCGGTCGCCAGCACCTGGTCACCGAACACCTCGCCCCAATCAATGAAACTCTTGTTGGAGGTGATGACGAGGCTGGCGCGCTCGTAGCGACGCGTCACCAGGCGAAAGAACAGGTTGGCCTCCTCACGGCTCATCGGCAGATAGCCCAATTCGTCGACGACTAACAGCTTGGGCGCGATCCATTGCTGCAGTTGCCACTCCAGCCGGTTTTCGGCCTGCGCGCGACGCAGTCGGGTAATCAGCGTCTCCAGGGTTAAAAACAGAACGCGATGCCCGGCCTCGATGGCCTTGATGCCGAGGGCCACAGCCAGCATCGTCTTCCCGGTGCCAGGAGGACCCAGCAGCAACAAATTGTCGCCCCGTTCGACGAAGCTCAGTCCGGCCAATTCGCGCACCAGCTTGCGGTCGATCGAGGGTTGGAAACTAAAGTCAAATTGCTCAAGGCTCTTGATGTATGGAAAGCGCGCCAGCCGCAGACCGCGTTCCACTCCCTTGAGCCGCCGGCCCTGCCACTCGGTACTCAGCGCTTCACTCAAGAACTCCCGGTAGTTGAGTTCGCGCTTGGCCGCTTGCTCGCACAGGGCATCGAGCTGCGAAGGCAGATGATCGAATCTGAGCTTGGCGCACAATTCGTTCAGCTCCATCACGCCACCTCCTCGTAGACCTTGAGGGGTCGCCGTTCCACTGCGGGCAAGGTCTGCTCCCATAACGCCCGATGATGTGCGGGCTCGTAAGCCCAGCCCTGGGCCACAGGTTTGAGTAGGTGGCGCGCCACCAACTCACCGGCACGATCAAAGACCTTGAGCACTCCATCCAGTCCGATATGCACCGCCACTTCCGTGCCGCACAGTTTGTCCGGCACGCTGTAGCGGTTGCCGCGCACGTCGATGTAGCCATCCCAGCTCACCCCGCGCCGCTCGTGATAGGAGGTATCGAAACGCAAAGCCGGCAACGGTTTTAAATAAGGCGCCTCAAGCGCAAAGCGTTCGGCCACGATCTCCTTGACGGTGCCGTGCAGGCGCTGGTCTGCCTCTTCCCTAAGCCACTGCTCGGCGAGCTGGTTTAGGTGTGCCAGGCTTTCGAACTCGCGGTAGCGGACGAAGAAATTTTCTTTGATGTAGCGCACCATGCGCTCATCTTTGCCCTTGGTTCGGGCGCGCCTGGGCCGACAGGCGCGCGGGACGAAACCGTAATGCCCGGCCAGGTCGATAAAGCGCGAGTTGAATTCCACCGGCCCACCGATGCGATGGCTGATAACTTCGGTCTTCTGGTTATCAACCAGGACCTCGGCGGTCACACCGCCAAAATATTCAAAACTCAGGATCAGGCTTTCGTAGGTGTGCTGGGCGTCTTCGCACTCCATTGCCACGAAGTGAAACTTGCGCGAGTAACCCAACGTGTTGACTGCAAAATGTACTTCCCGTTCGCGCCCGGCCACCATCGTGCGCAATTTGGCCCAGTCGTTCTGCAGCTGGCGACCCGGCGCAGTTTCAAACCGCACCGTGGCCCTTGCCCGCCGCAGCGGCCGCTTTGGCGAGATGTACTCGCACAGGATGCTGCGCTTGCCCTGATAACCTGCAGCCTGGATCTCGCGCAGAATCACCTGGGCGTTCCACACCCCTTGCTCAAGCAAGTACTCGATCATCGGCTTGTAGGGATCAAGTTTGCTTACGCGCGCCCTGGGCCGCCGCCCTGATGGCGCTCCGCCATGCCTTAATGCACGGCTTATCGTGCGCGGATGAACCCCCAGCTCCGCGGCGACGTCCTTGACGTATACCCCTTTTGCAATTCGTTCCTGTATCATCAGCCAGTCCCTCCTCCGCAGCACCGCCTTCTACCTCCGAGTCGTTGTGGCAAACTCCTCGAAAGGTAGCGCGCCTGCCGGTCAGGAGGGACATCTCATTTCGGCATTCAGGTGACTTTTTAGATCGGCATTTAAGCGACATTTAGCGCCGGCGCTGACACATCTCCATTTCCGCATCGATGTCCGTCCAATTGAGCGCAACCGCCTCGCCGGCACGCAGGCCGCACGAATAGAGCGTCTCGACCAAGGCCCGGTCGCGCCAGCCGGCCCGGTCGTCATCCTTGGGGCGCTGGGCGCCAATTAGCTGCTCGACCTCCTTTTCGCTCAACACGGCCGGCAATCGCTGGTCACGCTTCGGCAGGCGCATTCTGCGGGTCGGGTTGTCGAGACGGCGGGTGATTTCCAGATGGCGGAAGAAGCGCTTGATTCCGGCAAGCCGACGCTGGCGGGTGGCGCGGTTGGGAATACGGGCCAGGTACTTGCGGATCTGGTCGGCCGTGATGGTCTCTACCGCGACGTCGCCCAGGAAGCGACTGAAGTCGGTCAGGTCGCCGCAGTAGGCTGCGACGGTATTCGGCGATGACCGGTAGACCTTCGCGAGAGTGGAGAGAAAAACGCCGATTTCGTCTCGAGGGTCATGCGCCACTGGCTAACTTCTTGACCTTTGAACGCGACAGCGGTGACCATTGCGGATGAGGGAAGTCTTTATGACTAAAATGCTTGGCATGTTGATTCTCGCGGTGACGTTGCTGGCGGCCTGTAACGCTCCCCCATCTGCGCCTGAGCAAAAGACGACGACCACGACCACAACTAATCCCCCAACTGCGCCTGAGCAGAAGACCACGACCACGACCACAACTACTTGTCCGGCCGGCCAGACGCTCCAGAGCGATGGGACGTGCAAGTGAGCCGCGCATAGCGGGCCGCCATGGTTGTCATGTCGGTGTAACCACGATTTGCAAGTGGGGCGCGTGCTTGGCGTGCCACTGGCCGAGCAACCAGAAATCCATCTCCAGCGCCTTATTGAGATCGCGATAGGTCCGGCCTTCAGGATCGGTGATGATGATGGCCGCCGCCTTGCCCGGTAGGTGAACGCTGACGGACGGGACGTACCGCCCATCGGGTCGTTGCTCGTAAAGGTAGCGCACGACAAGAAAGCCTTCGTCCATGGCTAGGAATTTTACAACCAAGCGCTGACGCGACAACCCCGTGCTGGGCTTTAAAGTTTAACTTCGGGTTTTCTCGGGGTTTTCTCAAGGCCGTCTTCCGGGCACAAATGGGCGCCCAGAGCCTGGCGGGGTGGACCCGAACTCCGGGTGTCTGGGACCTTAAATTAACTGTCGTTCAAAAGTCTGCGACAAACGCAAACACGGCGGTTGCGCTTGCTCGATCTCGGCTTCTTCCTTGTTCCAGCGAAGCCCGTCTGGCCTCGATTGAGCGCCTTTACTGTTTCGCCACGGGGGTTAATGTTCCCCCAGAGATATTAGTGCCGTTGCCATTTTCCATTGATCTCATTGTCGCCATAGCTGTCGACCACACCTGCGGTGCCAATGAGGACGCCGTACTGCGAACTTCCTGTGACTATCGTGTTAGCGATGGTCAAGATCGATCCGCCATTGTCAACAGGCTCTCCCTCTGCAGCAAGGCCAATTGCGTTTTCGTTGAAGACCGAATTGCGCACGGTAGCATAGCCTGGCTCTTGACTGTTACCAACGAGAACCAAACCGGCACAGTAGGACGATGGACTTATCTGGCAGTTGAAATTTCCTCCATTGAGGTTAACTCCTCCATTGTTGCTTATGACGCTGTTCACAACCAGGTTATTTGTTCCGTGGAGGACGATACCTGCACTCTTAAAATTCCGAACGACGCAATCCGAGACCGTCAACACCGAACCGGCAGCATAGTTGGACACTATGCCAGAGGTCGCCGTCCCCTCTCCCTCGAGGGTCAGCCCGCGCAAATTGACAGCGGCAAACCCCACATCGATGGTGATAGCAGTGCCCGTGGCCAAAATGATCCCGGCCGGTCCGCCACCGTCAGCAACGATGCTGACTGATTTGGTAATGGTCACCGGTGAATAGTCCGCCGGGTTGAGCACTATGATTTCGCCGGCGGCCGAAGTCTGAGTGAGCGCATAGGCGAAGGTCCGGCAGGCGGTAGGAGTGCTGACACACCCGCCGCTGTCGGTTCCGGTGCCCGAGACGTAAGTGTGATCAACGCTTGCCTCGGCGGGCACAGCGGCGAGGGAAAGCGAAAATAATGCGACCGCGACCAATTGCGAAAATTTAATCCTGGTCATTTTGACGCCTCCTTCTTCCTTCGCGTGGCTAGATTTTATGCCCGCGTTTTCCAAGTCGTTGGCTAAGGGTTTAGACCCTCTTCCGCGCCGCCGTCATCACCGTTTTCTTCATTGCGTCATCCCCCTCCAAAAGGCTCGGCAGGTCGCAAGCCAGCGACTTGAAGTGGCGAGCCTTGGGCGAGGCAAAATTTCATCGCGGTGGGGTTCGGAGATAGATCACAATCGACCCTCCGTATGATCCAAGAGCTCGAAACAGGAGATTGCTGAGTCAGCTTGAACTGCGCCGTCGCCTGGTTGGAAGTAAAAGGACGATGAGATTACGACGGCGCCGCCGCCCGTGACCAAGAGACCAAATAGCAGAGAAGAGAATTGAGATCAAATGCTTTAAAGCTATCCAAAATGACGACAAAAGATGACTATAAGTAGCCTCGTTACCACAGGCGGATCTCCAGTGCCGCGAGTGCTCCATTCAAAAGGTTCCCGACCAGAATCGGACAACTGCTGTTACCAGGATCGGCTTTGGCATAGATATCTCCTAGTAGCCCCTCGGAAAGCGCCGCAGCGGTCCGGTCGGCCCCTGCGGCCCGAACGCACCTTCCCGATGCGCAGTATGCACGCCCGTGTGGTATCCGGTCCTGCTTGTCCAGAACACGCCGCTGTCCGGAAGCCCGACCGTCCGAGTAAAGCCGCGCTTCCCGACCGTGACGTGCGCCCCGCGAACACCGACGCTCAAGCTGGGCCCGGACTTCGAGAGGTTGACCGATAAGCCGGGAAAGACGCGAAGCCTGCGATAGAAGCGGAAGCTACCCATTGTCGTCAGGATTTGCGCTTAGGGCGGCCCTTCCTGGGAAGCTTGCTTTCCGCGACCGTCACATACTGCTGCGCGATCCACTCCACCAAGTCGGTCCGCCAGACCCGAAAATCGCCGCCTAAGCGAAATACGGGAAGTCCCCCTTGCCGGATTAATCGATGGACGGTGCTGTAGTGGCAGTTCAGATAGTCGGCGACACCATAGAGCGTCATGATCTCGCTCTCAATACCGCCTGGTATGGGCTCCGCTTTTCTGCCCCCGTTACGCCGCTTCATCCTTCACCCGTCAGGGCCTCTTTTTCCAGAGCCGTTCCCGCTGGACACCCCTGATGCACTCCGTCAACAGCTTGTTTACGAGCCGGGTATCGCCAGCGAACTTGCGGATGCCCTCGATGAAGTTGATCTGGCCTCCTTGCATTCTCAACCAGTCAAGCACCGGTGCACTTCGGCGTCCAGGTCGTCGATATCGACTACTACCGTCAACGACACGGTTCGCGACCTCCTACCCTCTCGCGCCTTAGCACGGGCCCGGCGGTCGGGTTCGTCGTCGGTCATTGCTCTCGCGCCCGCCGCAATATCTTACGCGCCTCGGCGAGCAACGTCACTCGGGCCCAGGTGGACACCGGCGAGCCAATGGCCTCTGACGCTTTAGTCAGCAGCTCAAGTTCACCACTGTTGAGCCTCACGTGCATGATGTGAACCTTTTTCGGGTGCGGGCTTCGGAACTTAGGCGGCGTCATGGCCGTTTGAATTTCCACACTATCCATCCTCATACAACCTCCGGCTTGATAATTGTATCATTCTTGTACTACCTATGCACTACAAACCCCCGCGGCGGACGAGGATAGCGGCAGGCAGCGAAGCCGGAACGGCAGCATGGACGGGTAGCGCGGGCGAACCAGAAGGAACGAACTATCGGGGAATTATCAACAGCGAAATGAAGCGGGCGGACGCCGGGGTGCAAGCCGACGCCCGCCCAGGAGGTCGTGAAACGAGGCGCGATGCGCCCCAGGGAACAATCGGAGTTTACCACAGATGCCACGAACAATCACGATCGAGATGAACGGAGACACAGAGTACGAGCATCGCCGACCGGGCGCTGAAAAAGTTCAAGCACAGCGCTTTACGAAGAGGATGCCCGCGAAGGCGTCGCGAGCTGTTTCTTCACTGCGCTGACTGACTGGCGCAAAGGGATGGGTCTCACACTCAACGCGGAGGTCGACCACGAAGACCTGCGGCTCTCCATCACACTGCCGACGGCCGAATACCGCCAGTGGTGCGAGCAGGTCGCCACGGCTTGGCGTAAGCGGCTGGGCGAAAGCAACGAAGTCCTGGACATCGCGGAGGCGGTCAACCAGGGCATCAACAAGGCCCTGGCCTTCCTTGGGCTGAAGGTCGAACAGCAGCTCGAGCCGAAGAAGCCGGATGTCAGCAAGCCGGCCGTACCGCGCGGCAGGTTCGCGAACGCGGTACCGCTCAAGGCATCGCCGAAGAGTGCGCGCAAGGCGAAGCCGGCCCGCAAGGCCGCGTCCAAGGCGCCGGCGGTCACCCTCAACGGCAAAGGCCACACCAACGGCTTGGCGAACGGCGCCGCACACGCCTGACGGCACCGGCGAAGACCGAACCAGCTTCAAGGGAGATCCCCAGAAATGTCTGAAATCAAAGGCGAACGGCTCGAAACCCCATTCGGAACGGTCGAGATGCTTATCACAAGTGGATGCCTGGTAGAGATGCATGCCGAGGCGCTAAAACTTGGGCGCCATCGGTTCAAGGTGCACCTGGACTTTAACTGCGTGGGCGGCACGTGGCATGAGGACTTGATAAACGATGAGGAGTCCGGCCGCTTCGAGGTCTTAATCCTGACAACGAGCTTTACCAGCACGAATGCAAGCGAATCGAAGAATCACGCCAGGCGAAAGTATGTGCCGACGCTGATCCAGGCCGTCTCCGACTGGGCTGAAAGACGTCGCGAGGCGCTCGTTAAGACCGCAGTCAAGGAGTTCCGCCGGAAAATCGAAGTCGTCGGCAAGGACCTCTGCGACCTCGCGGAAATCATTCGAAGATGAAGCCGAAGATCTCCAGTACATGGCTGCGAACGCGCTCGGCGAGTTTCTGCCTATTGGTCGTGAACTGGAAGCCGCCGCTGCCGAGATGATTCTTGCCGGCAATCACCTGAGGACCATCGCCACCACGATGAAGCGACCACGTGCGAGGCGTGCCAAAGCGCAAGCAACCGGCTCATCCAACGGCCACAACGGCACCGGCGTACCGCTCGCAGCCGCGGCGCAGGCGTAAGGAGGCGTTATGGCAGTCGTAAAGAAGACCGCGATGGCGGTCGCAATCGAGATGCTGGGCGGACCCGGAGGCGTGGCCGAGCTGCTTGAGCTGAATATGCAGCAGATGCGCCGTCTGCTCCACAGACCGGTAGGGAAGTGGCGAAGCGGCTACGTGTTCTCAATCGCGGACGCTACCGGGATTCCGTGCGACCTATTTGGGACCGGCCTGGTCTATCCCGAGCCCGAGCCGAAAAACAATCCTTGTGCGGAGCGCCCGCGGCTACGGCGCGTGGCGTGATCACCATGAAGCTGCTGACCATCAAGGAAGTGGCCGCCCTTTGCAAAGTCTCAGTGAGAACGATTCACCGGATTATCGATGACGGCGGCCTGCCCATCATCCGCGTCCGCCATCAGATCCGGATTGAAGAGCAAGAACTTGAGCGCTACTTCAGCACCCTGAAAAATCCGGGCCACCTGAAAGCGGTGCGCGCCGCCTGAATTGCAACCCGCCGGCGTCCGGAGTAAGTCGAAAACAGACTGCCCACGAGAGCTAGCCGCCTTCCCTCGCCGGGCGGTAAAAGGGGCGGGATCGGCAACCGTTCCCGCCCCCTCCGAACTTTCCCCGAACAATCTTCACACAAATCTCACAATAGCCTATAGTGGCGTTGCGTGGAGAGCTGTAACATACGTCAGAGAGATGAGAGCCAACATAGAAAAGCGTATCGTCTGCATCTGGCCCGGATGTCAGGAAATCTCGCCGGTACCGTTCGGCGGCAACGAGCAAATCTGCCCGGCTGACAGTGAGCGCCTCCTAAACTGCACTGATAGTCAGGAGGCTCTCGCTGTCGTATGGCAAGGGCTCGTAGCCTCTAAGAATGAGGAAATGGGGATAATGGCTGGAAGCACCCATTTGCCGCGTAGAGCCACCGGCACTGCTCATCCATCGTCCGGCGCTCCAGACTCGGTTAAGCGCCAGCCTGGCTCGGGCGGGCGCGCGGTCCTGGCTTCAATGTGACGGACGGAGTTAAGGCTCCATCGCGCAGGGGCCTGGCTAATCGCTTGCTGTTACTCAAAGCATTGGCGGAAAATGGAGACTGACCGTTGGTTGGGACCCTCTTCTGTCTCTCCCCTCAACTCGCGCAGTTAATCAAATATAGGTGGACTTTTCATGAGCCATCAAAGTACGGACCGCATACCGATCACGCTCAAAGACCTCGGTCACTTGCTAGGAATCGAACCAGAGATATTGCTCCTACTCTTACGGCTTCAGCCATTGGCCGGGCCCGAGTAAATTCAATCCACAGACTAGCGTTCGACCCGGCCCAGTGTGGCGGTCAAGGGGGCGGGTATGGCCGAGTCAGCGGCTGGTCCCGCTTCCGCACTTCACTCAAATCCTTGCGCGCCAGTTCCCATCGCCGCCGACAATAGAGATCGGGTGGGCCGCGCGTTAGCCCGCCTTCCGCGCGGCCGGCTGGGGGATCGGCTTTTTCTCTGGTGGGCTGGCCCCGCCCTTCAAAAACTCCCATCTAAATCCTTGCGCCCCAGCGGTGATGACCGCGTAAAATGAGTTAACTGGCAGCGTTAGGTACCTTGGCGCGGCCGGGCGGGATCGGCTTTCCGAGCGGGCTTTTCCCGCCTTTTCTGAGGAGAACCCGCCCATGGTACGACAAGTACAATTCGAGCGGCGCCACCTGAAGGTGCTCCACCAATCGCCTTTCCTCGCCCGCGGGGACGACGAGTTCTTGTGGCGGCCTGAAGATCTGAGCCGCCACTTACAATTCTGCGCTGTAGTTACCATCAGAGATTGGCTCTCGCGCGGCCTTGTCACGGAGGCGGACGGGTGGATCAAGATAGGTGAAATGGACCGATTCATCTCGCGGGTCGTCAAGGCGCGGATCAAGGCCGGCCTGTTCGGCAAAGGCCTCGACAGGGACGGGAAGCCGGTCCACTAGCCGGTCCGTTTGACCTTTTCGCAGCGTCACCAGGGGTAACAACTTCGATGGCGGCGAACTGCGGAGATTGCGGCGGCTAACCCGCGCGGTTCCAGGGCTACGTCCTTGCGACGATTCGCATCTCAAAGCGCTGCCAGTATCATGATGCGTCTGCCAGCAAGCGGTCTTCGAACTGAAAACCGGTCAGCACCCGCCTAGCGTATCGATCACGCCGGCAGGGTTTAATTATCTTCCGGCGCTCCGGCAAAGGTGAGCTTTTAGACTAAACGCAACGGATAGCACATCCGCGGCGCCCGAAAAACGCCTGTAGTTTCCAGCCGGGAGCATCCGAAGGATGCTCTTCATGCTCTTGCTCTTGGCTTCGAAGGGGCTTGGTAAGGGCCTTATCTTCCTTGCCCCGATTGCACTCCCAGCAGGCCGTCACTAAATTGTCCGAATCCGTCTTTCCGCCCGACGATTCTGGATTTACGTGATCGACCTCTAGCACCACTCCCGGCGCGCTTCGGCCGCAATATACGCAAGCGAATCCATCTCGCTCCAACACCGAAAACCGTAGCGTAGTCGGGATTTTTCTCTTCTTTTGACGCTCCCGAGTATCTTCCATTTCGGGCAGGTTGAACTGCTCGCGGTACTTCTCATAAAAGGCTGCCGCGAAAGGATGCCCGGCGAACGCCCGCATCTGATCCATCACCCACGGAACGCGCTTATCCCCAGCCTTTAGCTGCTCGCCTATTTGGTAGCGGGCCATCTGGGAACCCACACCAGTTCACGACCCTCGTCGTAGTAGGCGAATTCGGCCTTACTAAGGACCTTCATCAATTCCAAAAGGCCCTTGCTATATGCCCATTCTTAAGGTCCATCGCTAGGTGATGCGCCGCCCACGGAAGGGGCAGTTCGTACAATCCGATGGCATTCGCTGTGGGGCCAATTATGAGGTAGATGGCGAGTAGTTGACATTCCAACCCGGCACCTCTTAGCGCCCGGCTGGTATCGCCATTCCAAAATTGCGGAGAGACCTTGCCATACTCACGCACTGGCTAAATCCCTCCCTGGCCGAACAGCATCTTCCGCATACTCGAATCGAATCCACCGCGTCACGCCCAACCTCAATCGCAGAATCCCCGACCGGGTCTACTCACGCATGGCCGTCGAAGTACGCCTCCGACGGCACCGCTGTCGCTATGTCAGAACTAAGCCAAAAACTGTCGCCAAACGGCGGAATTATTGTTGGAAGGTGAGAATCAGAATGCCGTAAAGTATTGCACTTTTCGGTTATTGGATCGGAAGGTGGAGAACTGCAAAACCTCCATTCAACGGTTCGAATCCGTTCGCCGCCTCCAAATTTCACCCAAGATAAGGTCTCGGCTCGGCGGCTCCGTCAAAAAGGCGCGAGATGGAAACGGCCGGTCCAACGTGCTCGAAAGGTGGTGAGTCCATCAGGGCTGCTCGTTTCGAAAGTCGCCCAAACACAACAGTCTGTGTTGGCTGCAAGACTGCGCGCGCAAAGCTAGCCAAGACCACGGGTCGCGAGAATCCTCAAAAGATAGAGAAAAGAGGAAAGGCTATGTCATAAGGGCTAAATCCGAAAGCGCTACCCAAATCGGATAATGAACGATCTTGGAAAAGTCGCGCTATCCCGCCGCGTTCGCATGGCCTCAAAAAAATGTCAACCGCACAACCGCTAAGCTCATGCGGGTCAAAGTGGGCGCGTCCGGGGCTGCCTGTGGTTACTTATCTGGAGATGTTGCCGCTTGCTTGCCCCGTAATCGCGCCCGGTTACGATTCTAGGCGGTGAACTTGAGCGTCGGTGCGTTATCGGCAGAAGGACCGGCGCAGAGTTCGGCATATTGTCGGGCGGATGGACCCGCGTCGTTGCAGGCCAGTCTGCGAAATAAAAACAACCCAGTCTGGAATTAGGGTTCGACTCGCAGTCGCCTCAGCCGATCGATGCCAGCGAGCCTATTCCGCTCGAATTTGCCGTTCGTTTTACCATAGTTCGCGAATTGGCACTCGAAAACTCTGAGGAACCATGGATATAATGTGGTTACGTAGGTGGCGATCTCTGCCTTAGGAAATGTTTCGGTACCAATACTCCGCCATCTTCGCCGTTCGGAATTGCCGCAAACCAGCCCCCTTGTCCCCACACGATATAAACCACAAACGTTCGTCCGCACACGCAATCAGGACACGAAACTGACACGCATCCGATCAGCCGGTTTCCGGATTTTAGCAGAGGCGTAACTAAAAAACAGATTTTGCGGGCCGCCGATGGCGCGCGGCCTAAGCCAGTCAAGCGCTGAAATCGGTCTCGGCAACGGGTCTATACGGTCCGGGAGGTCGAGATTCCATAAAGCAAGCGAGTATTTGATGTCGCGTACAACGACGTCCGACTGGTTAATAATTTGAAGAGCAGGGCTCTGCGGATACACAAACCGAAGGCGAAGGCTTACGTCTGGGAGCAAAGTCTTTGCACCCGGCTCAACTTTCTTTCTTCCGACGATTACAACAAACTCGTTTGCTAGAAGCTGCGGATTGATTGGGAACCCGGGTTCGATTCCCACGGACATAAAAGCTGCCCGAAGACGCATGGCGCCACTAGCAGGCTGTTGAGAAACCGGGTTGAATAGTCAGTTTGCGAAAATGCACGGTGATTTTTTCAGCGTGGTGAGGAAGCTTACACTGTCCTCCGGTTCACGCAGCGCGATTCGCTCAGCCAGGAGGTAATGGCCGCTGAGGTGGATGTACCTGGTCTGCGCAGCGGTGGCCGCATGACCGCTTGCGGCATCGTGGGCACGGGAATCGTGCTTCTGCTTGTCTCCGGCTTCGGCGTTGAACTTGGACTGCCGACATTTGTCGCCGCGGTCGCGACTGCCGCGGTAGTGCTTTTTCTAAAGCGGGAGTCACCGTGGACCGTCATCAAGGACGCTTCCTGGGAAATCTTGCCGCTGGTGGCCGGTCTGTTCGTCCTGGTTGAGGCGCTTGACCGCAGCGGCGTGCTCAACGCGCTCATTCATGTTCTGCAAACGGCGACAGATCGTTCCGCGATGGCGACCACTTTGGGAACGGGCGTGACTCTGGCCTTGATTAGCAACCTGGTTAATAACTTGCCGGCCGGTCT
Organism: uncultured Pseudomonadota bacterium; assembly: GCA_963824565.1. Classification (GTDB taxonomy): domain Bacteria; phylum Desulfobacterota; class Binatia; order Binatales; family Binataceae; genus JAJPJA01. Next base: position 49,592 of record CAWGQB010000023.1, on the reverse strand, counting down.
GATGGCTGGCTCCGTCGTGTCCGCTTCGCATGTGCCGCAGCAGGTCGCCAGCGCCGTGCTCATCGGCGTGGACCTCGGGCCGAATCTGTCCGTCAACGGATCGCTGGCAACCATCCTATGGCTGTCGGCGCTGCGGCGGGAAAATCAGGAGGTGAGTGCCTGGACCTTTCTGAAACTTGGTGCATTGGTGATGCCGCCGGCATTGCTGCTCGCGATTGCGGGCCTGCTCGTCACCGGCTCGGTACGTTACTTTTTCTAGCTCATAGTGATCGCGGCTAGAACCTTCAGCGGGCGGGCTAATATTGCGAACGTGTCCCGGGTTGTTTCCATCAGAAAGACAGACGTTGGTCACTTGCTGAACAACGCCGTGCCGTGCTCAGCGCAACAACAAGCCTCAAAGCGAGAGAATTAGTGGCTCAGCGACCGCACGAAATCTGAGACCACCTGGCACGGTAATCGCTCATATCCCCACTGTTTGCGAGACCGCACTACTCCCGGTATCATTATTCGAAACTGGGGGTAGGATTTGTCCCTTAGAAATGCCCGATCGTTGTCTCAATGAGCGGGTCCACCTCAATAGGAATGGAAGAGATGAGTGTCTAAAAATTCGGTCGGAAAAACGCCGGTTTCGGAATTTTACGCCAATGCGAGACAGAACTGGCCGTTGCGGGGCCGTGGAAAGCCGTTTGGACTCAAAACCGAGCTCGAACATTACGTTTGACAAACTGCGCGGTGTCGAAGCGATCGCGAAGGATTGAAAATGGAATTCCGGTTTATGTCAATCGCTGGTTCAAAATAGCGAAATTTTCACGAAACTCAGCATCGCTTCATCTTGGTGAATTTATGGAGGGCAACAATGGCCACGCTCGAATCATCACCGACGACCGTCAACTGGACGACCCGTCTTCCAATGCGAGGCTTCGATCAAGCAGGCTGCTGCATCGCATATCAAAAAGTGTGGCTCGGCGTAGGGGACACTCTGTATGGTTTCGATCAATTTGCTGGCCAGCAGACAAATGCCATCGGCAACTTCGGAAACAAGGCGCACCCGCGCGCAGTGCGGCCGTTCGAAGGTGGACTTCTTGTCTTTTGCAGCGACTTCAGCTTTTACAAGGCCGAACTCGAGGCGAACATTGCGCCCGTTGCCCTTGCTTATCTGCCGCAGGGAGACGTTTCCTGGATGGAGACGCAGGGCGGCTCCGTATATGTCGCAGGGGTGTCGAATGGCCTTCAGCGCTTCGCACCCGGTCAAGACGTCGGCTCGCGCGGCCGTGAAGATCATCTGGATCCGGGCTACGGCGCGGGCTTTGTGCACCCGAGTCCCAGCTTGAGCATCGAATCGATTCTCCTTCCCACGTACCGAAACAGAGTGGACGCCATCGACCCGGTCTCCCTGCAACTGCAATGGTCCGTATCCGTCTCCGGGACGCCGACCGCGGGAACGTCGTTCAACGGTGAATTTTTCTTCGTCGCTATGCAGGACGGTTCGGTCACCGCCGTCTCCGTTGCGCGCCGCGCGGTCGCCTGGCGCCAAACGCTCGCGAGCCCAGTCGTCGGCCAACTGGCCTCCGATGCGAAATACTGTTACGTTGCGCTTAAAAGCGGCAAAAAGTCGTACTTTCGGCCGTCGACGGGAAGGCTGTCCGTCAGATCGATCTTCCGCCCGGAATGATCGAGCCGGCATTCGACCCGTTGACTCCCGTAGCTGGTTTCGCGCGGGCTCCGGATGACATCACCGCCGCTGCCGTTGGCAAGGATTCCGCAGCCTATACCATTTCGTGGGGCGATGGTGCATGGCACGATTGGGGCGTCGTTTCCGGCGCTGCATTTGCGCCGCGGAGCGCCATTGCGGCTGCCTCACGCAACACACGCGTGTACTTCTTCGGCACAGGCGAGGATGGTCTCGTCTACTTGACCGGAACCGCGGGTTTTGACCCATCATGGCGTCCCCTGGCCGGAGGCAATTTCAAACCGCGCAATTTCGTGCCTGGGACTCCGCTTGCGGCAGTCTCTCGATCGCAGAATGATCTTGAGCTCTATGCCGTTGACAGCAACGGACTTGTCTATGCGGCATGGTGGAACCGTGAAGTAACTGCGCCCGACGGAACCGTCACGGACGACTGGAGCGGCTGGGACTCAATCGTCACCACCGGCTTCACGTTACAGACCTTCCCGGCGCTCACGCCGATCAAAGCTGTCGCGCCTAACCCCGGTGAAGTCGACCTTTTCGTGGTGGGTGATGGTGGGCTGGTCTACACGGCGCAGTGGAAAGTCAACCACGGCTGGCGCGGCTGGGATCGGCTCGACGGCCGCGGCTTCAGCGAGCGCCGGTTTAAGGTGCAGACACCGCTCGCAGCCCTCTCACGCAAACCGAATCAGATCGACCTTTTCGCGGTCGGCGAGGATGGTCTCGTCTATGTTGCGTGGCGAGCGCCGAATGCCTGGGACTTCCAGGGCTGGTCTCCGATCGGCGGCCGCGATTTCAGCAATCGCCGTTTCGCTCAATTGACTCCCGTTGGCGCCGTCGCGCCCAATCACGAGCAGATGAATCTGTTTGCTGTGGATCCAGGCGGTGTTGTTTATACAGCATGGTGGTATAACAATTCCTGGCACGGATGGGCTCCACTACGTGGACGGGATTTCAGGGATCTCACCTTCCCGTTACTCACGCCGGTGGCTGCGTTCGCTCGCAACGCGGGTCAGGTTGACGTGCTTCTGGCCGACAATGATTCGCACGTCTACACCGCACGGTGGATTAACAACGAAGTAAACTGGCAGGGCTGGGATCGCATTGGCCAGCTTCGAACGGAGCCCGCTCAGGCGGAGGGCGGCATGGTCGAAGATGACGGCATCCTGTATGGGGTCGCTCGCGCGTTTGGCCGCGGCTACTCGTTTGCCGTTGAAACTGCCTCCTTGGTGCTGGCGAAACAGGATACGAAGCAATCCCCCGGGCTCATCGGCGTCAAGGACGGAGTCCTTTATCTGAAAGATGTGAAAACCCTTCGGGCCATCCGGCCCGGCGACCTGGCTCGAAGCTTTTATGCCGAAGCAACACTGATGCAGGACTTCGAATTTGCCAACGGCGCTACGAGGAAGTTCCCTCTGATTCACACTGAGATTTCGATAACCAACGCAGATGGCTCCGGGCAGGCGCTCCAGCTGGTTCTGGTGGGCGCCACTGCACCTGCTACGATCGAAAGTCAGGGCCAGCGATACAACGTAGGCCCTTCTGTCTTCGCCACCCTTCTGACCGACGCCAACGGCCGGCTCCGGATCTCGCTGCCGTCCGGCGACTCTGACGCCAACGGCGACTTTTCCGACGGATTGAGCTGCCCGGGTGTGACGCTGTTCACTACCTTCATGCACAGCGGGGAGTCGATTGTCATCCGCCCTGACGCCCAATTGCACGGCGAGCTGTCAAAACTCGACAAAGCTGCGCTGCAGAACGCAAAGGGGAATGACAATCAACCGATTGTTGCCGACGAATATCGCAACAACGATAAGGCCATGGACAGCGTTGCCCAGATGGTGAATACGTCCTTTCTCCATGGTGAAACAGTCGGTCGAACATAAAAACCGGCGGCGGGACATCGGCGAACGGTATCTGGCTAACGGATGCGATACCGGCATCATCTGTTGTTGCAGCGACGGAGACTATTCAGCTCCATTCCAGACCTCCGAGACTTTCGCGTTCAGCCTAGGCAAGGAGCCGGTTTTCATGCGGGCGATGACCGAAGAGCAGAAGCAGGCCTGGCTGCAGGCGCACCCTCCCGAGAAGGAAAATGCACGGTTGCCGCGCGGGTTCTCCGATTTCTGGGAGAGCGTCAAGCGCGGTGCGGCGCAGGTGACCGGCGCAATTGTGGGCGCGCTCGACGAGGCCTCACAACTCGCAAAGACGGTCGTCACAGCCGTAATCGAAGGCATCGAAAAGACCATTGAACTAGTGCTCGACACAATCGAGAAAGCAGCGCTCGTCATTCAGGGCATCTTCAACACGATTGCCGGCTCGATCAGCAAGGTTCTCGAGGCCCTGAGCCTGGCTTTCCAATGGACCGAAGTTCTCAAGCTCAAAGATGCGCTGAGGGATGGTATCCGCACAACCTGGCAGTCTTTGTTCCAGTCCGGCTCTTCTGGACAGACGAGTCTGTTTGATCAGGCGGAGACGAAAATTACCGACGCCTTCACCACAATCCGAAGCGAAGTAAAGTCAGCTTTCAATGAGGCGGAGAACAAGCTGAGTTCCACCTCCGCCACGTCCGCCCGCGACAAGGCATCCTGCGGCAAGAATGCCGCAGCCGGAGGGTCGAGCAACAACTGGCTGCAATCGAAGCTGGAACAGAACCTCCTGCCACCTCAAGTGAGCAACGTCGCTGCCTCGCGGAAGCGGGACGCGCCGGTGGGGTTGATCAGTTTCCCTGAGTTCATCATTCCGGATGGTGTCGCAAAGGAGTTGGACGACCTGGTGAAGGACCTGCGCGGCATGGTCACAGACGACGTGGACAAGGCTATAACACGCCTTCGCGCCCAATTCTCGTCCGGCGACGGCACCAATATCCTGACAGCCACGCTGGGAGTCGCGATCAATCTCCTGCGAGGCGCCACCGGCATTGTTCTGGATGTGGTGCAACGCGCCCTCGCGGCGCTGTTGCGAATCACCAGAAGCATCCTCAAGGCCATGTGTGATACGTGGACAAACCCATCGAGATACCGTTCATCTCGGATCTCTATCGGTTGATCAACGACGGCCAGGCGCTGACGCTTCTGGACCTCGGATCACTATTGGTCGCCCTGCCCACCTCCCTGGTGAAAGCGATTCAGACTTCGTTCGGCCGCGACACCAGAAGCGATGCCGCAGGAATCACCGCAACCGTATGGGGCGTGGCCGCTGGTGTTGCTCAGACCAGCTGGGCCTTCTTCGGTACATTTCTCCAGGGAGCGAACATTACGATCGCGAATGACGAGAGCTGGTTCAAGGCCTATGTCGCAAAGATCAATCTTTCGGTCCTCGGAGCAGTTGGCTTCGTTACCAGGCTGATCGTTCTCGGCTCCGACATTTCCTCGCTTTTCCAGGACACCATTCGCACGGTCTCCTCGGTCGTAGTCTGGGCCTTCCCAACCGTCGCGCTGTGCGTGGACATCTTTGCGGCTGGCGTCGCCACGGTGGCGTACGACACCACAGTATTTGGCTCGATCGCCAAATGGGTCGGCCGAGTTGATTTGATCCTCGGAGCCGTTCTTGGCCTGGGCGGATTCACATTCATGATCTTCTACTACGGAACCGGCATCTTCTCCTGGAAGAACGATCTTGCTTCTTTGATCAGCAACATGCTCCTACAGCTTGCGCTCGGCGTGCGCGGTCTTGTTGTGTTTGCCCGGCTCCTGCCTGGACCGTACAATGTCGCCGCCGAGATTGCCACCATAACAACGCTGTTCGTGCTGAATCTGAGTGCCGGAGTACTCAAGATCGCCGGAACCTTCTCGCCGGACCTGGGAACCGCCGCGGCCGCTTGAGCCGTCAGAGATCGATGTCGCACGAGTTCTTACCGAAGTTTGGATCTTGCTTTGCCTGCTTCAGCAGTTCGTCGAACTTGGGGTTCAGTACCTGACCCTGGTTCTTCTCAACGGCGAACGATTTCTGGAAAGCTTCTTCGCCCGCCGCGCCGCACCTTTGAGCTTTGCCACTTCGGCCGCCAGATTTTCGATAGCCGGCTTCTTCTCCGGCTCGGTGTGCTAGATCACAACGCCCAGTTCCACATCGAGTTTCAGGGTTTAGGCCCCTTCTTCATTCAAACAGCTAGGGAATCCCCTTTAGCACCCGACGCCGATCGTTTCTGTTGGATGAAGGGGGCCTCGACCTTCGAAGCACTTCGGCAAGCTGTCATCGAGCCGGAGGAACGTGTGTGGATAGAACCGGAACGACTGGTAGTAACGTCGCTCACGATACTGTAGAGTCAGTTCAAAGAACACAATCCCGGTATGATCGCGATTATCGGAGCAAAAGGCTCCGGCAAAAACCGCGCTTGGCGATTGAGAGGCGAAGGCGACCACTGTGAAGTTCTTGAGATTGACCGTGACGATTAGATCAGCTCTGGCGTGAACGGCCGCCGCCAAAACGTGGCGGTCGTCGGGGTCGGGAAGGCTGAGTGCCGGAATAAGACGTTCGAAAACCGGACACTGAAGCCGCTGGAAATGCACGGTCCATCGAGCTGCGAGCCGCTTCAAGCTGCGGCCGTGTTAGATCCGGACGGTTCGCTAGAATGCTCACCATCCACTCTTCATTGATGCTCTCGGACCAAAGCGGACGAAAGAGACCCTCGATCAGTTTTGCATCGGCGGCAACACCGCTGTTTAACGCTGGAAGACTTTGCCCCTACTTTGCCCGGACAGAGGCGCTTCCAGCGGTACTGTAAGCCACTTCGACACCGTAAAAGTCCTTGAAAAGCTTACAAGAGTGGGGCGGAGGGTACTGTGTTACCGCTGAGTCTCTATTGCGAATCGGTCTGCAAAACCTCCATTCAACGGTTCGAATCCGTTCGCCGCCTCCAAAAAATTTCCAGCCTGTCATGCATTCTCTCCGTGGCGACAAGGGATTTTGTCGTTTGGCTTGGAACTAAGGAGCTTTTCCGCTTTAGCCAAAGCGTCATCGCTTGCCATAAGTGCTTGAGGTGTTCCGCGCGATGTCTTGGACAGTGACGAGGCGGGCGGCTCATGGCGATTCGCATCGTCCACATCGTCCGCGTGCAGGTGCCGATTTGTGAATTGCGCTGGTGGCTTATACGCGTAGCAACCGAAGCTCACCCTTTTTGCTCCAGCACAGGTTCTGCTTTCTCCAACGGATGATACCGTAAGCGGCAAGCACCTAAGGCTAACCATAAAAACGGGCTCGCACGAAGATGTTTAACCATGTCAGAGTTTGCATCACCATGATAGTGGATGGCCTGCCTCTGATTCTGGCCGTCGCCGGAAGCCAGCTCATGGGAGACACCGTTGATGGTTTGGTATCGTGGGAACTCGGCCAAGTCAAATTTATTCCACAACAGCATTAATTTCCTGAGCCCCACCAAACTGACCAATCCGTCCGCGGTCGCGATTGATCGAAGCGTATCGCTGAATCGCCCTTATGTCGTCGACACCTTCAATAACCGGGTGCTGGGTTACTCCGACATCGAGACGCGCGAAGTCGGAGTGCTGCACGCCGTGACAAGCGAAGCGCTCGGCGACAGCCGATGGCACGGACGTGCTTATGGAGCGAGCGCAACCGATGAGTGCCGCGAACCAATAGTAGCGGGCGTGTTTAATCAGACGCCTTCCGGTTTTCACCAGCCGCTGCTGCAAGCTGGTGAGCGACCAGTTGGGGACCGCTGTCGGCAGCGCGAGCCGCCGCCACAGATTACCCAGATTGTAGGTAATTACCTCAGCCACGGCCGCACTTCATTGGCCCGGAAGCGGTGGCAGCTAAGCCGTGTCATCGCGACGGCCTGCCTGCCTTCCTTGATCAATTGTTCCGCCGTGCCACGCTTGTTGTACAAGCGCACCACGGCCCAGCTTGAAGTCTGGAAGTGGTCACCATAAACCCAACCCGCGGAAACAACTTCACGAAGTTGAACTCAAACTACGCCACCACCCGCCGTGCCCTGGTCCAACTCGCTGCCTGGTAGAGAAAGCTCTTGTAGCGGACCACTGGTTTGTAGCTGAGCCTTTCCACCGGGTGGCTTAACAATTGCGCAACCTTGCGCTCCAGGTTGTTGTTGGCCGGAAGGCGGATCGCGTACTTTGCCGCCCGCTTCTCGACCGACTCGTAGACCTCCGGCTTGGCGAAGGCGGCGTCACCGCGGAAGGCCAACTCCTTGCCTGCGCCTGCTGCCGGTCGATCTCGGTCAACAGCAGTTCCTCCCCGCCCTCGGCGCTGTGGACGTTACCCGGGCGCAGTTTTACCGCCAGGCAGCCCCCTTCCCGTTGATCAACAGCAGCGGATGGTAGCAGGTGGACTCGAAGGGGCCATTGTAGGCGCCCTGTTCTTGGCGGCCGTAAACCGGAATTTCGGTAGCGCGGTGAGCTTGGCCAGCCCTTTTACGGTTTACCTTGGACGGCCTGGGCGGCTTGAATTTTGGCTCGAACCTCATCGATGTATTGCTTCGCTTGCGCCCGCGTCTGAATCGCCTGCACGCGCGCGAGAATCGCATGGCGCTGCGCGGCCGGCGAGACCTCTAGGTCACGACGCATGGCGACATGCACGAAGGTCGGGAGATTACCGCTGTCGACGGTGCTATCAGGCGCCGGCGCGTTTTGCCCTCTCGCCTGCGTACCCGGAGCGGCTGTCGCAGGCAAGGCAGCCGGGGGGTCGGTCCGGGGATTAGCCAAATTGAGAAGTGGCATTGCCGAATTCGCGGCCTTATCCCGCGCGGTGAGAGCCGGCAGGTCAAACGCTGCCTCGATGGTCGCCGGAATAGAGCTGTGTTCGTAGAGCCGATGATCGATGACATTTTTTCGAATATAGGGCGACACGATGATAGCAGGGACACGGGCACCATATTGAGCAAAGGTAAAGCCATATCGATTGTATTTTGACAGCGGCGCGGCATCGCCAGGCGGAATGGCTGCAGGCGGCGTCGCGTGGTCGAAAAACCCGCCATGTTCATCCCAGGTCACGATGAGCAAGCTTGAGTTCCAATGCGGCGAGTTTCGGATGGCTTCGTAGGTTGCCTTGATGAGCGCTTCGCCCGGGGTGACGCCGTCCATCGGATGCTGCGAATTACCACCTTTGAACGTGCCGGATGCCGTGTCACCGTAGTCTGGCTCTATCCAGGTGAAGAGCCAGGGGTAATCGGCCTTTGCGACGTCTGCCGCGAACCCGTCATAGTTATGAATGCCAGCAAGCGTGATGCCTTTCAGAGCAGCCACCAACGGAAAGTCGTCGCCAGAATAGATTCTCCAGGCATTGGGGGATTTCCGCTTCAGCGCGTCACAGATCGTACCATTCGTGAATTCGATGCCATCAATGGTCTCCCACGTCAAAATCTCGGCGGTGGTAGGGCTATGATCGAGGCCGTCGGAGGAAGCCGCAAAGGCGAATAGTCGGTTCGGCCATGTCGGTCCCGGGATCGACGCGTGCCAGTTATCACAAACCGCGAATTCGCGTGCGAGGGCGTTGAGGACCGGTAACTGCTCTGGGTCAAAGCACTTCAATATCTCGCCATAATTGCCGGGCGCGTTACCCTCGTCTTTGGTGTGTGACAAGGCATAGTCACTGACGAAACCGCTGTTATTGATAGACGGATAGTTCCCGCCCGGTAAGTAAGCGGCGTTGGTCCCGCAGAGCTCTTCAAGCACATCGAGAAACTCATGGCCGGGATCGACCGGCATTGTCTCGTCCGCCCCCCGCGACACGGTATAGACCTGGCCGCGGTAGCTGTTGAACTCAGAGCCTGCAAGCCCTCTAACCGCGGTCGGGCCCCCCGTTTCTGCATCGGAGCCGCTGATGCCGGAGAACCCGAGCATGTGATCGAAAGAGCGGTTCTCGAGCATCAAAACAAATATATTCGTGAACGGGACGGGCACAGCCACTTCCTTTCCAGCCTGCACCTTCGGTGGAGCAGCAATGCAAGCCATTTTATTGCGATTCTTTCACAAGTGCATACCAAGCTGGAATCCTGCCGACTCAGGGCCGCCGGGTGCAGGTAAGACCTTCAACGGCGCACGCATGATTTGCGAGCTGGTGCGCCGCGGCAAGAAGGTCCGCGTCACGGCCAATAGCCACAAGGTGATCCGCACTTAAATGCGCTTGTCGGCGAAGCGAAGTCCACCCGTGGGTGTCGTCGTATGGATCTTCGTAATCATGAGGTCTTCGGGCTTGAACCTCGTCGAGGGTTGTCGAGCATTGGGCGCAGTCATAGCGCACCTGACGCAGCGACGGCCCTTCGAGTTTCACTGCTGCTTGCATTTGGCGGCACGACCGACCACGCAGAGACCGATAGACCACAAAGAAAAAAAGGCGCTGCACGTCGGTGCCGCGCCGTTGATGCCCTGCCGGTTTGCCATGGCCATTCGGGGACGCCCGCAGTTTGCTGCGTTCCTGACAAATCCCGCCCAAGCTTTAGGCCCAAGCGCCCGGGTGCGAGTTAATCCGACTTGAGCGCTTACGCACGTCGGCTGTCGGATGATCCTTTCGCGAGACATTGCCCTCCCAATTCAATCGCCAGTTATCTTAGTGCGGGCTTGACGAGCCCGAATTCGATCATCGTCCGGCCGGTTTCGAAAAGCGTGTTGTCCACTGGATACGTTTTAGCCCCGAGTTCTGTTCGCGCGCGATCGCAATAAGCGCGAGGCGCGTCAAATGGACCGCCGAACTTCGCGACGATCTCGGCATATCCTTTCGGCGGACCTCCAACATTGATATGCGGGAACAGACGCGCCAAATGCGTTTGCAGTTCCTGAGCGTTGAGCTCTCCAGCGCGATCTGAGGCAGTCAATTGATAGCGAGTACCGTTTTCGCAGTTGCCACTCTCAATAATCAGGGCATGCGATTCTCCGACATCGCGGACGTCCACGATGTTCCAAAGGTATTGCCAGCCACGCCCGCACGGTTGCCCCGCCAGCATTTTGCCGAGGATGTATTGCCACGAACCCACCAGCCCATGAGCCCGAGAAAGCACGGGGCCTAGAACTACGGTCGGACACACCGATATGACATCGAACCGACCATCCTCGGCCGCCATTCGAAATGCCATCTGCTCGGTCGCAACCTTGCCCATCGCATACGCGATGCCCCCCTTTCGATCGATATTCTCGGGAGTCCAGGTCAGATCTCCAAGCCTATTGTCGCAGGCCCAGTCTTTCTCAGTGAAGACATATCCGGCCGCTTCGGGATGGAGATAGCTGCAAAGGAACTGGTGTAAACCACCCGTTTTACGGTGCCGGATTTCTTGACGGAGTTCAGAACGTTTTTAGTTCCGTTCACTGAACCGTCGTACACCTGGCGGGGTGCATTCGTTCCCCTGTACCCCAACACGCTGCCCACGTGAAGCACGGCGCTACACCCAGCGAAGATTTCGTCATAGTCACCTTCCCGAAGCAGGTTGGCGGTCCTGAGTTCGACTCGCCCAGGGTAAACCCTCTGGTTCAGGGCGAGGAGATGACTGGTCTTGTCCGGGTTGTTTGGGTCGGTAACGCAGGCGCGTACTGTGTATCCCCGCTTCACCAGAGCAAGGACCACGTGAGATCCCACGTACCCCGAGGCGCCGGTGACGGCAACCGGACGGTCTGCCGATGTAACTTGAGGCATTTTGAGTACGCCTTGTGCTCGCTCAGGTCTGTTGCTGTGGCGAATCAGACACCCGCGCGAGTCCTGTATCGCTAAACTTTACCTTTCGGTTGACAAATGTGGCCTTGTTCAGCTCTGGCGAACTAGTCATCAAACTTCATTTTTTTTCTGCGCACGAACCACCCTCGGCGCGGCCAACCGATCATCCGGAATTTCCGTTTTGAGACCCCGATGTTACTTGGGTTTTTGCCCTTTGCGCTGGGGTTCAAATCCCTTCAACTCGAAGCGTCCGACACCCTCTTCGATTGAATCAACCGGGCGGCTGCCAATCAATCAAGAGGCGAGCGAGATCCTTCACAACGCGAAGACCTTTGATAGCTAGGTTTTGGGGCCCTCTTCGATTTGCCCGCGGATCCACTTTACGTGCGAACAATTTATGACTGAATTTATGAAATTGCCCCGAGTTGGTGGACATTCAGGTTACGGCCCGTCTCGCCATCGACAAGGACGCGCCAGAGTTCCGGCATCCGCGGCCGGCGGGTACCATCGTGGAATTTGCTCTGCCGGGTGGCCTATACCATCACTACGTTAGGACTTTGAATTTTCGGTAGAGAACCTCGGGATTTGAATTTTCGGTAAGCACAAGGAAATCAGAGAGGAGCCGGCAGGGCGCTATTTTCCCTGATGGACTTCGATATGCGGGCTCTTTATAGTCGGCTAGAGAAGCGCTGACTTTTAAAGTAGCACCGGCTTCCGTGCCGGCGCTCCTGCCTTGCGGAAGGTGACGCTGATGATCGTCATTTCGATGGACAGTCACACTGAGTTGGTCGCGAACCTGAAGCCTTTTCTGGCGCGCAAATGGCACGCGGAATTTGAGGTGGGGAAAGTTCTGGCGGGGCGCTATTTTTCCAAAATTATCGACGCCTTCAGCGCATTGACCGCGGACCGAAGGAACCTGGCGGAGGTCGGCTTTACGACTGTCCCTGATAGCGGCCGCCGCGGTGGTTTCGAAGAGTACGTGCGTCCGCTTCCGATTAAGGAACGCCTCGCGATGATCGATGCTGACGGGGTGGCGGCCGAGTTCATCACGCCCTTTATCGGCGCGTTCAGCGATAACGTCGATTTTCTGCATGAATGCACCATAGCCTACCATCGGTATTTTGCGGATTACGTATCAGCCGCGCCGTTTCGCTTCACCGGTTCCACGGTAGGCAACCTGATTTGCGGCATGGATACGGTGCTGCGGGAAATAGAGGACGCTTACAATCACGGTCTACGCGCGATTTCTCTTCCGGGCAGGGTCTCCTTCGTCTCGCGCGAGCTTCCTACCTATAACTCGCACTACTACGACCCGATGTGGTCGGCGCTGGCCGAGCGGAAAATGGCGGCAATATTTCACCAGGGATTTGGACGTGAAAAGCCGCTGCTGCGATGGGACGGTACGATATGGCCGTGGTCGGCAAGCGGCGACGCTGAGCCGGGATGGGAACTGCTGGTGCAACACGATATCCTGGTGGGAGAGCATGAATATCTGATGCACCTGCTGGCGGGGTCGGTCCCCGAGCGCTTCGCGGATTTGCGCATTGGCATCCTCGAAAGCGGCACTCAGTGGATCGCGCCGGTCCTGAAAGAAATCGACATGTGGTGGCGCGCGCAGACCAAGGCGGGATCACTCAGTCCTACCGCGGCGAGATGTCGCCGATGGAACAATGGCGCCGGCAGTGTTTCGTCACTACCTTCTTTGCCGAAGACGAGGTCGATCTTAGGCACACGCTCGGTGTCCGCAACATGATGTGGGGCTCGGATTTCCCGCACGTGGAGGGCACCTACCCCAGCAGTCGCCGACATTTGGAAAAGATCTTTAGCGCGGTTCCGAGAGAAGAGGTCGAGGCGATTGTGGCAATGAATGCCGCCGCGATGATGAACTTTGATTTGGAAAGACTCGGACAAACCCCCGCGGCAAAGATTCCCTGGCCGCGTTAGACTGCCAGCCGGGAACCGGATCGTCCAGGGAATAATGGTTGTCGACCCATTGCACGAAAGGCTTGCTCAGGTGCGCGCGCAGGCCGCACGACGCGAAATGAGCGTTCCAAAAGCCGTCTACCGCGCGATACAAAACAACATAAAGCGCAAGAAACGGACCGCCTACTGTGCAGTTCTATTATGATCTGTTAGTTAGTCCGCGCCGGCAAAGTCCCGGCCTTCAAGTTACCCACGACCACCGAGTTCACCGCTCGGAACTCGAGACCTACATTGCAACCAATTTCGCCACCACTTTTTGAGCATTCCTGACCAGCGCGGACGTCCTACTATGCTGTCTTCCGCCCCCGATCCACCATATCCGTCCCGCGATTAAACTCTTGTTGTTCGGTCGTCATATGGGAGAACTGGTGGGTGTCGAAATTGGCCGACAACGCGCTGCGCAATCCCTGAAACTCACGCGTACGGTTCAAGGATCGCTTCATCAGCCGCATCCCAAAGGGCGGTATCCGTGCGATCTTGTTGGCCAGCGCGAGAGTTTCCTCCTCGAGGTGCTCGCGCGGGACCACGCGGTTGACCATCCCCGCGGCCATCGCGTCGCGGGCCGAAAGCCGTTCACCGGTGAACAGGAACTCGCGCGCTTTGCGATCGCCCAGCACCCAGGGATGGATCAGAACCTCAACCGCCGGAGCACCGAAGGCCGCAAGCACGGGGTCCGAAAAGTAGGCGTCTTCGGAGGCGACGATCAGGTCGCACATATTCGCCACCATGAAACCGCCCGCGATCGCCCCGCCCTGCACTTGCGCGATTGTTGCTTTGGGCAGGTACATGATCCGCATGCAGTAATCGAAAAAATATTTCTCCTCCTGCGCCCACATCCCCTCGGCGGTTGACCGCGCCGGCGACTTGGCAAATGACCTGAGATCGTGGCCGGAGGAAAAGTGTTTGCCCTTGCCGCCCAAAATGACGACGCGGATCGACTCGTCCTCACCAGCGCGAACCAGCGCCTGATCCAGTTCGTCCAGGAGCAGTTCATTCTCGGCGTTGGCCGCCTCCGGGCGGTTATGACAAATCCGTGCAACCGGTCCAAAAACTTCATAGGAAACCGTCTGGTAGTTCATCGTAAGACCTCCCTAACCATGTTGCGTCTTGCCCCCGAATATAGCCGACTATCAAGCGCCCGCCATAGCTGCGCGAGATTCTCGATGAAACCCCGACGATCCGTTACGCTCGTCATCGCATATCCGCCTAGCCGGCGCTAACGCCAATGGAGCGTCAGATGAAAATTGCAATCTCCTGCGTGATCACGGAGCAAACCGCCGGTCCTGCTATTATCGCGAGGGTCGCGGAATCTCTGGGCTTCGAAGGGCTGTTCATCCCCGAACACCCGGTCATCCCGGTGGTTCACGGACTCGCTATCCGGATGTTCGAGGGCGAATTCGCTTCCCCGCTATCAAGAGCTATCCGAAGCCGATGCAGACGCCCCATTCTCCGATCCATATTGGCTCCAACGTCTTCGGACCGAGTTGCGAACGGGCGCTCAAAAACGTAGTCGCGTTCGGCGAGGGATGGATGCCCTATGGAATTAGTCCTGAGCGGCTGGATCGCGAGCTTGCAACACTCAAACGGCTGTGTGCCGATGCCGGCCGCGATTTCAGTGCGATAGAAATAACGGCCTACCCACCGCCCAACCAACTGGCCAAATGCGGCGGGGACCATCGTCGGATGATCGAGGAGTATCGTGCCGCGGGCGCGCATCGCATAGTCCTCGGTCCTGCTACGTTGGAGCCGGCGAAAGTGGAACGGGCGCTGGAAAACTTGGCGCGCAAACTTCTAGTCTGAGTTGACCCCGCGGGGAGAGTCCGGCAACGGGCCCTTGTAGCGGCACGCGAGTCGAGCGAGCCATTTACACTTTCCGAGCGGGTCTGATAGGTGCAGCCTTCAGCGAAGTCTCGAGCGCGAAGGGTGGGAGGAAACTGGAATGGAACTGGTGAGACCACAACTGGACCTGGGGTTTTTTACCAACAAACTCGAAGAAGCACTCTCGGCCGCAGAAGGTTTAACGTCGGACATCATTACCGAAACGTCTGCAAAACCTCCATTCAACGGTTGGAACCCGTTCGCCGCCTCCAAAAATTCTCCAGACTGTCATCTATTCTCTCATTGTTGGCTAGAGGATTTTGTCATTTGGTTTAGAAGGTGAAGGAGCCCTGTTTCTTTATCCAAAGCGTCATCGCTTGCTATAAGTGGTTGAGGTGCCTCCTTACATTCTACCGCGTCGTGTTTGGACCTCAGGAAGTCGGTTGGAACGCAGCAGGCTCGTTCGACGGTAGCGCGATTGCCTTCGGCGCGATCATCCTGTTCGACAACTGATTGTGGCCGGACCCGGGCGATCTTGATGGAGTCTCTCGGAGCGAGCGTCGCGCGCGCCCGTTCGCAGCTTCTCGGGGCTTCGAACTTTTTTCTCGCTGGCGAAAGCGTACTCCGACCGCCATTGCCAGCACCGACTTCCGACCTACTGCACGTGGGTCCGGCGAGATTTCAATTGAAGGGCGGGATGGTCACTCCGGCGACGCATCTCGTGTCGGGAGGAGCAGTAGGATCCGCAAGGAACTCCTGCACGACCGTCTGCGCGCACGGAGATTGCGGCGTCACCAAATGGCCTATGCCCGGAATGATGATGGTAGTCGAGTTGGGCAGAGTTTTAGCGACGTATGTCGCCCACATCGGCGAGGTCTTACCATCGAAAGTGCCGTCTATCACCAGCGTCGGAATGCCGCTGGTGGTGACATCTCTTATAGACGCCGGCGCCTTGGGAACGTCCCATACCGCGCAATCTTCAGTTGCGAACGGAAGTTGCGGCGCTTGCGAAAGGACCGACGTCGGATAGGTCGGAAAGGCAAGCAGGCCGTCGGCGAGGATTTGGGATTGAGGCTGAAACGGGATCCACTCGCTGCAAAACACCCCATAGGTCAGGCCATAACCCTGAGTGCTCTCCGAGGCCGGGTTTGCCAGTGCCGCGCGGTTGGCAGCAATCTGAACCGGGTTGCCATCGACCAACTCCTGGATCGCTGAAGGTACCGACGCGAAAAGTGAGCGGCCGCCCGCGACGAACCAGTTCACGAGCGCACCGCCATCGAGCACGACCTTAACCGGCGGACCACCTGGTTTGTACTGGCTCGTGACTGTTATCGGTTTTGCCTCGAGTTGCTGGACCTGGCTGGTGAACTTGCTCCGCGCGTCTCCATACTTCGAAGCACAGGAAGGCTGAGCGGCACACGCATCAAACAGATTGTTGAAACCTTCGCCGGCACTGCTCCAGGTCCATCCGAGGCTCGCCACGCTGGGGGGCGTAATGGAGTCGATCGTCACGCTCACCAGGTTTTCCGGATGGGTGCGCATTAGGACGAGCGCAACATAAGTGCCGTAGGAAGTTCCAAAGATGCTCCACTTGGGTATCTTCAGCACCTTGCGCAGATCGACAAAGTCTTCGATGTTCTCGAACGTGTTGTAGGCGGTGAGATCAATTCCCTCCGAAACGAATCGATCGTGGCAAGCCTTGGTCGCGGCGACGTGCAGGACCCCGGTTGATGGCGCGTCGTAGACGAGGCTCACCGACTTGGCGTTGAATGCGTCGATCTCGGGGCATAGCAGAGCCGGCGTGGCATCCAGAGTTCCGCGCTGAGCCAGGACGATGAGATCCTGGGTCTGGTTCAATGTTGGAACAAGAAATTCAGCATCTCCCATCGCATCGCCGCCCGGACCGCCTGTTATATAGAAAAGAGGTTCATGCTGCGGCGGCTGGGTTATCGACGGAATTATCGCGACGGAAATGCTGATGGTTTTTCCGTTACGCTTGTTGCGATTCTCCGGCACTATCAATTGTCCACATTGCGCATTGGCGAAGGCTGGAGACGAAGCCACTCGCGACGGGCAGGAGCCGGGCTCGAATTTGGCCGAGGCAACGCCCGTTGACGAGCTGCCACCTGAGGATCCTCCGCACGCACCCAGGAAAAGGACCATAACGACCGCCAAGGGAGCGACGCGGGCGCGCCGTCCTAATCGCAACAGATTACTCATGTCCATCTAGAGAATTGGGTTCCTTTGGCCTTAAAACGGTTCACGCAAGAGGGTGAGGTTGCTCGACCGTCCATTCAATGTGCTGGAAGAGGACGGGATGGCCGAGGTGGTAAACGTCGGCACCGTCAGCGACGCCGCGCAGCTCGTGTCCGGGTCCAACGGGCTTGAGAGGAACGATGCGACGATGCTCTGCGTACATGCTCTTGCGGGAGCGTCAGGCGGCAATTGGATTAGGAACAGCGCCCCATGCCCCGACCCGGGAACGGTAACCGTAGTCGAATTCTGTAGCGTGCCGGCCGCATAGATTCCCCACTGCGGAGCGCTCTTTCCATCGAAGCTTCCGTTCAGCACGAGGGTGGGAATTGTGCTGACCGTCACCTGACGCACCGTTCCTGAGGCGGGAGGAACGTCCCACACCTGGCAATCTTCGGTCATGAAAGGCAGTCCCGGCGGCTGGGACAGGACGCTTTGCGGATAGGCCGGGAAAGCCAGTTGCCCCTGCACGAGAACTTGAGATGCCGGCTCAAACGGCACCCACTCACTGCAGATTACGCCATAGAAGGGGCCATAGCCGACTGCTCCTATCACGGCAGGGTTCGCTGCAACGGCGCGCGACTGGGCGATTTGGGTCGGTTTACCCTTTACCAACGCGTTGATTGCCGCGGGAATTGAAGTTATTGGCACGACCGGATCAGGAAGCGAGCCTATCCAGTTGAGTATCGCGCCGCCATCGAGCATCACCTTTATATTCGTCTTGGTGCTCGGGATCGGCACCGTCATCGTCAGCGGACTGGCTTCGAGCTTCTGGACCTGGGCGGTAAACTGCGCGCTCAGATCGCCATACGTGGCGGCGCAGGCCGGCTGATTGGCACACGCGCGGAAGATATTGTTGATGGCCTCATTCTCGTTGGTCCAGGTCCATCCCAGGCTCACCACACTTGGAGGCAGGACCGCATCGATGATCACGGCGCGGATGCCTTCCGGATGATCGCGCATCAGGCTGAGCGCGACATCGGTGCCATAAGACAACCCGTACACGTTCCACTCTTTAATCTTGAGGGCCTTCCGCAGGTCCGCGAAGTCGGCCTCGTCTTCGGAGGTGTTGAACGCGCTCAGGTCGACTCCCTGCGCGACCAGTCGATCATGGCATGCTTTAACGGCGGCCACGTGCTGAGTTTCGTTGGCCTTCGAGTCGTATGGCAGTCCGACGGCAGTGGCGAAAGCCCTGTCGATTTCGGGACATGCCAGATTGGGCACGGTGTAGGCATTACCGCGCTGGTTCATGATAATGAGATTGCGATTCTGGGTGAGGCCTACGTTGACGAGATCCTGCGCCTGCGCGATCGCATTGGCGCCCGGGCCACCGGCCATATAGACGAGAGGGTCGGGCTGGGGCGGCTGCGTCTTGGATGGAACGATCGTCACCGGCAATTGAACTTTGCCTTCTTTGGGGTTGCTGCGCTTCTCCGGGACCGTCAGCGTTCCGCAACTCGCACCGAGACTGGCCAGCGCTTCAGCCTCCTCTGCAGGACAGGGGCCGGTTTTAAAGGTCGCCGAGGTTCCGGCGCCGGGCGAGCCACCCGAAGAACTGGAACCACAAGCGGCACAACCGATCGCCAAGAGGAGAGCGAAGACACTCGCTTTCGATTTCACTCTTCCAGAAGGATTCACCGGAGCTTTCCTCCAAACTTTTATCGTCTTAAGTTGGCATCACAGGTTGTAAAGTTTCGCCATAATCGTGAGAGCTTACGCTTAAGTCAAGAGGGCAAATTGGTCTTAGGCATGGAATCCGAGCATTTCGGGCGAGTAAACGGGAGAGGGTCATTGAGCCGCGACTTGGAGATAGAACCCCCTATATTGAGGTGGGAAGACCAAGGAACGATCGAGGCGCTGCACGCACGCGATGTGCTGGACAGTGACGAAGCGGGCGGTTGGGTCGAGATCGAAAATGATGCGATGGTCGCCGACGCGACGGCGCCAGGCAAAACGGATGTCCTTCAAACGGGCAACATCCCCGGCGAGCGATCTTAAGAACGGTATTAGTTTTACGCTGAGCCTATCCGTACTGGCTCAGGCATAAACCTCCGCGGACACGCAATTCAAGCAGCGAAAACGCGAATAGATGATTCATTACAGATTGTATCCTCAGGCGGCGCGGTCGCTGCGCAAGGGGCGAATCAGCGCTTCCGCAGAGGTGCCCAGACGTTCGTGCAGGCGTCGAATCATAGACCCGGATGGCGCTCTTTAATCATGCGATGATCGCCATGGCGCCGCTTTAACCTGCCGGCCGGCACGACTTTGATTAATAAATTTCATCTAGCAGATTGACGAGTATTGTACAAAAGTGACCAATTTGATAATTAAGGTGCTCCTGCGGTGAGCTTTTTGCTTATGCGGCGTTCGCATCCGCAATGCTCCCGCAGTGCGGTGTCGAGGATGGAAGATCGGTTCCATCGTCCTCGCGTAACGGGTTCGCAGACTGACCGGCGATCGGCGCGAACGCCAAACGAGTCAACGATGCCGGGCGGGTGTTGCAAGCCTCCTGGCTGATTGGCCTCAAGAAATCGTGGCCGATCCGGCAATCCAGTGCGAAATCACGTTCCGTCGGTCGACTCTTGTTGCGGCTGCACCATTCTGGAGGGCGCGATGCACTGTTCAGGCTGCGATTTGGAAAATCCTTCCGGTGCGAAGTTCTGCATCGGATGTGGACTACCGTTCGCTCGGGGCTGTTCCCGCTGCACCTATCATAATCCCTGTCGGCGCGAAGTTTTGCCAGGAATGCGGAGCACCGCTCGTCGCGCCTGAACGGAGCGCGGGCGCGAGAGCGGGACACGCAGACCAGGCGCGAATAATAGCGCCTGAAAAGGTGAGTATTCCGTCTACGGACACCCCCGCCGATGGCGAGCGCAAGACCGTCACTGCGCTGTTCGCCGACATCAAGGGATCGATGGATTTGATCGAGCACCTCGACCCCGAAGAAGCCCGCGCCATCGTCGATCCGGCGCTGAAGCTGATGATGGACGCGGTTCATCGCTATGAGGGTTATGTCGCCCAGTCCACGGGCGACGGCATCTTCGCCTTGTTCGGTGCGCCGGTTGCTCATGAGGATCATCCGCAGCGCGCACTCTATGCCGCTCTCCGAATGCAAGAGGAGCTTCGGCGCTATGCGGCCGAGTTGCGTCAGTCCGGGCAGGCTCCTATCGAGTCGCGGATCGGGGTCAACACTGGCGAAGTGGTGGTGCGTTCGATCAGAACCGCCGACGCGCGTACGGAATACGTTCCTGTCGGGCACTCGACCGGGCTCGCGGCGCGAATGCAGGTGCTTGCGCCGACCGGATCGATCGCGGTTACCGAGGCGACCGAAAAGTTGTGCGAGGGCTATTTCACTTTCAAAGCGCTGGGACCGACGCGGGTAAAGGGCATCAGCGGAACGATTAATGTTTTCGAAGTCGTTGGCCTGGGACCACTTCGAACCCGCCTTCAGCTCTCGGCGCGGCGCGGATTGACCAGGTTTGTAGGCCGGGAGCCGGAGATTCAGGCGATCGCGCGCGCGGCCGATCAGGCTAAAGCGGGACGCGGGCAGATTGCAGGCGTGGTCGCGGAGGCGGGCGTCGGCAAATCCCGCCTGTTTTATGAATTCAAGCTCCGCTATCAGAGCGGCTGGACGGTGTTGGAAGCCTACTCGGTCTCGCACGGCAAGGCGTCCGCGTATCTCCCGCTGATAGAACTGCTGCATTCGTATTTTCGTATCTCGCCCGAAGATGACATCCGGACGCGGCGCGAAAAAGTCAACGGCAAGATCATCACGCTCGACCGCGCACTCGAAGACACGCTGCCGTATCTGTTCGGGCTGCTGGCCCTGGTCGAAGGCGCCGATCCGCTCGCCCAGATGGACGCGCAGATTCGCCGGCGGCGCACGCTCGAGGCGATCAAGCGGATTATCCTGCGCGAGAGCTTGAACCAGCCGTTGATGCTGATATTCGAGGACCTCCATTGGATCGACGACGAGACTCAAGCGCTGCTCGACCTGATGACCGAATCGATTGGGTTCATCGAGAATTCTGCTACTGGTTAACTACCGGCCTGAGTACAGTCACGATTGGGGCAATCGGACCTCCTATACGCGGCTGCGGCTGGAGCCGCTGGGCAAGGAAGGCGCCAATGAGATGCTGACCGCGCTGCTGGGCGAAAGCGTGGAAATCTCGCCGCTCAAGCATCTGATTATCGAGAAGAGCGAGGGCACGCCGTTCTTTATGGAAGAGACGATCCAGGCGCTGTTCGAAGACGGAACGCTGTCCCGCAATGGGTATACGAAGATTACGCGGCCGCTCAGCAAGTTGCGCATCCCGGCCACGGTACAGGCCATATTGGCTTCGCGCATCGACCGGCTGCCGCCCGCCGAGAAAGAGTTATTGCAGACGCTGGCGGTAATCGGCAACGAGTTCTCTCTGACCCTCGCCAGGCACGTGGTCGGGATGTCCGAGGACAAACTGATCCCGATGCTATCGAGCCTGCAAGAGCGCGAATTCATTTTTGAACAGCTCGCCGGCGGCGATATCGAATACATCTTCAAACACGCACTGACGCACGACGTTGCGTATAACTCGATACTAACCGAGCGGCGCAAGATCCTGCACGAGCGAATCGCGGCCGCGATCGACGCGCTGTGGCACGATCATCTCGATGATCACGTGGCCGAGCTCGCGCATCATTACGGCAGCAGCGGTAACGCGGAGAGTGCCGTCGAGTACCTGACGCTGGCGGCGAAGCAGGCGGCGAAACGTGCGGCGTATGGCGAGGCGCTGGGCCTGACCCGCAGCGCCCTCGAAAAGCTCTCCGAACTTCCGCGCGGCGAAAGGCGCGATCGCAGCGATCTGCGACTCCAGGCATCCCTTTGCAATTGCATACAGCTTACCAAGGATTATGCCGCCCGCGAGCTCGCGGCGCCGCTGGAACGATGGCGGGAACTGGCCGCGAAGCTCAGTGACAACCGGGAACTATTCGGTGTGACCGCGGTCGCTCGCGCTTTTCACTGCAATCGCCGCGAGCTCTCGCGCTCGCGCGAGCTCGCGCTCGAACTGGCGAGAATGGCAGAAGGCGCGCGCGACTTTTCGCCCGCTCGACCGCCAGTTGGCGCTCACGTTTGCCTCCGAGGCCGCGGGCCATGAAGCGGTCGTGGCGGGAAATTTCACCGCGGCGCGGGATCATTATCAGCGTGCGCTGGAGTTGTTCGATCCGGAACTCCGCAAAGACATGAATTTTTCCACTACCTATTGGTGGAACCGGTATTGGTGGAGCCGCTATTGGCTATGCGCCTTGCTGTTCAATCTCGGCTATCCGGTGCAGGCGCTGAGAGAATCCGCCGAGGCGGTTCGCGAGGCCAAAACGCTGGATCAACCGCTTTGGATCGCGGTGACGAGTATGTGCGACGGCGCGCTCCATTTGGAAATCGGCGATTCGCGGCGCGCTCTCGACCTTGCGGAGTTGGCCATCCAGGTCGCCACCCATCATGGGCTGACTCATATCGTGCGCGTCTCCTCGCTTTTGCGCGCAGATGCGCTGTGCCGCCTTGGACGGGTCGAGGAAGGAGCCGCCGAAATGCGTCGCATTCTCGCTGAAGTCGAAGCCGAAGGCTTTCCGGCACCCTCAGAATTCTTTCCGCAGTACCGCCTCGCGATGCTTTATGGTGTCGGGCGACGATCCGGAGGCAAGCCTTGAGCCGTGTGACCGGCGCGCTTGAGACTCTCAGAGGAATCGGCGATCAGGTCGACGAGGCGCAATTGCATCGGGTGAAGGGCGAACTGTTGCTCCAGCTCGGCGAGATCGTGTGGCTGAAGCTGAGCAATGCTTCCGCACCGCGATCGAGGTGGCCCGGCGGCAGTCAGCAAAGACCTATGAGCTGCGCGCGACGACCAGCCTCGCGCGGCTGCTTGCCAAGCAGGGACGCCGCGAAGAAGGCGCGCGCGACGCTCGCCGAGATCTACAACTGGTTCACTGAAGGCTTCGATACCGCCGACCTGAAAGACGCGAAGGCGCTGCTCGAAGAGTTGACGGCCTAGTAGACGCAAGCAAGATGCGCTGCCCGAACTGAGCCGCGTAACCAGTACCGCCGCCACATAGGCGGCAGCGTCGACATTGATTCGTTCGCATGGCTGGTGAGGAAGAAGCCTTCGTCCCCAGGATCGCGTCATCCGGTCACCGGCAAACCTGGCCAGCGAACGGCTGTCGACTAACACGGCTTATCCTTAACGCTCACGGTTGCCAGATGCAAGAAATCGTTTCCTCGACGGCGTGACCTGCGTCATCATTGTGAAAACGCCGATGGGGCAGGGATTATGCGATTGGTAGTGTTGGTCGCCCGCGCTCAGCTCTTGACG
Organism: uncultured Pseudomonadota bacterium; assembly: GCA_963824565.1. GTDB lineage: Bacteria > Desulfobacterota > Binatia > Binatales > Binataceae > JAJPJA01. Next base: position 25,895 of record CAWGQB010000023.1, on the reverse strand, counting down.
CCTTCTTGCGAGGGCTCAGATTGTCCAGGATTGAACCGGTAGCCGAAGAAACCATCGCCGAGGACCATGAACGCAGCGTCCTCCATTACCGCGATTATCGGATCTATCTCGCGACTTCGTTTTTCGCGAGTCTTGCGACACAGGCGCAGGCGGTCGCCGTCGGATGGCAGATCTACGCGATCACGCACAGCGCGCTCGCGCTGGGCTACGCGGGCCTGATGCCTTTTATCCCGATTCTGTGCTTCCTGCTGCCATCGGGGAGCCTCGCCGACCGCGCCGATCGGCGTCTGATTATGGGGCTTGCGTCGTTAGTCCAGGGCGCGGTCTGCGCGCTGTTTCTGACTTTGACTCTGCGCCACGTGCACACGGCGTGGCCGTTTTACGTCGTTCTGCTGCTGCTCGGGTCGGGGCGCGCGCTCGGATGGCCGGCGCGCCAGTCATTTCTGCCGCTGCTGGTGCCGGCGCAACGATTCACCCAGGCGATCAGTTGGAATAGCGCGGCCTTTCAGACCGCGACGATCCTGGGCCCTGCGCTGGGGGGAGTGCTGTATCTGCTCGGGCCCGCCGCAGTCTATGCAACCTGCAGCGCCACGATGCTGGCGGTGGCGATTGCGACTTTCCGGATCAGTATCAACGGGCGCGCCCGGACTGCGGGGAGCGGTCCCACCGGACTGCGGCGGCTGATCGCCGGAATCGAATACGTATGGAGTAATCCGCTGCTTTTGGGCGGGATGACGCTGGACTTCTTCGCGGTGCTGCTCGGCGGCGCGACCGCGCTGCTGCCGGTTTACGCGCGCGACATCCTGCACATCGGGCCGAGCGGTCTGGGCCTGATGCGCGCGCGCGCCCGCGCTGGGGGCGGCCTCGGTCGGCATCATGTTGGGGCGTACGCCGATTGTGGACAAAGCCGGCCGCAAGATGTTCGCTTGCGTGGCGCTGTTCGGAATCGCCACTATCGTGTTCGGCCTCTCGCGCAGCTTCGCGCTCTCGCTGGCGGCTCTCGCGGTGATGGGCGCGTCCGACATGGTCAGTGTATACGTGCGCGCCACCATCGCGCAGCTTGCGACGCCCGACGACAAGCGCGGCCGGGTAAGCGCGGTCAACGGTATCTTCGTCAGTGGCTCCAACGAGTTGGGTGAGTTCGAGTCGGGCGTAACCGCGCATTGGCTGGGCACGGTCACGGCGGTAGTGATCGGCGGTATCGGGACGCTGGCCGTGGTGGCTTTCGGATGGCGGGTATTCCCGGCCCTGCGCGATATCGAGAATCCGTCCGAGGTGCGGCCCATCTGATATTGGCTTACAGGCAGAATTGCTCTCGTCGGCTGTATGCCGGTCTGCTAAAGACCGTTCTAGAGCGCACCGCGCGCGTTTTTACGCGTCGGCGATCGGTGCCGGTCGAGCGTAAAGACTTCGAAGCAAAAATCAGACGAGGAGATCAACCAATGGGACGACTCGATGGAAAAGTTGCAGTGATAACGGGTGCCGCCAGCGGAATGGGCCGGGCGGCCTCGATCCGGTTCGCGCAAGAGGGCGCCGCGGTGGTCGTAGCCGACCTCAACTCCAATGGCGGTGAGGAGACGGTCGCCGAATGCAAAAAGGCCGGCGGACGCGCCGTCTTCCAACGCGTTGACGTGATGAACGAGGCCGACATCAAGGGCGCGGTCGATCGCGCGGTCAAGGAGTTCGGCAGGCTCGACAGTGATGTTCAACAATGCCGGGCTGGGCGGTGCGATTGGAAAGATCGAAGAGACCACGGTTGAGAATTGGGACAAAACGCATGCGATCCTGCTGCGCGCCGTGTTTCTGGGGATGAAGCATGCGATCCCCGCGATGCGCAAGGGCGGCGGCGGCTCGATTATTTCCACCGCCTCGATCGCCGGCTTGCAGGGTGGAGCGGGTCCCTTCGCGTACAGTGCGGCCAAAGCCGGCGTAGTCAATCTTACCAAATCGGCAGCGATCGAAGTCGGTCCGGACAACATCCGCGTCAACTGCATTTGCCCGGGCGGAATCAACACGCCGTTGATCTTCAACAATATGCCCGGCGGCTACGAAGCCGCGGGCCAATTTCTCAAAATGCTGCAACCGATTGCCCGGGCCGGTCTGCCGGAGGATATCGCGGCGATGGCGCTGTTTCTGGCCAGTGACGAGTCGCAATGGGTCACCGGTACCGCGATGGTGGTTGACGGCGGCTTCACCGCCGGTGGCACGTTCTTCCGCAACGCGGGCGTCGGCGATGCAGGTGCCGTCGGGGTTCGCGGGCCCCAGTTTCGAGTCGGGCGAGTGGAGCGGGCGCAAGGACAAATAGGAGGTCGTGACTGATGGCCATCGAAATCTTGGCAAGCGGCTACACTCTGGTCGAAGCGCCGCGAGTCGATGAATTGGACCGTCTCTATTTCAGCGACGTGCGTGTCAACGGAGGCGATATATCGGCGCGACCGGGAAGGGCGAATCGAGACCTTGATTCCCAAACGCAAAGGGGTGGGGGGATTGGCCCTTAACGAGGGCGGTGGTTTCGTGGCGGGCGGCAAGAGCCTGATCTATTGGGATGAGAAGACCAGGCGAAGCCGCGATATCTTTACTGAATTCGAGGGACGGCCGCTAAAGGGCCTCAACGACATGCAACCCGATGACCACGGCAGCGTTTATGTCGGTTCGCTGGAGTTTGACGATTCCAAACCCGACGAGCGAATCCCCTGCAATCTTTTCAGAGTCGATCCTGACGGCACGGTCACCAAGCTGTGGGAAGGGATCGAGGTGACCAACGGGATGGGGTTCAGTCCCGATCGGAAGCTGCTCTACCATTGCGACACCAGCACCGAGGCGGTTTGGGTATATGACGTGCTGCCGGATCGGACGGTCAAGGATCGCCGCATCTTTGCCAAAGTCGAAGGCTGGCCCGACGGGATGGCGGTGGACGCCGAAGGCGGGATCTTCGTGGCGATGGCGCACGGCGGCGAGGTGGTACGAATCAAGAGTGACGGCACCATCGATCGGCGGATCAAGATACCGCAATCGTTCGTTACCAGCGTCACGTTCGGCGGCCCCGATTTGCGGGACCTGTACGTGGTTACCGCGCGCGACAAGGTGGCGATGGGTACGGTTTACCGGATGAGGTCGGATATCCCTGGCCTGCCGGTGCCCAAGGCGCGCTTTCAGTGAGCGTTTGGGACGAGGCCTCATGCGCAGCGACTCCGCACTGGCAAGTCGCCAGTATAGGGCGGGCGTCCCTGTCCACGTCATAGACGTGCGCGGGGCATGGCGAAGCGGCGGGCAGGGACGCCCGCCCTACGTGAGGGGTCGGACATCTAGCGGTCTTAAAAATTTGCGAAGAACTGAAACTGCCGGCTCAATCGCGGCGCAACAGCAGCGTGCGGATGAAGCGCGGGTCGATTTCGGCTTTCGGCCTGAATTCGCAGAACTCATCTTCGAGCAGGCTCAGGCATGAGCGCACGAAATCCTGGGTCCGGTTGAGCAGGTCGTCGTCCAGTCGGCGCTCCAGCGTTTCGTTCACCGTTCGTCTGAACTCCGCGGTTAGCTGCGCGGGCGTATTCGCCGTCAGCAGCGCCCGGCGGACTTCGGGCAGGCGCGAAATCGCGAGCGGTGCGGGCGTCAGCCGGGCGTCGAGCGCCTGATTGACCAGCCCCGTCAGCAGGATCTGGCTGAGCCGAATCTCGCGGCCCGCCACCTGCGAGCGAAAAGCGGCCGACGTAATATCAACGCTCAATGCCTTGGCAAACAACGGCGCCATCGCCTCCAATTGCCCCAATACGCCGTAAGCGACGTGCAGGTCGCGCATCTCCTTGAAATCGCGTGTCACCACCGAAGGCGAGCGGTCCAGTCCGCTGTAAAATTGCGGCGCGAGCAGCAGGAAACCCTCCAATGCCTCGCGATAGGGCGAATCCAGGTAGGGAATCGAGTGCAGCTTGGCCGGACTGAAACCGAGGCTGGTGACCAGCGCTTCGGCGCGCTTGCGCAAGTCGATGGTCAGGCTCACGCCCAGGCGCAGGAGCAGTTTGAGATGAGTCTCGCGCAGGTACTCAATCGCGGTGTTGAGGTCGCCGCCGGCCAGATGTTCCAGGCCCAGGTTGAGGTAATGATGGGTCAGATCGATCGCCTCGCGGACCGCGTCGGGGTCGCCGAAGTCGACGGCGCGCGCCACCAGCACCTGATTGGCCACCAGCGCCATCTCGGTGCGAATCTGCCGCTTGCCTTGCGCCGCAAAGCCCGCGGTCAGAGCGGTATTGAACAGCGACGAGTCGGCCCCCGGAGCCATCACCGCCATGCTTAACTGTGCGTCATCGGCCAAGGCGTCTTCGCGATTGGGCGGGACATAGGTGCGGCGTATTTCCTCGAATTGGCGGGGATTGAGGTAGCCGAACACGCTCTGGGCTTCAAAAAAATCGGGGAAGCCGCGGTCGTTTAGACGGGCGCGCCGGTACTGATACGCCTGCTCCTCCAACTCGGCGTCGACGCCCCAATAAACCTCGTCGAGCAGACTGCTGAAATAATCGTAGTCGCGCTCGAACATCTCTTCGAGAATCTCCTGAACAAAGGGCAAGATGTTGTCGTAGCGGATGAATTCGACCGCATGATATTCGTCGAACTGGAGCACGCGATTTGAGGGCACGTCCAGCGCGGCCTGGGCGTCGTCAAGCCGATGCACCTTCAAGTAGCGGCGCATCAGCAGCGTGACCATTTCGATATCCAGTTCCATCAGGGCCTCGGCGGCGCGCCGCCGTCCCGCATCCGACATCGCTTCGATCCATTCGCGCATGCGGGCGAAATTGACCCGATCCTTGTCCCAGCAGTCGAGGTCGAACAGGCCTTTGACTTGCTCGGGAGCGGCCATCGAGAGCAGGTCCCCGGCGTCAGCACTGCCGATTTCCTTCAGTGTGTAGAAGAGGGTTTCCGGAGCGAAAGACTGCACCAGGCGCTCGGCTTCGGGTGCGGACAGGATCAAGTCGCGCTTTTGGCGCGCCGGCAAGCCATAGAGGAACTCAAGCTTTTCCTGGAACGGAAGATTGATAAATTCCGAATGTGTCTGCGTCTGCATGAAAGCTGCTTGAGGCATTCCCCCAATTAATTAATTATCGGCGTCCGGCATCGAGGCCGCAACGTGTCCTCTGATGGCCAAGATACGCTTGGCTTCGGAAAGTGATCAAGCGGCTTTTTGTAATTGCTTGAAATCGGCGCCGCTTGACTTGAGCGGTCTGTTGTGACGCGACGGTACGTTAGCGAAATGGGCCGGAGGCGGCTCAGGGCAGTGGACAGGCGGCAGCGGCGAGGGCTTTGATCTCGCCCGCGTCAGCCGCTAGAAGAAATCCCGCTTGCACCGCCGCGTCGGTGGCGGCCTCGAACCTTCGCAGTATTCGCGGCGTCCGCCGGGATAGAGCGCGGCAAGCTTCGCGGCGTCGACGGGCATGGGTTGTGCCGAACAGGAATCCAAAGGTTCCTCCAGCCTGTCCAAGTCCGGACAGAATTGCGGTGGGGACGTCGACCCACGGCGTGCGGATGCCCCCTTTGGCGTTGCCGAATTCATCGGTCGCAAGATGCGCCGGCGCAACGCTGGAGAGTTCCAGGCGCGGGGCCTCCGGCGCCGGCGTGCCGTCCCGTACCCATCGATCGAGCGCGGCGACGGCAGCCTGACTCACGTAATGAAACTGCGGACCGGCGTTGATCGGCTTTTCGGTCGGCATCCCCATGATTGAGGATATTGGAACATTCAACTCGGCCAGCTTCTGAGCGGACAGAGTGCCGTCGTCAAGCTGGGACGCGATGAGCCCATACGAGTCGAAGTGGGCGGCGCCGGCCACCTCCCACAGTCGCAGCCGCTCGGCGTCGGGCTGGCGCGCGCCGATGCCCCCCAGTTTGATTACGTCGGTCTCGCTCTGGATCGTCAGCACGGGCACGCGGACGTCGTCTCTGATCCGCTCGTGGCCGGAAAACAGCGGGCCGTCACCGGCAATGTCCGGGGTGCGGCGCGAGCTGAAGAACTCGCCGCTGATCGAAGCTCCATTACCACCGCGGCCATGGACCAGGAAGGCGTCGAAGACCTGGGCGAGCCGGTCCACTGCATTGACGTAAGTGACGAGGAAGATTGCCGATTGCGACGCACCGGCGGCGATTAGCCGCTGGCCGGTCAGCGGTCCCATGAGACCGCTCCCCTGCCGATTCCCGTATCATTCGTCCGGCCTGAGTGAAGATGTCGTAGGCGAATGCGTCCCCGGGATGCGACAACGGTTTATAGCGATTCGGGTTGGCCTTCTTCAAATGCAGACCCGCGGCCAGGGGGCCACCGCCTTCGATACCGACGATTTGCGCTGAAACCCCGACCCAGGCCATCCCCTGCCGCAGCAGATGGCGATGCATCATGTACCAGTCGGGTGGGGCGTCGAGTCCGCCGCTGACGTTGAGCCATTCCACTAGAACGGTCCCGTTGAAGCGTTCCGGTTTGGTTGGGCGGCACACCACAAGCCGCGTCGTGAAGGGCGCCGTGGCGGCCGCCCGCGCGTCCCAGCGGCCGTCGTCGCCGCGCTCGCCCGCGAGGCTATAAGAGATAGCGTGACCGGAGAAGAAGTATTCCTCGAGCACGTAGCCGAGCGATCCGAGGTCGTACTGCCCCAACCCGATTGACGCGGTGCCGGTGAGCGGACCCTGCAATGTAGTGTTGGCGCTCATATCTCCCTCCCGCAATCAGGTATCTACAAAGATGCGCGAAGCCGCCCGGGAGTTAGAAAAGTGCATCTCCTCGCTCAGCCGCCGAGCCGCGTTACTTCAAACGTCCCTTGCTCAATCAACCCTCCGCCCTGGTAACAGGAATAGCCTCCCCGCATGCTGCCGGGCTCCGGGCTATAGCCGCTGTAGTTGCAACTGGAGACGTCGGACGGAACCATAACCGAAAAGCGGATGTTCTTACCGTCGACTTTTCCTGAAGTGATCTGCCCGGTCTTGGCGTCATTGCCGTTGCGGCAAATCACGGTGCCGATCGCGCAGGTATAGTGTCCGCTGACCTGCGAGCCATCCTCGATGATGGTGAAGGTGATATCGTTGACTGCTCCGCACCGGCTCCGATCCGGCATCATCGACAGGCATGTAACGCGCAGCGTACCTTTCCAGATCCCGGTAAAGCCAGCCGGCGGCGCCGACGTCTGAGCCTTGGCCGGCACCGCGGTGGCAGTGACGGCGGCCAGCGATCAGCCCGGACCAGATGCCGGCAACGCAGCAAACGTTTGATCAAGCACATCGGGGTCGTTTTCCTCAAAAGCCTTTGTTGGCAAAGATCCGATACCATTGGATAAGCACGCTCATTTCTTCGACTTTCTTATCGTATTCAGACAGGTTTCTTTTGTTCTCGGCGCAATCATCGTCCAGTGCTTCGGAACTCAACGCTTCGGACCCCTGGCGGGTCCGTTCGAGATAAACCAGGTCGTTGCGCAGCGCCGCACAGGAATAGTTCGCCTCCTGAGCCATCAGGCACGGGTCGCTGGCCCCGCCGCCATGGTCTGACACCGCCGGGAGCGTTTGTCCAGCGCAGGCCGGCTCCGTACTGATAATCCGGTAACAGGGATTGTCCTGCGGACAGCTTCTCCAGATTTTCATCACCAGGACACTGCGATGCTCCAGCATGGGACCGGCCGAACCCATCATTGCGATACATTTGGGACTCAGCGGATAGGCGATAGGTTGTCCGCAGGCTTGGTAAAGTTCTTGTTCGAAACGCCCGACCGGCACCCCGTGCAATTTCACCATCGGCGTCGTAGCTGGGAGTGCAAGCGCTCACGAAGCAACGGCACGAGCGCGAAGAATTCCCATTCCCCAACGCACCCTTGGACTCGCTGGCAGAGCGCGCACCGGCGACCGGCCACCCGTCTTTGGAAGAGGCGGACAATACGCTGCCGCAAGGGGCTAGGCGACGTCCTCCGGGCAAGCATTGCGAAGCATCGGGTAACAACGTCAACCAAAACTGTCAAGCGGCGCCGCGGAGGGCCGGCGTTAACGCCGCCGCCGTTTCAATGGCCGGACTCCGCCGATACGGTCATCGGCGCTTTGCGCAGCACGAAGTAGAACGGAATCATCAAAAGCAACAATCCGGCCAACATCCGGTAGATGTCGTTGAAGGCCAGCACCGCGGCCTGCGACTGGATCATACCGTAAACCATCGCCAGCCCTTGTTTGTGCCCGCTTAGCATCTGCGGCAGCGAAAAAATCGGACTGCCCGGCATCCGCCGCGGCTGCTCGCCCATTCTCCAGGCGTCGAATATCGAGAAGTGCTCCGCCAGCAATGACTGATGGATTTGCTGATGGCTGATGAAAATCGCGGTCAGAAAGGAGATTCCTATCGCCGCCCCCGTGTTGCGCATCATGTTGAACAGGCTGGAGGCGTAACCCATGCGCTCGCGCGGCACCGCGGTCAGCGAAATCGCCGAGAGCTGGGGAAAGACCAGTCCAGTGCCGATACCCTGGAGCACGACTGGTCCGGTCACCTGCCAGGTGCCGATCTGCATGTTCCAATGTGACATCATCCACAGAGAAATCGCGGTGAGCACGAACGCGGGTCCGATAAAGGTCCGCGTATTGAAGCCGTAGCGTGCCAATTGGCCGACCAGCAGCAGGGAAAACACCGTGCCGAAGGCTCTCGGTGCCAGCGCCAACCCCGCTCGCCATGCCGTGTAACCCATGAACTCCTGAAGAAAGATCGGGTTGAGCAGATTAGCGCCGTATTGCGCGAAGCTCAGCATCACCGTGAGCAGCGTCACGATCGTGAACATCGGCCGCTTGAAAATTCGCAGGTCAACCACCGGATCGGGAAAATGCAACTCGCGCCAGGTAAAGATACAGAGCGTGATTATCGAGGCCGCGGTGGCGTATACCACCCATGACGAGGAGAACCAGTCGGCGCGCTGGCCGCGGTCGGCGACTAACTGCATCAGGCCGAGCCCGGCGGTCAGACATCCGATACCGAGGTAGTCGACCTTGCCGCCGCGGCGAACATGCAGATATGGCGGATCATGGAGAAACGTGTAAACCATCAGGGTGGCGATAATGCCAATTGGTATGTTGATGTAAAAATTCCAGCGCCACGACCAATTGTCGGTGATCCATCCGCCCACGGTTGGACCCAGGACCGGCGCCACCATCAGTCCCAGCGACCACGTCGCCATCGCGAGCTGCTGCTCCTCGGGCGGAAATGTCTCCATCATGATTGCCTGCGATGAAGGCGCCATCGCGGCCCCGGCGAAGCCCTGGATCAAACGGAAGATGACCATCTGATTGAGCGTTTGAGCGGCGCCGCACATCGCCGACGCGATCACGAAAGTGCTTACCGACAGCATGAAGTAGCGCTTGCGCCCGAAGCGCGCTGAAATCCAACCGGTCAGCGGAATCATTATTCCATTGGCGACCAGGTAGCTGGTGACGACCCAGGTAACTTCGTCGACACTGGCCGAAAAGCTGCCTTGCATGTGGGGGAGTGAGACGTTGACGATCGAACTGTCGAGAATCTCCAGGACGGTCCCGAGCATCACGGCAAGCGCGATCAGCCACTTGTGTTGAGGCTGGTATTCGACCGACGGAAGTACCGTTGCAGCTTCCACCTTTTTCCCGCCGTTTCCGATCGCCGGTCACGCGGCCAACCTGCGCGCCGGCCCAAAGCCCCCAACATATACACGCAGGCTTCCGAGAAACCTATCGAAACGCCTGGATGCCCGCAGCGCGGGGGCATGCTAGCTTCGTCGCATGAGCACCCGACCAGTGGCATTGAGTGTCGCCGGCACCGATCCGTGCGGCGGGGCGGGGATACCGGCCGATTTGAAGACCTTCGCCGCGCTCGGTGTTTACGGCTTTTCCGCGGTGACCCTGGTAGTTACGCAAAACAGCAGCCGCGTGTTGAGCACCGTTGCGCTCGAGCCCGCGATGGTCGGTGCGCAGATCGGTGCCCTGATGATGCAGATGCGGCCGCACGCGATGAAGACCGGGGCGTTGGCGGAGCCGGGTATCGTCGTCGCCGTGGCGAGGGCGATCGAGGATTTCGAATTGCCGCCGCCAGTGGTCGATCCGGTAATGGTGTCGAGCAGCGGCGTGCGGTTGTTGAGCGAACACGGCGAAGCGGCGATGCGTCGCCGATTGTTGCCCTTGGCGGCAGTGGTCACGCCCAACCTGGCCGAGGCCGAGGTCTTAAGCGGAATCCGCATCGACGGAGTTCCTGCGATGCGTGAGGCGGCGCGCGCGATTCATCGGCTGGGACCACAAGCGGTGGTAATCAAGGGCGGCCATCTGGGTGAGGATTCGGCCGCTCTGGATCTGCTTTTCGATGGACAGCGCTTTGTTGAGTTTGCAGGAGAGAGAATTGCAGGCGCCGGCGCGCATGGTACCGGATGCGCCTTTTCAGCGGCAATCGCCGCCTGGTTGGCGCGCGGGGAGGAACTGGAAGAGGCGGTGCGCAAGGCCAAAGGCTTCGTCACCCGTGCGCTCAGGTTCGCGTTCCAACTCGGCGAAGGCCGCCGATTGTTGGATCATCTCCGTGCGGGCGAGGAGTAGCGGTATTTCCATGCCTCGTCTTCGGCGGAAATGCGGGTGAAAAAAAGGATATTGAAAATCCCTTTTTTCCGCCACCATTCGCTTTGGGCTGATGCTTGCATGATCGCTCGAACTGTTGCAGTAACATTTGTTCAAAGAACAAGGAGCTGTTTATGGACCCTTCGAGCGTGCTGTTAACCGACAAGGTGGCGATCATAACGGGCGGCGGAGATGGGATTGGGAAGGGAATCGCTCTGACTTACGCGAAGTTCGGCGCCCATATCGTGATCGCGGACCTCAATGCGGCTGCCGGCGATGCGGTGGCGGCGCAAGTGCGCGAACTGGGGCGCAAGGGCCTTTCAATCACCACTGACATCCGCAATCCGGAACAGGTCAAGGCGATGGTCAGCCGCACGGTGGCCGAGTTCGGTGGCGTCGACATACTGGTCAACAACGCCGGTGGCGCGCGTCCCAAGGAATTCATGGAGAAGGGCGAGGCGCGGTGGCGCCGGGCGATCGAGCTTAACCTGGTGGGCCTGTTCAGTTGTACTCATGAGGTGGCCAAGGCGATGAGCGCGGGCGGGCGCCGGGGCGTGATTATCAACATCTCGAGTATCGAGGGGAGCCGGGCCGGCCCGCTCTATTCGGTGTACAGCGCCTGCAAGGCCGCGATGGAGAACTTTACCCGGACCTCCGCGCTGGAATTTTCCCGGCTGGGCATCCGGGTCAACAGTATCGCGCCGGATATGATTGACACGCCGCATACCGCCGAATTGCATACTCCGCAGGCGCAGGCGGCAATTGAGCGCGTGGTGCCGCTGGGATGCATGGGCAAGCCCGAAGACGTCGCCGGCGCCGCGGTTTATCTGGCGTCGGATCTGGCCGGATGGATCACCGGCATCAATATTCACGTGGACGGCGGAACCTGGGCCAGCAGCGGCTGGATCAAACAGGGTGCAAGCTGGACGCTGTTCCCGCGACTCCACCGGCGTAGTCGATTCCTAACAGGTGGCTGAATGAAAATCGGTCTGATGGTGCTGTTCACGGAGACCACCGCCAGTCCGGCGGTAATTGCGCCAAGATGTGAAGAGCTCGGCTTCGAATCGCTGTTCATTCCCGAGCATCAATTGGTGCCTCCGATTACCAAGAGCTACAACCATCCCAACTGGCAAACGCTCACCGGCGGAGAAATCCCCGAGACCTTTGCGCACATGCCCGACCAGTTCGTGGCGCTGGCCACCGCCGCGCCGGTGACGAAATCGATCAAGCTCGGGACCGGCATCTGCTGGGCGGCGCGGCATCATCCGATCGCACTGGCCAAGCTGGTGGCGTCGGCGGACTTCTACTGTGGCGGCCGTTTTTTGTTTGGCGTAGGCGTGGGCTGGATGCGCGAGGAGGCGGAAATCATGCGGGTGGATTTCCGCCATCGATGGAAACTGACGCGCGAGTATCTGCGCGCGATGAAGGAAATCTGGACCCGGGAAGCGCCCTCGTTCAACGGCGAGTTCATCAGCTTTCCGGCCATCCGCACCTATCCCAAGCCGGTGCAGCAGCCGCATCCGCCAATTTTCATCGGCGCCGGAGGAATCGGAGCGCAGGATTGCGAGCAGGCCTTGCGGACCACGGCCGCACTAGGCGACGGCTGGATGCCTGCGGTACATGGCGGTCCGCAATGGCTCGCCGCGCGGGTGACAAAGCTCAAGGAGTTGTGCGCCGAGGCCGGACGCGATTTCAATTCGATCGAGATATCGGCGCTGATCAGTCCGACCCAGGACGCCGACGCTCAAAGCGTGATTGGCAGCTATGCGGAGGCCGGAGCGCATCGGCTGATCTTCCAGGTTCCGCCGTTGGAGCAGGCCCGGATGGAACGCTACCTGGAGCGGGTCCGCTCCAAGTACCTGGCATGAGGAGATGATGATGTTCAGTCTCGACGGTAAAGCGGCATTGATCGCGGGCGGCACCAAGGGCGTGGGCTTGGAAATCGCCAAGACCCTGGCGCGCATGGGTGCGACGTTGGCGCTCAACTATGCTCACAACGACGAGGCCGCGGCCGCGGCACTCGATCAGGTAAAGGCGATCGCTTCGAAATCGGTTCTGCTCAAGGCCGATTTGGAGGACGAGGAGCAGACCCGGCGGATGGTGCGGCAGGCGGCCAGTGACCTGGGCGGATTGGACATCTTCATAATGAACGCGGTCTCGACCACCACCAAGTCCCTGCTGACGGTCAAGCCGCGCAGCTTCTGGCGGACGATGGCGATGAATGTTGGCGGGTTCCTCGTGTCGCGCGCAGGAACTCAGCGAGCTGATCTCCGACAACGGACGGATCGTGCTGATTTCCGGCAACACCACGATGCGCTTTCCGACGCCGACTACGGAAGTGCTTGGAGTCGCCAAGGCCGCAATGGAAGGCATCGTGCGGATGCTGGCGTTCGAAATGGGACCGCGGGGGATAACCGTCAATGGGCTCGGTCTGGGGCTGTATGAGACCGAATCATCGCGTTACGCACTCGGTCTCGACGGCAGTTTCGATGCGCGGGTGAAGGTTAGTCGCGAGCGCTCGGCACTCAAGCGGATGGGCCGACCCTCCGACGTAGCCGGCGTCGCCGGCTTCCTGTGCTCGTCCGAGGCCGGGTACGTGACCGGCCAGATGATCATGGTCGACGGTGGCATCAGCATCGCGTCCCCGCAGGAAACGTAGCATCCGCATTATGGCAGATTGATCGTTTACAATCGCCTGCGGTTTCCTCTGCCACAACTAAACGTGGCACCGGAAAACCTGAGCATCAACGCTCCATTTGAATCGATTGTTAGCTCCATCGCCATTCTCGTCATGTAAATGGCCTCATGGCACTATCGAATTCATCGACAATCGTAATTGGCGTATAAAGATTGGAGTGAGAATCGGCGTTCGGAGCAAGGGAGCTGATGTGCGCGCTCGACAAACCTAGCGGAACGGATTGTTTCGCAGATGGTGGCGAGATGGGCACTCTCATACGCAGCTTCGATTGGTCGAACTCGCTGGGCCCCTTCGAAACCTGGCCGCAAAGCCTCAGAACCGCTGTTGGTATCATGCTGAGTTCGCGCTACGCCATGTTCGTATGGTGGGGGCGTCAGCTCATCAATCTCTATAACGATGCCTACCGCCCCTTCCTTGGTAAGAAGCATCCTGACGCGCTGGGCCAATCCGCTCGCGACGTTTGGGCCGAGATCTGGGATCTCATCGGTCCTCGCGCTGAGGCGGTCCTCGAGCGTGGCGAATCGACTTTCGACGAGGCGTTGCTCCTCATCATGGAGCGATATGGCTATCCCGAAGAGACATACTTCACCTTCGCATATAGTCCGATTCGCGATGACCAAGGGGCAGTGGGCGGGATTTTCTGCGCAGTTACGGATGATACGTCGCGTATTATCGGCGAGCGGCGCCTTAAACTGCTGCGCGAAGTAGCTGCGAGGACACCCCAGACGCATGCGCCCGAGGAAGTCTGTACCGCGGCGGCTGCCTCTATTGGCGGCGATGCGTACGACCTGCCGTTCGCCTTGATTTATCTAACCGAGAGCGGTGGCCGCGCCGCTCGCCTGGTTGCCCACACCGGCATAGATGCGGAACATCCGGCAGCGCCACGATTTGTTGACCTGGAAGCTACCGATACGATTTGGCCGCTCGCCAAAGCCATAACTGAGCCGCTCGTTATCGAAGATCTCCAAGCGCGGTTCGAACGTCTGCCGACCAGGCGCTTGGGACCGGCCGCCGTCGCGCGCCGTCGTCATGCCGTTGTCCGAGCAGGGCCAGATTGGCACTGCCGGATTCCTCGTCGCCGGGCTCAATCCGTACTTGCTCTTTGACGAAGGCTACCAGGGGTTTGTCGGATTGCTTGCCGATCAGATTGCGGCCGGCGTTGCCAATGCGCGTGCCTACGAGCGGGAACGCGAACGTGCCGAAGCGCTGGCGGCGATCGACCGCGCCAAGACCACTTTTTTTTCTAACGCCAGTCACGAGTTTCGTACACCGCTTACGCTGATGTTGAATCCTCTCGAAGAGTTGCTGGGGCGCAATTCGGAACCTGATTCAGTGATCGTCAGCCGCGAGGAAATCGAACTGGTTCATCGCAATGGACTTCGACTGCTCAGACTGGTCAACACACTGCTCGACTTCTCGCGAATCGAAGCGGGCCGCCTCCAGGCGGTTTACGAACCGACCGATTTGGCCACTTACACCGCGGAACTTGCCAGCACCTTTCGTTCGGCGATGGACAAGGCCGGACTCCGATACATGAGTTGATTGCGCGCCGCTGCCGGAACCGGTCTATATCGACCTCGAAATGTGGGAGAAGATCGTCCTCAACCTGGTATCGAACGCATTCAAATATACACTCCAGGGTGAAATCGTGATCTCACTTCGCATCTCACCCGACGGTAAAAACGCGGACTTTGTAGTGCGCGATACCGGCGTAGGCATCCCGGCGCATGAAATACCGCGGCTGTTCGAGCGCTTTCATCGCATCGAGGGGCAGGCCGGGCGAACGCATGAAGGGACCGGTATCGGCCTGGCACTGGTGCAAGAGCTGGTGCGGCTTCAGGGCGGGAATATTCGCGTGGCCAGTGTGCCTGGGAATGGCTCAGTATTTACGATTACGATGCCGCTGGGCTGCGCCCATTTGCCATCGGACCAAATCAGCACCAAACGATTACTGGCTTCATCCGGCATAGCGCGCTCAAGCGTTTGTCGAGGAGGCGCTTGAGATGGCTACCCGGCGAGCCGCTGACGGAATACACGATCCAAACAGGAATTAGCGGCGCATTCTTTTATTGGCGCTGTAGCATCAGGCGACAAGGCCCTCGTTCTCATAGCTGACGACAACGCGGACATGCGTGATTACCTTCGCCGCTTGATCGGTGTCCGTTATGATGTGGAAGCGGTACCGGACGGCCAAGTTGCTCTTGAGAGTGCCCGACGGCGGCGGCCGGACTTGATTCTGACGGACGTGATGATGCCGCGGCTCGATGGCTTCGGTCTGCTGCGCGCGCTGCGCGGCGACAGCGGTCTGCGCGAGGTGCCGGTGATCATGCTCTCGGCGCGTGCGGGCGAGGAGGCGAGCGTTGAAGGTCTGGAGGCCGGCGCCGACGACTATCTTACCAAGCCGTTCAGCGCGCGCGAGTTGCTCGCTCGCGTGCGGGCCCATCTCGACATGGCGGCGCTCCGGCGCCAGGCCGGGCGGCTCGAGAACGAGCTGCGCCGCGAGGCGCAGATCGCGCAGGAGCGCGCCGAGGGCATCCTGGCCAGCATCAATGAAGGCTTTCTGGCCTTCGACCAGGATTGGGGCTTCACCTACGTCAATGCCGCCGCGGAGCGTATTATGGGCCGGGCCGGCGCGGAGCTGATCGGCAAGAACTATTGGGAGGAATATCCCTCGAGTATTGGTGCGGCGGTCCATACCAATTACCATCGCGCCATGACCGAGCGAGCGATCGTCGCATTCGAGAATTACTATGCGCCGCGGGATCGATGGTTCGATATCCGCGCCTATCCCGCGCGTAGCGGCGGCATCTCCGTCTATTTCCAGGACATCACCGATAGAAAGCATGCGGAAGCCGCGTCGCGCCGTCTCAATGAGATGCTGGAGGTTCAGGTTGCGCAACGGACGGCAGAGTTGCAGGCCAAAGAAGCGCGTCTGCGAACGATTTTTGAAACGAGCTACACCTATCAGGGTCTGCTA
The DNA here is from genome assembly GCA_963824565.1 of uncultured Pseudomonadota bacterium. Taxonomy (GTDB): domain Bacteria; phylum Desulfobacterota; class Binatia; order Binatales; family Binataceae; genus JAJPJA01. The sequence continues at coordinate 9,666 of CAWGQB010000023.1, read as the reverse complement.
GCGGTTGACGGTACGCTCATCGACGCCAATGCCACGTCGCTTGCAGGCATCGACGCAAGGCTTGAAGACGTCGCCGGCAAGCCATTTTGGGAGACGCCCTGGTTCACGGGCACTCCGGGAATGCCCGAAACCGTGCGCGGCGCGATGCCGATCGTCGCGGGCGGCGAAATCGTGCGGCAGGAGATTCGCGTGAACCTTCCGGTAGGGGGATGGCGATGGTTTGATTTCCAGATGCGTCCCGTCCGCGATGGGCAGGGGGCGGTTGTCGCTATCGTGCCCGAAGCGGTCGAGGTAACAGGGCGGCGGCAAGCCGAAGAGGCGCTGCGGCAGGCTCAGAAAATGGAGGCGATCGGCCAACTCACCGGCGGCGTCGCTCACGATTTCAACAATCTGCTTCAGATCATTGTAGGCAATCTACACCTCCTCGAGCGGCGTATCTCGAAGGGCAGCCTCTCGGAACCCGACCTCGGCCGGCTGATCGAGGGCGCCATTCGCGGAGCTCAGCGCGCGGCAACCTTGACCCAGAGACTGCTCGCATTTTCGCGTCGGCAACCGCTGGACCCCAAATCGCTTGAAGTAAACCGTCTTGTCACCCGCATGTCAGAGCTTTTGCGCCATACTCTGGGCGAGAGCATCAGTATCGAGACGGTTTTAGCGGGCGGACTCTGGCGGATCTTTCTCGGACACCGGCGAATTCGAGAACGCATTGCTCAATCTGGCGGTGAACGCGCGCGACGCGATGCCCGAAGGTGGACGACTCACGATTGAAACCGCCAACGCCTATATTGACGATGCATACGCGGCGGCACAGGAAGAAGTGACTCCCGGTCAGTACGTAATGATTGCGGTCACCGATACCGGAACCGGAATGACTAAGGAAGTTATCGCCAGAGCTTTCGAACCATTCTTTACGACCAAGGACAGCGGACAGGGCACCGGACTTGGGCTTTCGCAAGTGTATGGCTTTGTCAAACAATCAGGCGGTCACGTCAGGATTTACAGTGAGCCGAACGAGGGCACCACGGTCAGGATCTATATGCCTCGTTTTCTTGATGAGAGTCGGGAAAGCGTCAATCGGGTGGCACCATCGCCACTTCCGGTCGGTACTGAGGCGAGAAATCATCCTTGTGGTTGAGGATGATGAAGACGTGCGGGCGAACACCACCACGATGCTGCGTGAATTGGGCTACCAGGTGTTAGAGGCGCCTGATGGACCAAGCGCGCTTCAGCCCTCCAAGGCCGATCCGATGTGGACTTGCTCTTTACCGATATCGGACTTCCGGGCGGGGTGAACGGGCGTCAGTTGGCAGACCAGGCGCGGCTCCGGCGGCCTAATCTAAGGGTGCTCTTTACGAGCGGCTATGCACGCAATGCTATTGTGCATCAAGGCCGCCTCGATCCCGGTGTCGAACTGCTTTCCAAACCGTTCACGCTTACCCAACTGGCGACCAAAATACGGCAGATGCTGAAAGCTTCCGATTAGTGTGCGCCTCCATTTTTTCTACGGAAAGGTAGGCCAGCCTGTGGTCCTCTTTTCCGACACCCTGGTAGAGAAAATATCCGGGTGAAAAGCATATCCCACCGAGCCAACTTACAGATTGTAGTTCCATGCACAGCTTTCCAGGCTGTCCAGGACAGCCTTTCCAGTTTGTCAGGCGGCGGCGGATAGCCCATAGAGGTTAGCGGCATTCTTCCACAGCAGCTTCTCGCGCTCTTCGGGCGTGTTATGGCTGGTCTGCTCCTTGATCACGTCCCACGACTTCGGCCAGGTGGTGACGCTGTGCGGATAGTCGGAAGCCCACATCAGATTGTCACAACCGGTGAACCTGGTGTTGGCGCAGGCGACCTCGTCATCCATGAAGGTGAAGAAGAGCTGCTTGCGGATGTACTCGCTGGGTGCGATTGGGCAACTCCAGTTCCGACCAGTAGCGCTGGCGCTTCCATTGGTCGTCGCACAGGCGCTCGTAGTAGGCGACCCATCCGGCGTCGCTCTCGGCGGAAACCAGCTTCGAGTCCGGGATGGCGATGCAGGGCGCCGGTGAACAGGATGTGGGTAATCGGTTCGAGGGCGGCGAAAAAGCGCAGCACAATCCCGGCCACCATCAGTTTGCCGGCCACGTCCGAGGTTCCGCGCGGGACGTGCTTGCCGCTGGAGCGATGGAAATGCAGCGGCATCCGCATCTCCGACGCCGCGGCCCATAGCGGCTCGTAGTACTTGTCGGTATACAATTTGTCGGGATAGGTCAGGAGCAGCGCGCCGCGGCAGCCCTTTTTGGCCACCCGCTGCATCTCCTTGAGGATCTCGTCCATCCCATCGTCGATTGGCAGGATCGCCAGCGCCACCAGGCGCGCGGGATTGACCGCCTGAAAATCGTCGAGCAGCCAGTCGTTGTAGGCGCGGATGCAGGCCAGGCGCAGCTCCCGATCCTTGACCGCGCTGGCGATGCCGAGCGCGGAGCCCGGATAGAGCACGCTGCAATCGACCCGATCCAGGTCCTGATCCGCGAGATGCGCGTTGGCCTCCCAATTGCCCTTGCGCAGATCCGAGAAGCGCAGACCGTGGTCCTTGAACTCCTTGAAATCCGACTTGCCGGCCATGGCGTCGAGCCCAAAGGAGCGCGGCTTGCGTCCTTCCCAGCTCCATCCCTGGCCGCCATCTTCACATTCAATGATCCTGGGGCCCTGCTCCTTGAGCGCGTTCGGCAGGCGATCCTGAAAAGTGCCGGGCGCTTCCAGTACGTGCGAGTCCCCGGAGATTGCTCGATAGTTCATGGTTGCTTAACTCCAATGCGGGATAGGGGAAAATTACATTTTCTCCGCAATCGAAGCCATCCGTGGCGTTTCGAGGGATCCCGGCGCGATCAGCGGGACCGCAGCATCCGCGCCGCCTGCGGCTGTTCGTGTCCGATAATCCCGCGCGGTTTGTAAGGTGCCTCCAGGGCGGCTACCTCATCCGCGGTCAGCTTCACGTCCAGCGACTTAATCGCTTCATCGATATGATCGAGCTTGGACGTCCCGAAGATCACCGACGTGACGCCAGGCGCTTGCAGCGTCCAGGCCAACGCCACCTGTGACGGGGTTACCCCGTGGTCGGAGGCAACCTTCCTGACCGCATCCTGGACGTCGAAATCCTCGTCGCGGGCGTACCAGGCAGCGGCCGAGTCGTCGCGCGCGGCTCTGGGCGTAAGCGTCTTTCCGCCGCGCTCGCGATTGCCGGACAGAAAACCCTGGGCCAGCGTATTATAGGGAACGACGCCGACGCCCTGGTCGATGCACAGCGGGATCATCTCGCGCTCCTCCTCGCGGTAAGCCAGGTTGTAGAGATTCTGCATCGCGCTAAAACGGTGACCGAATTCGCGAGCGGTGTAGATCGCCTTGGAAAACTGCCAGGCCGCCATGCTGCTGGCGCCCAGGTAGCGGACCTTGCCCGAGTTGATCAGGTAATCGAACGCGCCGAGTGTTTCCTCGATCGGAGTGGTGAAGTCCCATCGATGCATATAGTAGAGATCGACATAGTCGGTGCGCAGGCGTTTGAGCGAATTTTCACAGTTCTGAATGATATGCTTGCGGCTAAGCCCGGCCATATTAGGCCCTTCGGCGATGCGGCCGTAGACCTTGGTGACGATCACCAATTCATCGCGCTTACCCATCTCGGATAGCCAGCGTCCCGTGATCGATTCGCTGACCCCGGCGGAATAGCGGTTGGCGGTATCGAAGAAGTTGATACCCGCCTCGAGCGCGCGGGCAAAGTGCGGGCGCGCTTCGCTTTCGTCCAGGATCCAGGGGTACCATTTCTTGTCCCCATAAGTTCCGCATCCCAGACAGATCCGCGAGACGCTCATTCCACTGCTTCCCAGCCTGACGTACTTCATCGCGATAAGCCTCCTTGACGATCGGCGCTCCGATCACGGACTTGCGAGGAGCCTAATACCATTTTGACGCGGCGATAGCGAAGCACGCATCGGAGGTGCGGACGAATCAAATGGAGGTCTTCGCCAAAGTGCATGGATGAATTGTCAAGAACTTCTTGTTATTAAACCGTGCCCCACAGGCAGTTTGTTCGACCGCGACTGGAAGAGATTCGAGGCCCCGGAGGGTGAAGGTTGGGCGACGGGTCGGGATGCCGGCCAACTCGAGGTGGGAGAACCGGGCCATAAGGGCAGATAGCGCCACTTGCCCCTCGAGGCGAGCGAGCGATGCACCGAGGCAGTAGTGGATACCGCCGCCGAAGCCCACGTGGTGGCGTGCGTCGCGGGTGACGTCCAGGCGGTTGGGGTCGGGGAAGGCCGACGGATCGCGATTGGCCGCGCCCAGGACCAACATGATCTCGTCGCCAGCCCTGACGCGGCTGCCGGCGAGGTCGATATCCTCGGTCGCAATCCGCTGGGTCAGTTGAACCGGACTGTCGAAACGCAACAGTTCGTCGACGGCACCAGCGATGAAGTCGGGCGACTTCCGCAGAAGATCCAGTTGGTCGGGGGCTCGGAGGAGGGCGAGGACGCTGTTGCCGATAAGGTTCACGGTCGTCTCGTGTCCGGCGATCAGAAGGAGCATGGCGAGGTCGACGACCTCCTGGGGAGAAATGCGATCACCGTCGGCCTGTACGGCGAGTAGGGCAGAGAGGAGATCGTCCCCGGGGTATCGGCGCCGCAAGGCAAGAAGATCCTTCAGGTACGCAGCCAGGCTCCGCTCGGCGTCCGCGATGACGGCGTCTACCTCAGCCGAGCGCAATACCGAGGGATCGAGCGATCGGGCCGCGCCGCGGGACCAGCCGGTAAAGGTTGCCTGGTCGGCCTCGGGTACCCCGAGCAGCGCGCAGATGACCCGGACGGGGAGCGGGTAAGCCAGGGAGCCGATGAGGTCCACAACTTCACCGGATGCGCGCTCGGCAGCGACGTTGAGGAGGTCGGCGGTGATCGCCTCAGCCGTCGGCCGGAGATCCGCGATGCGTTTGGGCGTAAACGCGTAGGCCACCAGGCGGCGCAATCGGGTGTGATCGGGCGGGTCCATGAACAGCAAGCTGCGCGCCTTCAATGCCACAGGTTCGATGCAGCCTATCTCGGTGGTGGCCCGGCTCTCGTCTGAGGATAGCTTTGGGTGGCGGAGCATAGTGGTTACGTCGCTATGGACGAGCGAGAACCAAATCGTGTCATCCACCCGCAAAAGGCGCTCCCGGCCGCGATAGGTTTCATAGAGGGGATATGGATCCTCCCGAAAAGCTGGGGACATAACGTCGACGAAAAACCGCTCGGCCAGACTCATTTTACTCATTATCATCTCCTGCAACTCGATACACTATCGTATCGAGTTGATCCTGTGCTATATCCTGGCGCATGTCAAGAGTGCGCACCCGACCGACCCGCGACCAGACGCGGCAACGGCTGTTCGAGGCGGCGGCCCAAGTTTTCGAGGAGGCGGGCATCGGAGCGGCAAGCATCGAAGCCATCGCTGCTGCCGCCGGCTTAACACGCGGCGCGTTCTATTCGAACTTCGCTAGCAAGGACGAGCTGATCATCGCCATGCTCGAAGACCACGTTGAGCGATCGATGCGCCACCACCGCAACCTGCTGGCCCGCCACCGCGACCCGGTCGATTTTGTCGCCGCCCTCCGGGCCGCAGAGCGCAGCCGCCAGGACCCGCTGGCCGAGCACCTCTGCTCCACATGGAGCTGATCCTCTTCGTGGCCCGGGCCCGGAAGCGCCGGCCCGAGCTGGCCAAGCGCTTACGGACCCGCCGCGCCTTGATTGCCGAGATCGTCACCATCACCGATCGAGCCGCCGGACGAGAAGACCTGATCGATCCGGTCTGGGCAGGCGCGATGCTGCTCGCTCTGGAGGACGGCTTCCGACTCCATCGGCTCATCGATCCGGACACGACCCCTGCGGACAGCTTTCTGCGGACCGTCAGCGAGTTGCAGAGGATGTTCGGCCTGGGCCACTCCAACGAGGCGTGAACCCTCGGCCTGCCGATGGAGAAGGTCATGGGCCGCTGATGCTTCGGGAAGCATCACGATCCGCCGCGTGTAACTATGTAAAGGTTGAAACGGTCCGATCGGCAGTCTGGGTGGATCGACGACGGATGAATAGCGAATCAGCCCACGTATCCGTTAGGGCGCAAGAATTGGGCCTTCGGCCTTCCGCGATTAACCGCCCCAGCTTCGAGATTAATCCTCAACCATTTTGTGGGCCGACTCCAACGATGCCGAAGAAAAGGGCGCGAACGGTTGCGCTACATCAGGATTCGGGTAGCTACATTCAGGTAAGCTGAATCCGAGCGGCAATTCCGGCATAGTTTGCTTAAAGGGGGCTTGATGGGCTTGAACGTCGTGTAGGTATTCGTTGGTTACTCTTGCTATGTCTACTAGAGCTTTCGATTGCGACAATAGGCTGCGGAGGAGGCAACAACCGCCTGATCATCATCCCGACACGCACTGCCATCGTCACCTCCACGGCTACTGCGACACCCGCCCCGACCTTTACGGCCGCAGCAACTGCCGCCTTAACCGCGATAGCCACGGCCAGCGCTACAGCGAGTGCGACACCCATCCCGACCGCTACAGCCACTGCAACTGCGAACGCTACGATTACGCCAAGTGCGACCTTGACCGCCACACCTTCCCCCACCGCCACAAGCACGGCGAGCGCGACGCCCACTGCCACTCCTATGACCAGCGCGATCGTCATCTCTCCCAATGGGATGGCACTGGACAATCCGACTGGTCCGGAAGCGGCCGCCGTGGCTCAGCGGTTTACTCTGACCTTCACCGCCTACGATAAGAAGGGCAATATCATTACGCCCAGCGCTTCAAACCAGCTGGTCCTCAGCATTTCCGGAGATTTCCCCAGCCCGAACAACGTGGTTACGCCTGACAACACGACGATTAGCTCGGGGCAACAGTGCAGATTTCAGTTATAACGGCGCTTATTTTCCAAACATTCTCTCGGTCAACGCGTTTATAAAAGATCCGCTTGGCGGTTATGCGCTGGGAACCACCACGCTGATTCACGCCAATCCGGTGCCATGTTCACCCTACACTACACAGATTACAAAATTGACTTGCTCTCGAGCTCGCCCGATACCTTGAGCCTGAAGGCTTCGGTTGGTTACAACGGCTCGCCTAAACTGGAGACTTTCACAATCGACACGGGTTCGCTCGGAGTTGTGGTTCCCCTCGGACCACTTGGGGCCGGACGCAATTGGTCCGGGCGCCCGTGGATCGAAGTTCTACGACAGCAGCGGTTTCACCTTCTCCGGCAACATGTATCTGGCGACAGTCAGCATCCAGACCGAGGCCGGAATAGTGCAGACCAACTCGATCGAGGTAGTGGCGATCGATAGTTCTTCATGCAACAAGCCCGGCTGCAAGCCGCCGTCTACACAACTGTTCTATCTCGGCGTCGGCTATGATCGTAACACCACCGCAGCCGGAGACCTGCTCGACTCGCCTTCGCAAAACGCCTTCCTCAACGTAACCGACACTTCCAACGGCACCGATATCGCTCAAGGCTACATCCTGACCAAGAACACCACGGGCGGGGCGACCCTGGGCGTCAGCCCGGCTGATTTGGAGACCTTCACTCCGATTACTCTTACGCCCAGCAGCGTGTCGCCCGGAGACTGGACCGCGATGGCAGGTGCTTCGGTTTCCCGAGTCTCAGCGGAGCGCCGCAATTTTGCGGTACGTTGCTGCTCGACGTCGGTATTGCGAATATGTTCATTGATCTACCGTCGAAGGAATGGCCCAAGGGTGCTGTAGACTACAGCACCAATCCCCCCCTCCGTTCCTGAAGGCACTGAAGTCAGCATCTTGGCGGGCAATGAGCCGAGCGATCGGGCTATGTCCTATCAGTTTACGTACGAGCCCGACGCTCCGGTCGGACGGGCGCCGACGACGATCGGATGGGAAGATAAACCGAACATCTCTGTTAATACGGGGCGGCGCCCACTGCTCTCCTTCGACTATCTCTATGACTCTCAGTGCGGCGAAACCGGATTTCGTACGCTGAAGTAACCTGTCGGGTGGTTTGCCGATAGGCACTGGAACTATATTGATTACGTGGGACAGGCTTTCAGCCTGTCGTGGGCGGGGCCGCAAAGCGGCCCCGCCTGCTGCTCAATCATTCATCGTAATTGCAGCGCTGTCTTAGAGCTGCGCGCGCGGTTGCTCGGATTCTTCCTTGGGCTGGAAGGCGGGATCTTTGTGGAGAACCGGCAGGACCTTCTCCGCCATCAGCCTCACGCTGCGCTCGCCGAGATGGTAGGACATCGCGGCGGGCAGAAACTGCGCCGCAATATGGCCCACTCCAGTCAGACTGAAGACGTGACGAAATTTCTCCAGCACCTGCGCCGGTGTGCCGACCATCTGCAGATTCTTGAAAAACTCAACCGCCTTCGCCTTGTCCTCGGGCGTGCTTAGCTTGGTGTAAGCCTTGGCCATCTTGCCCCAGAACTCGTAGCCCTTGATTTTCGCCAGGTGGCCGTCGGCCAAGCCGTAGTGCATGTTGACGTGTTCAAAGCCTTTGCCGATGTACTCATCGCCGAGCGCCGCGGCTTCGGCGGCGTCCTCCGACAGGATTATCGTCATCAGCGCGAACGGCGGCCTGATCGGATAACCGTTGGCGCGCGCTACGTCGCAATAGCGATGGTAGTCCTTGGCGGCATTCTCCCACGTGCTCTGCGCAATAATCATCATCCCAAATCCAAGCCGGGCCATCAGTTCGGCCGACTCGGGGCTGACCGTGGAGGCATAAAAACGCTCTTCGGGGTGTGAAATCGGACGCGGCCGGATGCTGGTCGGCGGAACTTTCCAGAACTTGCCGTCGTGCGAGAAAACCTCCTCGGTGAGCGCCTTCCTGATGATCGTGGCGGATTCGGCGAAGCGCTCGCGCGACTCGTCCTGGGGGCTGTCCAGACGCTCAAACTCAACCGTCGCCGTGCCGCGGCCGAAACCGAAGATCGTGCGGCCGCCCGACATCACGTCGAGCATGGCGATATCCTCCGCGACGCGCACCGGGTTGTGCCAGGGCAACACGATGACCGCCGTGCCGAGATCGACCCGTTTTGTCCGTCCGGCAAAATAGCTGAGCATCTGGGTCGGGTTGGGCACCATGTTGTAGCCGGTGAAGTGATGCTCCAGGCTCCAGATCGAGTCGAACCCCAGCGGCTCGGCCAGATCGATCAGCTTGAGTTCGTCGCGATACAGTTCGTGATCGGGGCGGTCGAGCCCCAGACCTGCCAGCGTAAGCGCAATTCCTGCCTTCATTTAGATTCTCTCTTTGGTTAACGATGAGTCGCCGCCACCATCCTAAAGCTCGATTGGCGGCGGCTGTCCAGTGGAAGTATAGCGGAAAACAAACTTTTTAGACATCCAGCTAACAAGTTAGCCGCAGTCCTTGTCCACTTGGTTTGACGGTTTGTTCCTGCCTGAACTACGATTCGCGTCATCACATCAGTAATACGTCATAGCCGCGCCATCAGGCGACCCCTGTGTGCCGAGCCATCGCGGGGAAGGATACGACATGGACTTCGAAGTGACCTACAGCGAGGAGCAGCAGCGGTTCCGAGCGGAAGTGCGGGAATGGTTCGAGGCAGAACGAACCGTCAAACCAAGTGGACAAGGACTGCGGCTAACTTGTTAGCTTTCTGTCTGCAGGCTCGCCGGCGGCC
>CAWGQB010000022.1:0-56390 GCA_963824565.1 uncultured Pseudomonadota bacterium | reverse complement strand
AATTCAGATAAACCCGACAATTTTGCCGAGTCAACACGTCTGCCTTGGAAATCCGACCGACGGTACCACCGGTCTTCAAATGCGGACGCTATCGTCCGTTCGGGTTTCGTTCAATTCCAAATTGGCCCATTTATTGGGCTCTTCAGCGACGCCAATCCCTTCGAGTCGTGCTAAAACACGCGGTCACTAGGATTTCCTTTGCAAATCCCTATGCAATCGCCATGCGTTCGGTCTCAACTTGGTCTTGCGAAATCAGGAGCTAGAAAGGCGATCCTGGAAAAGCAACGCTCTCCGTCAGTGAAGCCCGGCGCCAAGCAGCGACCCGCAATCAAGCGCCTTGTCAGTGCGGCCGTGGCGACGCTCATCTCCGCTCACAACGCGCTTTTCGCCGATCACCTCCGGGGCGTCAGGATTGAATCGTCAAGACGTGATGTTGACCTGACGATATGGAGCAAGGTCTGGCCGTTGGCGTACGACGACGAACCCGCCGTATCGAACTAAACTTGCCTCCCTGCGCTACATTCATGAGGAGGTTTAAGGCGGCGGGCCCAGCTCCTGTTCAACGCGGTGTCTTGTTCGTAAATCGAGCCGTAAGCCAAGATAGCAAGAACGCTAGGCGCCTCCCGCTTGGCCTTAAGCGGTGGGGCTTATGGAGGTTCTGATGGCGAGAGTTTTCATCCTTGGAGCTGGTGCGTCCACCTTTGCCGGCTATCCTCTAGGAACCGGCTTATGGGCTTTTATTCGGGATCATCGAATGGGCGATCTCGCCGGAGAAGAGCGTAGGCGCCCGGTGATCGAAGAAATGACTCGGGTCCTCTCAAGGTTTCCTCCAGAGAAGTATGACCAGCCCGATTTAGAGTGGCTTTTTACGTTGTTTGATCTCACAACTCTGCTGCCCGGATACCTCTGAGCTACTCCACGCCGATTGGAACGCTCTAAGACCCAAAGTATTGGGAACCATAACTGACGCCTTTCTGAGCTATCAGCACGATCTGGATCGCTTTTTGTCCGGCGCTATTAATCCGGAGCTTCCCCTGAGCGCTTCAGAGGTGAATCAGATTCTAAAGGCTTGGCCTGGCAAAGTTGAGCCGGGCGATACGATTATTTCGTTCAATTGGGATCTGCTTCACGAGGCCACGCTGTATAAAGCGGGAAAATGGATGCCTTCTGATGGTTACGGTTTCAATGGGTGCGGCGAAGTAGAAGCATCGCCCATAAAGCTCCTCAAGCTACATGGCTCCGTCAATTGGGCACAGGATTCAGCCAGACAGCCGGAACGGGTGATTCTGCATACAGAGCAATTCTTTCCTGGCGCTCAGCTTGAACACTCCGAGGATTATCTGAAGGAGCTGGGCTCGGATTTGGGCCGTCCGCTGGTGATCCCCACCTACATCAAAACCATCAGTAGCGCCTTTCTTTTCCAACTCTGGGATGAGGCCGCCAATACTTTGCGAGTTGCTAGCCAGATCACGATTATCGGATATAGCTTACAGCCTGCGGACTCTCTGGCGCGCCAGTTGCTGGGAACATCTCTAGTCCGGAAAGAAAAGCCTGCGATCGAAGTGATCAATCCCGGAATGGACTACTGGGATGAATTCTTGTCAACACTTGGCTTAGGATTCACGCGCATCCGCAAGAAATTCGAACATTGGGTGCTCACGTGAACCCTAGATGGTGGCCGTCGCCGGCGCTAAACCCAGGATTCTGCATACTCACTTCGCTTCGCTGGGCGCGCCCGACATTGTCTTCGAACAGAAAATCGAAGACCTGGCGGGCTTTGAAGCGCAGTTCCAATCCGACTCGACAATAGACGTAGGACTGCGGACTCCTAAGCATTGATCGGGCGCTCGAAGGACTCCGGACCGCAAATCGGGTAATGGTTCAGGGGATCGTCGGTGAGTCTTCCACACACATTGTGTTTATTGGCGGCGGGTTTGGTGGCCTGGCCGCAGCGCGTACGCTCCGCAATGCGCCGGTGAGAATCACGCTGGTCGATCGCAGAAACCATCACCTGTTCCAGCCCTTGCTCTACCAGGTTGCGACCGCTGCACTCAATGCGGGTGATATCGCCGGGCCGATTCGGCGAATCCTAGGGCGCCAACCAACCACCGAAATCATTCTCGGCGAGGTTGAATCGATCGACCGCTACGCTGCGCAAGGTGACCCTCAGTGACGGCGAAATCGGTTACGACTACCTGATCATCGCGAGGGGCGCGACGCATTCCTACTTCGGCCATGACGCATGGGAACGCGACGCGCTCGGTCTCAAGACGCTCGAGGATGCGCTCGAAATCCGCCGGCGCGTCTTGGTCGCGTACGAGGCCGCGGAGCGCGAACCTAACCCCGAAATCGCGCACGAATGGATGACGTTCGTGATCGTCGGTGCCGGACCTACCGGCGTCGAACTGGCCGCAGCGCTCGCCGAAATTTCGCGCCGCGTGCTCGCGCGCAACTTCCGACGAATCGATCCAAGGCGAGCAAGGATCATCCTGATCGAGGGTACCCCGCGCGTATTGCCCCGCGGTGACGCCAGAGTCGTCGGTCAGCGCTCGCCGCCAGTTGGAGCGGCTGGGAGTCGAGGTGATGACTTCAATGATGGCAACGGGCATTGACGATCGCGGCATGACGAATGTGGGCGGGCGGATTCCGGCACGCACGGTGATTTTGGGCAGCTGGTGTAGCAACGTCTCCGCTCGGAAAGTCGCTCGGCGTTCCGCTCGACCGCGCCGGCCGCGTGATCGTCAACCCCGATCTTTCGGTGCCCGGGGCACCGGACGTATTCCTGATTGGGGACCTGGCCTCGATTCTCAGGGCGGATGGCAAACCGGTTCCCGGCCTGGCTCCTGCCGCTATGCAGGATGTGGATGAACAGCCAAGCGATCCATGCAACTGTTCGAGTTAGCCAGACCCACCGGTCGAGGGTATGGAATGGCGACCTACTCATTACTGTTCGGACAGACGTTCTTGTGTGGAGTGGCGCACTGACCGGCGACCACTACCCGCAAGCCCAATTTAAGGAACTCGGACAGAATTGCGCCGGAGCCGAGTGTTTGTTCGCCTTTACCGATTTTTGCTATTTTTAGCTTTGTTTTTTAGAAGGGCCCTCAACATGGGGGGAAACATATCGGTCACACCCATCAGTCCGGCCACCGGTCGGGCGATTCCGCAGCCGGGAGAAATCGTGGCGGTGCGGTCGCGGCACTACCTTGTCGAGGAGGTTACGCAGCCGCCGGAGCCGTGGCAGCAGACGCTGGTCAGGCTGTCATGCCTCGATGACGACGCCCAGGGGACGAGCCTTCAGGTCCTTTGGGAAAAGGAGGTGGACGCCCGCATCCTTGCTGAGGGTTCCTGGCGACGTAACGGGAAGCGCGGATTCGACGCGCCGGAGCGGTTTGCGGCATATCTGAGCGCGATTCGATGGAACTGCGTTACCTCGACCAATCCCCGCCTGTTCCAATCGCCATTCCGCGCCGGCATCGACGTGACGTTTTACCAGCTCGAACCGCTGCGCAAGGCGCTGGCGCTGCCGCGGGTGAACCTGTTCATCGCCGACGACGTCGGCCTCGGCAAGACAATCGAGGCCGGCCTCATCCTGCGCGAATTGCTGATGCGGCAAAAGGTGCGGCGGGTGGTCGTCTCCTGCCCTGCCTCGATGCTCCTGCAATGGCAGGATGAGCTGGAAGACCGCTTTGGACTGACATTCGTGATCTACAACCGCGATTTCGTGGCCCGCACGCGCCGCGAGCGCGGTTACGCCACCAATCCCTGGACCACCCACAGCCGCTTTCTCATCTCCCACTCTCTGCTGCGGGATGAATCCTACGGCGGTCCCTTAAGCCAATGGCTCGGCGATTTCTGTCCCGGCTCGATGCTAATCCTGGACGAGGCGCACAACGCGGCCCCCGCTAGCGGCTCGAAATACGGCATCGATTCCGGCTTTACCCGGACCGTTCGAGGAATAGCCTACCGGTTTGAACACCGCCTTTTCCTTTCGGCCACGCCCCACAACGGCCACTCCAACAGCTTTTCCGCGCTGCTTGAAATCCTCGATCCGCAGCGGTTTTGCCGCGGGGTGAAAGTAACTCCCAAGGCGCGCGATACCGTGATGGTACGCCGCCTCAAGAGCGACTTGAGGGAGATCGGCTCCAACTTCCCGAAGCGGGAGGTGGTCCCAATAAAGTTTAGTGACCTGCCCGCCGACGCTCCCGAACTGCGTCTGGCTGAGTTGCTCAGCCAATACGGCGACATGCGCGAGGAGCAGCTTAAGGACGCCGACCACAAGGTCCAGCAGGCTTCCGGGCTGGTGATCTCGCATCTGCAAAAGCGTCTGCTCTCTTCGATCGAAGCTTTTGCCTTGACGGTCCGCGTCCACCGCAAGACCTTGGCGCGCCAGGCCGCGAAGTCTGGCGCAGTGCCCACGGCTCCGCGAGAGCTGAGCCTGCTGCGCGAAGCTCCCGGTGCCGATGACGACCGCGCCGAATTGCCGGAAGAGGAAGTGCGGGCCGAGGAGGAATCGCAGGTCGAGTCCGCAACCGCCGCTTCCACAGCCGGTGCAGGTGCGGGACTGACAGCTCGCGAGCAATCCCTGCTGGACGAGATGACCCGAATCGCGGAGGAGACCCGCGGCCTGGCCGATCCCCGCGCTCGCTACCTGATCGATTGGATACGCACCAACATGTGTCCCGGTCTGCCCGAAATCGGGGCCGTCCAACCACCCTCACAGGAAGCCAGATGGAACGACCGGCGGCTCCTGATCTTCACCGAGTACGTCGATACCAAGCGCTACCTCGAACAGCAGCTCCGGGCGGTGGTTTCGCCCACCCATCTGGGCGACCAGCGCCTCAGGACCCTGCAAGGCGGCGATAGCCGGGGCCGCGAGGAAATCAAGCAGGCCTTCAATGCCGACCCCGCGCAGCATCCGCTGCGCATCTTGATCGCGACCGACGCCGCCCGCGAGGGACTGAACCTCCAGAATTACTGCGCCGACCTGTTCCATTTCGACCTGCCCTGGAATCCAAGCCGGATGGAGCAACGCAACGGCCGGATCGACCGCAAGCTCCAGCGCGCCGACGTGGTGCGATGCCACTACTTCATTTTCACGCAGCGCCCGGAAGACCGGGTCCTCGAAGTGCTGCTGAAAAAGACCGAAACCATCTTCAAGGAGCTGGGCAGCCTTACTCCGGTCCTGGAGCGGCGGCTGAGTCATCTTCAGGAACGTGGCATCAAGCGCAGGACGGCAGACGCCGCCATCAAGGAAATCGAAGCCGAAGATCCCGCGACCGCCGAGCGCCGGACCTCAGCCGAAGAGCTTGAAGAAGCGCGCGAACGAGGTGGTCGCCTGGATCGCCAGTTAAAGGAACTCGAAGGCATCTACGAGAGTTCCAAGCGAAATCTTGGATTCGAGTCGGTGCAGTTCCGCCAGGCTCTTTCCGAGTCGCTGCGGATGCTCGGAGCGCCACCGCTGCAACCGCTCGAACCGATGAAGACGCCACGAGGGCGCCTGGAGCGATGGGAGTTCCCCGCGCTGGACCGCCGCGCCGGCGCTGACCCGACCTGGGCCGATACGCTCGACGCCCTGCGGACTCAGCGCGATAGGGATCAGAAGCTGTGGGAATGGAGGCGGGAGTCGAAGCTGCGGCCGGTGGTTTTCGAAGATACCGGCACGATCGATCAGGACGTCGTCCACCTCCATCTTGAGCATCGCGTCGCGCGCCGACTGCTGGGGCGGTTCCTCGCCCAGGGCTTCGTTCATCATGACCTGTTCCGGGCGTGCGTGCTCGTCTACGACGATCCGTTCCCGCGCGTTGTGCTGTTCGGAAGGCTTTCGCTCTATGGCGCGAATGCGGCGCGTCTCCACGACGACCTGGTCGCGGTATCCGCGCGCTGGACGAGTCCCAAAGGCCGGCCGCCGCTGCAACCATATTCGCAGACCGCCGAGCAGCGAATGCTGGATCAGCTCGACCAGGTGCTGATCGAGCCAAATCCCGGAACGGCACCGCCGCGAGCGGTGGAAATTCTGACGGACAGCATCGAACAGGACGCCGCCGAACTTGCCGGGCTCTTACAGGAGCGCTGCGAAACAATGCGCCAGCGCGCGACCCGGGCGCTTGCCGACCGGGGTGAACGCGAGGCGCGGGATATGTCAGAGATCCTCGAATTGCAGCGCAAGCGAATCGCGACGGAAGCGCAGAAGTATGACCAGAACCGGCAACTCGAAATGAATTTCGACCAGGATACGAAACGCCAGCGGGAGGCCGATTACCGCCATTGGCAGCGACGCCTCGATGCGATCGAACGTGAACTGGCCGATGAGCCGGCGCGCATCCGTTCGTCTTACGAGGTCAAGGCCACCCGCATAGAGCCGGTAGGGATTGTTTATCTATGGCCGTCGTCAATGTGAGATCGCTGCTGTCCCCTCGTCCATGTTCAACCGTCGGCCGGCGAGACCCGGTCCTGGGCGGGGCGCGGGCCGTTTCTGTCATCCCGACCGGAGTGCCCGCCAGGGCACGATGTGGAGGGATCGACGCGAAGCGATTCATTGCTCGTTTCGCTACGGTGACTCATGCCGTCTGATCCCGAACTGCGCTCGCATCAAGAATGGCTGGGCATGGCCCAGCCGGTGGGGCTGGTCGCGTCCGCCAGGGCGCTGGCCGCGGCGGGTGCCTTTGTTGACCGCGCGGGACTGATCGGGCTCCAGCAAAAGTTTCAGGCGATCACAGAGCAAAAGCGCGACGAAGATCCGATTTTGCCTGACCTTCCCGCCTTCTGTTTTCAGGTATTGGGATGGGAACCTTCCGACCTCGCCGGAGCGCCGGGCGGCCCTGAATTGCCCGACAACCTTGCCGTGTCATTGCAGGAATATGGCGAGGTCCTTAGCCCCACCTTCGCTGTGCCCGATCCGGACCGGCCCGGTGAGTTGCTGATGTTGATCAACACCGTCGAGGCGCACGCCGGCCTCGACTCAGCCGCGCGCGGTGGCGAGAACCAATGGCACGCGTCTCCACAGTTGCGCTTCGAGCGGCTGCTGCGGGAAACCGGTGTGCCAATCGGCCTGCTCTCCAATGCCGCCGAACTGCGCTTGGTCTACGCGCCGCGCGCAGAGTCCTCCGGGCATGTCTCCTTTCCGCTAAAGGCAATGTGCGAGGTGGGCGGGCGTCCGATCCTCGGCGCATTGCACATGCTGCTGTGTGCCGAGCGGGTGTTTACCCTCGCCCCGGAGCATCGCCTGCCGGCGATCCTACGCGAAAGCCGCAAGTTCCAGAATGACGTCTCCACCGCGCTGGCCGAGCAAGTGCTGCAGGCGATGAACCTGCTATTGCGCGGGTTCCAGTCGGCGCACGAGGCGAGCGGCAGCGAGCTGCTGCGCGAAGTGCTCCGCCAGGACCCCAGCCACGTGTATGGCGCCCTGTTGAGTGTCCTGCTGCGGCTGGTGTTTATCCTCTACGCCGAGGAGCGCGGACTGCTACCCGCCGACGGTGTGTTCGAGTCCAACTACTCGCTGATGGGCCTGTTTGAAGAGCTGCGCGAGGACGCCGCCCGCTACCCCGACACGATGGACCAGCGCTTCGGCGCGTGGGCTCGCCTGCTCACACTGTTCCGGCTCATCTACGACGGCGCGTCGTACAGCGCGACCAAGCTGCCGCCCCGGCACGGGCGCCTGTTCGATCCCGACGCTTATCCGTTCCTGGAAGGCAGACCCCATGGTAGCCGCCGAGTAGTCGGCGAGCCGCTGATGGTGCCTCGCGTTTCCGATGCCGTGGTCCATGCCCTCCTGGAAAAGCTGCTCATCCTTGACGGTGAACGGCTCTCCTACCGCACGCTCGATGTGGAGCAGATCGGCTCGGTGTACGAAGCGATGATGGGCTTCGATCTGCGCGTCGCTACCGGAATTTCGGCGGCACTGCGGCCCGATCACGTGGTGATCGATCTGAAGGACCTGCTGGCCAAGGCGCCGGGCGAGCGGGCGCGGATGCTCAAGGACGAGGCCAAATGCGAGGTGACCGGCGCGGCGCTGGAGCAGCTCAAGGCGGCGAAATCGATAGACGGCCTTCTGAAGGCTCTGGACCGGCGGCTATCAACTCGGGTGAAGGGAACCATCCCCGCCGGTTCGATGTACCTGCAACCGACCGAGGAGCGCCGCCGTACCGGCTCTCATTACACTCCCCGCTCGCTGACGGAGGCGAAGAGAATAGTACGATAAGAGCGCCACGAGCACCCGACCAGGGGTGCCGATATTTAGATTTGCTTTGAGCGATGTCTGTTTAGCTCAAATTTTAAAGGGAATCCCGCCGTAATCTGTATATTGTCCCAAAGCAATACCCTGCCATCGAGCTTTCGAATTGCTCTGACGTCCCCGTCTTGCGAAATCACGAACCCAACAGCCCCAGGGCATTTTTCGATAAGCCTGAACATTGACCGGTGC
The DNA here is from genome assembly GCA_963824565.1 of uncultured Pseudomonadota bacterium. Classification (GTDB taxonomy): domain Bacteria; phylum Desulfobacterota; class Binatia; order Binatales; family Binataceae; genus JAJPJA01. The sequence continues at coordinate 47,968 of CAWGQB010000022.1, read as the reverse complement.
CTTGTGCCGTAATGTTCGTAATCCATAGCCTCAGGGTTGGATGCTGACTCGTCACGCGCCGCAAATAAACTCATAGGCTTTTCATTAGCAGTAATTTCTCCACCGAACCCAATAACCTCCAGCATCGGCGTCAGTCCTACAACACCGTCGACTCTTGACATCGCAGCTATAGCCCCAACGGCACCGGCTATCCCTTTATCTAAAAGTTCCCGATCATGCATAACCGATCTCATGTTCGAAACTTTTTCCCGCATACGAGCTTTAACCTTCTCAGTGTCCTCGCTATCAGAGAAATCTTGCCGGTTAGAATTCACCTCTGGATCGCTTCTAGCACGCGAGATGAGCATTTGCGGCAATCTATCATACCCGACCATGTTCTTAAATTGAATTTCCGCGCAGCTGTCAGCGCCGGCGCTAAATGTCGCTTAAATGCCGATCTAAAAAGTCACCTGAATGCCGAAATGAGATGTCCCTCCTGACCGGCAGGCGCGCTACCTTTCGAGGAGTTTGCCACAACGACTCGGAGGTAGAAGGCGGTGCTGCGGAGGAGGGACTGGCTGATGATACAGGAACGAATTGCAAAAGGGGTATACGTCAAGGACGTCGCCGCGGAGCTGGGGGTTCATCCGCGCACGATAAGCCGTGCATTAAGGCATGGCGGAGCGCCATCAGGGCGGCGGCCCAGGGCGCGCGTAAGCAAACTTGATCCCTACAAGCCGATGATCGAGTACTTGCTTGAGCAAGGGGTGTGGAACGCCCAGGTGATTCTGCGCGAGATCCAGGCTGCAGGTTATCAGGGCAAGCGCAGCATCCTGTGCGAGTACATCTCGCCAAAGCGGCCGCTGCGGCGGGCAAGGGCCACGGTGCGGTTTGAAACTGCGCCGGGTCGCCAGCTGCAGAACGACTGGGCCAAATTGCGCACGATGGTGGCCGGGCGCGAACGGGAAGTACATTTTGCAGTCAACACGTTGGGTTACTCGCGCAAGTTTCACTTCGTGGCAATGGAGTGCGAAGACGCCCAGCACACCTACGAAAGCCTGATCCTGAGTTTTGAATATTTTGGCGGTGTGACCGCCGAGGTCCTGGTTGATAACCAGAAGACCGAAGTTATCAGCCATCGCATCGGTGGGCCGGTGGAATTCAACTCGCGCTTTATCGACCTGGCCGGGCATTACGGTTTCGTCCCGCGCGCCTGTCGGCCCAGGCGCGCCCGAACCAAGGGCAAAGATGAGCGCATGGTGCGCTACATCAAAGAAAATTTCTTCGTCCGCTACCGCGAGTTCGAAAGCCTGGCACACCTAAACCAGCTCGCCGAGCAGTGGCTTAGGGAAGAGGCAGACCAGCGCCTGCACGGCACCGTCAAGGAGATCGTGGCCGAACGCTTTGCGCTTGAGGCGCCTTATTTAAAACCGTTGCCGGCTTTGCGTTTCGATACCTCCTATCACGAGCGGCGCGGGGTGAGCTGGGATGGCTACATCGACGTGCGCGGCAACCGCTACAGCGTGCCGGACAAACTGTGCGGCACGGAAGTGGCGGTGCATATCGGACTGGATGGAGTGCTCAAGGTCTTTGATCGTGCCGGTGAGTTGGTGGCGCGCCACCTACTCAAACCTGTGGCCCAGGGCTGGGCTTACGAGCCCGCACATCATCGGGCGTTATGGGAGCAGACCTTGCCCGCAGTGGAACGGCGACCCCTCAAGGTCTACGAGGAGGTGGCGTGATGGAGCTGAACGAATTGTGCGCCAAGCTCAGATTCGATCATCTGCCTTCGCAGCTCGATGCCCTGTGCGAGCAAGCGGCCAAGCGCGAACTCAACTACCGGGAGTTCTTGAGTGAAGCGCTGAGTACCGAGTGGCAGGGCCGGCGGCTCAAGGGAGTGGAACGCGGTCTGCGGCTGGCGCGCTTTCCATACATCAAGAGCCTTGAGCAATTTGACTTTAGTTTCCAACCCTCGATCGACCGCAAGCTGGTGCGCGAATTGGCCGGACTGAGCTTCGTCGAACGGGGCGACAATTTGTTGCTGCTGGGTCCTCCTGGCACCGGGAAGACGATGCTGGCTGTGGCCCTCGGCATCAAGGCCATCGAGGCCGGGCATCGCGTTCTGTTTTTAACCCTGGAGACGCTGATTACCCGACTGCGTCGCGCGCAGGCCGAAAACCGGCTGGAGTGGCAACTGCAGCAATGGATCGCGCCCAAGCTGTTAGTCGTCGACGAATTGGGCTATCTGCCGATGAGCCGTGAGGAGGCCAACCTGTTCTTTCGCCTGGTGACGCGTCGCTACGAGCGCGCCAGCCTCGTCATCACCTCCAACAAGAGTTTCATTGATTGGGGCGAGGTGTTCGGTGACCAGGTGCTGGCGACCGCGATTCTTGACCGCCTGCTCCACCATTCCAGCACGATCAACATTAAAGGCGAGAGCTTTCGGCTGAAGGAAAAACGGCGAGCCGGCATGCTCGACAAGTCCGCTCCCGCTGACCCCGGCCGAACCTCCGCTTCCTAAACACTTGTAGGGTGCAATTATATGGGCAGACCAAAGCACCGGCCTGGGCGCGCCGGAACCTGGCTCGAAGTCAAAGTCCGCAACGGACACCGCTACCTCTACGAACGCACCCGCGTTTACCAAGGCGGGAAGTCTCACATCGCAAGCAAGTACCTCTACAAGCTGCCGCCAGCGGAGCCGGAGCCTGTCGACAACCGCAGGCCACAGCTCAAACACCATAACCGTGACCCTACCGATTATGCTCAGCCACCAAAACAGATACCGCGCGCCGCCGCTGGCGGCGAAGAAAAAGGCCGCTTCGCGGCCCAATCAGAATAAACCAAACCGTTAAACAAGGGACATCTTGCTTCGGAGGAAAAGTGACAAATTAATTCGGCAAAAACTGACACACTCAATCGGAGTTGACACAGTTGGGTTCTTCCCGGATCACGAACGCGCACCCGTGTTTATATGATCTGCTACTAATCAAAATTCTGGACAAGGTAGACCGCCAAACGCTCCAAAGATTATTGCGAATCCGATCGCTTTTCTGGGTGCTCTCGGCGAATTCGGCGAAGCACGCGCCGACGTATTTATGTAGCAGTGTAAAAATGGGACCCATTTTGAAAACCTCAAAAAACCGGTCGACCATCACTCCGTGCCGTAGGCTCGCGATGGGCGCGAGACCGCAGCTGACGGAGATAATTCCCGGAGCATTTATCTCCACGATTAGCGCTCCGGGAGGAGCGATGGTACCACGCGATTCACGTTCCACGTACTGCGCCCAATGCACCGCTTGGTCCACCAACCCCCATATGATCCAATCTCCATTGGTCGTTGGGTAGACCGCTAGGGCCGCGGCTCTGGGTTCGGCGACTTTGGCGAGCTTGATGAGGTTCGCAGCGGTCAGGGGCAGACGTTTCGAAAAAGCGTATGACCGCCACCGTTCCGGTAGTATCGTCGGTGGAGGGGATGGATCTGGATTGCCGGGGTCCAATGAAACTATTTTCGTTGTAACATTTTCTCCCTCCTCCGTTTTCAGGCTGGTGAAATAAGCGATCTCAAGCAAGCTCGTGAGGGCCTTTGTCCTTACGCTTTCACCCGGAATTGTGATCCTGGCTAAGACAAGTTCGGCCAGATCCTTCGGATAGGAAAATTGAGACATGTTTGAACCCCACACTGAATTTACTATTGCGCCTTTTACGTGCCAATCCCGTAACGGTGCGTCTTAGTCCAGAACACCTTCTATTCGGACAAGGAGGGGCCTTTGTTTTCCATTTGTATCGACCAACACTGTTCGGCCCGTCGCACGGCGCCCAGGTGCCCGCGCGCGATCTGTACACCGTGGCTCGTGGCGAGCTTCGCCGTCCACGCCAGGCCGTCTTGAGCGTCGCGCGGACAGTCGATACCGATAACACCAACGATGAACCCGTCCGGGCAGGACCAACTGCTTGTGGAGCGGTCAAGCTTGAACGATGCCCCGTCACCGTCGAGAATCGTGGGCCGATAGCCAAGAAACGCCGCTTGAAGCGGGACAGCGTGATCGCTCATTTCGTCGATCTCGCGAACCTGTACCTGCGCGTCGTCGAGGGCGACGTGACCTACGTCGGGATTGGCGGCGTGCGGGTGCGCGAGGACGCGCTGCCGCCGCTGGCGTGGGTCGAGGCGCATGACACGCAATCGTAATCGCCGGATTACGACCTGCGGGGCGATGAGTGGCGCGCGTCGTGCCATATTGCAGCCGAAACCGGGAACTCCGTATCATGGATGAGTATGAACGAGAAATCCCACCAAAGGCATCATCAATAACGACGCATCGAGTACTTCCGAACCATACTGCTGAACGAAGGCGTTGCGGTTGGGGCTGAAGCCCTCTTGGCAGACTTCCCTGTGAATGGATTCGCGCAATTTGCGCCAACCAGCCAATGGGCCAATGGCTCCAAATTGTTCGATAGTTTTAATCGCGCGATCGACCGCTACCCACGCCATCATCTTCGAATGTATGAAATGGCGCCGGGAGCCCCGCGTTTCCCAAATGCCGTTGTCCGGTTGCTTCCACGCACTTTCCAGAAAAGAAACTATCCTCCGTTCAACGGGCCAGGATTCATTTGATTTCGCCACGCCGCACTTCCGAGCGACGTAAAGGCTGTCCATAATTTCGCCGAAAACATCTAATTGTAATTGCTGTTGAGCAGCGTTTCCGATCCGGATCGGCAAGGACTGCCCATATCCCGCCAGCCACGGCAACTCGGATTCGAAGAGCAGACGTTCGCCGCCCACTCCGTAAACGGTCTGCATCTGGCCGGGATGACCGGCAACGGCCCGAAACAGCCATTCGCGCAAAGCTTTAGCTTCTTGATCGTATCCGCTCGTCTGAAGTGCGTAGAACGTGAAAGTCGCATCACGGGGCCAGCAAAAACGGTAATCCCAATTGCTGCTTCCTCTCGCTATCTCCGGGAGCGAGGTTGTTGGGGCCGCGACGATTGCACCGGTCGGCGCAAAGGAAAGGGCCTTTACGACAATCAAAGAGCGAATCACGGCGTTACGCCATGGTCCGTCATAGGAACATTGAGAGGCCCAGTTTTTCCACCACGATTGGGTTTCGGCAAAAGCTCTAGCCGCATCCAATGACTCCGGTGGTTTTTCATGCGCAGGAAACCAAGCCAAGGTGAACGAGATGATCTGGCCGGCCGAAATCGTAAACTCAGCGACAGTTTTGAGATCTTCTCCTCTCAGTGCAACAGGAGCCTCCGCAAGCATTGCATGTGGCGCGGCGACCGCCACTATGCCCGACCCACGGCGATTTACCCAGGGGATTATTTTCCCATAATCGAAGCGCAGGATCAGCTCGCTGCGAAGCTTCACGCTGCCCCGGACCCCGCGAACTATTCGAATAACGTTCATTCGGTTCTCGGCGGCCGCGATTGGCATGAAGTCGACTACCGCCGCGATACCGTCGTTAGTCTCGAATTCGGTTTCCAGGATTAGCGTATCAGGCTGATAGTGACGCCGCGTGCTTTGGTAGCCGGCGCACGGCGCAATCTGCCATCTGCCATTCTCCGGGCCGCCAAGCAGTTTTGCGAAGCAAGCGGACGAATCGAATCTCGGCAGGCAAAGCCAGTCTATCGAAGCGTCGCGTGAAACCAACGCGACGGTCCGAGTATTACCGATGATGGCGTAATCTTCGAGCGAAACAGTCATTCCTAAAGTATACAGCATTTCTGCAATATCCTGCCTACAATGAATATCTCAACTCACCCGTTGTAATTCCAAACCGAACGTTCCTGTAAATGTTCCTGATTTCACATTGTCCAATCTTTGAAAACACCGATTGTTCTTAGATGCTCGAGTGTCTCTTTGGTATGTTTTGTGCAGGTCTACGTGTTCGGGTCTGGCAGGAGCAAGAGTTTAATCGGCATGAAGCGCTCCGAGGAAACAATCAAAACAATTTCTGTCGGCGTTTACCGAATTCCAACCGACTACCACGAGTCCGACGGTACGTTCGACCACTCTGGTTGTCGTCAAGGCTGGCGCTTGCGGTAAGACCGGCTTGGGATACACCTATGCCGATATCACCAGGGCCCGACTGATATCAGACCTTCTCGCAACGGTGGTTGAAGGAAATGACGCGCTCAACGTAACCGCCAATCGGTCTGCAATGCTCGTCGCAATCCGTAACCTCGGCCGGCCCGGCATCGTCTCGATGGGGATTGTCGCGGTCGACTCCGCTTTATGGGATTTGAAGGCCCGGATTCTGGATGTTGCTCTAATCGATCTGCTCGGCAGCATGCGTCCTGGAATCCCCGTATACGGAAGCGACGCGAACGGCGCCTATAATCGTAAGCAGGGCCTCGCTTTTGCATCAAAATTCGCTGAACTGGGTGTGACCTGGTTCGAGGAGCCGGTCACGTCTGACGACCTCGTGGGCTTACACTTAATACGTGATCGTGCGCTCGCGGGTATGCAAATAGCCGCGGGAGAGTATGGCTACGACCTATTTTATTGCCGCAACATGTTAGCGGCCGGTGCGGTTGATGTCCTCCAGGCGGATGCGTCGCGCTGTGGAGGCGTGAGTGGATTTTTGCGAATCGCATCATTGTGCGAGGCATTTGCGCTGCCGCTGTCAGCACACTGCTGGCCCACACTGCATTTGCATCTATGCTGTGCGGCCAGGCCCGCGATTCATCTGGAATACTTTCATGATCACGTGCGCATCGAGCGGCTGTTATTCGACGGCATACCCAGTCCATGCGCCGGTATTCTCTCGCCCGATCTTTCGAAGCCCGGGATGGGAATTGACTTGAAAGAATCCGACGCCGCAAAGTTTGTGATGTGACCATTCCCAAACTTTTGGCGTTAAAGGCAGTTGCGTGAAGCACGGCGCTCGCGCTGTTCCCACGTCACCTGATTGAGATCCCGGCTATTGAGCACTACCGTAATCCAGCGAGGATCGGACCATTCGCCGATGCTGATTGCCATGAAGTCATTCCTCTGATTGAGATTGGGAAGCTTCCGGCGAGGCTGCGGACCCAGAGCGATCAAGGTCGATCAACGCCAGACCGAACTCAGGTCGAAAAGATTTGTGCAGATGAGCAGGCGATTCGATCACGATCAGTTCCAAGGTGGGCCGCACGAGGCCCTGTCGCAGATGCCCGCCGTGCGCGCTTCCGTCGCGCTTGGCTACACAGATATGGGCATGCACGGAAGAGCTTACCTTCCGCTTCGGCCACGTCGCCAAGCAGGCTTAGCACCTCGACCTGATCGTTGATTGCAACGGGCTGGTACGATCGCTTTTGAAGGTCGAACCAGGCAATCGTGACATTGGCAAAGGCGCCGATACCAGTGAAATGCGCCCCCGTCAGTTGTTGCGATATGGCAAATCGATTGAGCTCGGCCATCACTTCATCGCCAGCTTCAAAAATCATCGCCCATTCGCGCCGGCCGTCGGTATTGCGCAATAGTTTCGATTTCATCCGGCCACCTCTTTGGAGCCATTCGTGATAAGTTGAAAACGATCAGCGCCCGCGTATCGGCCTCGATCGCAGCTCCGGCTATCGCATACGCCAAATTAGGTCGGAAGCGAGTATCGCCCGCCTCCATAGTTTTTGAAGCCTGAAGTTCTTGTCAGGAAGAGCGTTGCCAAGCCCGCACCGGCGAGTAGCAAGCCGCCCAGCAGTCTGGTTCGATTTTTCGTTAGCCACAACTGCACACTGAATTGTGCGCGAGCTGATCAAATTGCCCGTGTGAACCCTGGTCGCCCGGTCCCGGCTTCCAGAAGTTGTCGGGTTGATCCGGGTCGGTCGGTTCGGAGAGCATCGAGCCCTCCCATGCCGCATTGGCCAGATAATTATCCAACAAGCCGGGGATGATCTTTTCGCCGAGCGTCGCTTCGACCGTTGTATAGCCTACCATGATCTCACGCCGATCACTTTCGGCGGCGAAGACAATCGCGTCAGCGGCGACCTCCGGCTGAATGATCGTGCCGGTCGGCCGGGCCTTTACGCGGCATCTTGTTCTTAGTCCACGTGAACTGAGTCGTATTCAGCGCCGGCATATTCACGACCGATATCCGCACGTCGCTGAGGTGGTGGTTCAATTCGCTACGGACAGATTCGGTAAAGCCCTGGATTGCGTGCTTGCTGGCGCAATAGGCGCTCTGCAGGGGGATCGAGCGGAAGGCCAAAGCCGACTACCTGAATGATCACGCCGCGATCGCGTGGCATCATCCGCTGTAAAGCACAGCGAGTGCCGAAGACCGTTCCGAGAAACGTCACCTCAAAGATGTGCCGAAACTCATCAGGCGACATATCCACGAAGGGGCTATACATCGAGACCATGGCATTATTGATCCGTAGGTCGATCAAACCGAAATCGCGTTCGGTGAGGTCGGCGGCAGCCTGTACCCGTTCGAATTGATTCACATCGGTCGGCAGCACCAGCGCTTGACCGCCGCGCGACTCGACCTCGCGTTTTTGCCCCTTCCAGACCATCGCGACCGCGCGCCAGCAAAACAATCCTCGCGCCGCGCTCGGCAAGCAACCGCACCGTAGCTCGACCGACACCGCCCGATGCGCCGGTAACCACGACTACCGTATCTCCGCCGACGCGCGTTATTGTGAACCTCCTGAAAAGCAATTAGTACCCGGTAGTCTGGTAGCCAGCACAATGGCTATCACGGCGGCGATTGCACCACCGCCGACCAGTAGGGCGGCTCGTGTCATACCCGCCATCCGAGCTCGCTTCCGATTCGCTACCATTGCGGTCTCGGGCCGTCCGTTGGATGCTGCGTTGCTGTCATGAATAGCCATTTGCAGCACCTGCGCCGTGTGCAGCGCGGCACGATCGGTCTGCTGCTCGATCTGCTGCTGGCAACTGAAGCCATCGGCGATAATCAGTTCGTCCTCGGCCGCCTGGCGAACCTCCGGCAATAGCATGCGTTCGCCGCAGGCGACGCTCAGCTCGTAATGGTCGTTTTCTTTCTCGTAACCAAACGCCCCAGCCATCCCACAGCAGCCAGCGTCCGGGTGTTTGTGTTCGATGCCCATTTTGTCAAACAGTTGCTTTTCCGCGAAAAGCTTGCCGAATTCTTTGTCATTGAGTGCATCGAGCGCCTTCTGATGGCAGTGGCCATGCACGACCGCCTTTCGATCCAGTGCCGGAATCACATAGTGCGGTGCTTTGGCTCGAAGAAAATCGCTGAGTGTAAAGGTGAGAGCTTTGAGGCGTTTGCCATCCTCATCATTGGGCATCAGGTTGGGCAACTCATCTATGAAAGCGGCCCAGCAACTCGGTTCAAGCACCACCATCGGGATACCCGCGCGATAGAAAGGCCGTAACTTGGCCAATAGATCCGCCCACCACCGCTTGGCCATACCGAGGAAGCCATAGTCATAAAGGGGACGGCCGCAACAGACGTCGGATAGCGGTAAGTGCACACGGAAACCGGCATGCTCCAGCACCTCGGTGGCGGCAATCGCCACGTCGGGATGGAAAAAATTATTGAACGTGTCCGGAAATAACACGACCGGCGGTCCGCCGGGCTTCCTGGGTTCGTGCGAACGGAACCACTGCGTGAATGATCGCGGCGCGAACGCGGGAAGTTTGCGCCTGTGATGAACGCCGGCAACCGATTTCGCGACCGAGTTGAGTCCGGGCGTCTGCGTAAAAAGATTGGCGAGCGACGGCGCGAAGGAAGCAAACGTCGCCCAGACGTGAATCCAGCCGAACGCGTAGGCGTGCCGCGGCCGGAGGCGCCCCGCATAATAGTGACTCAAAAACTCGGCCTTATATGTGGCCATGTCAACGTTGACCGGGCAGTCGCCTTTGCAGCCCTTGCAGGAGAGACAAAGGTCAAGAGCGTCTTTGACTTCTTCACTTTTCCGTCCCTCATCGAGCACTTCGCCGTTCAGCATCTCGAACAGCATCCGCGCACGCCCGCGGGTTGAATGCTTTTCTTCGCGTGTCACCATGTAAGATGGACACATGGTGCCACTGCCTTCGCGCCGGCAAGCGCCGACGCCGACGCATCGTAGTGCCGCTCGCGCGAAGCTGTGCCGGTCGGAGGGATAGGTGAAATGGGTTTTGGGCTGCGGCGGATTGTAGTCCGGCCCGAGGCGCAGGTTGTCGGAGATTCCATAGGCGGAACCTTCGAGGTTGATTAGCTTGCCGGTATTCATACGGTTGTCCGGGTCCCAGATCCGCTTGAATTCGGTGAAAGCCTGCATGAGCTCGGCGCCGAACATCTGCGGTAGAAACTGGCCGCGAGCCTGACCGTCACCATGTTCTCCGGACGCCACACCCCCCAATCTTGAAACCAGCTCTACGGCTTCGTTCATAAACCGCCGGTATTTTTCGATTCCCTCAACGCTGTACAGGTCGAACTGCGCACGGCAGTGAATACATCCCTGACCCATGTGGCCGTATAATGACGGGTTGTAGTCAAACTTGTGAAACAGTGCTCGCAGTTCGCGCAAGTACTGGGGCACCGCCTCAACCGGGACGGCTGAGTCCTCCCAGCCTGGCCAGGTATCGGGCTGGTCAGGTACCCACGCCGTGCTGCCGAGGCCGCCCTCACGCACTTTCCAAATCATCTCCTCCTGTTGTGGATCGTCGTACAACTTCAAGAGGACTTGTGAGTGTTCAACCTCTTCCTCGATTGAGTCGCAGTCGTTCATTGGGCTAAATGCTATTCACCTTGTATATCTCTTCGTATCCTTGATCTCTTCCTAAACGGAGCGATGTAGTATTCCCGTCCTGCGTACTTTGGCTTTGCATCTATCAATAATGATCTTGACCGACGCGCTTGCCCGCTGCCTGGATCCAACTTGCCTCTTTCATTATCCATGACCGCGCACAAACGCGGAAGAATTTATGTTGTCGCTCCATCGTCAAGCGGAGTTTTGAGCGGTTCAACGGTCACAAGGTGGTGGAAGTCCGATCGTGGAAGCTGCCTGACGGCGGCGGGACGAGTTCATGGAGGAAACTTCCCCACGCCAAACCTGCTTGGGGTTCCAATCGTCGGCCCGACTTCGACCAGCTGAGGGCTTATACTGTTCGTGAATACGTGATGGCCGGCGCTACCGCCGCTGGCTTCGCGGCTTTCACCGAGTTTCAGTAAGACCGGGCGGAAAAGGGCGCGCAAGATCGGCGACCGTATTGAGTGGCACAATGAACACTTCCGGGTTAATAACATCTCGAGCTTGTTGATGACCAAACGATCGCCTTCAGCACCCGCGCACGCTCACGGTTTCGACCACAGGAGAGCGCTCAAATCGCTCGGGTTCGGCCTCACGATTAAAGCGCTTTGCCCCTTTCTGCTCTGTGGCGTTTTGGAGTCGCGTTTTCCGACCAACAGCGTGATGCCGTTTCTTTATACGACCATCGTTCCTGTCATTGGGCTTGTCCTCAGCGTGCTTCGCAAACGCACCGTCGACGCGATCGCGATCCTTGCGATGGTGGGGCTCGGTTTTCCACGTCATCGTCACGCTGCTTGCGCGCACCGTCGGCATCGCGCTTGTCGTCCGCTCCCTTGACGGGCGCTCAGCGAGCTCGCGCTCCTGATCTCTGCGTTGATTGGCCGCCCGATTGTTCTGTTCGTCGCGAAGCAGATCGTGGCGGCGGGTGGTTCCGAACAGGCGGCGTCACTCAATAAGGTGATCGAGAACTACGGAGCGGGTACGTTCTTCTCGATCACGTTGGTATGGGGCATCTGCCTGATTGCGATGAGCGGGTTGCACGTCGTTCTCGCTCTCAAACTGCCGCCCGCGGAGTTCTTGCTCGTCTCGCCCATCGTTGGCGTCCTCACGATTGTACCGCTTATTGCCTGGACCGGGCGGTATTTGGCGTCGCGCAGGCGAACTCTGTTAGCGCGCAGGCCAAACGGCGGCCCCACGCCACCTTGCCGCCCGTGCGAAAGTTCCCCAAGCTAGCACTTCTGGCGTTCGTGCCAAAGCCATATTATGCCGCGTCGTTTAGGACAACCCTAAGAATTCGTGCCCTTGGCTGGGCAGGGTGTCGACATAATTCCAAAGTGGAGAGGCTGCAGGCAGCGCCCGACTCGAAATGGTGTTCGGCCTTCCGCTTCTGTGCGCGTCGCCTACCGATTCAAATATTGAAGTCTCCGTGCCGGTTTTTTGGTTTCAGCCATTCAGACTAAATATCAGTTATTCGTTGATCCCATCGCATGGAACGGGACGATTTTAAACTTCGACAAAAAGCTCCGGAGCTTCTGCGCGTCCTGTTTCGAATCAGCGAGGGCGACGTGGCCGTCGGGACGCACCAGATAGAGTGCGTTGCGTTTCAGCCCGCCATGCTCCGTCGGCTCGCTCCAGGCGAATTCGTGGAGCGCCAATTTCGAGTCCGACGCCGCCTGGCGCAGCGCCTGGCCGGCCTCGCGCACCAGAACTAATCCAAAGACGGGTTCAGTGCGTCAACGTAGGAGTAGGCTTTTCGATACCTTTGGGTGTTTGACGAATTCTCGATCCAGATGGACGCGAACTCCGAGATCGAGAGGCGAAGCTCCCACATTATTTCCCGGAAAACCAGCCATCAATTGATGGCCGGTGGTAAGAGCGCCGCTAGTAAAATATCAGATTCAAAACAGCAAGCCTTAAACATACGCCTTGCGGCCGACGGTTACCTGCGCTCCAGCAGCCGTTATAGGAGCGGTTGCGCGCGGACGCGGACCGTTAAAGCTGAACTGCGCAATGCTGTTTCGACGCGGCCACCACAGTATTGGCAACCCTATCAAGGCCACGAAAAACACTGTTAATAAAAGCAGAATACTAACCATGATATTATCCTCCCATCCTCGGTTGTTCCCTCGGAACAATTGTCCCCGCAGCGCTGAGTATTTTGAATATGGCCCGATGGTTCTTAACCGCCATATAACAAAGCTCGCGCTCCACCTGTCTAATGCAAGGAGTGAGCCACAGTCCCGATACAGGGAACAACAGAGGATTTTGCGTTTAGCCAGGACGCAATACGCAAACGCGTGGACAATTGCGAAGAATTCCCGCTGCGCGCCAAGGGAAATCTCATCCTACTCCGTACATCGCGGCTAGGGCTACCGAACATCTATTGACTATGGCCGGGAGTCTCAGGCGCGACAGAAGGGCCGGATGCCAACGTCGAAAGGATTTCGACTCGCCGGATGAAAGGTGAAGCGCCGTTGCGTGAAGCTGAGCGAGCAGCTCCGCTTCAGATTATACCCGCCGCGAGGCTTTCAGAGCCTTCTTCATCGCCGCGCTCAACGCCGAACTCTCTCGCGGAATCGATCGCGGTGGCCGCCGCCGCGGGCGGGTTCGACCATGGAGCGAGCGTGCCAGATCGCAAAGAAAGGCATAAAGACTGCGATCGACAGGATCGCAAGGAATGACCCTGTTCTTGGGAAGGATGCTTGCGCAACGGATCAGGACGGGGATCTATCGTTGCAATCGTCCTGATCCAAACTTCCCGGTTGAGTGGCAGTCTGCGCTAACGCCATCCGCGTTGGCACGGCTGCTCGACCGGAACGCATCGCATGACCGCGAAAGGGCCGCGAACTTCTGGAGGCGGCGCTGGATGGATCAGCACGTATCGGCATGCCGCGCCATATCGAGCTCAACGATGCCCTCTTGGGCCGATCAAATCTGGCATAGCCCGTCGGGTATTTCCCGGTCCATTTCAGTCTTTCGGCTCGATCCGCGACGTCGTTGGAAAATTCGGCATTTTGTGACACCGGATTGCACGTGTACCGGAACTTTCACCGCCCCCGATTACGAAGGCCAGAAGCAGAGGGGAAATTTTGCTCGCGGAGGGGCGAGCCGCTGAACCGATTGCGAGGAATTCGTATTCAAAGTAAACAAGGCTGGTCCAGTTCGTGAGGAGCCAGACTCATTTGTCGACCAACAGGCATCGCCGCTCATTCGGACGGGCCTGCATGTCCGATGTTCCGTGGGACCTGCTGCGAGCAATCGTGCGCCTGTCATTTTCTTTGCGCCTGGGCCTCGCGCTTATGGTTTCGGTTGCGGGCTGCGCTTCAATTCACCTCGATAGAGATCCTGACATCGCACCGGCTGCGAACGTGGATCGCGTATGGAGTCCGCCCCAGTCTGTAAGTGCTGCAAACGGGGCCGCGCCGAGGCTCGAAGAACTAAGTAACGGTCGCCAAGAAGTCACCGGACGAGCCTACGACCTGCCCGCGGTCGTTGACCTTGCGCTTAGGATTAATCCGCAAACACAGCGCGCCTGGTACGCGGCGCAGGCGGCGCAAGCGCAACTGGGTCAATCGCACGCCGCCGATTACCCAAAAATCGACGCTGAAGGGGTGGGCGGCTATCTCAAGCTGCCAATTGAGTTTCCCAATCAAACCCTGGTCATCCGCAACGAGGCCTTTCTTCCCCAAATCAAAGTCAGCTATGACCTGCTCGACTTCGGCCGTACCGCAGCCGCGCAGCGGGGCGCGCGCGAGCAGCTCATCGCCGCGAACTTCGCGTTCAACCGCGCGATCCAGGACGTTGTCTTCAACGTGGAAAAGGCCTACTACGTCCTCTCCGCGGCGAAAGCGAGTGTGAGCGCTGCTCAGGCCAATCTCAAGCTTGCGCGTACCAGTCTCGACGCCGTCCTGGAACGCCATGAGGTGGGCCTTGCGACGAAGCCGCAAATCCTGATGGCCAAGCAGGTCGAGGCGCAGGCCGTGTACGATCTCGAGAATGCAAAGTCGATGGTTCATGACGCTGAATCCGGCCTCGCCGAAGCGATCGGTGTGGCCTCGGATGTGCCTATCAAGGTCGAGGGCACTGACCTGGAGAACGTCCCGCCAATGATGGGCGAGGATGTCGAGAAACTTATCGATGATGCGGTCAGGAAGAGACCCGATATCGCGGCTCAGATTGCCGCGGTGCGCGCAGGCGACGCGGCCATCGATAGGGCACAGGCAGAGTTCTATCCGGAAGTCGAAATCGGCGGGAATTATGGACAGGTAATCTGGAGCTACACGGTGAACGGCGGCCCCACTCAAGATCTGAACCAGCCGTTTTATGGAGCGCTGCTCACGCTACGGTGGGATCTCTTTACTGGATTCGACCGCTACTATGGATTGCTAAACGCGACGGCGCAACGCAATGCGTCCCGCGCGGAACTGAAGTCGCTGGAGGTCGACGTGGTCGCATCTGTGTGGAAGGCCTATTACCACTTCCTCTCGGCGAAAAAGAAATATGCCGCGTCGCAAGCGCTGGCCGACGCTTCGGAAGAATCGTACAACGCGAACCTTGAAAGCCATCGCCATGGCCTGGCAACGATCACTGACCTGATCAGTTCGGAACGCGACCTGATGACGGCGCGATATACTCTTGTTCAGAGCAAAGCGGACCTCCTGGTTTCGTCGTCCGCGCTGGTGTACGCGATCGGTGCGGAGTCGGCGTCAACAACGCCGCCACATTGAAATCCCACTTGAGTGAAGGCGATTAAACATTATGGATGTTGCTGCTCGCAATGTATCGGTGCTCAACTCAATCCACCCTTTATAACTGGAAGGAAGTTTCAATTGCGCTCTGGTTTGTCAATCTGCTGGATTTCTGGCTTGCTCCTCGCCGGGTGCGATCCAGTGATTAGCGTCGCGGGAGCCAATTTTCCGGTCTGGCTGATGTGTCTGATTGCGGGAATTCTGGCAGCGTTGTGTTTGCGGCCGGTCTTTGTCGCGACCGGCATTGACCAGTCGATGACACCGCGGCCCCTGGTTTATTCGTGCCTTGCGCTGACGATTGCATTTCTCTGCTGGTTGCTGCTTTGGAGATGAGTCTCAAGGGAACTCTTTATGCCAGAGCCCGCTAAGTCAAAATCCAGGGAACGCCGATGGGTTCGAGCGCTTGGGAGAACACTGAGCGGGATCCTGATTCTTGGTGCGCTGTTTCTCGGATGGTTTATCTACGGATTGTATTATGCCAATCCGCGGACTGATGACGCCTACGTCAATGCCAACACAGCGGCCTTGGCGGCCCACGTCAGCGGTCAGATTACCCGCCTTCCAATTAAGGATAATCAACGGGTAAAGCAGGGCCAGCTCCTGTTCGTGGTCGATCCGCGTCCTTACAAGCTGGCGCTCGATGCGGCGAGGACCAAGCTCAATCTGACGGGAATCGAAATCCGAACGATGCGCGACACTATCAATTCCGCCGCCGCACAGTTGGCTGAACGCAAGGTTGAGGCGGCGAACGCCAAGCAATACCTGGACCGTATCGTGCCGCTACATGAGAAAGGACTTCGTCACCGAAAATGACGTCGTCGAGGCGCGCAACAAGCTCCGGGCTGCCGACGCCGGTGTTCTGAGTGCTGCGTCCGAACTCGATAAGGCAAAAGATGCGCTGGGAATACTTGGCGACGTGAACCAGCGCGTGCGCGCGGCGCAGGAAGAGATCGAGGATGCGCAGCTGAACTACGATTATTGCTTTGTCGGGGCGCCGTTCGACGGGTATGTCACGAATCTGAATATCGCGGAGGGACAATACGCCAACGCCGGACAACCCGTCCTGACACTGGTAGACGACCGCAACTGGTACGTGCTCGCGTACTTCAGAGAGGACCTGCTTGATCGCATCCGGCCGGGCATGCCGGCTGAGGTGTCGTTGCTGAGCTACCCGGGCAAGCGCTTCCGTGGCGATGTGCAAGGTATTGGATGGGGACTGTTTCAGGAAAATGGCGCAACTGTGGGCGGCCTGCCCAACGTCGAAGAGACGCTGAACTGGGTGCGCCTCAACCAGCGATTTCCGGTTCGCATCGTTCTGGAGCGTGATAACGGCGACCATCCTTTTCGTATAGGACAAACGGCGGTTGTAACGATACGAGGAGAGCGGTAAGTGGCGCTCGCGGCAACCGGCGCGCGCATCCTGGCGCCGACGACCGGGCGTTGGCCATCGCGAGTATCTGGGCGTGATTGGCTGGCTGTTCGAAGTCTTCGACGGGTTCTTCCGCTTCCTGGCGAGGGAATTGGCGCCGAGCCAGCGGCGCATTATCGAAGCGGCAAGAAATGCGGCCAAGTCGACTGTCACGACCGGGCTGGCAACCGCGATGCAGATCGTTGGGCCCTTCGGTCCGCTCTTCGCATACCGAATCGGCCAGCCTGGCCTTTCGCTCGGCATTTCTGAGGGAGCCTTGACCATCGCAATCGCGGCGGCGATGCAGGCAGCGATTGTCCCGATAACCGGAAAGCTGCTCGATTACCCGGGCTTGATCATGGCCTTTCTGTTTGTCGTATTTGCGTCGATCGGGTATTTCTCGTCGAATACCCGGCTGTCCATGATCTTCGCACTGACTGCGGTGGGGACCATCACAACCGTCTACCTCGGCATTTTCGAGCCTGGCCTCATCGGCTGGGGATCCACATACACATTTGACGGAATTCTGGTCGCCACGCTGGTGATGGTCCTCTTCGATACGCTGATTTGGCCCTCTTCGCCAGAGCCAAGATTACTCGAATCAATCGCGGCGGATTTCAACCGCACCCGCAGCCGCCTTCGACTCGTGGGGCAGCGCTACCTCGATCCTTCCGCTGATCCGATTACCCGCCCCGCGTGTTAAATCGACGCTTGCGCCCAATCTGGCACTCCTCAAGTCGGTCGAGGAGTCTGTGAAACCGGCACCGAGCCATATTGCCGCCCTGCTGGACGCCGTTTTGGCGGCGGAACGCGTTTACATGGAAGCGGAACGTCTCGCGGTGCTGGCGGACGAATCCGTATCCGACGCGATTAGACAGCAGCATCGAGAAACAATCCAGATCGCTATCAGAGGCCCTCGACACGGCTCTAGCACAGAGAGCAGAGGATGTTCTCGCAGGCCTTCCTGCCGAAAACTCGGCGCAACTGGCGGCGGATTTGGACGTGACCATTCGGCATCTGAGCGTTTTGAGTGCCCAGATTCCGGAGCCTGCTGATGAATCGACCGCATCCGAAATATCAAATCTTTTGGGATTCATCGGTGGACTGGAAAAGATTGCGGAGCTGCTGGAACCGCGAGAGCGATTGGCCTATTCGGCGGCTTTGGAGGTAACCGAGTGCCGAAGATGACTCCGAGCCGCGTCCGCTTATCGATCCGGCGGCATTTCGATTTGGCATCAAGCTCGGTACCGCAATCACTTTGGCGCTGCTGGTCGGATTGACCACGCAACGCGTCGATCTGCAGACGATCCTTTGGAGCGTGGTAGTTGCGGGATTGCCAAACACTTACGGCGCTGTTGTCCGCAAGACTATTCTGCGCCTTGCGGGATGCGTTTTGGGCGGGCTCGCGACCCTCGCGGCGATGCTCATCGTATCGCAGAACTTCGACTCGCTCGCGGCCTATCTCGCGGCAATATTCGCCGTGACAATCGTTTCGACTTATGTCGCCCAGAGCAGTGAATGGTTAGGCTATGCGGGTATCCAGACCGGTATCACCTTCATAGTTTGCTACGTGGGATCCGCACCCTCCAGCGATATTTACAAGCCGCTGTGGCGCTTCTGGGGCATCGTTCTTGGCGTTCTTACGGCAGGGTTTGTCTTCCTCTTTTTGCTGCCGGACTATGCCAGCGACAAACTGATCGAAAGCCTGGACAAGCTGTTTCGAACCGCCATCGCTTTTGGAAAAGAGGTCGCGGCCGGCCGGATAACTCAAGAGCGAATCGCGGCCGCGGAGCGGCGCTTTAGCGCGAATTTGTTCCAGGTGCTCAACATGGCCGACCAGGCCCGGCTCGAGGGACGGCGTGGCGCTATCAACTCAGCAGCCGGGATAGAGGCTGCGACTATCATCACTCGAATCGCGTATCGATTGGAAATCATCGCACGCGAGCGGCTTTCGGAATCGGAAGCAGTTCTGCCGGAGAAGTTGCGCGAGCGTCGTGCAGCTCTCGAACAAAGATTTTACGCTGCCTTCGAGTCCCTACTTCGAAAAATTGAGCTGACCGGCAGATTCGAGCAGCCTGTTACATCGGCGCCTTCAGCGCTGCCAAAACCGCCGACCAACGATTTGAACACATCGATCGAGGAACTGGTTGCTGACGGAATGCTCGATGGCCGGGACTGGCCGCCTGAGGCCAAGGGCAGTTTGCTCGCTCAAGTGGAGTCCTACCGTCGCCTGGTGATCCTTCTTTGCAGTCTCGATACCGAGTGGTCAAAGATCGTGCCTTCCTGATACATGTTGCTGCGTCGCCCAATGGAAGACCGACTAGCCACGCAACCCTAATCGACGCCGGGCAAAGACAGAACTACATGGCCCCTCCGCGCAATAGCACAGCTATTTTCCCGCCTCTCATCGTTGCCGTGGGAGTAATCTTCTGCACCGTCATCATTCACGCACTCGCACTGATCGGGGTTGTCCATTACGTCCGGCACGAGCAGCGGCTCGGCCATGCCGGCATCGCGTTCTGGAGAGACATGACCATCGTAGTGGGAACGGTGCTGGCGGCGCTCGTGGCGCATTTGGTTGAAATAGCCGCCTGGGCGCTGGTATTCGTGCTATGTGGTGAATTTTCTGACTATGCAGTGGCTTTTTATCACTCCGCCGTGAACTACACGACCCTGGGCTACGGTGACATCATCATGTCGGCGTCCTGGAAATTGTTGGGACCACTCGAAGCGGCCGACGGATCGCTCATGTTCGGTATTTCGACCGCGATGATCTTCGCTGTAATTTTACGTTTGGTTCAGACCAGGTTCCGCGATTCCGAGGGTTGACATGACGCAAGGCGCATCACTCGCGAAACGAGCACCGGCGGTTCGAGCCCCTTCGCGTAACCAAGGAGTTGCGCGCCGGCCGTCGCTGTCGGGTTGCACGGACGGATTGTCCCCCGAGTTTTTGTGCCTTCCCCCGGTTTTTTGCCGATAGCGGCTTGCTGGCTGATTTCCTTGCGGCACGTGAAACGCTATAGAATGCTTCGCGTCTGCGCCTTTTGATTTATAGATTGGAGCGGCACTGGCACTCTGAAAAATGCGAGGATTAGACGATGGCCGACGAAACGACTGGCAACCTGAGTCCCGAGCAAATGGCGGCACGGATCGCGGAGCTGGAAGGGCGCTTGGCCAAGGGCAGTAGCATCAGCTTCAAAGTCTCGGAGAAAGGGGCTGTCTCGGTGTACGGCCTCGGTCGATTCCCGGTTACCCTCTACCTGGAGCAATGGGACACCTTGCTCTCCCGCGCCACGGAGCTGCGCGAGTTTATCGAGGCTAACAAGTCAAGACTGAAGACCAAGGATCAGACCAAGAGATAAGCACGATTGCGAGCCAGGCGGCGCAGGCCCGAATCCATGCTGCTCAACGGATAGGGCCGGCGCCGTGCGTTAGGGTGGCACCCGAAAAAGACCGATAGGAGACGCAGATGAAGGCATGCGTGTTCAAGGCGTCTGGCGCGCCGCTCGAAGTTATCGATGTGGCCGATCCGATGGCTGGACCGGGCGAGGTCGTGGTCCGGGTCAAGAATTGTGGTATCTGCGGCTCCGACCTGCACGCGGCCCAGTACGGGGTTCTCCCTTCCGGCGCCATCATGGGGCATGAGTTCTCGGCTGTGGTCGACGAGATGGGCGCCGGCGTGACAGGTTTTGAGCGTGGCGAGCCGGTGATGGTCATACCGACGATCAACTGCGGAGTGTGCGAATTCTGCCGCGCTGGCCAGGCGCTCCTGTGCACCAAACAAACGGGGATTGGCTTTGAGGCTCCCGGCGCTTACGCCGAGAAAGTGAAAACACGCCCGGAGGTGTTGTTGAAGATGCCGCCGGGCTTGAGCCATCGCGCCGCCGCCACCGTCGAACCGGTGGTGGTCGGGCTGCATGGTCTGCGTCGCTCCAAGCTGATCGCCGGTGAAACCTGCGTGGTGATGGGTGCCGGGCCGATCGGACTGGTTACGACGATGTGGGCGCGGTTTGCGGGTGCTCGCGCGGTGGTGGTGTCGGAAATGGCCGAGGGACGCCGCGCGATGGCACTCAAGATGGGCGCTGACGCGGTGGTCAATCCGCGGGAGCAGAGCCCGGTCAAGGAACTCGTCAAGATGACGGGTGACGGACCCGACGTGGTTTTTGAATGTATCGGCGTTCCCGGTACGATCGGGGAAGCGATCCGCTACGTGCGCAAGAGTGGGCGCGTGGTGGTGCTGGGTGCCTGCCCCGAGAACGACACGATCAGTCCGATGCGCGCGTTGAAACGCGAAGTGGACATCCGGTTCAGCAGCGGCGCGGAAATCCGCGAGTTTGAAACCGCGATGGCGCTGTTGGCGTCGGGGAGGATCTCGACCGAGCCGATGATTACCCATGTCGTCGGGATCGACGATTTTCCGCAGGCCTTTACCGCCCTCTCGCGCCCGACCGATCAGTGCAAGGTAATGCTCGAGTTCTGAGCCGCACAGATTTTTCTGGCAAACTCACAGCCGCGCTTTGGGCACGGGCATACCTGCAATGTCGGCGCGCGTGCGAAAGATGCTGCCGCCGCGCGAGGGTTCTTCCGCGTTGTCCGCGGTGGCTATGTACAGGTCCCGCAATCCGGAACCGCCGAACACCAGCGTGGTGACCTTGAGTGCGGGCAGCTTGATGCGCCGATCGATGGCGCCGTCGGGGCGGAATCGCACGACCTCGCCGCCGCCATAGGCCGCCACCCACACCCCGCCCTCAACGTCCATCGCGAGGCCGTCGGGTGCGCCGGCCGGCATTGCGGCGAATTCGCGCCGGTTGCCGAGTATCCACTCCGGGCTCACGTCATAGGCCAGAATCGAGTTCCTGCCGGTGTCGGCGACATAAAAGATGCGCCAATCGGGGCTGAAGCCCATCCCGTTGCTCACGATGATGTCGTCGTCAAGCTTGGTGACCTTTCCGGGCGGGTCGATGCGGAACAAGCTGCCGCTCGGAAGTGGCTCCGTGGCTTCGACGGTGACCGACTCGGCGACCTCGTGACTATCGGGCAACTCGAATCCCCAGGAGCCGGTGATGATACTGCCGTCGCGCGTTACAGTGAGGTCGTTGAGGTGCAGAATCGGATCGCCTTGCCATTGCGTAAAGACGTCGCGGATTTTCCCCGTCTGCTCATCCCACAAAGCAAGCCCGCGGCCATTGAGCACCAAGCCCCCGACTTCGCGAAACGCTATTCCGCCGACGGCTTTGCGTTCCTTGACGATGCGCTCGATGCGGCCGTCGGGGCTGCGCCGAAACACGCCGCCGTCGCGGAACATCTCGCTAAAGTAAAGCCGCCCCCGATCGTCGATGCGCAAAGCCTCGACCAGGTCGTAACCTCCCGCCAAAAATTCCAGGTTTGCCATCCAGGCGAGTGTAATGTGAAACGAAGCGGCCTTGTCAAATCCCGCGTCCCCGACTTAGGCTAACCGCGCTGCATTTGCCATGCTTCTTCTTCAAGCAAGGTCCATTCTTCTGCCATGGCGAGATCGCGATTCGACCAGCGCCGGGCCCTCTTTGAGTTGCTTCCTAAGCGAAACCTTATTGCGCTTCTTTACGAATTCACGCACCGCCTCGTTGATAAAGCGGCTGCGGCCTCCGGTCTTCGCGATCCGATCTATAAGCCGAACGGTCTCTTCGGGCAGCGTTATGTTTAGACGCCGGTGCATGATCCAAAGCTTCCGTTTCCCGAGTGACATAATACACTTCTTCCCATTGTCCGGCAGACTCAACATTGGAGTAAAACCACGCGCAAGAAGGGTCCTTAGGCGGCTTTGCTCGATCAGGTCAGGATCACCCGCCACGGCGAGACGGCAATCATCGAGTACGCCGAGCGCGACGTCGCGACGGCGCATTTCGAGATCGGACCGGAGTTGGGCGCCATGACCGACGAGCAGATCTTGGTGAGCTGGAACGAATTTGTCATGGAACAGGCGCGGCTCGCTGCGAAGTTTCCCAAAGTGGTGGTGGAATTGCCTCCAGGAAGGCCCCAGATAGAGCGCTATGAACGATCGGGGCAGTGGGTGCCGCGCGGCGACGTGCTGCGCTGTGTCGTCGGTGACGATGAAAATGGAGAACCGGTAATTTATATCGACGATCAAGAGCTTTCATGGCGGGAGTTCGGCAGGCTCATCGTTATCCACGCCGGTTGGGGGATGCGCGTCATGTTCGTGCCGGAAGAACGGATTCACGATCGGCCGCGCGTAGTGGTGTGCGAACCAAAAAAGCGTCGCGAGTGATGAAAGCTAGCCACCATCGCCGTGACGCCAATGGCCGTCGGTTGATTATTATAAGAGTGCGCAATGAAGCATGAATTCGCGCCGGTCACGCCGGGGGAGATGCTGAAGGAGGAATTTCTGCAAGAATACGGCTTGTCGCAGGATCAACTCGCGAAAGCGGTCGGCATTTCTCCAAACCGGGTCGCCGACATCGTCAACAACCGCCGCCGGATAACCGCTGATACGGCACTGCGCTTGGGACTATTTTTCGGCAACAGCCCGGAATTCTGGCTCAACCTTCAGACGCACTATGACTTGAAAACGGCGCGCCGAAACCTGAAGCCGGAAACGATCGCCCGAATCAAGGCGCAACGCACCGTGTGACCCGCACCCAGCGCTGGGGAATCGGCGCTGCACAGCGGTGGCCATAGTCACTCGGACGAATCTACCTCACGAGAACATCGCGGCGAGGCCTTTGGGCCTTACCAGCTTGCCTGCGGGTTTCATGTCTTGCGCCATCTTGTCGAGCGCTTCGGTGAACGCCTGCTTCTCGGCTATCTGACGGGCCTCGAATTGCTCCAACTCGCGGGTGCGGCGGCGTTCGAATTCTTCGCGCTCGCGCTTGCGCCGGCCGTAGAAGCCTTCGAAGTGTTTGCGCACCGCCTCGTAAATCGTTTTGTTGGGGACGAAGGAGGCGGAGCACGACGGACAGTAGAAGACCATTCCGACCCGGAAATGGCGATAGGGGATGGTGTAATTGGCGTTGCACAGATGGCAGACGATAGGCACTTCCCACGACGCCGGATCGAATTCCGAATCGGCAACCGCGACCGGAGCAACGATCGGAGCCGCAGCGGCTTTCGGAGCGGGAGCGGCGGCAGGCTTGGGGACCGGGGCAGCCGGCGCTGCGGCGGGGACGGCGGTTGCACCATTGGACCCAGCGGCCGCTCCATTAACCGGCGCTGCGGTTCCATTGCCTGACGCCGCCTCGGCGGCGGGCGCGCCGCCTTCCTTTTGGAAGCGCGAGGGCGCGTCGGCGGCGAAAGTTTGTTCCGGATGCAGCACGCGGGCGCGTTCGAGCAGGACCTGCTCGGATTCGATATTGGAGGGATCGGTCACGCAGCAATCGACCGGGCAGACCGCGGCGCACGCTTCATGGTCGTAAAATCCCACGCATTCCGTGCACTTGGACGGCACGATATAAAAGATGTCCTGAGCGACAGCCGGCGAATTGACGCCGTTTAGCTCCCATTCCACGCCGCCGGCGTAAATCGCCGTGTTTGGACATTCGGGCTCGCAGGCCCCGCAGTTAATGCATTCAGTCGTGATAATCGTCGCCATTTATTTACAACTCCGCCGTACAACTCCGCCGGTCCCGGATTCCTGTCTTGAATTTAGCAATCCGGCAGACCGGCAATCAAACGGCCTCTGGTACTCGCTTTTCCTAGATGTTCGACTATGCTGAGTGCGAATCAGGCGAGGTTTTGGGAGATCTGAAGCGATGGACTTGAATCTGACCCCGCAAGAGGAAGAGTTCCGCCATCAGGTGCGGAATTGGCTTGCGCAAAACCGCCCCGTCGCGCTGCATCAGCGGGGCGTCGTCGATGGCAAAACCTGGGTGCAGCGCGCCAAGGATTGGCAGCGCCGGCTGTACGAGGCCGGCTACCTGGCCCTGTCGTGGCCCAAGGAATACGGCGGGCAGGCGCTCGATCCGATGCGCCAGGCGATCGTCAACGAGGAGCTGATGCGCGCGGGCGTTCCGGGCGTGGTCGGCAGCAATTCGATCTCGATGCTCGGGCCCACGCTCATCACCTGGGGCAGCGAGGAGCAAAAGCGCCGCTACCTGCCCAAAATCCTGACTGCCGAGGAAATCTGGTGCCAGGGATACTCGGAGCCGGGCGCGGGCTCGGACCTGGCCTCGCTGCGCACCCGCGCCGAACTCGACGGCGACGAATTCGTGGTCAACGGCCAGAAAGTATGGACCTCCGGCGCGCATATCGCCGACATGATGTTCGGGCTGGTCCGCACCAATCCCGACGCCCCCAAGCATAAGGGCATCTCCTACCTGCTGATCGACATGCGCTCGCCCGGGCTCACGGTGCGTCCGTTGGTGCAGATGAACGGCGAAGCCGATTTCTGCGAGGTCTTTTTCGACAACGTCCGCGTGCCGCGCGCCAACCTGGTGGGCGAGCTTCATGAAGGATGGAAGGTCGCCAACACCACGATGGTGCATGAGCGCAACTGGCTCGGCGCCAGCCCGCAACGCCAGTTCGACAAGCTCCTGCAGCGGGCGCGAGCTCAACAGCGCAACGGCTTGCCCCTGAGCTCGAATCCGCTCTATCGCCAGCGCATCGCCGACCTGCAGATCGACGTGGAGGCGATGCGGCTTCATGCGTTGCGTCTACTCTCCAACGCGATCCACAAGCGGCCGGGCGGGGTCGAGAACATGGTCGCCAAGCTGGTCGGCACCGAACTGAACCATCGGATGGCGCTCACCGCGATGGATATGCTGGGCGATTACGGCACGTTGGGGCGCGGCGAACAGCGCGCATTGGACCGCGGCATCTGGTCGGCGCAATGGTTCGGCTCGATTGCGCGGATGTTCGGCGGCGGCACCTCGCAAATCCAGAAGAACGTCATCGCCGAGCGCGGACTCGGGATGCCCAAGAGCCGGTAGTCGCGCCAATTTATTAAGCGAAGAGAGGTTTGCAATGGATTTCGGTCTGAGTGAGGAACAGGAGCAGCTTAAGACGGGCGCCAGGGATTTCCTCAGCAATGAATGCCCCAGCGCGGTGGTGCGCAAGGTGATGGCGGAAGAGAGCGGCTTGGCGCCCGATCTGTACAAGAAGATCGCCGAGCTCGGCTGGACCGGACTGATCGTTCCCGAGGAGTTCGGCGGCCTGGGTCTGGGGATGATGGACCTGGCGATTCTGCTGGAGGAATGCGGCTACGCGGCGATGCCCGGTCCGTTTCCGTTCTCCGCCGGAATCGCGGCCAGCGCGCTGCGTTTGGGCGGCTCACGCGAGCAATGCCAGCGTTGGCTGCCCGAGTTAGCCGCAGGACGCCTGACCGGCACGGTAGCGATCGTCGAGGAAGCCGACAGTTTCGATCCCGTCGATATCACCCTCGCGGCCACCAGCGATAACGGCGGTTTCGTGCTCAACGGGGTCAAGATGTTCGTGCCCTACGCGCATGCTGCCGACTTTATCGTGGTCGCGGCGCGCAGCACTCCCGGACCGGAGGGGCTGGATTTTTTTATCGTGGAGGGTGGCGCGAACGGGCTGACTTCCAGAATCCTCAACAACGTGGACCAGACCCGCCGGGTATGTGAAGTCAAGTTCGACGCCGTAAAGCTGCCGGAGAATTCGCGGCTGGACAAGAGCGCCGGGTTGCTGGAACGCTTGCTCGATGCGGGCGCGGTCATAATGGCCGCCGATTGCCTGGGCGGCTCGGAACGGGCGTTGGAGATGGCGGTCGAATATTCCAAGGTCCGCGAGCAGTTCGGACGGCCGATCGGTTCCTTCCAGGCATTGCAGCATCTGGCCGCCGAGTTGGTCGCCGATCTCGAACCGGCGCGTTCGCTATTGTGGTATGCGGCCTATGCTCAGGACGCCGGACTGGAGGACGCTTCGCGGGTGGCTTCGATGGCCAAGGCGCGGCTGAGCGCGGTCTACAGTCGCACCGCCGATCAGTCCGTGCTGATGCATGGGGGGATTGGCTTTACCTGGGAGCACGATATCCATCTGTGGTTCAAGCGCGCGCGCTTCGATGATCCGTTCTTCGGCGACCCGATGTTCCATCGCGACCGCGTCGCCACTCTGAGCGGATATTAGGCCGCTGCGACAGTGAAATTTGATCTTTTCTACCAATTGCCGGCCGTCGCCGGCCAGGCCGCGCGGCAGCGCTACGCGGAACTGATCGAGGAAGCCCGCGAGGCCGACCGCCTGGGCTTCCATACGTTGTGGCTGGCCGAGGTGCACTTCATGCACCGCTTCTCGCTGCTGCCGGCGCCGATGATGCTGCTGGCTGCCATCGCGCAAGCCACGCAGCGGCTCAAGCTCGGGCTGGCCGTGAACCTGATCCCGCTCCATCATCCGGCGCGCCTGGCCGAGGAGTCGGCAACGCTCGACATCATCAGCGGCGGACGGATGGAATTCGGCGCGGGGCGCGGATCCTTTACCAGCAATTATCGCGGCTATCAGATCCCGATAACCGAGAGCCGCGAGCGGATGCCCGAAGCGCTCGAATACATCCGGCAGGCGTGGTTGCAACCGCGGCTGACGTTCGAAGGCAAATACTATCGCGCCGCCGACCTCGAAGTCATTCCAAAGCCGCTTCAGCAACCGCATCCTCCCATTCGGGTCGCCGCGAACACTCCCGACACCTTTACCCTCGCGGGCTCCATGGGGCATCCGATCTTTGTGGCCTCGGGGGTCAATCCGCCGAACCTGTTGGACGCTCGTCTGGCGCTTTACCGGCAGGGCTTGGCCGACTCGGAACGGACTCTACCCGATGACTGGCTTTCTTATCAGATGATGACTTTCGTCGGCCGCGATCCAAATCGGGTGCGTCAAATCGTCGAGCCCGGCATGCGCCATTACTTTGAAGTGGTGACAGAGTATCTCGAACCGCAAAGCCAAGCGCCCGAACATGTGGAGCAGCTTGAAAAAATCAAGAATCGCATGCGCTCGGTAACCTACGAATCCACCGCGGCCAACACGGCGCTGTTCGGCGAGCCGGCTGCCTGCGTTGACCGAATCAGGGAGCTGCAGGATCGCTTCGGCATCACGCGCCTCATCTGCTGGTTCGAATTCGGCGGCCTGCAGGGCCATCGTGAAGTGATCGACTCGATGCGGCTGTGGGCGTCCCAAGTGATGCCGCATCTCCCCTAACTTCGGTGCGAAGCATGGACGAATCCGAACTGAGAGCAATACGCGACCGGCTGGATATCGCCGAAGTGATGACGCGCTATGCAACCGGCATCGACAACGTGGACCTGGATATTCTGCGCGGCTGTTTTGCGGATGAGGTGGAAATCCAGGCTTCGTCGTCAGGCAAGCTGCACGAGCTGTCTCAGCGCGCCGGTTTTGACCGCGGTGTCAGACTTAAGCGTGATGACTGGGTCAACAATCTGGGCACCGGGATGAGAAGCAACGGTGTGGCCGTCACTCAGCACGTGATTACCAATCACCTAATCGAGTTGGGTCAGGACGAGGCGGTCTGCACATCCTATCTGCGGGCGATGCATTTCAACGGCACGCAATTCCCAGGGAGTCCGCCATACGAAGTGGGCGGTTACTATCGCAATACGTTGGTGAGGACGCGCGAGGCGTGGAAAATTCGCAAGTGGACGCTAACCTGCACCTGGGAGACCGGCGATTCACGCGTGCTGTTAGGATGAGGGTGGCGCAGGCATGGATCGCCACTGCGGAACGGTTCGATAATCCGTCCGCTGCTGGCACCGCAACGTTCAGGCCTGCGCGGTCAACAGCGTGCCAGCATAGCGCCCCGCCCTAGCGTTGATCATGGAAATCACTCCACGAGCCCTCCTGGAACACGCCTTTGAGATTACAATCATATATCTTTCACATCACCGAGCGCCGATTCCTGAGGCATTTCTTCACGCCTGCGCGGCCACCCAGGAATGTCTTTCGACCGTGCGCCCTTGGCCACTTCTCCCGCCCGGACGGTGCCGCTCGCTACCGTTGACACTTGCATCACGCGCAGTATGGTACTGGTTTTACCTATCCCGGAGGTCGTTGTTATGTCCGAGCTGATTGAATCCGAAGTGATGGCGTGGATCGAATCCGCGGTCGGCGCGAAGGTCGTCAAGCACGAGCGGCAGGCCCGTGAATATGGCGGCGGACGTCCCGCGTGGTTCGTGACTTGTCAGAATGGCGGCGGCTCAACCCGCTATTACATTCGTGGAAACCGCGGGCCCAGCTTCGAATACAACAGCGTCTACAGCCTGGTTCGTGAAGCCAGGGGTCCCTCTGCCATCCATCTAGCGCATTGTCCACGTCGCCAGACTCGACACGTTCATCTCTCTCCGCTAAGAACCGCTCAAGCACGACGGCCTCGCGCATCCCGGGGTTGCCGTGCTCCACGCAGACCGCCTTCAGAACGAAACTGAAGTTGCGAAATGGAAATGTGAGCGAGCCGATATAAGTCATTCCGTGCGGTTTCTGCGGAGCTTTTACGATAAGCCAGACTGCGCGGCAACCGTCGATCATAACCGTCTCAAGCTCAATCAGAGCCAAGCCTTGTTTTCAGTATTCTCCGAAAGCCAGCGCGTAAGTCATCCAATCTATCGAGATCTGTCGGTAGGTCTGGGCGGCGGGCGAAGAAATTAAGCGTTATCTGGTCCCCGTCACTCGCTTGCCATGTAGTGTCAGCGTTCTCGCTTCCAAGCGCCGTCATCCCGGTAGCGTCGAAGGTTACAGAATCAATTGTCGGCCTGATGCCACCTCAGGACCTGTTTCAGATCATGATGGTCCGCGTAAAAAGTCTTACCGCGCTGGCGCTAGCAATACCTCGGCACGCCTCAAACAAGTTCATATACTCGATCTACCCGATTGCAACAGGGATCAGTAACAAGCCGCATCTCACTCCTTCCTTTCGACAAGACCCCTCCTGGCCGAAGAACTCATCGCCTTGTCCCGACCTCGGTCAAGGCGGTCAGAGCGGCGGATTTTCAGGGTGTTGGCAACTCAAAAGGCTATCGGGCTCACAAACGGCCCGCTTCGAATTTATATGCGGCCTTCGGGGCAAGGGCTACATCAGGATCGATGAATGGCTTCCTCTTTGTGGTAGCCGGCGGAGTGTACAAGGCGGCGGACGCGACACCAGACGATTTGGGTCCGGAAGCAATGAGGTAGCTAATGTGCGCATTCTGATCGTCTGGCACAGACGCATTTCGATCCGGAATGAAGAGGCGCACGAACCTTCGGTCCTCGGCACCCTCAGTAAAGCGATGTAGCCCTTGCCCCGTTCGGCACTCATACGAGGGCCAGTTCGCGAAACCGGCAGCAGGTTCCGTCTTAGATTCGCTTAGCTTTTCTGGAGTGGCTCTTAGTTAGGGAATAGGCCCCACTATGGGCCCCCCGATCGGGCTACAAAAAAAATTGCCAGCGCGACAAAGAACATTACCGCCGCCGTGGTAGACCATCCACTGCGCCTGACGGTATGTTCCTGATAGGGAACCTCAACTGCCGGACCAGAAAATCGCTCCACCACTTCAATACCGCCTACAAAACGCTTCGATATCTCACTCACGTCTAGTTTGAGAAAGCGCGCGTACCTTTGAACAAAGGGCAGCAGATAAAGTTCGTCAGCTATTTCCGAGTAGTCGCCCCCCTCAAGCATGTAAAGGTAATGTGCCGAAAGGTGAATCCGCTCGGCAACCTCACGAACGGTCAAATCATGGGCTTGACGCGCGGAGCGCAGCATCACGCCAACCCTTATGGCATTTTTCGCCGACTCTACGGTCTCCTGCCCGCGCTGCACAAGACGTGGCATTTACCGACTGGTAGCTGAATCGAAGGCAGGCTGCAAGGGCGGCTTAGGCAGCGGGGAATACGGAAAGGACTCACCGCAAATCAGCTCTGGCCCGGCTGTCAGAACTATGAACTACGGTTGGGTACACGACGCCACAAACGCAGGAGCTCAACCTTCCGACCCCGCTTTGTGCGCTTGTTGCTCGGGAGCCCGGCCAGGCAGCTCGGAACCATTGCTGCCTGAACGCGTCAGCGGTTTCAGCCGGCGCTTTCGCTGGTCGTGAACAGCGGCAGCACTCATGTGGGCGTCGCATTTGTTACAGGCCGCCGCGAGATTGTCCTGATCGTTCCGTCCGCCATTCGAAAAAGCGTGTATGTGGTCAAGGAGCGCCGACGCGGGTGGCATGCGCGTGGTAATAGGCCAGGGATCCAATCAAACCCGACATAGAGGGTCAGACGATGATGATGCGCTTCTGGTGCCGACCAGAAAGCCAGAGCGATAGGGCAGGCGCTTTTACCGCGCAATATACAGACGGCGAGAAACACGCTGTCAGTGCCGTTTTCCTTGATATCGGGCAGGTTCATCCAATCGCGGGCGCCTGGCCGGCGCGGATCAGCAGCGGGCCGCGCAATAGGCCAACGGAAGCCAGCCAGCTCTCGATATCGGCCTTTTCCGGCATCTGACCGCCGAGATTTTGCAGCGTCTCTCTCAGCGCCACGGCATCGGCCAAAGGCCGCCAGGCATGAAATTCCGCCAATCGCCACCATAGCCGCGCAAAGAGCAGCGCCTGATTGGCGAATAGTATCGGAAGGGGCGGTGTCGATCAGCTCGGGCTCCTGCACCACGGTCGTCGGCAGCACGGTTGCGAGCCGATCGCCAAACGCCGGCGCCATAGGAATTTGTCAGGCCGCCGTCGCGCAGCGCCAGATCCCACGGGTGAATCCAAACATGCGCGTGCGGGTGCCAGCCCGCCACTTCGCGATACGCCATTCGCCCGCGGAGCCCCTCGGCAACGGCATCAGATGCCATTTCGAGCTTTGCTTTCAGCCGCCCCCACAGCGTCTGGGCGCGGGCGAGGGGGACCAAAGCGGATAATCGTAATCCGGCTCGACGGCGGGTTTATGGGCGCGAGGATGGGTGCCGGGAGGAACGTCTTCATCCTCAGTTTCCCACACCCGCCGGAACCAATCTTCGTCCTCGTTTTCGGGATCTCCCGACATTCAAGCCACAAATCTTCATGTTGAAACTATTAATGGAGTGCGCCTGTTTTGAAACGAAATCTAGGCTTTTCTTTGACAGGAGCGACACCGGGGAATATGCGAGAATCCGTCAAATCTAGTTGTCGAAATGTCGAAAACAGGAGATTGTTGGAACCAACACGAGATCCTTGGAATGCCTCAGCAATAGCGAGATGAGGAAAACATGCAAAAGTTCCTAATCGTCTCACTCTTCGGTCTCACGGCACTGATCGGATTCTCGACTCGCGTCGTGGCCAAAGGCGCTCTGGCCATCGGCTCGACTGGCAACGTTGTGGCGGATGGAGTTGCAATCGGTGGAAGTGCTAACGATCCAACGCGCGAAGGGGCAATCGCGGCAGCACTTGAGAAGTGTCGTTCGCAACCCGACGTCCAGAAAGCAGCGGCGCGATGCAAGATCGTGCGGACGTTCACCGGGAAGTGTTACGCGGCAGCATTTGACCGGCACACCGGGCGCAGGCTGGGGGCTCGGACCGAACGTGGCGGCCGCCACGAGACAGGCGATGACACATTGCCGGGCGACAGCGGGAAAGGATCGCGCGCAATTTTGTCGGATACAGGAAAATATCAGCCTGTGATCGACACAATTAACGCGAAAGTGACCTAAGCGAAAGTGACCCATCGCCAGCTCCCGTCCAATGGTGAGCCGGCTGATCGCCGAGATGGTCGACCAGCACGTAATCGCTCGCCAAGGCAAGCATTATATTTTACTCGACGCATTCACAGCCGTGTCCGGCAAGACCCCGGTCACTAGTTTGCGAAAGGCATCCGTGTCAAGAACGAAGCTTTTCAAAGCTACGTCGGACCCTCGGTCAGCACTGCACTTGGCTGAAGCTTAATCATATTGAGGCGGGGCCTTGGAACTGGCAGGACGCTTCCTTCTTGGTGAAAATGTCGCTCCGAACGCAAATGGCCGCGGTGGAGCACCAAAGCACGTTCAGCAGCTAACCAGAGAGGCTTTCGAAACCTACCTGAAGAACCTATCTATGGGAGTCGACTGCCTGATCTATTGTTCGGCCGCGCCGAACGTGAGCGCGCCGGTTCCACGAGGCGGTAAGGTCCCACCGCTTAGGCTGGTGCACACGACGATGGCGCGCCGCTATGATTTCGATGCTTTGAAATGGCCCACTTCGATGCTCCCAAATGGCCCACCCCGGCCAGTCCGGAGCATCCTGCTGATGAGGCAGGAGGCTGTGGATGGAGAGGAGAGCAAAGGTGGAGTTATTCGAGCAGATACGGAGGGAGTACGATTTTGGGGAGGGGACGGTGCTGGGGGTGGCGCGCCGGCTGGGAGTTCACCGGCGGATGGTGCGCCAGGGGCTGGCGAATGCCCACCACCCGAGCGCAAGCATGCCGCGCGCGAGCGGCCTGTAATCGCGCCGCTGGTTGCGTTCATTGATGCAATCCTGGAAGCCGACCGCAAAGCGCCGCGCAAGCAGCGTCACACCGCACATCGTATCTGGCAGCGGATTTGGACCGAGATGCCGGAGCGCAAAGTGGCTGAGGTGACGATTCGGCAGTACGTGCGCGAGCGCAAGCAAGAGTTGGGGTGGTCGACCCGTACGACCTGTGTGCCACAGAGCTACGAGCCCGGACAGGAAGGCCAGGTCGATTGGTATGAGGCGTGGGCGGAGTTGGCCGGCGAGGAGGTGCTGCTGCAGGTATTCACGATGCGCAGCATGGCAGGCGGCGGAGCCTTCCATCGGGCGTATTATCGCGCCACCCAACAGGCATTCCTCGAAGCCCACGAACACGCATTCTGTTACTTTCAGGGCGTCTTTCGCACCTTAGCGCTATGACAATTTGAAAAGTGCGGTGAAGAAGATCCTGCGTGGCCATCGCCGCGAGGAGACCGCGCGCTTCATCGCCTTCCGCTCGCACTGGCGATTTCAGAGCGAATTCTGCACGCCTGAGGAACCACACGAGAAAGGCGGAATCGAAAATGAGGCCGGCTATTTTCGCCGCAACCACTGGGTGCCAATGCCCAAGGCGCAGGATCTCGCGGAGCTGAACGCGCAGCTGCTGGCCGCGTGTCGCGAAGACGAGCAGCGCCAGATCGCCGGGCACACTCAGCCGGTGGGAGCGGCGATGATCGAGGAGCGCGCACATCTATTACCACTGACAGAGCAGGGCTTCGAGCTGAT
Source organism: uncultured Pseudomonadota bacterium (assembly GCA_963824565.1). Classification (GTDB taxonomy): domain Bacteria; phylum Desulfobacterota; class Binatia; order Binatales; family Binataceae; genus JAJPJA01. The sequence continues at coordinate 13,997 of CAWGQB010000022.1, read as the reverse complement.
GGAGGTCTATTTCCCGCGGGTAGATGGATTGGGATGTGTGCGAGTCCGGACCAATTTGTACTCGGTTCCGGCCAAACCTGGGAGGACGGTCGAGGTGCGGCTTTACCCGAGCTATGTGGAAATCCGCGATGAAGGCCGTTGCATAGCGCCGCCACGAGCGCTGCTACGGACGGCAGCAGCCGGTGCTCGATTTGGAGCACTACCTCGACGTGCTGGAGCGAAAGCCGGGGGCGCTTATCGGATCGAAGACCGCTCGCAGCGTGGCGCGCACGCGGTCTATGGCCGCAGAATTACGACCGGCTGCTCGACGCACTGATTAGCAGGCACGGCAAACCAAGCGGCACCCGGCAGATGATTCAGGTGCTCAGCCTGATCAAGTTGCACGGACATCAGCGGGTGCAAGCGGCGGTCGAACAAGCATTGTCGCTCGGGTGCTCCGATGCCGCCGCGATCCGGCATCTGGTGCAAGCCGTCGATCTGGCCCATGCGCGCAGCGCGATGATCGAGCTGGGCGCGCTTTTCGCGCTTTGAGGCTCCATTGCCGGTGATCACCGATTACGACCGGCTGCTCGGCCAGGAGGCGCGGTGATGAATACAGAGGCCGCAGTCCTGGAAACGGCCGCCATTCGGCAACAGTGCAAGTTATTACATTTGCCGACAGTCGCGGCGCAGATACGCCAACTCGCTGAGCAGGCAGTACGCGAACGCCGCACACACCTTGGCTTCCTCGAAGCGCTGCTCCAAGCTGAACTCGAGGAACGTGAGCAGCGGCTGGTGGCGCGGCGCATTCGCGAAGCGCATCTGCCGCGAATCAAGACCTTGGATGAGTTCGAGTTTTCACGAAACCCGAAAGTCTCGGCGCAACAGATTCACGAACTCACCCAAGGCGGTTACATCACCCGGGCCGAGCCCATCATCTTTATAGGCGACAGCGGCAGCGGTAAGACCCATTTGCTCACGGGCCTCGCCGTGGCCGCCTGCCGGCAGAAGCGCAGGGTCCGATTCGCCACCGCGGCCGCGCTCATCAACGAACTGGTCGAGGCCAAGCATCAGTTGCAACTCGGCCGTGCGCTGGCCCGTTGGGCGCGCTACGATCTGATTGCGCTCGATGAAGTGGGCTATGTGCCGCTGGCCGAAGTGGGTGCGGAACTTCTGTTCCAGGTGATCGCCGAACGGGCCGAAAAGGCAGCGGTGATCGTGACCACCAATCTGCCCTTCTCGGAATGGACTCAGGTGGTCCCCAATCCACGACTGTGCAAGGCGTTGCTCGACCGCATTACCGATCGCGCGCATATCATCGAGACCGGAACCGAGTCCTACCGCTTCCGCCGCACCCTTGAGAAGCGCAAGGGTCACGCACCCGGAACCGAACACAGTTACCGCGCCGCCGCCGCTGCGGCGACAGGAAAAAGGAGACTAAAACAACCGAATAGGGTGCGATGCTTTCATAGAGGGACTGAACAATACAGAGTAAAGTGGTGGGCCAAATGTAAGCATCGTTAGTGGGCCAGACCGCAGTATCGAAAGCACCGCTACGACGAACCTGACCCTCCAGGAGCTCGCCGCCGGCCTTCGGCCTCCTGAATTGCACCGATAGTCACCGGACCCTCGCGGTCGTTTGGCATGGGCTCGTAACATTTAAAAACGAGGAACTGGGGTTAAGGGGCACCCGATCGGCAATTGCAGGTTCTCCGAACCGGCCGCTGCTTAGCGCCCGGAAGCGCCCATATGCCGCGTCGATCCGCCGCCGCGGGTTCATCGTCGACTGCCCAGACCCGGCTAGGCCCCCAGCCTAGTTCAGCCGGGCTATGCGCGTCAGCCCCCATTCCGCGTGGCTGGCTGGGCGGGGCCGGTTTCAAGCATTCCCGGTTCCGCCTTCGCATCGCATGCAGTAAAATTCTTGCACCGAACTGTCAAACACAGCCCATAATTTAAGGCGGGGCGCCTATAGCAGTCGCGTCCAACGAAAATGCCCTGACACGCGGAGCATTTCGTCTGGCGGTAAGCGTGTGAGGTTGGGGATGGTTTGTTCCTCGTGCCAGGGTAAGCTCGAAGTTCGCCAAGTTATACATCCGCCGTCGCGCCCGACTCATCTCGATGCCGTATGTCTCGATTGCGGCGCCAAGTTCTGGGCCACGTCCCTTCACTCCTACAGCCCGGTCAGAAATGGACTTCGGTCGAAATGCTCTGTGATTGTCCGAAATCCGGTTGAGACTTCCAGAGCAAGGGCGCGCATAATGTTTTAGTCGTCAGTGGACGGCGGTCATTTTATGTTCTATCAGCGAAACTGGGGCCTCGCGATTGTGGTTGTCGCTCTCATCGGGATCTGGCTCTTGCTTCGTCGACGTCGGCGATAGGTCTCGGTTAACGCAAAACACCGCGCTAACGCGTCATCCCCCGGCCCGGCTCATTCCTCGTCCGGAGCGCCAGACCCGGCACAGCGCAAGGCTGACGCGGCTGGGTCGCGCGCTTCGCTCAGCCGGCCTGTGGTTCTGAAGGTTAATTGAGGAACACCGGCCGCCGTGCCGAGCCCTGGCTCGTCAATTCCCGTAATAGTTGTTCGTCTGAATCGCGGTCGTAACCGGACGGCTCGCCTTGGCGGACCAACAACGACCGTTCCCACAAATAACAACTCTGCGGCACCCATCGTCGCATTGAGCTTGGTCTGCTGCTGGGCTTCGGCTTGCTATTCTTGGCCTGCGGCTTCGGCCATTTCCGTCCTAGCCTGGTTGCATTGGGTCGGGATGTTGAACAAGCGTCCACCAAAGGTTTTCCAAATAGCTAACCTCTTGCTGCACCTGCTGTGCAGGGACATTCGGGGGAGGTGTTGCTCTGATCAGCCGTGCGAGCGCCAATAGCATTTTCCCGACACGTGGAACTGCGTCAACGTGTCTTGGCCAAAGGTGGATGCGATCTGCTTTTAATGGAGGTTGAGTGGAGCAAACAGGGCCGCACGCTCTCCCTGTTCGCATGTCCACGCCTTTCGGTGCAACTAACGACGCGCACGACCATAGACGGGTGGTCCCATGATTCTATGAGCGGTGAAGCTTGTCCAGCAAGGGAAGAATGTGTTCTTTGCGAGACCGAAGCCCCATCTTCCTACACGTCGGCAACTCCACCGCTCTGGGCTTGACGCAGCCGGCACGACGGCGCGACAAATAGGGAATGAAAAGGGGGACGAAGCAACCAGAGCCGAAGTCGGAGAACGCCGATAGCGACGTCATGGCGGTCCTCGAGGTCGGTGAGTATCTGAACTGCCACTACAGCACCGTTTATCGACTTGTGCAGAAGCGCGCGATTCCTGCTTTCCGGCTTGGGGGCTCTGTCCGGTTTCGGCGGGCCGAACTCAAGGAGTGGATGGCGCGACAGTATGAAGAGGCGGCGAAAATCAGGCTGTCCAGAGGTCCTGAGGACGTGTTCAAGGCGAGGAAGCCTACCGCCCGTGGCCGCTTAAACGCAAATCCTGACGTGACGCCATGGACGAAGGCTTCCTTGTCGCGCGCTACCTGTACGCGCAACGCGCCGATCGGCGGTACATCGCCCGACGGTCAGCGTTCAACTACCGGGCAGGGCGGAAGTCGTCATTATCACGGACCCTGAAGGGCGGACCTATCGTGATTTCAATCGCGCCCTGGAGATGGATTTCTGGCTTCTAACTCGCTGGCGGGCTAAGCATCCGCACAAGATGCAGGTAATCGTCACGCGGACGTGATACGCACTTCGGAGTTGGGCAAAAGTGAATCTATCTCCCAGCCTGGGGCCGCATTTCAGGTCTTAGGTTTCCCAGGCTCCTCGATGGGCTTAAGGTAGCCTATGACTTCGTAGGGCCGATGACAGCTTTTGCAGTATGTCCTAAATTCCCACGCCTCGCGTCCCTCGAAATTTGTGAGTTTCAAGTCATGGACGGTGAATTTGAATGTCTTTGTGAAAAATTCACCGCAATGCTGGCACTTCGGTAAATCCGGCATGTTTCGCGACCCCCTGTCGGATTTGTAGTCAGCTTGAAAAGAGTTGTCAAAGAGCCCGCGCGGCAGGGTTTTGAGGATCATCGAGCTTAGAAGTCCTGTAGCGATATGGCATTCGTTTGGGCCGGCATCGGAAGCCGAACCCAGCCATAGAAGGGAGATCAGCTCGGCGACGGTCCCAAGGCTGTGGCATCGTGGTGTCTGCATCTCGGTGGACATGGTTGAGGGTACTGTAAGACAATCAGGCCAACATGGCCGAGCACCCTTTGATGCCACTGCACCGAGCGATCACAGCCTTTGCACGTTCCCGAATAGTGCCAATGCGTGCCGCGCGAGCGGAAGCCCGAACCGGATGGTTCGACGAGTGTTCCGCAATTTCCGCACTTCGCTGCCATCGCGCCGCCGCTCGCCCCGAGCGAGGCGACTTGACCGCAAAATTATATACGACGGTCTAGCGGAGCTGATAGTCGTAAAATAATCGGCCCACGCCCGAATTCTTACCGTAAACGCCCCTACCTAGCGCCCTTTCGAAGGCGCCCAGCGGCGAGAGAAGGGGCAATTCCGGCCATTCCTGTGAGGATTGGGCGTGACGAAAGCGGCAAAGCCAGGCCGTGACCGAACGCCCTTCCTCTCTTCGTGGTCCTTTGGGCTAAAAGGCAGGCATGAAGCTCCGCCCGACCGCCATGCTTGAGACTCAGACTTCTTGGATTTAGTCGCCAGGGTCAAAATCGCAGCCGCTTTAGAATCCGGGATGCTAGATTTGAAGTGCCCCTGCGGCACGGCAATATATCTATCGGGCATCGCCCAACACCGTCGCGGCCCACCGCGGTGACCTGGCCGCATTCAGCCGCTTTTTGGGTGACGTTGCTGTCGAGGCCATCGCGGCCGACCCGATCCGGAAGTACGAGGCGCATCCCCGACCATGCCACCCGTCAGCGCCGGCTTGCCGGAATCAAACGCTTCTTCCGCCATCTGGAAATCACCCGACACCCTGATAATCCGACCCGCAGGATGCGTTTGCCGAAGCGCGATCAGCGGCTGCCGTCAGTTCTGGACGAGAACGAGGTAGAGCAGCTGATCGACAAGGAACGGCCGGGAGACAACGACCGGGCCGCTGGCGTGACCGGGCCCTGGTCGAGACGCTCTATTCGTGCGGCCTGCGCGCCGGCGCGGCGGTTGCGCTCGACTGGTCGGACATCGATGCGGAAATGGGGATGGTCCGGATCCTCCATGGCAAGGGCGACAAGTTCCGCCGGGTCCCGATCGGCGAGGTTGGCTCGGCGCGTTCGATCGCTGGCGTCGCCTGACTCGATGCGGGGGCTCAAGCCAAGCCGTCTTTATCAACTTCCGTGGCGGCCGGCGGCTAACGTCGCGCGCCCTGCAGCTCATCGTAAAGCAGCGGGCCATACGCAATGGCCTTCAGACGCGCGTGACGCCCCATACCTTCCGGCATAGCTTCGCGACCCACCTGCTGGTGCGGAGTGCCGACCTGCGTTCGATTCAGGAGATGCTTGGGCATGCCAGCTTGTCGACGACACAGATTATACGCACCTGGACGTTGAGCGTCTCAAGCAGGTATACAATCGGGCACATCTTCGGGCGTGATATTCGCCTGATTTTGCGCGGAGTGAGTCTCACCCTGGGCGAAGGCGATCCTTTCGAGGGTCTTGCATACCTGTGAGCTCTGCATGCCGAACTCTTCACATAGCAAGTCGAAGGAAAAGGGTCCGTTACCGTCCTTTGCCTTCATCCAAGCCCACGCCTCAAAGAATAAGCTGCGTCGGACCTGACTTTTAGCACCCATATTTCTCAAGAAGCATTGAAGACCGTTCTCGAGCACTGCGAACCTCAACTTGCGTTCGCCATCCAACAAGGTGCGATGCCTCAACGTCCAGTAATACTGGGCGGGTAGGATAACCGCCGGCGCGAATGCCAAGGGCAGATTCTCGGCTGCGCCTTCCGTGCTTTCCATGATGACCCCTAGTTGCGCGCAGCGATTCAGAATGCTCAAAACGGGTGTAAGCTGCGCACTAGAAGACACTCTACGATAGGTGCAATATAGTAAGCTATGGTTCTATGGTTCTCTAGGGTACATAAATGCTCCAGGAAACTTTCAGTCCCGATTTAGGCATGTGCCTGCGGCGCCCGGATTGAGCACACGTCGCGCGCCGCTCACTCTCTACTCGACGAGCTGGGTGTAGCGCGCACGACAAGCCAGTGATAATCAGCTCGGCTCGCCATGTCAGCCTCCATTGGGCAGGGGGATTCGGCGAACTCCGGAACAGCTTGGAAGATGTGGCCCAGGGTTCGCCCACCCGAGGAGTGTCTGGGCACCCTTGACGAGCTGGGACTGGTCCGTTTGATTCCCGTCAACCGGCATTGGCTCTAACGGACCTTATGCACCCTGTTATAGACCCAAGGCCTGACGAATGATGATTAGGATGAAGACGAAGTCGCGCGGGTCTCGGACCTCGCCCATTTTCGCGACCTCCGAGAGGATTCTCCATCTCATGGTCGGTTATCTTGTAAATTTTGCGGGCCTTTGCGTCTTTGACGAAAGCATTCCAAGCAGGAGTTGCGTTTGATTTCTGCTGTTCGGAAATGATTGAATTTACCCCCGGGTTGACCAACAAAAACATGTCGCGGGGGTCCAACTTTAGTGCCTCTGACAGTTTGAGGACAATCTGTCGGGAAGGATGGCGTATCTCCAATTCCAGATGGCTGATGTATGGACCCGACGTTTTGATGCGCCGAGCGACTTCCTTCTGCGTGAGGTCGAGTCGGCGGCGGCGTTCCCGAATGAGCCGACCAAAGTTCCGAGCCTTGGCGTCTGCCATTCGTTGCTCCTAATGACCAATCTACAACAGTAAAGTTGGTCAAACGAATCGAAGCAATAGGCTCTGGCGGCCCGACTACGCAGAATCCGCATAGGAAGGCCGGCCAATGGAAAAACGCACCGGATTTATCTATCCGCAGCGCCCGAAAAAGCCTTGCGGTCCAACCCCAGACTGAGCGTTGGCATTCGGCACTATCGGTCGGGGTGACATCCACCGGACGGTTGGGATCGATCCTTGGAACGGGCATCTATCCTAGGTTATCCACCGGCTATCACATGGCGATTCATTCGGCGCACCGCAATGACGGGCCGTCCCCAGTAGCGGGGCCGGGATGGGGTGATCGTCCTCATCGTGGTCGGCACCCTGGTCGCGTTGGTGCTGCTGGGTCGGCATTCATTTTCCGACCGGACTTTTTGACAGCCACCTTGACAGCCAAGGGGATGGACTGACAGCCGAAATATGGACGTTGGTGGAATCGACCGCGCCGAAAAGTCTAAGGTTTAACGCAATTTAGACTGCTATGGACGGTTAACAAGCGAACTCATACCCGGAGGTTCGGCGATGACCAACACCTGGATCGACGCGGTGCCGCTTAGCTTCGTGGTTTGGATCCTCTTTGTGCTCGATAAACGGGTCGCCGGAGTGGCCACCGTGAAATCCTTCGCCCGCGAGGAACTCGAAGCACGCCGCTTTTACGATCGCACCACCGAGCTGTACGACCTGTCGATCGAGAACGTCAAGCTCACCTCCGAGCACCGGATGTTCACCGAATTCATTACCCGCGCTGCGCCGCTGGTTGTGATTTGGGCGGGTTCGCTGCTCATCATACGCGGGCGGATGGCGCTTGGCACGATGGTCGCCTTTTACGCGTACCCGAGCGCGCTCTATTTACCGCTGCAACGATTTCTCGGAACTGTCGAGCATCGTTGCTAGTTCGCTGGCTGCGATCGAGCGCATCTTCAAATTTTTTGACGAAACGCCGGAGGTGCACGATCGCCCTGGAGCCACCGAGCTGCGCGCGACTCACGGCGAGGTCGAGATCGAGAACCTCAGCTTCGGTTACCAGCCGCTCGACGGCGGACCACCGCGCATCGTGCTTCACAACGTCAATCTTCATGTTCCGGCCGGGACTACGGTTGCGCTGGTCGGGCGTTCGTGCGCCGGCAAACCACGCTGGCCAGCCTGATCCCGCGATTTTAACGAACCGGGCGCCGGGCGAATCTTGATCGACGGCGCCGATATCGCGGCGGTCACGCTCAAGTTGTTGCGCGATACGATCGGCATCGTGCCGCAGGACGCCGTGCTTTTCAGCGCGTCGATTCGCGAAAATGTGCAGTACGGCAGACCCGGTGCCGCTGACGCGGACGTCTGGCATGCGCTGGAGCAGGCGAATATCCGCGAGTTCGTCGAATCGTTGCCCGATGGCCTCGAGACGATGATCGGCGAAGGCGGGTTGCGGCCCTCGACCGGTCAACGGCAGCGGCTGGCGCTGGACTTGCGCTTTTGCGCGCGGGCCATGACGCGCAGCTTGCGCTTGGTGGCCCCACTAAGGCCGCCGAATTTGCGCTCCTGGAGTTGCCAGGCCAAGGCGCTGGCCAGCAGCTCGCGACTGGTCCGCAAAGCGGTTGAGGGGCTTGTCAAACGTGGCCGTCCAGATAGCCAAAGCTCTGCCCGTCCGACGGTGCTCAGTTCAGAGAGCTTGGGAATTACGGGTTGCCTCATGTGCCTTCCTCCTCCTGGCACGACGCAGGCTCGATTCTCTCCCAAAATCCAGTTCCAAAATTCTCCGCTTACATACTCACAAAAAGGAGCGCGATCCGAAGCAGGTTTCCTCGATTCCGGCGGCCTCAAGAGGTTGGCTCCATGCTTTCGGACATGCTGGAAGGCAGGGACCGGCGGTTCGCAGCGCCTCGTTGGTGGAGCAGAGGAAATTCGAAACGTCGGTCTCTTTTGCGCTTTTACTCTGCGAAAGTGCCGGGAGAATCCCCGATTGAAAAGGCTGCCCAAATCGACAATAAAACTAGACATTTAGTGGGATGAGACCGGCAGTTCGAATCCCCTTCGCTCCAGCAACGAGGCAGCGCGAACTGCCGGTCCCATCGGGTTGGGATTGGCGAAAGCCTCAAGTGCAATTCCTCAGCAACAGGCGCATAGGCTTCGCGCCCGTACTGTTTTTTCACGACAAGAAGATCCAGATCCAGTTGACGCGAGAGCCGGAGGAATCTCACGGCGCTGATGCTGTCGTTTCTGGCGCAGTATGATTTCGGCGTACAAACCTGGCCCCTGACGTTGCGCTCGATCGCGGCGGGGATCATCGTCTATGTCGTGATCAATTTGATTGCGATTCTGGCCAAGGCGGTTTCGATACCACCAAAACTCATGGCCGGCAGGAATGTTCCAAAGTGAATCGCCAATCAGATGTTTGCGCCCACGGCGTTATGAGGACAGAAAGATTCCTGGCGCTGCTGCCGGCAGCCGTGATGCTGGTCTGCGCGGCGCGCTCAGATCCCGGCTGGCTCAAGCCCGGCGACAGCGACCGGCTTACCCAGCGGCAGATTTGCGCCGTCAGCCTCCAATGGCTCGATGCCGGGTGCCGAGGTCTCGACGACCGCCGTCACAGAGCTGGAAGACCTTCCTGCGCAACCATGCGGCAGGCATTGCTTCGATCGATCTCTTCGTAGTCCCGACCGCGTTTTTCAAATTGCTCTATGCTGCTGGTGATCCTGGGCCATGAGCGTCGGCGGCTGATAGGGTTCGGCGTCACCGCTCATCCGAGCGCCGAATGGATCGCCCGACAGGTGACAGAGGCTTTCCCTTGGGATGAAGCGCCACGGTACCTGATCCGCGACCGCGACGGGGCATTCAGTCCAGCATACACGCGCCGCATTCGTGCCATGGGAAATCCGCGATCGTCCGACCGCCGCTCGGTCACCCTGGCAAAACGGACACGCCGAGCGGCTGATCGGCTCGATTCGCCGAGAGTGCACGGACCACATGGTGGTGTTGAGCGAGGCGCATCTGCGTCGCATCCTCCGTTCATACGCTACCTGTTACAATCAAGTGCGGACTCACCTCTCCTTGAGCAAGGACGCACCGGTCGCTCGAAGCGTTCAGCGCATCGGGCAAATTACCGCGCTTCCGCTCCTCGGAGGAATACATCATCAATACGTTCGGATCTAATTTTCGGTAATGACAACCTCCGCCAACACCGGACGTGTCATGAGCCACTCTATCTCCGGACCAAAGGCTGCGAAGTCATCCTCCACCAGCAGGGGCACGAGCCTCCTTTCGCCGGCTGACCAAGGAATCGTGATGCCTTCGCTGCTCGCAACCAGAGGAGTAACGCCCTGTTCCTCCGCCCGTTGAACAGCTTCATAAAGCGCGCGCAGGTCGCTCACGTCGAGGTTGTTGACAACCAGACCCTCGGTTATTTCTGGGTAATTGTCCCGTAGCACGACAGCCGCAAACGAGATTGCTGCCCGATTATTCCGTTCATCGTCTCCCTGCGAAGCGGTCTCGTTCATAACTTCGATATATGGCAAGCCCGCGAGCCATGATTTGCACGACAGCGGAAGGATGAACTCCTGTTGGGCCAGATTGACCGTAACGCCAGGTCGGAGCAGTGCCCGTGTTCTCCCCTGTGTACCACATGGCTGTTCCGGGCTCAAAGCCGGTTACTACTCAAAAGAATATTTTACCGTCCCCGAGCTTCCAGTGGCCATGAAGTCGAGGGCCCGCATGGCGTCGTAGCGGAGCCCTTTTAAAAAATGCAACGGACTAACGCTCCGCGGCGCCCGAAAAGGGTCTCATAACATAAGGGGAATTCGTCAACTTTGACTAAACTTGGACTATCGTGAGGGAGAGGTTAAACGCCCGTTGGCTGCTCATTCGCCCGCCGCGGCTACGGCGCGCAGCTTGATTGCAACCGCAGAGCGGGATCGGGCTACCGGTCCCGCTCTGCGTTTCTCCCCCCGAAAAATTTTAGCACTGCCGGCAGCGACACTGCATAGATCGATCTGCGCCGCAATTTGCTCCGTCACGCAGACAGAAGGGCGGACCGGCCTGTTAGGAATAAACCGGCCCCGCCCAGCCAGCCAGCGCGATTGGGTGACAAACGCGCGGCCAGCAACATCCTATTCATGGGTTGGTTGCCGCGCGGTTGAGGACTCTAATCGGAGGGTTCGGATAGGCGGGGACCGGGAGGCTGAACAGGCCCCGCCCTGCTGCTACCGGCAAATTAGAAGGAGATAGCACTCGGATGAGAAACGGGGGCCGCAAGAGCATAAAGCAGAGGTGTGCCGTGCGCTGGTATCTTCGGTACTCGCTCGCGCGACGTCGAGGAGTTGTTCGCCGAGCGCGGTCTGGAGGCGGATCACACGACGATCTGGCGTTGGGTTCAACGTTACGGTCCCGAACTGGAACAGCGGCTGCGTCCTCAGCTCAGGCCGACGAACAAATCCTGGCGTGTCGATGAGACATATATTCGAGTCCAGGGCCGTTGGTGTTACCTCTATCGGGCCATCGATTCCCCGGGTGCCACCATCGACTTCCTGCTGTCGGCGTTACGCGATGCCACGGCGCCAAGCGCCTGTTCCGCCAGGTGCTCAGCGATTCATCTCGTCCGCAGCCCCGCGTCATCAACACTGATCAGGCCCGCCTCTACGGCGCGGCGATTGCCGCAGTGAAAGCGCAAGGAACCCTGCGCTGCCGCTGCCGGCATCGACCGGTCCAATATTTGAACAATATCCTGGAGCAGGATCATCGAGCGATCAAACGACGAGTGAAGGCCAAGCAGGGCTTTCGCGAGTTCCACGCAGCTCGGCGAACGATTGCGGGATACGAGGCTCTACACATGATCCGCAAGGGGCAGGCAAGGTGGGTCAGCGACGATCATATTCGCCAACAGAATCGGTTCATCGACAGGCTGTTCGATCTGGCTGCCTGCGTTCTCTCCCCGCGTACCTTTTATTATTAGTGTTATGAATATCCTAACCCGATAAAGGTTACCCCTCCCGCGTAGTCATAGGTCCACGCAAGTCATAGAAACCACGCACGAGAACCGGGATTGACCTGGACCTCAACAACCGGTCCCGGGGGTAAGTCTCATTTTTGTTTCGCACTACCGGCTTTTTAAAAGCTTCTTCTCTCTTTTACGTTCAAGGGCTGCGAATTCTGCCCGCTGGGCTGCGAGCTTCGTAAGCATCTGAGGATAACGTAGACTGACAAATTTCTTCGGGTATGGCAGTCCCTCAGCTGGCGGCGGAATGCTTTGGAAGACATCTATCTTGTCCCGATACCAGGCAATCGATCCGGCGTCGGTCAGGCTTATCAAGAATACTCTTTCAGCAATTGCGGAAAGCGCTCGATGGGATCTCTCAGGATCCTTTGTCGGATGGCGAGCTAAATCGGCTAGATAGGCCTTTAGTGCCTGTAAAGAGCGCTTGAGGCGTTCCTTTTCTTCAAGGGTGTAACGTCCAGGCAACTGATACGTGTTAAAGAGGCGACTCGCCATGCACAACATCGGATGCATTAAATAGATAGGCGTGTCCATATCTTCGGTCTGCAAGCCTAGCCTGGTAGACACGACCTCGGTGACGTCGAGGCCGTGAACTGAACGAAGGAAGTCAACCCGGACCGGAGTTGTTCCGACGAGAATATCTATAAAGGCGAAATCGGGAACACGCGGCGTCCTTGCTTCATTGAGTTTTACTTTATACGAACTCGCGAATCGTGCTGCCGCTGTCCTATCCGCTAGCAGATCAATATCTTTGGTGGTCATCTGGACTGCGCTGGCAACCTTGTAATAGACGGCCCAGAAGGCAGCCGCTTGTCCTCCGATCAAAGTCGCGTCTTCTATTTCAGACGAACTCACCCGTCGAAATAGCTCTTTGACATGCTCGACCGTCAGAGGCGGCCGGTCAGTAGTGGTTTTCGAGCCGGCCAAAGGGGTCGTCTCCTAAATTCACAATGACAATGGCTAGGTGTCCGGAAGGTTCGCTTTCCGGGCTCCGGCGCTTTCGCAAGTCGCGCCAATAGCGCTGCTGTTCTTCCCTTTTTTTCTTCATGATCCGGGCGTGATCAAACAAGGCAATTTCTGGCAGCTTTCTCGGTCGTCCGCCTTTTCTGCCATTAGCTCTGGCCGCAGCGGCCTTCTTGTCACTCGTAGAGCGCCCGAGTGCGGCCATGACCCTCCGAAGAGTCTTGTCGGGTGGCGTCTTGCCTTGCATAAGCTTAACGATAACCCAACCGTTGGGTTCCTTAAAGGCCTTTAAGCGCCTAAGTGTCGCGGTTCTCTCTGATTTTAGAATATCCTCAATTTGCCTGAGTAGAGGAGATGGTGGAAAAAGGGAAAAGGGCTCATCGTCGAGCGAGTTAGCTGAACCGAAACTCGGACTCGCTGCTAGGCGAGTGAAACCATATCGCCACGATGAAGATCGCCGCCATACGCGGATCAGCGAATCTGTGCGCCGGCCCGCCGCCTGCGCGGATCCTCGACCCGCTCCCACTTGGCCGTCGCTGCTTAATCCGACGCCGGCAAGACATTCGGCGCTTTCGAGGAAGCGCCCCGCCCCGGGTTGCGCCGCGATCCCGACCCCGGCGCGCTTTGCAGTGAAGAGTGCCGGCCGCCATCCAAAGGAAGCGGCACGGCCATCCGGAGCGAAGCGCAGGGCCGGTGGCAGCTGCGAGCGTACCGCCGTCCAGGCGGCGGCGTCTTAGCGAAGCGAGCGCAGTGATGCCCCAATCGGCCCGCCAGTCCTCCCGCGGCACTATGGCACCCTGGCGAATCGCGCTTCGACCGCGGCGCGACCGCGCTCTATCCCCGGAATCCTCCGCATCGCTTGGCTATGTCGCGGCGTCAAGCTCACGCCGAAGCGGAGCCGGCTAGGCGCGGCCATTAAGCTCGGTCTCGCGCTAAAACAGTGCCGCGTGGCGCGTGGTGGGGGCTCCGCGCTCGAACGCCAGTTACACAACTTGCTCGCAACAGTCCTCTTGTCCGTGGTTTGTCTCTTTTATCAATGGCTTTTCCAGCCGTAGCCGGACCCGTGACCGCCCGCACGCTGTAAGCGTACAAGGCCGAATGCCTAACCATTGAGATCCCAGCTGCTACGACACGACCAGACTTTTCTGGGGTTGGCCGGAAGGTTCCGGCCAGCGCGAGGCCGGGAATTCAAGAAAGCAAGAGTATCGCTGAGAC
>CAWGQB010000021.1:0-81730 GCA_963824565.1 uncultured Pseudomonadota bacterium | reverse complement strand
GGGTGGAAAGGCAAAAACGATTTGGGAGGTTCAGTTTATCTCGATCCGGATCTGTGAGCCCGAGGCGCGCTTTTCGACTCTGATACAGGCCAGGGAGCCGACCGCTTAATTCCTCGATGTGAGTGATGATACCGACCATGCGCCCGCCGGTGGGCAAATTTTCAATCGCTCCGGCAGCAGCATCCAAAGATTCAGGATCGAGTGTGCCGAATGCCTCATCGATAAGGATGCTGCTCAGTTTGACCGCACCGGAGATACGCTGGACCTGCTCGCTCAGTTCAAGGGCAAGCGCAAGCGCGGTCATGAACGTCTCACCGCCGCTCAGCGTCTCCGCGGGCCGGAGCTGGCGTCCATTGTCGTAGTCGACGACGTGAAAGCTCTCGTCTTGCCAATGCAGACGGTAACGCGCGCTTAGCTCCCACAGCCGCTCCGAGGCGCCGCGGACCAGTTCGCGGAAGGTATCCCGCAACACAAAGGCCTGAAAGCGGTCGCTGCGCAGCTCATCGGCCAGCTGGGCATACAGACTGTGACTGCACCGGCAGGACTCCAGCTCCTGCAGCAATGCCCTGGACCGCTCCAGTCTCTGCGCGAGTGCCATTATCTGTTCGCCCCGGCGCGCCTGCTCACTGCGGAACCGATCATAAGCGCATTTACGATCGCTGAATGCACGCTCTTCGCTGTGCAGGCTCTCCGCCGATACCCCATCTTCCCCGAGTTGGCCCAAGAGCTCGGCGACGCGCCTGGAGTTCATTTCCATCTCGCGCCGCCAGTGATTGATTTCCCGTTCAGACCGCGCCATCTCGGCTTTTGACAGCACCGCCTGCGCCGCGAGCTTTTCATCGACGAAGCCAGCCTTCACGGCGGCCCGCCGGGCATTGCGGTGCGCCCGCTTCCAGTCCAACACCGCCTGAGCCACCGCTCGCGTGCTCTGATCGGCAATAGCTTCGGCGGCAGCCAGGGCCTTCTCCATGGCGACCTGTTCTTTGGTGATATTGGCGAGCGCCCGATCGAAATCGAGGCAGACGGCGCTCAGACGCTCGCGCTCCGCTTCCGGATCGCGGGCGGTGGTGATGGTGGCGATTTCCGCGTCGATCTGCTTGCGGTCGGTCTTCAAACTATCGACTTCGATCTCAACCTGAGCCAGCAGATCGACGACCCGCCTGATCGCGGCTGAAGCTTGCTTAACCGCGTGCTCAGCCTCAACGAATTTCTGCCGCGCGAGCTCGCACTCGCGGGCTGCGCAGTCATGCCCTCTCTTCAGTTCAACTATGCGCTTGGTCGCGGTGAGGACGCGTCTTTCAATCGTGGCGCCCCTGTCGTTGCCGACCAATCCCCCGATCTCCGCATCCAGTTCACCTTCGGCCCTGACCAGCTTCGCCCTGGCCTGCTCCAATTGGATTGCGTTTTTGCGCACTGCGCGCTGTGCTTCTTGCGCCGCGGCATCGGCCTGGGCGGCAGCCTCGCGCCTATGGTCGGCTACACCGCGCACGTGAGTTTCCTCTTGGCGGGCTTGCACGAGATTCTCTTCGGCCTGTCTGAGATCGGGAGGCTCAATCAGCGCCGGTAGCTGAACGACTGAACCCTCGCATACCGGGCAAGGCATTGCCGGACGCAGCTGGCGGCGCAAGATGGCAGTGGCATGGGAGCGGCGCACTTGATCAAGTACCGATTGCAGCGCGCTCGTTCGTTCGCAGGCTTTTTCCAAGCGCTTTTGAGCGCGCCCATCAGCAGCATTGGCGCGCTCGGCCGCCGTCCGGCAAAGCGCTGCCCTCTGACCGGACCGTTGGGCATCCCTGGCCATCGCCGCGACGCCTTCGCGTGCCGCGGCAATCAGGGTCGCCCGGTCGCGGACTAAAGCCAGCTTTCGATCGAGTTCGGCGTCGTAGCCGATGCCTGCCAACCTGCGGTTCGCCTTTACCAGCGCACCTCGGCACTGCCTCACCATCTGCACGGCCCGCCGCTCCTGCGCCTTGGCCTGGTAAAGTTCGGATTTGAGCCGGCGCGCCCCGGCAGTAGCCTGGTCAAGCCGCTGATGGAGTGCGTCGCGCGATTTCAGTCGGCCCAAAACCTGATCAAGCTCGGCAATGCGTTTGCGCAACTCAGGCAACGCTTTGGCCCGGCGCTGGGTCCGCCGCAGATCCGTCCTGAGCTTGCGCTCCCCCGCTTGGAGGAGATCGCGCTGGCGTCGCGCGGTTGCGGCGCAATCGTCCGCCTGCCTGCATCTGAATGAGGCCTGATTGGCAGCCTCGACCAGGGACAGCAACGGCGTCGCGCGACGCGCCTGCTCAATCCTGGCCGTGAGCGGCCTGATTCGCGGCTCCTGCGCACCGAGTTGCGCAACCAGGCTTTGTCGGTGCTCCAGTTCCTGGGTCTTCTCGCGGCGCAACCTCAGCTCCGCCAGTTTCCGCTCCGCGCTTTCCAATTCAGCCGTGAGTTCCTGGACTTGCCCGGCGAGTAACTTCTCCTCGCAGCGCAAGTCTTCCAGCGCCTGCGGGGTCACGCCGGTGAAGTCTTCGGCCAGCTGACGCTCCAGCAGTTTTGAGTGAAGGTCGAGGTCGTCGCGTCGGCGCGAAACCAGGGTGCGCATGGTCTCGTTAACCTGAAGACGCAACAATTCGCGCAAGATGCCGCGCCGGTGCCCCGGCGCACTCTTTAGGAAAGTGGCGAATTGCCCCTGAGGCAGGACCACGGCCTGGATGAAGGTATCGTACGGGACCCCGAGCAACCGGGTTATTTCGCACGCGGTCTCCCGCACTCCGCTGACAAGCGGACGGACCTGCTCGCCGGTCAGCTCGTCGAGCCGGGCCTCGGAGGTGCCGGTGCGCCGTACAATCCGGGTCGCACGGAAACTGCGTGTGCCCACACTGAAGTCGAATACCACCGCCGTGCGCTCGCGGCCCATTGAGATAAGCTCGCTCAGCCCCTTTGCACCGATGCGCGGGACACTGCCGTAGAGCGCGAAGATCATCGCATCGAGCAGGCTCGATTTGCCCGCCCCGGTCCGGCCGGTGATCGCGAACAGTTCGAGGCTGGTGAAGTCGACCTCGACCGGGCCGTCGCCGAAACAGGTGAAGTTTTCGAGCGTGAGGCGCAGTGGTCTCATTCACCCGGTCTCATTCACTTGGTTCCCTGGCCATTTGGTGCATGCGCTCGAACACCTCCACCAAAGCCTGGTCCGGTTCGGTGCCGTGCTGGTCGCGGAAGTAGACCCGGAACAGCTCTGCCGGAGCCAACCCGGCCTGATCGACTTGGGACGGTACTATCTCATCGCGCAGCGGGTCATAGTCCACCACCACCGCGTTGGGGAGCAGGCGGCGGACCTTGGCGCCCAGGTCAGGGTCAGGCGCGGCGAGCGGCACGATGACCTTGAGCCATCCCGATTTGCTGAGCGTATCTGATTCCTGCTCGAGCTCGGCCAGGGTGGCGCGAACCTGGCGCAGAGGCGTACCGCCGCGATAGGGCACGCGCTCGATCCGGGCCGCCTGGCCGGGATGCACATCGATTACCACGAAGCTTTTGTGCTCGCCGGCCTCACCGAAGTCGAGCTGGATCGGAGATCCGGCATAGCAGGCAGGCGAGGGGGCCGCTTCGATCATCTGCGGCCGGTGAATATGCCCCAGCGCCACGTAATGCGCCCGCGAGACCAGCGCCTGCGGACTAATCACCCAGCCCGCGCCCAGGTGGGCCTTGCGCTCGGACCCGCTCAGCGCCGCCCCGTCAATATGGGCATGGGCGATCAGAAGATTGATCGCGTCGGGAGCAAACCTCGCACTCAGGTGCTCGATCAGTTGCTTCATCCAGCGGGCGTAGTGCTGGCGGGCGCCGTTTTCATCGGTGACGATTTCCAGCGCGCTTACGATGCTGCGCACGGGCGCCCATGGAACCGCCGCCACGACCGCGCGCTCTCCGCTGCGACTTGAAATCGTGATCACGCCTCCGCGGTCAGCCGCGCGGGGCTGGCCCACGGCGTGGACGTCGACCAGTTCGGCGAGCGTGCCCCAGGCTTCCATTCGAACGGCGGAATCATGGTTGCCGGCAATCGCTACAGTCTTGGTGCCGGCGCGTCCAACCCGGCGCAAGAAGCGGAACACCACCCGCTCCGCCTCGGCCGACGGCGCCCCGACGTCGAATATGTCGCCGGAGACCAGTAGAAATTAACCCGCTCGTGCTCGATGAAGTCCCCGAGGTCATCGAGGATCGCCTCGAACTCGCCCAGGCGGTTGCGTGATTTCCATAGGTGTCCGGCGTGCCAGTCGCTGGTATGAACGATGCGCATCGGTGTTAATCTTCCTGATCGAAGGTTTGCCTCAAGGGCTCACAGGCTGGCGGCATGGCGGTTGAGTTTCTTGCGGTTGCAGCGTTTGCACAGGGTCTGGAGATTGTCTTCCTCCGAGCTCCCGCCCCGGCTCAGTGGAATGATGTGATCGACCTCGAGCAAGCTGGCACTGCGACAGCGCCGGCAACGCCCGCCATCGCGCACGATTACCCGCGCGCGGACCGCGCTGGAGATATAGCGGGTGCTCTCCCTTTTGACCGCCGGCGGGTCAGGCGCCAGGTCCTCGATGAGACCCAGCCGGCGCAATTCATCGAGCTCAATCGGACTGTTCGCCCCGATCCAGGCCGACAGCAGCAAAGGGTCATCGGGCAGCCGGTTGTCATACCTTGCCGCCAGCAGCAGCAGGCAGATTGCGTGCGCTTTGGCTTCGTCGCGCAGCGCCCGAAAGCGGGCATCGCACAGCATTTCAAGCGGCAGGCGGATCTCCCGTCTGGTCCGCGTGAACTGGCGATAATTGTTGAACTTGAAGTAGGTGTGCATGTTTTTTGGCATGGATCTCAGGAGCGCTGTTGCGCATGTCTAAGGAGCGCTCTTGCTCTTGCCCACAGTTGCAGAATGCTCCCGCTTCACAGGCTGGCGTTGGACTGCTGAGCGTGTCGGCTGGCACCATTGCCGCCCGATCTTTTCGACAGCTTAAGCCGCAACAGGCGCAGCGCTTTGCGGTAATTGTCCGCCGTCATCTCCTCCAGCTTCGACACCGCGTAAAACTCCAGGACCTTGGTCTGGTCGGTTCCGGTCTGCTCGATCAGATCGCCGAGGGTCTGCGCCTGCTCCGCGCTGATCGATGGTTTATGTCTCCGAGCGTTGGTAGACATCGGCTGATGGTCGGATCGTTCATCTTCGGGATCATCTCCGGTGGCGATTAGGAAAGTCTGGATAAGTGCATACTTGAGCGCCCCGGTAAGCGCTTTATAGGGTGCCTTGTCACCGCTATCACGCCCTTCCCCATAGCTCGGCACAATTAGTATTTCGTCGCTGTCGCCGTCGATGAACTCATAATCGAGCGTGACCTCGACCACCGTTTCGGTGCCTTGTCCGCATTGGCCTTTATCGCGTTTGACGCTCAGATTCCGGCGCCCCAGGATCACGTTAAGTGCCGCCAGCCGATCCCCGATCGCCCCCGCGATATCGGCCGCCATCGCATACGAATAGTCGTGCAGCTCGTTCTTGCCGCGCTTCTGGATGTAGCCCACCTCACGGCGCACCTGGGCGAGTTTTTGACGCAGATTAAGTGCCGGCACGGAGGGCTCCGATGCGGCCGGTTTGGCGCCCTCAAGGGAAGCGTTGGTGTCGCAAGTCCGTTGCTATCCATGAAATGATCTCCTCTTGGTTTGCGCGGGCCCTACCCGGTCATCATGGTCGAGGCCAAATTGGTGTCAGGTACAAATTTCACTCTTGGGAATAAGGGTCATCGCGGCAGTCGGCCGGTGCCCGAGCCTCAAGCGGACAGTCTTCGCCGTAGGCCTGCGGACAAACCGCCCGGGAGCCGCAATGGGGGCAGCGATGATGGTGGTTTTCGGGCTCCTTGCCCTCCAGCATCCGGTGGCGCTGCTCCAGCTCCTGCAGGTTACGGTCGAGTTCCGCCCGGCGCGCCACCAGCTCGGCCACCTGCTCCTCGGTCTCGATTATTGTACTTTCCAGGTTGTCCATTTCGTAACCTCGATAACATGAGAATATTACCACGATTACACATTACCGTCAACTTTTCTTGTCATATGATGAGGGGAATTGGACCGTCCCGTAAACAATCATATTGGGGGTATATTAGTGGAAAAACTGAATAAGGAACCCACAATCTAGCGGCACCCACACCATCTTCATTCTGTCTAAAAAATTTGGCATATCCGCCGAGGTGATCTGTTACGTCCTGTCTGAAATTGACCGCCGCCATCGGGGAGGTTAAATTGCGCCTCAATGAAGCGTGGCCAGAAAAGGACTAATGTGGTGGGAGCGGCGGTGGAGCTGGCCGGCGGGGTGTCCAAAGTGTCACGCGAATTGGATGTCAGCCGTCAGACGATCTACAATTGGATCACGGCTGGCGACATGATGCGGGCCCGTTACTGCGACGTTATAGCCCTTTCGAAATTGTCGGGAGTGCCGGTAGAGAAATTGACCGGTCAGGGGGACTGAGCGAGCTCGGCCACGACAATGAGCCTGTAAATCGCTTATGGGTTCGAATACCAGCATGAAATTATGTGAAGGGCCTTTCGTTCCGGCCGAGCAACTCCCGCTAATGACCTTCATCGCAACTATGGGATTTATGCGCGACGATCGACGTTAACGTGCGGATTTCGGTGACGACGGGTGCGGCGGGTGATTTATTCGGGCTCCTCATCGGCACACGGCGATCAACCGCGGGGGCCCCTGCGCGAGGACCTGACGCCCAATCCGTTTAATCCGAATGCCGCTGTGGAAGCTTACCGGCGAGTATAACACCCGGCTGTTTCATCGGCGGTTTTCGCCGCAGATCCTGACCTCGCGTTACTTCAACGTCTTCGGCCTGCGGATGGCGCATGCGGGAGCCTAACGTCACGGTGATCAGGGTCTCCTTGCGCGCCCGCCGCGAGGGCAGGCCGTCTTACCATCCACGACGACCAGAACAGACCCGCGACCTTACCCACGTGTCCAACGTGGTGCGCGCCAACCTGCTGGCGATGGATTGTCCGACGCCGACAGCCGGGCGATCAATATCGGAAACGAATGCAATATCAGCATCAACCGGGTGGTCGAGCTCATCAGCGACCGAAAGTGAATTTACCGGGGACGCCGGACAAGGCACGCAACACGTTGGCCGACAATAGCGAGGCCCAAACGCACCTTTGGGTTGGTGGCCCGAGGTAAAGTGCGGGAATGGTCTCGTCGAACTGGTCCAGCTGCAGGGCCTCGATACCTGTGGGTGCAGCCTGAGCGCACAATCTTGTTCCAGATTCTGTAACGGTCCAGGTTCTTCCGCGTCAACGCTTAGCAGATCAAGAGGACCTCCGGCCGCCCAACGGATATCTCGGATCGTCGCCGCAGCATCTGCATTTCAATGGGATTGGTCTGCAACCTCCTTGGACGCTTCCGAAAGCCGCATGTGCCCTTTCGCGCGGTCGTACACCAGGCGAGCTGTTAAAGATAGCGCCCCCATGTTCACCCATCGCGATAGACAGCACCCGAGCTTGACGCAGGCTCGTACCACGGACTCGCGTGTTGGGATTTATTTCGGTGAGGGCGTCAGCATGAGTGTTCTTTTTTAGTGAGAGCGCTGAAAATCACTCAAGCGGGACTGGGGCTTATCCTCCACGACAGAAGTGGGCGTCATCCGCTCCTCAGATGTGCACGCCCACTTGCGCCTTCTTCCAGAACCAACTTGCTGTGTCTCCTGCAATAAGCGACAAACAGATCAAGTTCTGACGGTTTATGGTCCAGAAGAGCTTCTCGCCATATACTTGAGGCTGTTGCGAGGTGATTTCAGATCTGGATATAATGTACTTCTTGTAGGGTACCAGCCGTTATTGACGGCTCAACAACTACTTCGTCAATTCCTCCATCATTCGTGGTTCTGCAGGTTTCTTTCCGATTTTGGACAAGGATCTCGATTCGATCATGGAGGTTTTCCGATGCAGGTCAGCGAAAGACAGCGAGAAGCCAATCGACGAAATGCCCAAGCGAGCACGGGGCCAAAGACGGAGGCGGGCAAGGAATCCAGCTCGCTAAACTCCATAAAACATGGTTTACTCGCTAAAACCCGTTTTCTCCCGGGCGAGAACCGAGAGGACTGGTACCAGTTGCTGACGGGAGTGGCCGCCGAATTCCAACCGAAAAACGCATACCAGGCGCGCCTGGTCGAAGAGGTCACAGACTACCTTTGGTGGTGTGAGCGCCAGCGGCGCGTAGAAACAAGCTTGCTTGCCGTGGACTTGAGGGACAACGCTTCGACCTTGGACGAGCTGCTGAGAGTCATCGAGCTTTTGCACAAAATTTCAAACGAAGAGTATGACAGGATCGCGGCGCTTTACCTGGAACTCGATGGGGAGAAATTTCTTGGCGAGCTCCGTTCGGACCAGCCTATTACGAATTTCAGCAAGCTTAAGGATCTGACAAAGAGGCTCAATCCGGGCAAGGCCGAAGAGGCCGGTGGTGCCGAGGCCAGTGCGGGCCAAGGTGATAAAATTGGGGAGGGCTCTAAGAGTCCCACGAGCGAAGCCGGTGCGGCCACCGAGGTACCGAAAAAAAACTCCCACCGAGAAGCTAACTACTTTAGCCGTAACGAGCGCTTCTTTCTAACCCTCTCGCGCTACAGTATTGCGCGGTATAACCGTTTTTTAGCGGTTATTAAAGAATTGCGCCAGCCACGAACAAGGAATCAACCCTGACCTGCACTTCCAAACGAAGCCATTTTTTGTGAAAAGCGCGAAGCCAGCTTGGTGTTTCCAAGATTCCGTTGTTTTTCACTCAGGTTTCCACGACCAGCCGGCTCACAGAAGTTCACAATTCCATGACCACTGGCAAATACTTGCTCTACCAGCGCACTACCGAACCGTCGAAGAAGATTCCTTTCACGCGGCGCTGTAGAACTGCCTGGTGGAAGGCTCGCGGAGGGAGTAAATGTAATCGCCAACGATAATCGGTCGATCCGCATTTCCAAACGAACCCAATCTGTTCGTGACCGAGAAGTGACCGGGCTGGTCCGCCTAGGGTGCGTTTCTGACGCCCAGTGGCCGTGGCTTGTGCACCCTCTCCACAGACAGAGCGAGCTTTGAAATTCCTGGTGCGATACCGCGACAGGCCAAGCAAAGGTGTGGTGGTTAATGAGTGACTTCACTCTTGGCGGGCGATGCCAAAGCCATCGCCATCATTATCGAAACCCTTGAGCACCACCTGGTCGTTCCCGAGGGCGGGCTCGGAGCTGCTCGGCGTGTACCCACTAACCGCCGGGCTGTCAGACCAGCGTCCGCAAACCTCGCGGCGATTATATGCTTACCGGGGCGGACGTTTTCGCCGGGCGGCAAACGCGATATAAGACGGACTGATAAGAGGAGGACCATCATCATGGCAACGGATTACAGCCGTTATCAATACATCAAGATCGAGAAAGACAATGGACTTTGCACGCTAACGCTGAATCGTCCGGACTCGCTCAACTCGATCGTTCCCCAAATGCATCACGAACTTGAGACCATCTGGGTCGACGTGTCCGAAGACAGCGAAGTCAACGCGATCTTGCTGACCGGGGCGGGCCGCGCCTTTTGCGCCGGCGCCGACGTCAAGGGCTTTGGCAAGGCCGGCCCCGACGGCACCTCCCATCGTAAGGGCCCGTTTCCGATGAACGCCACCGAAGCGCGGCGGATCATCCACAATATTCTCGACGTCGAGCAGCCGATCGTGGCGGCGATTAACGGCGCCGCGGTGGGTCTGGGCTGCAGCCTGGCGCTGCTGTGCGATATTACGGTGTGTGACGAGACGGCGCGTTTGGCCGATACGCACGTCAAAGTTGGCCTGGTCGCGGGCGACGGCGGCGCGATCATGTGGCCGTTGCTGGTCGGTCCCTCCCGCGCCAAGGAGTTCCTGATGACCGGAAACTTCATCACCGGCGCCGAGGCGGCCAAGATTGGGCTGGTAAACTATGCCCTGCCCAAGGAGCAGGTGATGCCCAAGGCGCTGGAAATCGCGCGTCAGCTTGCGGACGGCCCGACGTGGGCTATCCGCTGGACCAAGCTGGCGGTGAACAAGACCATCAAAAACCTGGCGCTCATGAATGACGACGCGGCGCTGGCCTACGAAACCCTGACGATGTACACCCAGGACCACAAGGAAGCGTCATCGGCGTTCGCCGAGAAACGCCAGCCGAAATTCACCGGAAAATGACGGAGTGCAGGCTGCGGGGCTACGCCCGTTCGCAGCCTGCTTCCTCATCGCATTTTTGCACCGCGCCGAGAGTGCACGACGGCCAAGCGGCGGTTTTAGCCTTGGTGGTGATTATGGTGATGCCGCTCGGACATCCACGCCATGTAATTGCCCGGATTGTGTTCCATATCTTGCTGCATTCCGGAATTGGCTTCGAAGAGTTGCTTGAGTTGGGCATGTTTATCGACGAAGCTCGCGTTGCGGACCAGCTTCGGATTATGCTTTATCTCGCGTGCCAGACTTGGATTGCTGCTCTGAAAATCGTCCCACGCTTTGTACCGCGCCATGTTGAGATCGGCGTCGGCAGCGCCTCCGCTTGATATCGTGGCCTTGCCGACGGTCACAGATCCCGAGCTGGCCATGCTGGTGTCATTAGACTGAGCCAGGACCGGGGCGGCAAAAGACGCCGCCAACGTGCCAACTGCCAAGGCATAAATGACCCTTCGCATAATGAGCCTCCTTCCCGGCCACTGCCGGTTACCGGCAAGAAATGCGAATCCCATGCCAGGAATCGGCTCCAACCGCGGACGGAACTCGCCATGGCTGTGTGTAAGCAGTAAATTCTACACGCTCATAAAAGCTCGAAAAGCGGGAAAGGTTACATCCGGGCGTTCTCCTGACTCAGGTTTCCTGACCGGGCGTCGAAAAATTGTTTTCAGGATGAAAATCGAATCCGCCCGCGTTTCGGATGCCCTCTCCCTGACCAGAAAGAGGGTCAGGGTGTGGGTATTCCAATCTCCTTCGAGCGCACCAACGCAATGCCCACAAGGACAAATTGAACTTCTGTCGCCCTCCGGACAGGCTGGAAAGGGCGATTATAACCCTGTTGACTAAAGGTCCCCCTCTTGGGCGCCGCAGCGGCGCCCTTTTCCCCCTGTCCGGGGGCGAATATCAAAAACAACGTATAAACCCAGGGACAGGCTCTCAAGAAACAAGATTGCGGAACGCCAATACAGCGAGCTTGCTGGCGGTGGCGGTGTTCCGCGAACCTGTTTCTGGCACGATGCGCCACGAATAGTCGCGTAACCCGCCGGAAGCGCGTGCGCTGGGCCCACGAAGCCAATAATGGCTCAAAGTAACAGGGGCCACGCCATCGGCGCGGCCCCTTTACTTCGGTCGGGCGCGGACGCGCCTCGCGCGTCCGCGCCGTCAAGCCAAATTGTAAAGCTTCACCGCGTTGCCGGCGAGGATCTTGTAGCGCTCATCCGGCGGCACGCCTTCCAGACTTTCTTCGATATATTTCTTCGAATCGGGCCAGGTCGTGTCGGTATGCGGATAGTCCGAAGACCACATCAGATTGTCCACACCGATTACGTGGCGAATCATCATTCCGACCTTATCTTCGATAAACGTGGAATAAATCTGGCGAAAGTAATACTCGCTCGGCGGCTTGGGCAGATCGAGCTTGGTCCAATGGCGATGGCGCTTGTAGATGCGATCGGACTTCTCCAGCCAATAGCCCAGCCATCCGATATTGCCTTCCACCGAAACGAACTTCAGCTTGGGATGGCGCTCCAGCACACCGCCGAAGACCACCCGCGACAGCGCTTCGTAGTTAGCCAGCGACGACAGGTTAAGCACCGCGCATTTCTCGCCGATCAACTCGCCCGAATTGCCGAACAGCGACCCGGCATGGCGCGCCCCCGTGCGCAGATGGATATGCACAGGCAGCCCCAACTCCTCGGCGGTTTGCCACAGCGGCTCGTAAGAGCTGCTGTTGAGCGGCTCGCCCGCGCGGATAGGTCGGCAGCATCACGCCGCGGATGCCCTTGAGCTTGGCGCAATGCTTGATCTCCTCGACTCCGGTCTTCACATCGTCGGTCGGGATCAAGCCGATTCCCACCAAGCGCTTGGCGTCGGTGCTGCAAAATTCCGACAGAAAATCGTTGTAGGCGCGCAAACAGGCGAACTGCAGCTCGGTGTCTTCGAGCAGAAAGATCGGTCCGATACCGAGGTTGGGATAGAGCACCTGGGCGTCGACTCCGTCGATATCCATGTCCTTGAGCCGCGCGGCCGGATCGTAGCAACCCGGGCGGGTGTCTTCCCACAGAACTCCAACGGCCTTGTACTCCTCGAATTTCTTACCGGCCTGGACGCTCAGCGACAATCCCATGGTGGGCTTGCCTTCGATGATCCAGATATCGCCCTCGGGCCTGCGCTCGAGGCGTGGCGCGCGGTCGCGCAGCTTGGCCGGGACGCGCTTGGTCCACAGATCGCCGGGTTCCTGGACGTGATCGTCCGAAGATACAACATTGTAATTCATATCAACTTCTTCCTTCACGAAGTTCTCGAACTCGCTAAACTTGTTATTCAATCGCGGTCGGGGCGTGAGGAAAATCGTTCCAGTCATCGATGTCGTGCGGAATCCAGATGGTCGCGTGCTGCTGGTCGCGCAATTGCTTGAGCCGCTTGAGCGAGGCCACCGCTTGATCCTTGTCGTAATCGATCATCATCGGTTTTTCTTCGGCGAGGTCCTCGCGCGTGTGGACGGTGTCGCCGGTCAACACGAATTTGCGGCTGGGCAGGTCCACCAGCAAGGTGCATTCGCCGGGCGTATGTCCGGGAGTCTTGAGCATCTGGACGGCGCCGTCGCCAAACAGGTCATAGTCCTCGCCCACCTCGAGCCAGTTATAGCCGCGCGTCGGGATCAGGTCGTCCATCATAAAGAACTGACGCTGGATTTCATCCGCCCAGTAGGCGAAGCGGATTTCATTGGCTCCGACTAGGAATTTGGCGTTGGGGAACAGGGTCATTCCGCCGGTGTGATCCATGTGCAGATGCGACAAAATGACGTATTTGATGTCATCGAGCTTGTAGCCGAGCCCCTTGATCTGGCGGTCCAGCGTCTCGGCCGGCGAGAACTTCACTTCCGCGAATTTCCAGAACTCGCCCCAGTAGCCGGTAATGTCGTCCATGATGCGTGGATGGCATCCGGTATCGAACAAAACCAGCCCCTTGTCGTGCTCGATCAATATCGGCGGACACACGAAGGTGAAGGGCTCGGGACGCTCCGCGCCCATCGGTGGAATGGTAAACTGGGCGCCTGACAGGCCCCACATCCGGCGAGCTTTGCCGCTGCTCATGGCTGGATCCTCCGTGTCTCATCTACCATCTTCGGACGCCTCACGACCAGCGATAGCGCGATCACCTCGCAACCACGTCGATGCGATCGGGCATGGACGGATCGTACCCGAAATGTTTGATCTTCTGGCCGTCGGCGCGAACCGTATATTCCGCGTCGTAATCGGGGATCCTGGGCGGCACGCGCCGCTTCATTGCCTTTTCGATCGCCGGCGCAAGCCGTTCCGCCTTCAGCTTGGCCTGCTTCTCGTCGCGTTCATGGAATTCCGGCGCGATAGTCTTGCCGAACAGTTCGAACCCCTCGCAGATCCGCTCGTGCGGGATCTTGCCTTCCTGCGCGATAAAGATCACCTGATCGACCCCCGCCGCTTCGTAGTTCAACAGCACCTTGCGGATGTCGTCCGGCGTCCCCATGCATTCGTTGTTCGGATCGATCGGTGCCAGCATATTCGCCGGAGTCTTCTTGAAGTCTTCCCACAGGTCCGTCTTGGCCGGGTGATGCACGCCATCGACATAATGATGGCGGAAAGCGTGGCCGAAAAATTGGCGGCCCTGGGCTCCGATCTGGCGGGCAAGGTCGCCGTCCTTGTTGCACGCAAAGCCTGAAAGGAAAGCCACGTTGGGATTGACCGTGTACGCCAGCGGCTCGCAATCTTCGGTCAGCGCCCGGTAGTAGTCCGCGGTCCATTTCTGCGCGTCAACCGGCGACAGAAAGCCGAAGGTCAGCACGCCCAGCCCCAGCTTGCCCGCCATCACGATCGTCTCCTGACGCGAACACGCCACCCACACCGGAGGATGCGGCTTCTGGATCGGCTTGGGTATCACATTGCGCGGCGGCATCTGGAAGTACTTGCCCACATGACCGCGGAAGGGCTCCTCCACCATCATGCGCAAAACCGCTTGCAGGCATTCCTTCCACATCATCCGCTTTTCCGTGCGCGAGACGTGGAACGCGTCGAGTTCCGCAAACGTCGACGACTCGCCGGTGCCGAACTCCGCGCGTCCCTCGCTGACCAAATCCAGCGCCGCGACGCGCTCGGCCACGCGCGCCGGATGGTTATAGTTGGGCGGTATCAGGGTGATTCCCGACCCCAGACGCATCCGCTTGGTGCGCTGGCTGGCCGCCGCCAGAAACGTCTCGGCCGCCGACGAATGCGAGTACTCTTCGAGGAAATGATGCTCGACCTGCCACATGTAGTCGATCCCGCTGCGGTCGGCTATTTCCATCTGTTCGAGGCCATCGCGCCACAGCCTTAATTCCGAATCCGCTTTCCACGGCTTGGGCAGTTGCAATGCTGCCAGTAATCCGAATTTCATTGCGTTTCTCCGTTATGCGATCTGACTAGAGACCGGCACGTTCATCGTGCACCGGTGCCGATGCTCGACGCTGGCGCACGATGAATCACGCTGAGATTCTCATTTGCCCTGGCTCTGCGCGGCCTTGGCCGCCTCGAGCATATCGGCGTAGGCGGGATCCCAACCGAAATGCTTGATCTTCAGACCGTCAGCGCGAACCGTGTACTCAGCGTCGTAATCGGGGATCTTGGGCGGCACGCGCCGCTTCATTGCCTTTTCGATCGCCGGCGCAAGCCGTTCCGCCTTCAGCTTGGCCTGCTTCTCGTCGCGTTCATGGAATTCCGGCGCGATAGTCTTGCCGAACAGTTCGAACCCCTCGCAGATCCGCTCGTGCGGGATCTTGCCTTCCTGCGCGATAAAGATCACCTGATCGACCCCCGCCGCTTCGTAGTTCAACAGCACCTTGCGGATGTCGTCCGGCGTCCCCATGCATTCGTTGTTCGGATCGATCGGCGCCAGCATATTCGCCGGAGTCTTCTTGAAGTCTTCCCACAGGTCCGTCTTGGCCGGGTGATGCACGCCATCGACATAATGATGGCGGAAAGCGTGGCCGAAAAATTGCCGGCCCTCGGCTCCGATCTGGCGGGCAAGGTCGCCGTCCTTGTTGCACGCGAAGCCTGAAAGGAAACGCCACGTTGGGATTGACCGTGTACGCCAGCGGCTCGCAATCTTCGGTCAGCGCCCGGTAGTAGTCCGCGGTCCATTTCTGCGCGTCAACCGGCGACAGAAAGCCGAAGGTCAGCACGCCCAGCCCCAGCTTGCCCGCCATCACGATCGTCTCCTGACGCGAACATGCCACCCACACCGGCGGATGCGGCTTCTGGATCGGCTTGGGTATCACGTTGCGCGGCGGCATCTGGAAGTACTTGCCCACATGACCGCGGAACGGCTCCTCCACCATCATGCGCAAAACCGCTTGCAGGCATTCCTTCCACATCATCCGCTTTTCCGTGCGCGAGACGTGGAACGCGTCGAGTTCCGCAAACGTCGACGACTCCCCGGTGCCGAACTCCGCGCGTCCTTCGCTGACCAGGTCCAGGGCCGCGACGCGCTCGGCCACGCGCGCCGGATGGTTGTAGTTGGGCGGTATCAGGGTGATTCCCGACCCCAGACGCATCCGCTTGGTGCGCTGGCTGGCCGCCGCCAAAAACGTCTCGGCCGCCGAGGAATGCGAGTACTCTTCGAGGAAATGATGCTCGACCTGCCACATGTAGTCGATTCCGCTGCGGTCGGCTATTTCCATCTGTTCGAGGCCATCGCGCCACAGCCTTAGCTCCGAATCCGCTTTCCAGGGCTTGGGCAGCTGCAATGCTGCCAGTAATCCGAACTTCATTTCTTTCCTCCGTTTATATGAATTTTCTTGTCGCTTGAATTTGGTCAGAGCGCCCGGCATTATCCGCGCTGGCCGGCGGTTGGCCTTGTGGCGTGCCGCACCGCCATTTGGCCCTTCCGGCGTCACACTTCGTCTTACCGTCGGATAAGGGAGTATCAACTTCGCGAATCTTGCGCGGCAACTGGCTCTGAAACCGATGATAATACTTGAGCAATTTCGGACGGCTGGCGTCGGTTGAAAGCCCCAGCAGCGTGAGCGTGAAGGCGTACAAGAGCTGGCTGCGCAATCCTTCACCGTCCAGCACCGAGCGGACCCACAGATCGAGCACCCCGAGAAAACTGATCACCAGGTCGCGCGCGACAAATTCCGCGTCGGCATCCGCGCGCAGAAGGCCGGCGCGAATCGCCGCTTCAACCGGACGCTGCCATAGCCGAACGCTGCCGCCCTCGATTTCGCCGTCGTGAATTCCGATGTTCGACGCCATCAACGCGCCCATCAGGGTGCGATAAAAGGGCGGATCGGACGCGTAGGTGGCGGCGCCCAGTTCCGCGATATGGAGCAGGTCGTCGAGCGGGTCCCGCGAGCGGAGCTGATCCATTTCATGCTGGAGTTTTTCCAACACCGTCAGCCGCAAAGCGTGCAACACCGCGCCCTTGGAGCCGAACAGGTTATACGGCGTCGCCAGGCTCACCTCGGCCTTGACCGCCAATGCGCGCATCGACAGGCCAAGACTGCCCGTGGCCCGGATCAGCTCCTGCGCGGCAGCCAGGATGCGCTCGCGGCGCTCGTCCTTTCGTCTTTCCCGCAATCCCATAACGCGTTTCAATGAAAAAACCTGTTCATATTTATAACGTGTTCGAAATATATGTCAAGAACCGGCGCCGATTGTGGATTCTCCTTAGTCACGCCCCAACCGATCGCTTCTGTTCCGTAGCCGCCACAGTGGCGGGCGTCCCGACGGCGTCCCGTCTGTCGCCTCCGTGCCGGTTCCTGTTTGCGGAGCGATCCGTTTCGGGGTACTTGTTCTCAACGATGTCCGGGAACTGAAGCGAAATCCGGCGTAGCGCAGGCTCGGCAGCCCAAGCGCGCTCAAAAAGATCGTCAATCCGCGGAGCAAGGAAAGCAAATCGCGATGATTAAGTCAGTCTTTCATGTCAACATCAACGTCAAGGATTTCGACCGCTCGCTCGCGTTTTACCAGATGTTGGGCTTCAAGGTCATCCTCGATATCGGCGAGGGTCCCAACAAGGCGCAATGACATCGGGTTGAACATCCCCAACAGCGTCGGACGCGCCGCGTTGCTGGCGCTCAGCGACGACCCGCGCGCGACGCGGATCGACCTGATCGAATGGAAGCATCCGGTGACCGAAGGCGCTCCCTATGCGCATCTTTACCACACCGGGATTAACCGTCTGGCGCTGTTCACGAAGAACCTCGACGAAGAGTACGCGCGGCTGAAAGCCGCCGGCGTCGAGATGGTTTCAGAGCCAGTGGTGATGAGCGCGGGCAAAAAGGCGGGAGCCAGGTTCTTCTGTTTCAAGGACCCGGACGGAACCTTCCTGGAATTGATCGAGCCCTTCAATAAGTAGAAATCTCCGACACGACGCGGAGACTCGGACCTGACACGAATTCGCATAGTTGCCTGAGGAGCAATCTGACTCATGAAGATCGGCATTTGTCTTGGCTTTACCGACCGCTCGGAAACTCCCGATGTGGTCGCACGCAAGATCGAGGAACTGGGCTTTGAATCGATGTTTACGGGTGAACATCCGATAATTCCGGTCGAGTCCAAGACGCTATACGCGATCGGTGACGGCGTGATGCCCGAATACTACGAGCGCATCCCCGACCCGTTCATTTCCCTGACGGTGGCGGCCTGCGCGACCACGCGGCTGCGTCTGGGCACCGCCGTCTGCCTGGCCGCCGAACGCCATCCAATCATCCTGGCCAAAGAGGTGGCCACGTTGGATTACTACTCCAAGGGGCGCTTCGCGCTCGGCGTCGGCGGCGGATGGCTGTCCGAGGAAACCGAAATCATGGGCCGCGAGTTCCGCCGCCGCTGGGTCGTGGTGCGCGAGTACGTCCGCGCGATGAAGGAACTGTGGACCAAGGCGGAAGCCAGCTTCAAGGGCGAGTTCGTAAGCTTCCCGCCGGTCAAATGCTACCCGCAACCCACACAAAAGCCCCATCCACCGGTTTACATTTGCACCGGCGGCGGCCCCAATTTCGATCGGCGGCTCAAAGACACCGTCGCCGTCGCCGACGGATGGATGCCGACGACTCTGACGCCGGAGCGGTTGGCGGAGGAGGTGGGCAAGCTGCGCAAACTGTGCGCCGAAGCCAGACGCGACTTCGATAAACTGGAAATCACCTATTAACAGAGGCGGCAGCCGGCGCCGAGGCCCGCAAGCAGGTTGAGCAATATCGCGACGCCGGCGCGACCCGTCTGTTATTCCTACTGACTCCGATTCCGCCGGGCCAAACCGACTCATTGCTCACCCCAATCGCGCAGGCGTACCTCGGCGCCGGTGGTAGGTAAGCGCTATTTGACAGTAGGGGGGCGTCCCGCCCGCCATAGACTTGAGTGAGGAAGCACTACTCCTCAGGCGATGGCGGAGCGGCGGGTGGGACGCCCGCCCCACTGTTAGCGCTTATGCCCGAACCTCTCCCACGAAAGATTGTGGGAGAGGGGACAGAAAAGGATCAAATCACTCATCCCAAATACTGGCGCGCTCTGGCTTCGATGTTCTGTTCGGTGAGCTGGTCCGGCCACAGGGTGAATACCAGACGATGACATCCGGCTTCGCGGTACTCGCGCTTGGTCTGTCGCGGATCGGCAGACTCCACAGGCAGGAACATCGAAATTTCCAGGTCATCGAAATTCCGGCCCGCTTCAACGCATAGCCGCTTCAGGGTCGCCAGTTCGCGGGCCAGTTCCGGCGGCGGAATCGCGACCGGGCCCCATCCGTCGCCAAGATCCACCGTGTCCTTGAGGGCGCGCGTGCGATTCTTGCCCATACCCGCGCATATGTGAATGGGCGGATGCGGTTTCTGCCACGGCTGGGGAAAACATCTCACCGGTGGAAAGTTGACGTACTCGCCCTGAAAACTCGCCTCCGGCTTGGTCCACAGTTCCTTCATCGCACGAATCCGCTC
This sequence comes from uncultured Pseudomonadota bacterium, assembly GCA_963824565.1. GTDB lineage: Bacteria > Desulfobacterota > Binatia > Binatales > Binataceae > JAJPJA01. Next base: position 62,579 of record CAWGQB010000021.1, on the reverse strand, counting down.
GCGCGCGACCACCCAGCGCTTTTTGAACGGTGTGCCGAAGGCCTCGGCCTCTTCCGGCAGGCTTCCGGTGCCGACGCCGAAGATAAAACGGCCGCGGCTGTAATGGTCCAGGGTCGCGACCGCTTTAGCGGTGGTGATCGGCTCGCGCTCCGATACCAGCGTCACGCCGGTGCCGATCTTCAGACGCGAAGTCGCGGACGCCGCCGCCATCAGGAGCAGAAACGGATCGGGCATATGGGAGTAGAACTCAGGGTACTGATTGTCCTTCTCCAGACGCGAGCTGCCGGCGGTTGCTTCGGTGCCGACCAGCCCCTGCGACGTTCCGGGAATGATCGGATGGTCGCCCACATAGAGCGCGTCAAAGCCCAGGGTTTCGCATTTTCTGGCGATGGTCTGGGGATCGGGCGTGTCTTCGGTAAAAAAGCCCAAAATACAAATCTTGATTTCTTCCATCGCTGCCTCTCCCCTTAAACCCGAACCCGCTTCGGCCGTTCCGCCAGCAGCACCCTGGTCGCCAACGCCTGCTCGTCGACCTTGTCGATCAACGTAATCCAATAGGTGGTGAATGGTGGCGTTCGGTAAACTTCCATCCGTCGCCGACCCGCCGCAGCTTGTCGAAGTAGATCCCGCCGCCGAGGATCAGATGGCCGTTTTGCTCGCGGATCTCGTCCCAGTAAAGGCGCGTATCGGCATGGTCGCCATCTATCTTGATCAGGTCGTCGGTGATGCGATGCCGCAGCAGCTTCATATCGTTAATGAGGCCCTTGTTGAAGAAACGCTCAACCGCGGCACGACCCTCGTAGCGGCGCGACGGTTTGCCGGGCTGCGTCGCGATGAGGGTGCAGGGATCGTCGAACACCGCCAGCACCGCTTCAGGATCGCTGGAATCGACGCCGAAAGCATAGCGATTGAACGCCTCGCGGATCTGCTCGCGGTCCATATATTCGCGCAATTTCTTCAGTTCACGTTCGTCCATGCCGATCTCCTTTAAAAGAGCCGATGGTTAACCTTGGCCCTACTTTTTGGCGGGTGCGTTCCCTTCAAGGATGTTGTACTTGCCGGCGAAATCCTCGAGGTCCACTTCGATGGTCTCCAGGATACTCGCGGTCTGGCGCCAATGGCCGATGATGACAAGCAGCTCGATAATCTCGCCGGGACTCAGGTGCTTCTTCAACCCCTCGAGGGTCTCCCGCCGCGCCTTGACGTTGGCGTTGACCTCGTCGGTAAATTGCAGGACCAGACGCTCCAGTTCATTGAAGCATCCGGCGGTCTGCCAGTTTTCAATTGCGGCGATCTGTTCGTCAGTGACGCCGACGTGCCTGGCCGCGGGGACATGCTGGGTCCATTCGTAAACCGAATGACAATCTTTCGCGGTGCGGAGTATGGCGATTTCGCGCAGCCGATGATCGAGCTTGATATCGTTGAGCAGCGCGGTGCTGAGGCGGCTGCGCTGCTGGAAAATCGTTTGCGCATTGGCGGTCATCCGCAGGACATTGAGCACAACCGGCCGCTGCAAAAGTTTACGAATCTCCGGGGATGCGTCCTTGTCGTCGAGATACGGTAGCAGCGCCATTTCCTAATCCTCCTGGGTCTGCCCGAGCGGCAAGTTCAGGTGCACCCTACCATCAGCAGTGTAGATGGGCAATTTGGCCGCGGCGGCTTGTGACCGGCACCCCAGATGTCCCATCATCGGTAACCAGGGATGCGGCGCCGGACAATCAGAGGAGGCCAGCATGACCGACAGCGAGCTTGTCACCCTGTTGGAACGGATAAGCAATTGGGGGCGCTGGGGCAAGGATGACCAGCGCGGAACCTTGAATCTATTGACGCTTGAGAAGCGCCGGCGGGCGATCAAGCTGGCGACGATGGGCGAGAGCGTCTCGATGTCATTGCCGCTGGCTACCGCGCCCGCGCCCGACAATCCCACGCCCGCGTTTCATTTGATGATGAGCACCGGCCATGACCTGCCGCCGCACGGACTGCAGGCCAGCATGGATTACATTGCGATGCCGACTCATGGCCGCGCGATCACGCATCTGGACGCGCTCTGCCACATGTTCTGGCGCGGAAAAATGTATAACGGATTTCCGTCTACTGACGTGGGGGCAAACGGCGCCAACCGATGCGGTATCGACGTCACCTTCAACGGCATTATCGGGCGCGGCGTGCTGCTGGATATTCCGCGGGTTAAAGGCGTCGATTGGCTGGAGAAAGGCGAGAAGATATTTCCCGCAGACCTCGACGCGGCGGAGAAGAATCACGGCGTGCGAGTCGAGGAGGGCGACATCCTGGCGGTGCGCACCGGCCGCCATAAATACGCCCGGACCAAGGGCAACTGGAATCCATGGGTCGAGGGCCAGGCCGGACTCGAAGCGGCGTGTTTGCCGTGGTTGCGCGAACGCGGTGTCGCCGTCCTGGTGGGCGATGCGGTCAGCGACGTAACCCCCTCCGGCTACACGGAGGTATCGGCGGTGCCGATCCACGCCGGAACGATCGTGATGATGGGAATGCCGTTAATCGACAACGCCGACCTCGAGGCGCTGTCGGATTTTTGTGCGCGCAACCATCGCTACGAATACATGTTCATGACCGCGCCGCTGGTAATCCCACGCGCGACCGCGTCGCCGATCAATCCGATTGCGCTGTTTTAGGTGGCAAGAGGACATAGCCAGTAGGGCGGGCTTCCCTCGGGCTTCCCTGCCCGCCGCTCTGCTGTCGAGAGTCCCTGGCGGGCAGGGACGCCTGCCCTCTTGGCTTGGACATGAGAAACAGGATTCAGAACATTCAGCGCGGGCGGATTTGAGCCTCAGGCAGGAGCTTCTTTTCCCGCACCAGATCCTCGGAGATGATGATCCTGCCGTTGTACTCCATCGGATTGTCGCAAGTGCAGATGTAATGGGCGGCCTGGGCCGGTACGTCCATCGAAACCCGCGAGCCAGCCTCGGTGAGCGTGGTCAGCTTTCCCTTCTGCCCCGCCGCCATCGTGCGCTCGGTCAGAACCGCACCTGGATCCAGCGCGACCACCGGAATGTTGTAGGCCCGGGTTTCTTTACCCAGCGCCATGCATAGCCGATTCAGTGCCGACTTGACGGTCGGATAGACCGAGCCGACCCCGCCCTGTCCTGCAGGACGCGGATCGTCGTCGCCAACGGCGATCGCCGAAGTCACGTTGATGATAGCGCCGTTCTTGCGCTCCATCATCTGCGGCAACGTCATCTGAATCGAAATTATGGTCGCGATCAGGTCAACGCCCAGGTGCTTGTCCCACGAATCCAGGGGCGTATCCAGAAAGGATTCGAACATGCCCTTGCCGATATAGGCCGCATTGTTAACCAGCACGTCTACACGGCCAAAATGCTCGAGCGCGGTCTGATACAAACGGCGCACGTCGTCACGGATTGTGAGATCGGCGCGCACCGGCAACGCCTTGACGCCCAACGCGCGCACTTCCTCGGCGGTTTCGTTGATGGTTCCGGGCAGCTTGCTCTGGCCGGGTTCGGCGGTTCGCGCCGACAGGACGATATCCGCGCCCGAACGCGCCAGGGTGAGCGCGATGCGCTTGCCGATACCGCGGCTCGACCCCGTCACCACCGCCACTTTGCCACGTAGATCCATAGTGTTCGTTCTCCTGTGTCGCACCGTCGGGATAGCGCTAGAATCAGCCTTCCAGCTTAATCGCCTGCTTGGGGCAGACGCGCACCGCCCTTTCCAGCTTGGCGCGCAGCTCGGATCCGGGATTCTCGTTCAGCACGTCGAGCGTGCCGTCGTCATGCAGCTTGAATACCTCGGGAGCCGCCTCCATGCACTTGCCGTTGCTCTCGCAGCTATCGTAATCGACTATGACTTTCATCTAATCAGGCCTCGCTTCCTATGCGGCAGCGGCGCGCCTCGGCGTGAACTTGATCGGCATCCGCTTGACGCCATGCAGCAGGTTCGACGCCAGCCACTCGACTTCACCGTCCAACTCGACATCGGGCATGCGATCGAGGATCTCCTCGAAGATGAGCCGGATCTCCAACCGCGCCAGGTGCGCTCCGAGGCAGAAGTGTTCGCCGTAGGCAAACGCATAGTGATCGTTGGGGTTGCGCGCGACGTCGAAACGGTCGGCGTTGACAAAGGCCTCCTCGTCGCGATTGGCCGAGGCGTTCCACACCGCCACCCAGTCGCCTTCCTTAATCTTGCGGCCGCGAATCTCGCAGTCCTTGATCGCCGTTCTCATCGAATGAGTAATCGCGCTGGTCCAGCGCAGGATCTCCTCGACCGCGGGGCGCATCAGCGACCTATCCTCACGCAGCCGCTGCATCTGCGATCGATCGCGGATCAGCTCCAGCAGACCGCCGGCAATTGAATTGCGGGTGGTGTCCAGACCGCCGATGATAAACATGAAGCCGTTGTAGCCGATCTCCTCCTCCGTCAGCAGCCGGCCGCCGAGCACCCTGGAGTTGGCAATGACAGCAAGCAGGTCCGTCGCCGAAGTGCCGCGGCGTTCCAAGGCTGCCTGGACGCAATAGCCTATCGCCTGACCCCAGGCCTTGGTTCGCGTCTCAACCGCTGAGCCCTCGATCTGATATTCGGGATCCTCGGCCCCCATTCCCTGGTTGACCAGGTCGAACATCAACTGCCAATCCTTGCGCGGAATCGCCATCATGTCGCAGATGATTGCCATCGGCAGCCGCGTGGCCACTTCGGTCACGAATTCGCAGCGCCCACGGGGCAATACTTCGTCGAGGATTTCGAGCACCAGCTTGCGTCCGGACTCCTCGTACTGCCTGATCGCGCGCGGCAAGAACATCGCATTGAAAGCCTTGCGAAAATCCCGGTGAAGCTCGCCGTCGCTCGCAACCAACATCCGGTCGGAGCCCGTCATCTGGGGGCTGGTGGCCGCCTCTATTTCCGGGCTCGAGGGCAAACCGACGCCGAATTTCCCATTGCTGAAATATTCCGACGCCCCGCGATAAACCGTGTAGGCGTCTTCATGCTTGAAGATCGACCAGAAGCCGCGCTTGAGATTGCCTTGCGTCCAATGGACCGGGTCCTCGGCTCGCATGCGCTTGAACAAATCGTGGATATCACCGTTGGCGAAGAAATGCGCGTCAGTGAGATTGATATCATCCTGTCGAGTTATCATCCATCTTCTCCTTGTAGCGCCAACCTCGGCAGCGGCCAGTGCCTGGGCACACCCCCCAGGCGATAGTCGCTTTTAGGCTACACGCACAGCGCGAATCGAACACGTCACTTGCGGCGGGACGAGTGTCATATACTTGACATGCCCGAACATTTTCCTTGCCGATCACGAGTTCGCCTCGACCTGAACACGGTCACGCAACCTTATCGGGCCAGGTAACGATTTTGCGCTCCTTGAGTTCCTGGCGTTGCGCGGCGTTGTAGCCCAGTTGGTGCAGAATTTCCTGCGTATCCTCGCCCAGCCGCGGCGGCGGTCCCTGCACATATTCAGGGGTTTCGGAGAAGCGAATCTTCTCCCCCATCATCCGCAGCCTGCTCTGGGTTTCCTTTTCGTAATACTCGACCACTCGCTTGGTCAGCATCGACCACGGATCTTGCAGCCATCGCAGCCAATAGCCTTTGTTGATGACCTCGCACGGCACGCCGGCACCGTCCAGCGCGTCGAACCATTCCTGGGCCGTTCGACCCTTGAAGATTGGCTCCAGGACTTCGGCCAGTTCGTAACGCCGGTCGGTGCGATCGTAATGCGTGCGGAAGCGCGGGTCATCGGCCAATTGCGGCTTGCCCAATACCTGGGTTAGCCGGCGCCATTGCGGCTCGAACAACGCGGTAACGAAAATCCATCCTTCTTTGGTGGCATAGAACCGGCAGTCGGCACTGATCCCGGTCTGGGTGCGGTCCATGGTCGGGCGTCGGCGCACGTCTTTGCGATCGGTGACGAACGCGTCGGAATTGACGTAGAGGCCGGCGTTGAGCAGCGAGGTATCGACGAACTGACCCTCGCCGGTGCGGTCGCGATGATACAGCGCCATCAGCGTCGCGATAGCCGACAGCGTGGCGGCGCACATATCGACCGGGCCATAGCGGTTCCAGACCGGGTCGTTGCCTTCGCCGCCGCCCATGTATTCCATCCCGCACATCGCCTGGAACAACTGATCGTAGCCGCCCTCATGGCATTGGGGTCCATGAGTGCCGTAGGCCGGGACGTGGGTGTAGATCAAGTCCGGCTTCAGCTTGCTCAGGGTCGCGTAATCGATCTTGAGCCGCTCGGCGACGCCAGGGCGCTGGTTGTGATGGACGATATCGGCCGTAGAGACCAGCTTGTAGGCGATTTCGCGTCCGGTTTCGCTCTTCAGATCGACCGCGATCGTTTTCTTGCCGCGCTGCGAGATGAAGAACGGCTGGAACGGCTGGCGCATTCCCTCGCCCTCGATAGTCTCAACTTTGATCACCTTGGCGCCCAGGTCGGACAGCAGCATCGGTCCGAATGGACCCGCGGCGTAATGGCCGAAATCGATCAGGGTGGTGTCGAACAGCGGATGGCGCAGCGGACGGGGATTGAGCGCCCTGGGCACCGTCCGGTTTTCCGCCGGCCGATTCAACGACATGACGATTTCGCGCGTGTGCTCGCCCGCCTCCGGCGCCAGACCCTTGATCGCGCCCGGCGTTTTGGAGAAGCGGAACGGAAGACCCATCTGGGTGACGCGCCCGCGCTTGGGGTCGTCAACTTCAGCCACGACTTCGTTGGCCCGCGCCTGAGGCACGGAAAACGCCTCTTCGGCTGAGAGCACCGCTTCAACCGGCACGTCGATTTCGCGCAGCAGCTTGATCCATTCGTCGCGCGGCTTGGTTTTCATCGCGGCGATTTCCTGGGCCTCGAACCACTTGCGCTGTTCGACGTTGGCCATCAGGTTCTGCCGATTGGTGCCGGGCGGCAGCTTGATTCCCAACAATTTCGAGATTGCTTCGACGTTGCCTTTAGCGGTCTGCATCCGATGCAGCCATTTGCCATCGGCGCATTCATAGAGCCACGGCCGATAAGGCGCCCTTAGTTGGGTGCGCGAGGCGAACGTGGGGGTGGGATTATCCGCCCACATCCACATCAGCGGCGTGATCAGCAGCATCCCGTCATGCAGCGCGCATTCCACCGCCTGGCCGCGTCCGGAATGCAGCCGCGCGCGCAGAGCGGCCATGATACCGATAGAAATCGTGAACGACGTCGCATAGCTGGGAAACTGGCAATAGAGATAGACCGGCGCGTCCTTCTCGGGATTGATGTAATCGCCAGGCTGGTCGAAATACAGCCCCATCCGCGAGGCGATCAGCGCGTCATGGATGGGACGGCCGCGCCAGAGATGGTCGTCGCCGTAACCGTTGACCGAGCAGTAGACCAGCGACGGCAAGCGATGCCTGAGGCTTTCGTAATCGAGTCCCAGGCGGGCCATATGGTCCTGCCCAAATGATTCCACCAGCACGTCGGCGCGCTCGGCCAGCTTGAGCAGGCTGTCGCGCTGTTCGGGATTGGCCAGGTCCAGCGTGATGCTGCGCTTGCTGCGGTTGCGGATGAAGTAACCGGGCTCGACTTCCCGTAAAGGATCCCCGCCCGGCGGTTCAACTTTGATTACGTCCGCCCCCTGCTCCGCCAGTACCAGCGTAGCCATATGGCTCGCCATGTGTTGGGAAAGATCCAAAATCGTTATGCCTTCGAGACTTCCAGCCACGGTCTGTCCTCCCTGCGTGCGCCCGCCAGGTGTAAGCTCGTTTCGCCATAGTCCCGCCGCGTTGTCAACCTGCGATTACAACCGGTGTCCTGCCAGTGTTCTGATTGTTGCGCATTTCCGCGGACTACGGAAATCCAGGGTGCTTTACCGCACGCGCCAAAGTGTTGTATGCGTGCATCGAAGCTCTGGCGTCATTCGGAGAGGGCTCTGATCTCGCCACAATCACCGAGGAGAAAAATATGAAAGCTGCGATATATCAGGTTCCGGGTGGCTCCCATTCGGTTGAAGAGGTCACTATCGACCATCCCAAAAGTACCGAGGTTCGTTTCAAGATAACCGCCTGCGGGGTATGTCACAGCGACCTGCTGGTCTGGACCGGAGCACGTGCGGCAGACTTCAGGCCGCCGATGATCCTGGGCCACGAGATGGCTGGTATCGTGGAGGAAGTGGGACCGGACGTGACGATGGTCAAGGCCGGCGATCACGTCATCCGGGGCGGTTCGGGCGTGTGCGGCAAGTGCAAATGGTGCATGAGCGGCAAGTACTTCAGATGCGTCAACCGCGGCCGCTATACGCGCCGCGCGCCCAACGACCCGCCCACGACATGGAAAGGCAAGTTCATCGGCGGGATCGGCGGCGGTCCCGGCGGTTTCGCCCAGGCGGCAATTGTCGACGAGACCGCTTTGGTCAAAATCGACGACGACCTGCCGCTCGATCGGATGGCGCTGATTGGCTGCGGCGTCACCACCGGCCTGGGAGCCGCGCTCACCACCGCCAAGATTCCTCCCGGCGCCACGGTGGCGGTTTTCGGCGCCGGCGGCGTAGGCGGTTCAGCTATTCAGGGCGCGCGGATCGCGGGCGCCCGGCAGATAATCGCGGTCGACGTCTTCGACAAGAAACTGGAGATGGCGAAGAAGTTCGGCGCCACCGACGTAGTTAACGCCAAGAACACCGACCCGGTCGAAGCGATCCGAGAGCTTACCGACGGCGGCGTGGAATACTCGTTTGAAGCGATCGGAAACAAGAAGACCCAGACCCAGACGGTGTTGTGTACCGCGCCGCGCGGAATGGCGACCTTTATAGGCGTCGGCAAAGATGGCGACGTGCTCGACGATCTTCCGGTCTATTTCATCACCAGTTCGGAACGCATCGTCCGCGGACATCATCTGAATTATTCCAGCAACGCGATCGACCTTAACTACATCGTCAGCCTGTACAAACGCGGCTTGCTCAATCTCGACGACATGGTCAGCCAGCACGGCAGCCTGGCCGACGTCGACAAGGCCTTCCACGACATGGAGACCGGCGAGGTCGTGCGTACGGTTCTGTTGCCGCACAGCTAACGCCCTCACCCGCGGACCGATTGTGTGAACAAATCGGTCCGCGGCCTTCCTACTCGCGGCCCGCGGCCAATAACGCGGGCGCGAGCGAGGTAAAATCCACAGTGCTGGGTTCCTAATTTCAACCAGGACTCAGGAACCCGAACCAGAGAATTCTTATAAGGAGACGCAGGATGGATCCTTCCAGCGCGCTTTTGACAGACAAAGTAGCAATCATTACCGGTGGCGGTCAGGGAATCGGCAAGGGGGTTGCGTTGACCTTCGCACGCTTCGGCGCTCACGTGGTTATCGCCGATCGGAACGCGGCGTTGGGAGAAAGCGCTGCCGCCGAAGTGCGCGCATTGGGACGCAAGGGCCTCGCAATCACCACCGACGTCAAGGACTTCGAGCAGGTCAAGGCGATGGTCGACCGCACGGTGAAGGAACTGGGCGGAGTCGACATCCTGGTTAACAACGCCGGCGGTCAGATTCCGCATCCGTTCCTGGAGATGGGGCCCGACCGATGGCGTCGCGCGGTCGATTTGAACCTGATGGGGATGATCCACGGCGTCGACGCGGTGGTGCGCGCGATGATCGCCGGCAAGCGGCGTGGATCGATCATCAACATCTCCAGTATCGAGGGCAGTCGCGCGGTTCCAGGTTTCTCAATTTACGGCGCGTGCAAGGCGGGACAGGACAACTTCGCCAAAACGGCGGCGTTGGAGTTTGGCGACTACGGCATCCGGATGAACTCCATCGCGCCCGACGTTATCGACACCCGACCAGACAACGAGATGAAGAAACCGGAGCACAAGGCGGCGGTTCGCGCCGGGATTCCGCTGGGCCGCCTGGGTACAGTGGAAGAAGTCGGCGGCGCGGCGGTCTTCCTGGCATCCGATTTGTCGTCGTATGTCACCGGCATCACGCTATTCGTGGACGGCGGCACGTGGGCCGCAGGCGGCTGGAAGCACGAGGACGAGCACTGGACGCTGTTCCCCGGCGTGGCGATGAGTCCGCTTAAGCCGGTGCCGCGAACGTGACGCTTTGGTTTACGAAAAGCGGCAGCGAACCTCAGCTTTTGTGAGGCTTCGCTGCCGCTTTCTAGCTCTAGCTATTGTGGATCGCCGGCGATCGAGAAAGCCGCCTTGGCCGCCTGTGGTATCCTGATCGGGACGAAGAAGTCTCGTGGATACAAGTAATCCTCCGAAGACTCGTCAATGATACGGAGCATGCCATGCTTCGCGGCGTCAGGGTCAGCAAGGGCTACGTAGACTTTGCGAACTTCGAGCGATGCCGGGTAGCCGATGCTCTTGATGCAGAGCACATATTGCGGCGGTGAGGCGGACAGCTTCATTTTCGACTCAGAGGAGGCGTTTGATCTTGAACTCTTTTCTACCGATGCCATGAGCTTCGTACCAATGGATTTCAGCAGAGCACACGGTGTCGTCCGCTAACCGTATCGTGGCGACTCCTTTCTGCTTTCTCCATCGTCCCACTCCATAAACCTTTCTAAGCCTTTTCACTTCCCGGATAGACTCACCGGCGACGATGGTTTCGACCTGACTGATTCGACTTACAATCTCGAAGATCATTCAGGTAGCGTTCCGCGGGTCTCCTGCGACGCCACCTGAACATTCAGGACTGACCACTCTGCGGTTTCACGTTAGATGCGGAACAGCCGGCCGTAAGTCGCTGTTCGATGCACTTACAGCCCCTGCTTCCTCCGCAGGTCGAACAAGCGCGACGGCGACATCGGCAGCTCTGTGACGCGGATTCCGAGCGCTCGCGACACCGCGTTGGCCACCGCTGCCGGCGGCGGAATGATCGGTACCTCGCCGACTCCGCGCACGCCCAGCGGATGCGCCGGGTTGGGATTCTCGATCATGATCGTTTCGATCATCGGCAGATCCAGGCAGGTCGGCATCCGGTAGTCGAGGAACCCGGTATTCCGAAGCTGGCCATTCTTGTCGTAGATGTATTCCTCGTTCAAACCCCAGCCGAGGCCTTGGGCAACCCCGCCCTGCATCTGGCCCTCGACGTAGCTGGGATGCATCGCGCGGCCCACGTCTTGCGCGATGGTGCAGCGCAGGACCTGCACCTTCGAAGTGTCAGGATCAACTTCGACGTCCACCAGGACGGCGGAGTAGTTGGGACCGCCGCCAGGAGCCGTGATGTCGGAGCGGCCGACGATCGGACCGCCGGTGCGAAATGCCTTCGACGCGATCTCCGCAATCGTCAACGGTGCCTTGCCGTTGTTCTTCGATACCGCCTTGCCGTCGATCCAATCCACGTCCTCGGGAGCGACTTCCCACATCTTGGCGGCGCGTTCCTTCAACTGGCGCACCGCATCCTGAGCCGCTTTCATCGACGCGAGCCCCGCGGCGGCGCCGGTGCGGCTGCCGGCAGTCGGGTCGGTGCTGCCAATCGAGTCGGTATCCGCAACCGTCGGACGAATCTGGTCGGAGCGCAATCCCAGGAATTCCGCCGCCACCATCGCGCACGCGGCGCGCGAACCGCCGATATCGACCGAGCCCGTGATCAGACTGGCGGTGCCATCAACGTGGATATTGACAATCGCCGAGGATTGCAGGCCGCCGGTATGCCACGCCCCCACGCCAAGGCCGCGTCCGCGGAACTTGCCGGTCAGCTTGGACTTGTAATGCTCGCTGTTTTTGAGGGTTTCGAGGACCTGCGTGTAACCAAGCGGCGGATGCGGCGGGCCGGCCAGCGAGCGGCCGCCGGTGCGCGCGCTGTTTCTAATCCGGATATCGATCGGATCCATTCCGCACTTTTGCGCCAACTCGTCGATCACCGATTCAACCGCGAAGGCCGACTGGGTCGCGCCCGGCGCGCGGTAGGCGCCGGTCTTGGGCCGGTTGCACACCACGTCGTACCCGTCGATCACGTAGTTTTCGATTTCATAGGCCGAGATCGCGGTCATGCATCCGATATAAACCACCGAACCCGGAAACGCCCCGGCCTCGTAGGCCATCCACACTTCGGCGGCGGTGAACTTGCCGTCCTTGGTGGCGCCCATCTTGCACTTCAGGAAGCTGCCCGGCGTGGGGCCGGTCGACTTTTGTACCTCGGCGCGCGTCATCACCATCTTGACCGGATGCCCGGTGATCTTGGACAAGACCAGCGCCAGCGGCTCGTAATAGACCATCAGCTTGGCGCCGAAACCGCCTCCAATCTCCGCCGGTATCACCTTGATGTCGCTGACCGCCATGCCCGCCGTCGCCGCGCACATCGCGCGGACGTCGAAGGTTCCCTGCGTCGAGCAGTACACCACCGCTTTGCCGTCGGGCTGGTAATAAGCCAGGGCATTGTGCGGTTCGATATAGCCCTGATGCACGGTCTCGGTGCGGAACTCGTGCTCGACGATGTAGTCCGCTTCCTTAAGGCCCTTCTCGAGGTCGCCGTGATCGTAATGGATATGGCGGGCAACGTTGGAGGGCTTCCCGTCCTCGTTCTTCACGTCGTCGCGCAGGATGGGCGCGTCGGGCTTCATCGCGTCCATCACGTCGAGCACCGGCGGCAGCACCTCGTATTCGACCTCGATTAAATCGAGCGCCTCCTCGGCGACATGCGGGCTGGTCGCGGCCACCATCGCCACCCCGTGACCATGATACAGGACCTTGTCCTTGGCGATGAGGTTCTCGATCAGATGATGCTGGTTGTAGGGCATCGAACCGCTGTAGCGGTAGGCAACGTCGGGTTGCGGCGGCAGGTCCTTGTAAGTGATAACAGCCTTGACCCCGGGATGTTTGAGCGCCTTTTCGGTATTGATTGATTTGATTCTGGCGTGCGCGTGCGGACTGCGCAGCACCTTGGCCCACAGCATCTCCGGCAGGCTATAGTCCGCGCCGTACTTGGCCCGGCCGATAACCTTCTCCATACCGTCGTGGCGAACCGGGCGGGTGCCGATGACTTTGAATTCCTGTACCTGTTCCGATGCTGTGCTCATGACCGCTCTCCTGCAGGTAACGGCTCACGATGAGCCGGGCTTATTTGCGACATTAGCAGGCGGGAAGCGTTCAGTCTTCCCACACTCGTTCTGGCTTTTTGTCTCGCAGATTTCAACGGGCGCGGCAAGCGCCACCAACAGAGTCACTCGTTTGCGCAAAAGGCCAATTCTTCCGATAATGCCCGCATCACGACGGCGGGTAATAACAATGGCCAACCTCGAAGAGACCACGGCTTCCATCTGGCAATCGATGCAGCGCGGAGAACCGGCTGCCGCGGTGCTGCGCAAGACCCTGACTCTCGGCGACGCTTACCGGATCCAGTTGGACCTGCTCGCGCGATGGCAGGGGGCGGGCAAAAAGCTCGCCGGCTGGAAGATCGGTTTGTCCGGGGCGTCAGCGCGCAAGCGGATGGGCCTGTCAGAGCCGTTCACCGGCTACCTGCTCGACCACGGCCATTTTGAATCCGGCCATTCGTTTGCCTACGATTCGATTCCCCGCCCAATTCTGGAATCCGAAATGTGCTTCACGATCGGCTCGCGGATAGCCGGCCCGGGCGTAACCCGGGCGCAGGTGCTGGACGCAATCGGCGCCGTCGCTCCGGCCTTCGAGATCGCCTACACCGGCACCATGATGGCCGACATGCCGCTGGGAATCGCCGACGGTGCTGGCCAACTCGCATTCGTGACCGGCACAGTGATAGCGCCCTACCCTCGCGGCCTGGACCTTGGCGGCGTCAGCGTCGAAACGCGCAAAAACGGCGAGGCCGTCGATCGGGCGGTAAATCGCGAAGTCAACGACGACCCGCTGGACTGCATCGCATGGCTGGCCAACCATCTGGCCAAGTACGGACTGGCGCTGGAAGCGGGCCAACGCGTCATCACCGGAAGCGTGACCAAACCCGTAAGCGTCGCGAAAGGCGACCGCTTCGAGGCCAGCTTCGCGGGAATCGGCACGGTGTCAGCGTCGTTCGAGTAACGCAGAACATCAGCGGAAGCATCCTCCCAATCACCTCGCCCGCGACTGCGGACTTGATCCGCAGTCGCAAGCCGGGAGAGGTCGCGGGCCGATTTGGCCGCAAATCGGCCCGTGGGTGACAACCATCAAAAGGATGTCCTTCCGGAGTCTGTACAAACCCCGCTTCAGTTTTTCGGATGCCCTCTCCCTGACCAGGGAGAGGGTTAGGGTGTGGGTGTCCAAAAGCGCCTTAAGATGTGCTGCAGCACCCCGGTGAGTCCACTCGGACTCCTTACGCCGACGCCGCTCGCGCCGGGGCGACATCCTCCAGCGGCCCGAACTGGGTGCTGACGGGACTGTTGATGTCGAAGGGACTGTTGAGTCCCAGTTCCTTGCCGAATTCCCTGATACGCGGGAGCACCTCCTGTCCCAGCAGGCGGATGCAGGTCTTGGTGTCCTCGTGGCTGACGCCGCCGTCACTGCCCCACAGCGCCAGAATCGACGGACGGGTGTGCTCGATCAGATACTTGAGCTTGGCCACGCGTTGATCGGGAGTCCCCGCGACCAGCGAGAGGGTTTCCAACTGCTTCTCGAACGGCGGCTGCGCATCGAAGCCGGGTCGGTAGCCGTTGCGCACTTCCGCCAAGCCGCGCCGCGTCTGCGGCCCCAAAAATCCCGAAGGCGCTGCCCAGATCGGATTGCCGACACCGACGAACTGGCCGTTCATCCACATAAACTCGCGCGCGTTGCGAATCGCCTTCTCCTCGGTTTCCGCCACATGGCAGCGGATCAGATAGCCGCGATTTTCGGGTCCCGCCGTGTAGCCGACTTCGGCCGCGGTGTCGTCGTACAGCTTCCAGACTTTCTTGGCTTCCTCGATCGGCAGGTTCAAGGCGATATACGGGTATCGATGTTTGGCGGCGAAGACGACCGTCTCGCGGCTGGTGACACCGGGAATCCAGACCCGTGGATGAGGCTTTTGCATCGGTATGGCCCACGGATTGACCACCCGGAACTGGTAATGGGTTCCCTCCCAACGCCACGGCCCCGGCGTCGTCCAGATTTTGACGATCAGGTCATGAGGCTTCCTCGAAGCGCTCGCGATTGAACGCTGGATTGGTGTTGGTGGCGAGCGATTCGGTGCCACCGCCGCGGACAAAGCCGGAGACCAGCCGCCCCTTCGAGATCAGATCGATCATCGCCCAACTCTTCGGCCAGGCGGATAGGGTTCTCGGAAATCGGCAAAGGATTGCCCAGCAAGACGATCTTGACCTTCTTGGTCATGCCGGCGAGCAGCGTGGCAAAGATGTTCACTTTGGCCTGCATGCAGAACGGGCCGTTGTGATGCTCGTTGAGCATGATCCCGTCGAACCCGACCTCGTCAGCCAGGATGTATTCCTCGAGGCGCTCGTTGTAGAGCCGGCTACCCTCTTTGGGATCGAAATAATGGTTGGGAAAAATCAGTATCGAGTAACCCAGCCGGTCGGCCTCCTTGGCAGGATAAGCGGACATCGGCTGCTCGGTGAAATACATCAAATGCATCGAAAAAGGCTCCTCTCATCATGCCTGTCGATCGATAGTCCGGTCGCCCAGGCATGACCTGAACAAACGTTCCAGTATTCAATGTTCCAATTATCATCGACAACTACTTTTCACACAACCACAAAGGGATTGAACAACCTTCCCCCGAAGGGAGAGGCCGGCGCGCAGCGCCGGGTGAGGGTCCGCAGCGTCTTAGGCGATCATTGACGTTTGCCGATGGCCGTTACGAGTGCGAGTCTAAAGCAAGATTCAAAATGGAAATTCCGGCGGAATCGGAGATTATATGAGCCGCCCCTATAACGTTATCGATGCGGACGGTCATGTGCTGGAGCCCCTTGACCTGTGGGAAAAATACATCAATCCGTTGTTTCGCGATCGCGCTCCCCGATGCCATATCGACGAACGCGTCAACGAGCACATGGTATTCGAAGGGCGGATGTTCCCCGAAGGAAACCGGGGGATTGGGTCTGAGCGGTGGCGTCGGCACCGGGAAGAACCATCAGCGTCCGCCCATCGAGATGAAATATTACGAAGGCCGCAAGGGAGGTTTCGACCCGCACGCGCGGATCGCGGATCTCGACCTTGACGCATCGACGCCGTATTTCTCTATCCTACACTCGGGCTGAACGCGGGTAGCATTCAGGACGCGCCGCTCGCGGCCGCGGTCTGCCGCGCCTACAACCGATGGCTGGCGATTTCTGCAAGCCCTATCCGGACCGCCTTTTTAGAGCGGCGCAACTGCCGATGCAGTCGGTCGAATTGGCCATCGAAGAGATGCGCCATGCCCGCAAGGAACTGGGGATGCGATCCGGATTCGTGCGTCCGAACCGTTACAACGGACGCTCGCTCGACGACCCGGCATACGATCCGCTGTGGGCCGAGGCGCAAGAACTGGACTTCGCGATTGCACTGCATGAGGGTATCGGCGGGATGCCCGCAATCGGCGCGGATCGTTTCGACAACGTCGGCGCCCGGCACATCGTCTGCCACACGATGGAGATGATGGCTGCGTCGCTATCCCTCATCTGGGGCGTAGTCTGCGAACGCTTCCCCAAAGTGCGCTTCGCCTTTCTGGAGTCCGGCGGTGGATGGATGGCAACGTGGCTGGATCGCATGGACCGCCATTTCGACGAAAGCAAGGTATGGGGCCCGCCAACACACACCAAGCCGAGCGATATATTCCGGCGCCAGTGCTGGATTTCCTTCGAACCAATCGAGGGCACAATCGCGTCGATGGCCGAATACCTGGGTCCCAACAAAATTCTATGGGCGACCGACTATCCTCACCTCGACGGCTTCTTCCCAGGCGCCCCAGCGATGATCGCGCAGAAACTGCCGCAAAACCTCCGGCGCCAAGTCCTGGCGCAAGGCGCCATCGAGTTTTACGCTCTGCGCTAGGCGCGCGGTCTCCCAGCCTGGACCCCATATGCGGATTCAAGTCCCGCCCATGTCAGGTCAGCATCTTCTCACCAGCTATCCACGAAGCGATGTTTCTTCGACGTGCGCGGGGACAGTGGCGGTGTGGAGCGCAGCGTTGATGCGATCCAGCGGCGGGAGTCGGCGGGGTCTATTACTTCGTCGATGCCGAAGTGGGTGGCGCTGTTTAGCGCTTTGCCGCTGCGATACAGTTTGGCGACCATTTCTTCGAATTGCTTTTTGCGCTCCGCCGGATCCGCGATTGCTGCCAGTTCGTTGCGATAGGCCAGCTTTACCGAGCCCTCCAGGGCCATTGGGCCGAACTCGCCGGTTGGCCACGATACGCAGAATGCCGCGGTGTCGTAGGCGCCGCCGGACATCGCGATTGCGCCTAGCCCGTACGCTTTGCGCAGGATGATGGTCAGGTATGGGACCGTGACGTTGGCCGCGGCGAGGAACATCCGCGAGGAATGGCGCACCAGCGCGGTCTTTTCGATGTCCGGACCGACCATGATTCCCGGCGTGTCGCACAGGAACAGCAGCGGGATGTCGAAGGCGTCGCACAGGGTGATGAAGCGCGCGGCCTTGTCGGCGCCGTCGCTGTCGATCGCGCCCGACAACTTCATCGGATTGTTCGCCACCACGCCTACCGGACGTCCCTCGATCCTGGTCAGCGACGTGACCATCGTCTGGCCGAAATGGCGCCGCAGTTCCAGCACTGAGCCGGCATCGGCGATGGTCTCGATGATCTCGCGCACGTCATAAACACGCAGCCGGTTCTCGGGGATGATTGCGCGCAGCAATCGCTGATCGGAGGATTCCCAATCCTTGAGCGCGCCCTGGAAGTAGGACAGATATTTCTTCGCCACCGCGACCGCTTCGGCTTCATCGGCGACCGCGATATCGACCACGCCGTTGGGCACCTGCACGTCCATCGGACCGACCTCTTCGGGACGAAACACGCCCAGGCCCCCGCTTTCGATCATCGCCGGGCCGCCCATCCCGATGTTGGTATTGCGGGTAGCGATGATCACGTCGCAGCATCCCAGCAGCGAGGCGTTGCCGGCGTAGCATCGGCCCGACACGATTCCGACCAGCGGCACCAGGCCGCTCAGTGCGGCGAAGTCGTGAAAGGTGCGGCTGCTGAAATCGCCGTCGGTGTCACCGGGCCGGCCGCCGCCGCCTTCGGCGAACAGCACCAGCGGCAGGCGGAAGTTGCGCGCCATCTCGAACATCCGATCCTTCTTGCGATGGTTCAGATGGCCCTGCGTCCCCGCCAGCACTGTGAAGTCATAAGCGATCACCACGCAGTGCGACCGCTCGGGGCCGAACAGATCGCCGTTGATCGTCGCGTGGCCGGTGACGAGCCCGTCGGCCGGGGTGTTCTTGATCAGGTCCTCCATGGTGCGGCGGCGGCGCTGGGCCGCGACCACCAGCGGGCCGTACTCGACCAAGGTGCCGGGGTCGCACAAATCCTCGACGTTTTCGCGCGCCGTGCGCTGGCCGGTCTTGCGCCGGCGCGCGACCGCTTCGGGACGCGCCCCATCCATGACGATTTCGTGCCGCGCCATCACCTCGGCGAGATCCGGACGGATGTATTCGAGGTCAACTTCCTTGGCCGCGGCGCCTGCGGACGCGTCGACTTCGCCCGGTTCGATAAAGGCCAGCGGATGCCCCTCGAAGACCGTGTCGCCCTTGGCGACCGTGATTTGGCGCACGATACCGCTGATGGGCGAGTGGATCACGTGCTCCATCTTCATCGCTTCCATGACCGCGAGCTGCTGGCCCTGGAGGACGGCGTCGCCCTCGCGCACGTCGAACGAAACGATCGTCCCCTGCATCGGAGCGATGACCGCGACGGTATTCTCCGGACCGGTTATTTCATGGCTTGCCGCGGCCGGTGGCCCAGTGGATGCCGACACCAGTGTTGTCCCGCTCGTCGCCGACTTGCCATGTTGCAGCACCGCCAGCGGATCCACGGTGTCAACTTTCGCGCCTGCCAGACGGGGCGCCGCCGCGGCTTGATGGAAGTACAGCTTCCGATGCGCGGAGCTTTCGGCGGCGGTCAGCTCGGTGATTTTTTCCTGCACGAAGCGGGTATGGATGCGATGCGCCACGAAATCGGGATGCCTCAGCAAGGTCTGGAGAAAACCCAGATTGGTGGCCACGCCTTCGATCCAAAACTCGCACAGCGCGCGATAAGCCTTGTTGGCGGTGTCGGCGAAATCCGGTGAGGACGAACGAACAATAAGCTTGGCCAGCAACGAATCGAACCTGGGATTGGCGGTGTAGCCGGGATAGGCGCACGTGTCGACGCGGATACCGTTACCCGAGGGCGCCTGAAACGCCGTGAGCTTGCCGCCCGAGGGCCGCGCGGCGCCGTCATTGCCCATCGACTCGGCGTTGATTCGAAGCTGAATCGCGAAACCGCGCGGCCTGGCGATATCGGCTTGGCACAAGCCGAGTTCCGCTATCGACTGGCCCGCCGCGAGCAGGAGTTGCGCCTTGACCAGATCGACGCCGGTCACTTCTTCGGTCACGGTATGCTCGACCTGCAGGCGCGGATTGGCCTCGATAAACGCATAGTCGGCGACGTCGCCCCCGTCGGCATCGACCAGAAACTCGAACGTGCCCAGGCTGTCGTAGTTCACGCTGCGGGCGATGCGAATTGCCGCGGCCGTCAGGCGCTCGCGCATCGCGTCGCCGATACCGGGACTGGGCGCGACCTCGACCAGCTTCTGATGGCGCCGCTGAATCGTGCACTCGCGCTCCCAGAGGTGGATTACTTCGCCCATGCGATCGCCGACAACCTGCACCTCTATATGACGCGCCGACGGCATCAGACGCTCGATATAGACTTCGCTGCTGCCGAAGGCGGCGCGCGCCTCCGACTGGCACCGCTCGTAGGCCGCGTCGAGACCGTCGAGGCGATGGACCTCGCGCATGCCGCGTCCGCCGCCGCCGGCGACCGCCTTGATCATCACCGAGTCTCCCGCGCGTTGCGACTCGAAGAATTCCCGGGCCTGCTCCAGGCTGGCCGGACCCACGGTGGCGGCGAGAGTCGGCACGCCACATCGTTTGGCCAGCAATCGGGCCCGGACCTTGTCACCGAAGATCTCGAGGATTTCAGGCCGCGGCCCAGCGAAAACAATTTGCTCCTCGGCGCACCGGCGCGCGAAGTGGGAGTTCTCGCTCAAGAAGCCGTAGCCCGGATGGATCGCATCGCAGCCCGCCTGTTTCGCGACCTCGATGATCTGTTCGATGTCGAGATAGGCCGCCGCGCCAATACCGCGCAGTTGCCGCGCTTCATCGGCCTTGACCGTATGCAGAGAACCGGCGTCATCCTCCGAAAAGACCGCCACCGTGCGCATCCCGAGTTCAACGGCGGCGCGGATCACGCGGATCGCAATTTCCCCCCGATTCGCGACCAAAAGGCTTTTCGCAATCATCGATTAAACAATGCACCAAAGCGATTAATTTCGCCGTCAAGGCTGGGCCAAAACGGCGCGCCTAGAAGATAAAGGATTTTGTGGCGGAACGCAGCATCCGCGGAATCGGACGCGCGGAGGCGGGCGGGGACGCCCGCCCCACTGGAGGTAGGAGGAATGGAAAATGGGTGTGCCTTTCGGTCTTCGAGTAATGACTTCCGGCCGGCAACAGCCACCCGAGCCAACGGCGAGCATCAATTCTCGCCGTCGTGCGTCACGACCGCGACTACTTGATGCGGGCCATGTATTCGTGGGTTTCGGTGTTGATCGTGATGGTGTCGCCCTCGACCACGAAATGCGGCACCTGGATCACCAGACCGGTCTCTAGCGTTGCGGGCTTCAGCGTGTTGGTGACCGCCGCGCTTCTCATTCCGGGGTCGGTTCGCACCACCTTCAAATCGATGGTCTTGGGCAACTTGACGTTAAGCGGCGTGGTGTCGTGAAACTCGACTTCAACATGCAGGTTCGGCATGAGAAACGGGACCACATCTTCGATTAGGTCCTTGGGTATGGTGGTCTGCTCGTAAGTCTCGGTGTTCATGAAATGGAAATCGTCGCCATCCTGGTAGAGGAATTCCATCTGGACCTGGCTGAGGATCACCCGCTCCACGCGATCTTCAGAGCGGAAGCGGTTTTCAGTCTGCGAACCGGACTTGATGTTGCGCAGTTTGGTCTGCACCATGCCACGCCAGTTGCCCGGTGTGATGTGTGAGATGGTCATTATCCGCCAGAGATCTTTATTGTATTCGATGATCATCCCCGGACGTAACTGAGTGGCCTGCAACAACATAGCGTTCCTGTAAAAAAGCGTTTTGGACTGAGATTGAACCCCAAATAGTAGAGCGTATTCGAGCCCCAGGCAAGGTCGTCTTGGAACGCACCGGGCGCGAGTCATGTTCGCATTAGGGAACTGAGCCGGGACCGGGGGGTACTCCGCGGAAGGGAGACGCGCCGATCCCTGGAGTCACGCCGACGCCCGGTGCAACACCAATTCCGGGAGCCATACTAACCCCCGGGGCGACGCCGGTGTACGCACCGGTGTAGGGATTGCGCACATATGGATTGACCGCGCCATAGCCGTAAGGGTTCGGAGCATATAGCGTTCCCGCCACGATAACCGGCTGCTCCGTCATCATACCGTTGCGATCGTAGGCCCGAACCGTCGCCAAGCCTTGCATGGGATTGAAGCGTCCGGTGAAAGAAATCTGGCGGCTGGTGCCTGGTATGATTCCGGAAATCAGACCGCTAAGGCCACCGCTGATGCCGCTGCCAGTATTAATCGTCTGAATAAGGCCGCCATTTTGATATAGCCCCGCCGACGCGATGTTGCGTCCTGAGATCATCCCGGTGACAACGTACAGTGTCGACGATGCGGGCTGTACCGAGGTGATTTGCACCGCGATCTGGTCCGGGTTGCTCTCGGCACCGAAGGTGTTGGCGGTCATCGAATTCGAGATCATGGGGTTGGCGGTCATGGGGTTGATTGCCATTGGACCGGCGGCACCCATCGGAATACCGGCCATCGCGGTGCCGACGCCCGCCGTGGCGAGGTCAATCGAGGACTCGGTGTAATCGTGCCGCGAGCGATAGACCCTGATGGTCGCCTCAGAGCCGACCGCGTCAAAACTCTGCGCAAAGGTACTGGTATGAAAGCCGCTGCCAGCATTGAGCGGAATTTCCTGCGTCAATCTGCCATCGATGTAGATTCCTGCCCGCTTAAGATTGCTGCCGGAGATCTGTCCCCTGATTTGGTACTCGCGCAAGCCTGGATCGACCATGCTAAGAGTCGCGATTTGGATGCTGATGTCGTGGGGGCCATAGGAGCGCAGATGACTGACCATGCGGCGCTTGGGCCCCGACGGTGGCGGCACCGCGGCGGGTATCTCCTCGGTGTTATCTTCGGATGCGCCGGACTCCGGGGGGCTCGAAGGGGAATTGAGATCATTTCCGGTACTGGCCGTCTCCTCCGCTGGATTCGGAGATGATGCCGAGGCGCCGCTTTTCGCGATCGGCGGTTCAGCCTCTCCCGCAGGGCTCGCCGTTTCCGCTGCTCCTGAAATTGGCGCCTCCGCACTGCGGCCGTTGCTGTCATGGATCCGAATTACCGCGCCAGGGACTGGATCGCTGATATTAAGCTTGAACTGCACCATCCTTGGACCCGCTTCGGGTTTGACATTGAGCCGGGCTCGAAGCTCGTTGCCCGTATAAATTCCGGCGGAACTGATGCCCCGGCCTCTGAGATAGCCCTGCACGCGCAGCACGTCGTTGCCGACCATCTGGGCGGACTCGACCTTGACCACGAGGTCCGACGGATTTCCAGCGGGCGCGGGCTCAGCCGGAGCAATCGCAGCGGAACCTCCTGTAGATGGCGCCGATGGCTTCTCATCCGTTGCTTTTGCCGGCGTTGCTTTTGCCGGGAGAACCGGCACCATCGGAGCCAACGCGGCCAGGTCGCGTTTGATGGCGCTCCATTTGGTTTGGTCCAGCCCACCTGATCCTGCCGCCTTTTCAACTGCGGCGGCATCGGCTTTCAGGCTGGTCAACGTAGCTGCCGCGCCAGTGCGGTCGCTGGCGGCAATCGCCTCGCTGAGCTTCTGAGCGTCGCCAGCGAAGACTCCAACCGGGCCCAGCAGGGGGCTCGGCGAGTCATGGTTTTTGCTGACTGAATTCAGCAAAGCGAAGGCCTCGTCACTGAGCTGAGAGGACGCGGACTTGGCGTCCACTGCGGCATGCACCGGACCACAGAGCATCGCCAAAGTCAGCCCAAGCGCGCACAAGGTCCGCAGACCGCCGCGCATGCGCAACTGGCGTTCTTTTATCAACCCAATCAAGCGCGCGACGATTTCAGCCGGCCCGCTGTTGCCGATAACGGCCGGTCACCGTTCGGACCCGATTGGCCAGCTTCAGGAACATGTCGCCCTCGTCGTAGACGAAGATGAAAATCGTCGCACCGACGCCACATAAGAAGCCGAGAAGAAATGCACCCATTATCCCGCCTCCCGACCGCATTATAATCCAACTGCGGCGAGCCTAGAATGGGCTTAATATCGCCGGATGCGCACATCACCGCGCGCAAGGCCATATTGTGCCGATTATTTCCACTTGGTAATTTCAACAGATACGCTAAATTCTTGTCGGTTTCTACAAAGCATCAGCATGCCTATGAATTCAGGCGAAGCAAAAACCGCCAGCCAGCTCGCGGCGGACTTGGAGGCCTTGACGGCTCACGCCGGTGTCTGCCGGCGCGATGATCGGATGATGGTGCGCGTGGTGGGCGACGACCGGGTGTCGTTTCTCCATGGCATGTGCAGCAACGACATCAAAGCCCTCAAACCCGGGATGGCAACCTACGCGCTGGTCCTGACCGACCATGCGCACATCGTCGCTGACCTTTATATATTGGCTGACGAGAGCGCTCTTTACCTGGAGACCGATCGCGAAACGTGGCCCCAAACCCGAGAGTACCTGGAGAAATTTCTGGTCGCCGATGACGTCGAAATGGAACCGCTGGAGGATTCCAGCGTGCTCGATGTGGCCGGACCTAAGGCGATGGCGGCAGTTGCGTCGGTGATACCGTCGGTGGCGGGCTTGGCGCCGTGGCGATTTGTCAAACATGAAGACCGGCTGGCCGCCAACCTGCCCCGGATTGGACTGACGACTATTACTATGGTAGTCCCGACGATTCAGGTGGACGGGTTGATGCGCACGATGCTGGCGGCGGAACCAGGCAGCCGCGAGGTGGGCTTGGACGCGCTGGAAATTCTGCGCGTGGAACAGGGATTTGCCCGCGTCGGTCTCGATACCACGGAAAAGACCCTCGTGCTCGAAGCCCGGTTGGAACGCGGGATATCGTTTAGCAAGGGATGCTACATCGGCCAGGAAACTGTTGAACGCGCAACTGCGCGCGGCGGTGTGAGGAAGCGGTTATTCGGGCTTCGAATCGCGGACGGTCAGGTTCCGCGTCCGGGAGCCACTGCGTTGCTTGAGGGTAAAGAGGTGGGACACCTTACCAGCGTCGCGGCGTCGCCTCGGTTGGGACTAGTGGGCTTGGGAATTTTGCATCAAAGCGCCTGGAAGCCAGGCACTGCGGTGGTTTTGAAGGATTCGGCAGGCGAAACGCCCGCCGTAATCAGCGATTTGCCCTTTGAGTGATTATCTTATGGTGCCGGGCGCAGCCCGCCGCCGTGAACAAGGAGACTGCAAGCAATGGCCAATGCATTGGGAAAACGTTACATGTGCGAGAAATGCGGCACCGAGGTTTTGTGCAACAAGCCAGGTGATGGTGCGATCGAGTGCTGTGACGCATCGATGAAGATCAAGGAAGCCAAGCCGCTTCCCTCTTCCGACTAGGATTGACGCCGGCGGCGCCCGGTTCTTTCACACTTGTGGCTGACTTTCAGGACGCGATTTTACGCGGCCTGAAATCGGTCCGAGGCTTCGAGCCATATCGGTGGCACGATCTTGAAGGAATCGGGCGCCGCCATTTTTCGGCTGGCTGCATTTGCGCCGGCTCCTTATGCGATATGATGCCGGATTGCGGGGCGGCCCCGCGGCTGCCGAGCGTGACCAGCGGTATGCTTAACCCGAACCGAAAGTGAGCGTCATTGACCGCTGGCATGGAATGCCGTGAGTGAAACAAAGTCCGACCTGGTGCTCCACGAAGGTCTGATTCTGGACCATCCGCACGCCGATTCGATTGCGGTCGGCAAGGGCCGCATTTTGGCCTGCGGACGCTATGCGGATCTCAAACCTCTGGTCGGACCGGAAACCCATCTTATTCGCCTCGAGGGTCGAACTGTCGCGCCCGGGTTCATCGATTCACATTTGCATTTCCTGGAGGCGGCTTCTGCCGCGGCCGGGGTGCAGCTTTCGCGCGCGCGTGACATCCGGGAGCTCCTGTTGGAATTGCGCCAGGCGGCGGCCCGCACCGCGCCCGGCAATTGGCTGAAAGCTTTCGGATGCGACGAGTCGCTGCTCAAGGAACATCGCGGCCCGACCCGCCAGGAACTCGACGAGGCCGTTCCGAAGCAGCCGCTGCGGCTGCGCCATCAAACGCTCCATGCGTCATGGTTGAACTCTCGCGCGATTAACGTTCTGGGGTTGGAGAAATCCGACTTCACCCCGCCGCCCGGCGGCCGGCTTTACCGCGATCCGGCCAATCGACTGAGCGGGCTGGTAGCCGGGATGGAGGAATGGCTGGGCAAGCGCTTGCCGCCCACTACCAACGCCGACCTCGAAGCGCGAGCGAAAAGCTACAGCCGCGAACTGGCAGCCGCCGGCGTCACCTCGTTCACCGACGCTACGGTGCGCAATGGGCCGGGGCATATCAAGCTATTCGGGGAGCTTCGCTC
This sequence comes from uncultured Pseudomonadota bacterium, assembly GCA_963824565.1. Classification (GTDB taxonomy): domain Bacteria; phylum Desulfobacterota; class Binatia; order Binatales; family Binataceae; genus JAJPJA01. Next base: position 36,856 of record CAWGQB010000021.1, on the reverse strand, counting down.
CTGGGGCGCAATCGCTCAGCACATCACAGTGATGCTGGGCGAGGATTATCTCGAAGCTTGCGAGGACGCTTGCGAGATCGGGCGAGAGACGGGCGTGCCGGTTCTCGCGATCAAGTTCCGGGGGCAGCGCGAACCCGGTGATATGGAATTTTTCGCCAAGGTAGCAAAGGCGTTGCAGTCGGGGCTGGGATGCGCGTTTCACGCGACCGAAATCGAGGAGGTTGAAACCGCGCTTTCAGCCTTGGAATCGGCCAGGGTACGGCTGGGCCGGAACGCGTTAACCAGCGTCGCCTGCCGGATCGAACATGGCGGCGTCATAGCTCCCGACCAAATCGCCCGCCTTGCCGATCTGAATGCCTGGGTGGTAACCAATCCTGGGTTCATTTTCTATCGCGGCGAGAAGTATCTGTCAGAACCCGGGCTGATACCTTATACCTATCGATGCCGGAGTCTGCTGCGCGCGGGTATCCGGGTGGCCGCCGGTACCGATGCGCCGGTAACTCCGGCCAAGCCATTGGTGGCAATTGCCGCGGCGGCCAGCCGCCTTGATCAAGCACACCGTGAACTGGCGCCGGAAGAACGGGTGGAGCTTGCACAGGCCTATCGTCTCTTCTCCATGGCCGGAGCGGAACTGGCCGGCAGGAATGCCGGCGCGATCGAAATCGGCAAAGCGGCCGACCTTATCGTAATGCCGCGCAACCTCCTGGAAATCGCGCCCTCAGACCTGCCGTCTGCCGCGATTGACCTGACTATCATAGGTGGCCATGTGGTGTATGAACGCGGCCGCCCCGCGACCTTCACCGGAATCCCGGAAACCATCTGACGGGGATCCCTTTGGCATCCACAGCGAACACCACCGGCCGTATCGATCGTCACAACCCCGAACCCCCGGCGGTGCTGTATGACAAGCGCGGTGCCATCGCCTGGATAACGCTCAACCGTCCCCGGCAATTCAATGCCTACAACGTCGCGATGCGCGATGGGCTTTATGAAGCGCTGTGGGCGGTGCATCACGATCCCGAAGTCCGTGCGATGGTGCTGACCGGGGCAGGCCCGGCGTTTTCCACCGGCGGTGATTTGCGTGAATTCGGCCAGGCACCGTCGCCGGTCGTAGCGCGATGGGTGCGTTTCCGGCGCGACGTATGGGGTCTATTGCGCTCGTTGCCGATCCCGACCATCGCGGCGGTCCACGGATTTACGGTCGGCGGCGGCCTGGAGATGCTGCTGCTTTGCGACCTGGCGATCGCGGCCGATGATACTCGCATCTGCCTGCCCGAGACCGGTAGTGGAATGATTCCCGGTGTCGCCGGCACCCAAACCGCGTCGCGGCGGCTAGGCTTGGGGTGGGCCCTTGACCTGTGCATCACCGGTCGATGGATTGACCCTGGTCTGGCGTTATGTGTAGGTTTGGTCGCCGAAGTTGTCCCCGCGGCCATGCTCGAGCGTCGGGCGCTGGTGCTGGCGCAGGAACTGGGTCAGGTCCCGAGGCCAGTGGCGGCGATAGTCAAGGCCGCGATTTGGGAGGGGCTCGAACTGCCCATGGAGCGGGCGCTCGAACTGGAGCGGGGCCTGGCGGAAAGAGTCAAAGCCGCTGGATCCAGCCGCGGCGCATCACGCATAAGGAAAGGGCGTTTCTTTCCCGCCCCCCAAAGCGGCGGCGGAAAGTGAATTTGAAATTGGAGCTTTAGCCCGTGAATACGATAAGTTTCCTCACCATCCCGGCCGCGGTGCTGCCGGACCAGGAAATTCTGGTCTTCAACGAGCGGCGTCACAACTACGCCGCGCTGACCGATCTGGTCAGCCGCGTCAGCACAGTATTCAAACAGATCGGTCTGCGGCAGGGCGATGTGGTCGCGGCATTGGACACCAACTCCGACCTTTATGTCGCGGCCTATTATGCGGCGGCCAAGGCCGGGCTCACTTTCCTCCCGATTAATTACCGCGCCAAGGCGCTCGAGCTCCAATATATGCTCAACACCGCCAAGGCGAAGGTGCTTTTGGTGGGCGACCGCTATCTGGACCAGGTCACGCACCTGCGCTCGGAGCTGACCACAATTAAGGAATATCTTGTCGCTCGGTAGCGACGCTACCAATATGCATCGGCTGGGCGACCTGGCCGAGACTGCCGCGCCCGATGAATCCGAGGCTGAGGTCGACGACCAGGAAACCTCCGTCCTGATGTACACCAGCGGTACTACCTCACTGCCCAAGGGCGTGATGCTCAGCTTTCACGATTTTACCGCCTACGTGACCGTCAACGTGGAGATGGCCGACGGCACTGATCGCGGGACGGCGCTGGTATGCGTCCCGTTCTACCATATCGCCGGAACGACCGCGATGATGACCTCGATTTGGACCGGCCGCAAAATGATCGTGATGCCGCAGTTCGAGGCCAAGACCTGGCTGCAACTGGTGGAACAGGAGCGGGTGACCCACGCCTTCGTGGTGCCCACGATGATGAAGCAACTGCTCGACGAGCCGACCTTCGCCAAAACCGACTTCTCCAGCCTGCAAAACCTGGCTTACGGTGGCGCCGCGATGCCGTTGCCGGTGATCCGCAAAGCGATCGCCGCTTTCCCTAAAACAGTCGGCTTCGTCAACGCCTACGGGCAGACCGAAACCACCTCATCGCTTACGGTGCTGGGTCCCGATGACCATCGGCTCGAAGGCAGCCCCGAGCAAGTCGAGCTCAAGCTCAAGCGGCTCAACTCAATCGGCAAACCGCTGCCCGACGTCGAGGTTGGGGTCCGCGACGATTACGGTAATCAACTTCAACCCGGTCAGGTCGGCGAGATCTGCATCCGTACCGCGCGCATCATGAAGGGCTATGCTGGGCGTGCCGATGAAAACGCGCTGAGTGACGGATGGCGTGCGACGGGCGATCTGGGATGGGTCGACGACGACGGCTACATATTCTTCGCCGGCCGCAAGGACGACATGATTATCCGCGGCGGCGAGAATATCGCCCCGGCCGAGGTCGAGTCGGTGCTGATGAGCCATCCGTCGATCGAAGAAGCCGCGGTCGTCGGCGAGCCGTCCGAAGAATGGGGTCAGGTGCTGAAGGCCTTTGTCGTGGTCCGTCCGGGCGAACGAGCGAGCGCCGATGAGCTGAAGACCTTTTGCACTTCAAGATTAGCCAGCTTCAAGCGCCCCGAATCCTACGAGTTCCTGCCCGAGTTGCCCAAGAACGCATTGGGCAAGATCCTGCGCAAAGACCTGCGCAAGGGAGCCGCGGCGTGAGTCTGCTTACGGCTACGACGATGGCCCGATCAACCCGGCCCCATCGCAGGCGGTAGGAGACTCCTTCGCGTACCATGAAGCGCGACCCAAAGCGCGGGGTTCGCGGCGCGTCCCGCGTCCCCAAGGTGCCGGCGTCAAAGGCGAAATCATCGCCGTCAATGGTGAAAGTCAGGCGCGACTTAGGTTGTGTAACCGCTACCCTTTCCGGACCTGACGGCAACCGCATCAGCGCCGCGATGGCTATGGCGCTGATGGAACTGGCGCAGGAGGTCGAAGACGACGCGTCGATCAAGCTGCTCGCCGTGACGGGCATCGGCGGCGCCTTCTGCTGCGGATTCGATGACGACGTCGATCCCCAGGTGGTCGAAACTCTGGCAGCGCTGGCCAAGCCGACCGTGGCGCTGATTAACGGCGACGCACTGGATGAAGGGTTGGAGCTGGCGATGGCACTGGATATTCGGGCGGCGTCGGCGCAGGCGCACCTTGGGCTGTGCCAGCTTTCCCGGGGTATCCTGCCGCATTTTGGCGGCACCCAGCGGCTGCCGCGCCTGATTGGCGGCGGCGAAGCGCTACGCATGATTCTGACCGGCGCCATCATCGATGGCCGCCAGGCGATGGCGTTGGGATTGGTGACTTATCTGGCGGAAACGCCGGACCAGTTTGGGGCGGTGGCTGCGGAGCTAATTGAGTCGATTACGAGCCGGGCCCCGATCGCCGCCCGACTGGTCAAAGAAGCCGTGGTCAAGGGCTTCGATATGACGCTCGGGCAAGGTATAAGGCTGGAAGAAGATCTGTACGCGTTGTTGCAAACCACCGAAGATCGCGCCGAAGGGGTGCGGTCATTCCTGGAAAAGCGCAAACCGCTTTTCAAAGGTGTTTAGCTAGCGAGGGTTGATGCAAAACGCGCTTTTGATGATTAGAGTTTGAAGGAGGACTTGGTCGTTCGACATGGCAAATCAGCTAGGTAAAGTTTATATCTGCGGTAAATGCGGTTCCCAGGTTATCGTGACCAAGGGCGGCACCGGCGCGCTAAAATGCTGCGGCGCTCCCATGGAGCAGAAGAAGTAAATCCACTTCCAACCCCGGTGCTCGTCAGGGGCAAACTCTGCGGGCACCGCGGCTTCTTTCTTTATCCTTACCGTTGAGACCGTCGATCCTCGATTTCACGCGTGCAAACTGCGTGGCACGTGTCTTCCAGCCTGTGAACCCGAGATGCGGTCGCAGCTTTGGGTGATTGCTGGTCATCTGATTTTCATCGGCAGCGCCGCCAATCCGCGCAAGAACAGCGACCCTTTGTAATTGAGCGCCAAACCGGGATCCGCTAACGCGAGATGCGGGAACCGTTCCAACACTGATCCGATTGCGATCGAGCCCTCCAAGCGCGCCAACTGCGCGCCGATGCAGAAGTGGATTCCGAAACCGAAGGCGATATGCTCGTTGGGGTCGCGCGCAATGTCGAAGACTTCGGGCCGCTCAAAGACGGAGGAGTCGCGATTGGCCGCCGCGAGCAGCGCAATAACCAGCGTTTCCGGCTCGATTTCGACTCCGCCCACTTCAGTCCGCTCCTTGACCATGCGAATGGTGCCCTGAACCGGGCTGTCAAACCGCAGCATCTCCTCGATTGCAGGGTCGATGAGCATGGGATCCTCGCGCAAGCGCCCCCACTGCTCGGGATAGCGTCCGAGGGCGAGCAGACCGTTGCCGATCAGATTGGTGGTGGTTTCGTTGCCGGCCAACAGCAACAGAATCAGGAAGGCGAGCAGCTCACCGGAAGTTAGCACCTCGGCTTCCTGACTGGCGATCAGCGCGCTGATCAGGTCGGGCCGGGCAGATGGCGGCGGCGTTCGATTTCATTGGCCAGGAACGTCTTCATCAGCTTGGTGGCTTCGATTGCTTCCGGCGGCCGGGGCAAAAAGGGCGGAATCGCGGAACTGGCGATAATCGCATCGGACCAGGCCTTGAATTCGCGATGGCGTTCGGTGGGAATTCCCAACATCTCGGCTATTACCAACACCGGCAATTGATTGGCCAGGTCCGCGATGACTTCAAACTCGCCCTTGACCGCAACCTGGTCAAGCAGCACGTTGGTAATCTCGGTGATCCGCGGCGCCATTGCGGCGATGCGCCGGGGTGTGAAATCACGCGACACTAGCTTTCTTAGCCGGGTATGTACCGGCGGATCGGCACCGAGCATTGTCAGCGCATCGCCGGTCAGTTCCAACTGCCGAAACGGAGTCCGTACCGGCCGATGGTTGGAGAACGTCTCCGGATCGAGCAGCACCTCGAGCACCGCCTTGTAGCGCGAAATCACTACCGCGGAGATCCCGCCGGAATATCTCAGCGGAGGCGCCTCCAATAGCCGCTGGTAATGAGGATAGGGATTGGCGCGAAAATCGGGGTCGAAGGGATTGAAGTATGGTGCGCTTGCTTCCATGGTGCCTCTAATCGGAATCAACGGTTCTCCACTGTTCCCGGCCGCTTCCAACGCCGAACCGTCCGCTCAGAAGCGGTGCTTGAAGTGTATCAGAACCCTCGACCGCAAGTTGAACCAGAAAAGGCGCTGTTCGGAGGGTTGGCCGTTATGTCGGTAGCCCCTTTCGAGGGACTCGGGCCAGATCTTTTTTTGGGCGAGCCTGAGCATGCGGTTTTACCGGCTGGTGGCGTCAGTCGTGCCGCATGCGAGAGACGTAGGAGCGCAGCACGGCGTTGATGCGAGTCTGATAGCCTTTGCCAGCTTTGCGAAAAAAATCGAGCACGTCACGGTCAACGCGCATGTGCAAATCGGCCTTGGACTTGGGAAGCTCGACCGTCACGCTATCCCAATCCATCACCATGCCCGCCTCGTCAGGGTCGGCAGCAATGCTGGCCTCAAGCTGCTCGTCGCTCATCGCGGCGGCCTTCTTCCAGTTGGAACGAGTCTCGCCCCGCTTGGTCATCCCCGCGAGTTCTTCAGCCGTATGTCTCACGATACGCTCTTTCCTCACCATGTCGTGCTCTCCTGAATGAAATAATTCGCTGGTTTTCCACACGCCACGTCCACACAACGGTGAAAAGTTTGCCGTTGATCTCGGCGGTTGAAACAAGCGTTCCTCTTCATTGCGCCATGCTCTCACGTGAATTACCGGCCTTCCGTCGAAGAACTGATAAGCATCCCCGAAATCGAGATTGCGCTCACGCAAGTTTCTCAGGCGCTTTGGCTCATTCCATTCGAACATGGCATAATGTGGGCGATTTGTGTACACAAATCAAGTCTCATGTGCTGTTGGAGGCGCCCCAAAATGGTTCGTGGGAGAAAGTGATGCATCACAAAGCAGGCTCTAGACTGCATTGAAGCCGTCGCGACTGAGCAGCACCCTCTCCGCTCCCAAGCGCGCCTTCATCGCTTCGATAAGCGCGTTCTCGGCGCCCTTTTCAAACCACCCGCCGTAACCCAACCGCTGGTATAGTTGGGGAATTCCCAAGGCGCGCGAGCGTCTGCCCCCGCTGCCGTCGCCATCCAAATAGGTATCGATAATCACGCGGTCAGCGGACGTGGCCGCAAGCTCGGCGAAGCGCTTGGCATCATTCGGCATCATCGGCGCGATTGCCAACTGCACGAAGATACCGGCCTGGCGCAGACGCCCTGCCGTGAGCAGCCGGCGCGCCACCGACGGCGAGGTCGGCGTGAGCCGGCGGCGGACCGCGTCATCGTCGGTCTCCAGGGTAAGCGACACGATCACGTGACCACTCAGGCGGCGCAGCACATCGATGTCGCGCTCGACCATCGGGCTGCGCGTCTGCAGCAGCAGACGCCTGGGCTGATGGTCGGCCAACAATTCGAGCGCGGCCCGGCTGAGTCTCATCCGCCGCTCAACGCCCTGGTAAGGATCGGTGGCGCTGGACATGAAAATCGTGGTCTGGGCGAGCCGTTCCCGCCGCGCAAGCTCGGTCAATTCCCGTTCCAGGCGCTCAGCCAGGTTGCGTTTGGCAATTACCCAACTCCCCCACGACGACCCCGCACCGGCGCGCGCCACTGGAAGCGCCCGCACGTAGCAGAATGGACAGCCGCCGCTATCGCCAAATGCGCATCCAATGTACGGGTTGAGCGAAAAGCCAAAGCCGCTCAGAAACCCGCCGGTAGGCGTTAAGGCGCGCGCCGTGTCTTGTTCGATATAAGTGCGCACACGCCTCACCGGACCGGCGACCAGAAGGCCACCTCACCGTCGGCCAGGTCTTGCGGCGGCCCGCCGTCAACCGGGAGCATCCAGATCGACGCCGGTGGCATCGCCTCGGGCGGTACCGCCACTCCCGCCTTGACCATCACCCCGGCGAAGACCAACGCCCGGGAATCCGGCGACCAGATGCGGTGGGAAAGGGCGTACTGATCGAAAACCTGGTACGTAATCGACTCGGTACCGGTGGCCATGAAATTCGCCAGCTTACGGCTCTTGCCACCGGCCAGATCGATGACATTCCAGGTATTGGATTGATCCGAGGTCCCGATATACGCGAGCCTCTGTCCGTCGGGCGAAAAGAAATAGGCAATCACCGGCTCATTGACCAGCGCGCTGATATTACCGCTGGCGACGTCGAGCAGGTTGACGCCATCATAAGCGATCTTGCCCTCGCTCTTCTGGGTGGCAAACGCTATCCGTTTGGAATCGGGCGCCCATATGAAGCTGTTGATTCCGGGCGCGAGGCCAACCATTTCACGGGGCGAACTGGCGTCGGCGTTGGCCACCACCAGCACGACCTGGCCGTTCTTGTTGTCCAACACATAAGCCAGGCGAGATTTGTCCGGAGACCAGGCCGGGCTTCTGAACGGCGCTGAGCCCTTGGAGATGATTTTGGTCACTCGCTGATCGTGGTCCGTGACCTGGATGAGGCCAACCTGCTCGAGCCGCTCTTCAGTGGGCTGGACATAATGAAACGCCAACTCGTCCAGCGCCTGGTTCCAGTCGAAGAACAGCGGCAGACCGGTAAGGATTATTCTTACGGGCCGGTTCTCACGCGCCTCGGCCAGGATCAACTTGAGGCTCTGGTCGTCGCTGGCCAGAAATAACAGGTGATGGCCATCGGGAAGCCAGGAGAAATAGATCGGCCGATCGGAGCTTTCGAAGATGGTAATCGCAGCGCGCCGCGCGAGATCATAGGAATGGATGCCATAAGTGCCGGAGTCGCCGTGGCCGCGGGCCGAGGAATAAGCAATTTGACGTCCGTCGGGAGAAAATGACGGCCAATTGTACTGAGTCGGACGCACCGGCACCGGAGCCTGGACCATCGTCGCGGCCGGCGTGAATTCATCCGCGAGCGCGTTTTCGGCCTTGACGCCGCAAGTGATGCAGGTGGGCGTATCGCACGGTGCCGCGCAGACATAGATGTTAGCGTCCCGGCCAACGTATGCAATCTGCCCGGCGGCCGGCGCGCTGATCTGCCCGGATGCGGCTTTGCTCTTTGAGCCCGTGTGCTTCGAGGTCCGGCCGACGGCATTGCGCGCGGGCGCAAAGACAAAAGCAACCGCAACAAACAACAACACCCGAAAGGAAGCTCGCTTTATCATCCGGTTCCCAATGCTCGATTACGCGCGGCGGTGCGGATCCGCAATGGTCGCGCCGCGAGCTCAGTATAGCCTTGGCCAAGCCCGGTTCCGACCGCATGGGCCGAATAAATCGCTGACCCTTTTGAGTTCCAAGCAGCAGTTGGTGGAGGTTGACAGTGGCCCATGGGCGGGCCAAAGTTAGACTCATGAGGACTCTGGCGCTCGTTACTTTGCTGGCCATCGCGGTCGCCTTTCCGCTGTCCTGCTACGCGCAGTCATCGGACGCTCAGGACCAACCCAGTTGGCAACTTCGCGATCCCAACGAGTATCAGCAGGAAGATTCACACCCGGTTCGGGCCATTGGCTCCCTGCTGAGCCCAATCGGTTTTGCCCTGGAATGGGGCATCGCGCGTCCGTGGCACTACGTCGCAACCCAAACCTTCCTGGCCCCGGTCCTCAATGGCGGGCAGGAGGAAGACCAATGGGACGAAGACTACGATAGCGGGCCAGTGCCGCAGGTTGCCGTGCCTGCGCCTCAAGCTGCCGGGCCCAGCACCAGCCTGCAGGCCTTTCGCGAAGAGAACCTCGCACCGCCGCCGGCGCCGCAGGTGAGCAGCACCACGACTAGTACTACCACCACGACTCGCTCTAACCAGGTCACCCCCGGCGCTCCCCCGTATCCCGCGGCCGCATCACCGGGTCAGCCGACCATGCACTAGGATTGCGCCGCTTTAACTTTCGTAACCTCCAGCTCCTGTCGGAACTGATGTCTCGGCACTGCTCGGCTACGAGTGGTAGCTTCCGGCTTCCTAATAGGGGCGTGCTGGCCGGCCGAGGAGTCCGCGTGCGACCACCAGTTTCATAATCTGAGCGGTGCCGTCGCCAATCTCAAGTCCGATCACATCGCGAAGGCGCTGTTGATGCGGCAGATCGCGGCTAAATCCAAGGTGGCCATGCAGCAACAGGCATTGGTGCAGTACTTCGACGGCCAGTTCAGGCCCCAGCCATTTGCAGCCCGCGGCTTCGGTGGTATGAGGCAAGCCGCGGTCCTTAAGCCATAGCGATTCGTAACATAGCAGCCGCGTCGCCCGGAGCTTTACCGCGGCCTCAGCCAGTGGAAATGAAACGCCCTCGAAACGCGCCAGGCTGCCGCCAAAGGCCTGACGGTCCGCGACATATTGGCAGGTCTCCGTAACGCTTTGTTCGGCCGCGCCGATACACATCAAGGCGATCAAGGCCCGGCTGAAATCGAACCCCTGCATCACCTCGATAAAGCCCGCGCCTTCGGGACCGATCCGATTTGCGGCCGGGACCCTTACATCGTCAAAGAAAAGTTGCCCGCGGCCCACCGCCCGCGTCCCAAGGTCGGCAAATCTGGCCCGGCTGACGCCCGCGGAATGCAGATCGACGTAAAACGCGCTGACTCCGCGGGCACCCGCCTCCGCACTGCCGGTACGGGCCATCACCACGGCGGTATCCGCATAAGTCGCAAACGAAATTGAGGTCTTTTCGCCGTTGAGTACATACTGATCGCCCTCGCGCCGAGCGCCGAGCGTGACATGCGCCGCATCGGAGCCGCGTCCGGGCTCGGTAACCGCAAGCGCGGGCAGAGCCGCGCCGCTACAGATATCGGGCAGAAATGCGGCGCGCTGGCGATCATCGCCCTGCTCAGCCACAATCACTGCGACCAGCGCCGCCAGCATCATCACGTAAGCCGCGTTGAAATCGCCCTTGGCGATCTCCTCGTGGGCGATTCCCAACGACACGTGATCGAGTTGTTGGCCGCCGAACTGCGGCGGCACGGTGGGAGCCAGCAAGCCCATCTGTCCGAGCTGGAGGATCAGGGTCCGCGGCAAATCCACGTCGGCGTCGCGTGAGGCATAGGCCGGAGCCAGTTCGCGGCGAGCGAATTCGGACAGGGTGGACTGCAACATCTGCTGGTCGGAATTTAAGCCGAACTCCATTTGGATAATCCTCGAAGAGCAAAGGCGCGGTCATTAATCATGGACTTTGTCCGCGCCTTCTACGTCATATCCCAGCGAGTTGAATGTCGCGAGAGGGGATTATATAAGAATAATTGAACGGTAGGGGATCGTGGCTTTTGCTTTGCTAATCGCACTTGGCGGTTGCATCGCGCATTGATAATCCGCGAGACTGGATAATAGGCCGCCAACGGCCATAGGTACGCAAAGACACGAATCAACGGCCGCGAATAACGCGTGGCCTTATTCTTCCAAGCTATCGGAGGTTGCAGCGGTAAATGGCAGCGGCAGCATCAAAGGGAAAAGCTCCGGTCGACGAAACCGAGCTCAAGCGATGGCGCAACGAGGAGCAAGCTAAGGAACGCTCCAAGCGCGAACGGGAAAAGGCCGAATTGGGCTCGCTGTGGAGCCGACGCGACTTCCTCGGACGTCTGGGATGGGGCGGCTTTACCGCCTTTTCACTGGTGGGCCTGCTGGCGGCGGTGCGCTCGGCCTTCCCCCGCGTCCTGTTCCTTCCACCTTCCAAGTTCAAGGCCGGGCTCCCCGGCGATTACGTGGTTGGTGAGGTGAGCGAGAAGTACAAGCAGGACTTTCGCACCTGGATCATCCGTACCAAGGCCGGTTTTTATGCGATTTTCGCCAAATGTACGCATCTGGGCTGCACCCCGCGATGGCTCGCCACCGAGCAGAAGTTCAAATGTCCGTGTCACGGATCGGGTTATTACATCAGCGGACTTAACTTCGAGGGCCCAGCGCCGCGTCCGATGGACCGATTCAAAATTTACGTAGCCGAGGACGGACAACTCGAAGTCGACAAGTCGATCGTCTACCGGATGGAACCAGGCGTCGATCCCAACGAACAGCATCCGGAGAGTATCCTGAAGGTTTAAATCCGATGTGTTTCGGAAAAAGGGCACGGTTGAATCGAAGCCGTGCCCTTTTTCGTTTTCTGAATCGCCCAGAAAATTCGCCACGGAAGTGTTGAAATGCCGATCGTCAAAGCAGGATCAATCAATCTGAACTACGACACCTTCGGCACGGGAGAGCCATTGCTCCTGATCATGGGGTTTGGGATGCCCGGAATTGCGTGGATGCCGGTGCTGCCGATGCTTTCAGGATTCAAATGCATCTACTTCGACAACCGCGGGACCGGCATGTCGGACAAGCCCGAGGGACCTTACACGATCCCCGAGATGGCTGAGGACGCCAACAATCTGCTCGTCGCGCTGGGGATCGAATCGGCCAAGGTCTACAGCATCTCGATGGGTGGAATGATCGCGCAGGAACTGGCTTTGCGCCATCCCGAACGGGTATCGCGCATGGTGCTGGGGTGCACGGCTGCCGGAGGTCCCGAAGCGGTGCCGCCGGCTGAAGAGACCGTGATGAGTCTGCTGGGCGCGTTCAAGATGCTCGTCACCGACGCTGACTTGGCAATCGACACCTTGCTGCCGATCCTGCACACGCCTGATTTCGTCGCCGCCCATCCGGAAGTAAAGCAGATGATGCTGTTCGGGATGGCGGCCATCCCGCCCACTCCGCCCGAAGTGGCCGAGAGCACGCTGGAGGGGATCCGTGAATTCGATACCTACGATCGCCTGCCCCAGATCAAGTGCCCGGTGCTGATCATGCATGGGGAGCAGGACACTCTGATTCTGCCGGCCAACGCCGAGATCCTCAAGCGCCGTATCCCGCACGCCGAGCTGCAGATGATTCCCAATGCCGGTCACAATTTCTGGGCCGAGGACCCGATGCGCGTGCATCAACGCATCGCGGAGTTTTTGAAAGGTTGAGGTACGCGCGATTCAGTCCCAACGTCCGCTTCTTGGAGAGAGAATCTCCCCCCGAACCGGGTAATCCATCACATTGTCTTGCACGGGCCTCTAGCGCGTGATCAATGAACATGATTGATGTTAGGAGTAAACGCAGCGAACAGCTCCAAGGGAGGCGGCAATGATAAGCAAGCTTGATCACGTCAATATTGTGACGAAGAATATCGGGGAAACCATCCGCTTCTATACCGAGGTGCTCGGCATGAAGAATGCCCCATTGCCTGGCGGCATGGCGTCCAATAAAAACGCCTTTATCTGCGACGACAATGACAACGCGGTGCTCCATATCCAGGGGGTTGATCCCGCGAACCCACAGCCGACCTTTGATAGCATCCACCAACGGCTCGGCAATCTCCGCTCCTCGATCGAGCTCGATGACCTCGAAGGCAGCGCTTCAATCGAGCATGTGGCCTTCGCATGTCAGGATTACGATGCGGTCCGCGACAGGTTAGGCCGGCATGGCTTGGAGATGCGTTTCAATGACGTACCGCAGATGAGTCTGCGGCAGATCTTCGTCAACGATCCCAACGGCATCACGCTGGAGCTCAACTTCCGCACCACCTGATTTCGGCACACTTTTGTGCCGGGACGCCGGTTATTTCTAAAGGCGCGAGACTCTAGAATACCGCGATAGGGTTGACCGGCGATGCGGTGCCTTTGCGGAGCATCGGCGGCGCCATCATGAACTGGAATTCGTACCGGTTGGCGTGCGCGCAATGGTGCGTCGACGCTTCCAGGTCCGCGTTGTCGATCAGATGAATCCCCATCGCCACCAAGGTGCAAATGTGGATCGGCGGCGCGAGGTCTTCGAAACCGCTGGGAATTGCCTCGCTGGTGCCGTCGGAGCCGCGAGCTCGACAACGTCATCGAACACGCGATGATCCTCGGCAATGGCGAGTGGATAACCCCGGCCGATTTGCCCCGGCTATCCAGCAGGATGCCGGGAGCTTTCCCACTGTGGCGGACAATCTCAGGGAAGTGATTAGGGACCTTACGAGAAGGTACACATTGAGAATGTCCTGCGCCGCGTCAGCGGCGACAAGCGCAAAGCCGCGGCGCTGCTTCGGCTCGGACTTCCTTCACTATATCGCGAGATCGAAGAGATGGATATCAAAAACGATATCTGAACGTTCCCGGAACTTGACCCTAAATAATTCGACGGGCGAAAGTCAGAAACCCCTCACCCTCCTCTCTCATTATATACACAAAGGGATAGAGCCCTTGAGAAGGCTTCAGCCCACGCCAGGCATTTTCACGGACAACTTCCCGAAACTGAGAACAAGCCGCGATTGCCGCTTCACGGCAACTTCCCGAAACTGAGAACAAGCCGCGATTGCTGCTGAAATATCTTCAACGAATATCGGTGCGGCGTGGCGGGCACGTTTCATGCTCACCTCTGAAGCAAATCGCGCTCAAAGGGTTTGCAAAGTAGTACTATGAGCAGGTTCGTCAGCAGCTATGTGTAAGTGATCGCGGTCGCCGCAATGGTGGGGCTCGTTGGATGTTGAGCCGTCAGCAATGGCTCTGGCGGTTGGTACTGGCAATCGCCTCAACTGCCGGATTCGGGCAGCTCTGCGCCGCTTGGGATGAATAATTCTGACTCCAGCAGCGTAAGACACGAACAATCCGGCACGCAGCATCAGAACAGCAACCAAAAAGGCTAGGTTCAAAATAGGACAAATACAATGGTTAATATATTTATCCAGGATTTCTTACTGAATTGCGGGCGGTGCTTGACTATGCCTCTTGGGCCTACAATCTGCGGGTATTTTTGGCATCGGATGGTGAGGTAAAGGCGCACAGGCGCACTGTCAGGCCTGGCTATTGGCCGCATCGACGCTGCCGACGCTCCACATCGAAGGCAGGAACGTAGTTGAATTTGGATATCGCGAATGCCGTCCAACTAGTAAAGGAATCGACTCGACATTCTTTGATTCTCCCTCGGAGTGCAGCATGGTCAGAAAAACCGCCGCCGTTGTGGCGGTGTGGCGGTGATGACATTGGTAATCGCCATCACTTTTGCAGTCGCCGCAGCCTTTCCATTCCATTGGGACTTCACGAAACCGGTACCCAATAATCAAGGCGCCAGCGAAGCTCATCAAATGGCGCCGCCGAACACACCCGAACCTGACGAGGGCATCGCGGTGCCGCTGGCCTCATGGGCGCCGCTGGTCAAGCGCGTGATGCCCGTCGTGGTCAACGTGTCGGTCGTGCAAACGATAAGGAATGCCGGATTCCCAATGGGTGGCCCGATGCAGGGACCCGGCGCTAACGGAGATGATCAGAGTGGCAATTCCTTTGGGTTTGGGCCGGGAAATCCCTTTGGTGGCAATCCCTCCGGGCCGTTCAGCTTCTTTTTCGGGCAGACACCACGTCAGTTCAAGGAGCAGGGCCTGGGATCAGGAGTAATAGTCTCTCCGGATGGCTACATACTTACCATCTCTCCGGATGGCTACATACTTACCAACTACCATGTTGTCGAGCACGCGGACCGAATACAGGTCACATTGATGGACAAGCGCGAGTTCGCTGCAAGGGTAATCGGTACCGATCCGAAAACCGATGTCGCATTGATCAAGATCAACGCGAAGAAGCCGCTACCGTACGCGGTATTGGGTGATTCGAACAATCTCGAGGTCGGCGATTGGGTGATAGCGATCGGCAACCCGTTCGGATTCAATCTCACCGTAACCGCGGGAATTGTAAGCGCGAAGGGACGGGCGCTGGGCGGCAATCACGACGACTTCATTCAGACCGACGCGTCGATCAATCCAGGCAACTCGGGTGGTCCGCTATTCGACACCCATGGCAGGGTTATCGGCATAAACTCCGCGATTTACAGCAGCACCGGCAGCAACGAAGGGATCGGCTTCGCCATCCCGATCGATTTGGCGAAGTCGGTGATGGATCAACTGCGCGAACATGGGCACGTTATCCGCGGATGGCTTGGCGTCGAAGTGCAGGAGGTAACGCCGGAACTGGCACAGTCATTCGGAGCTTCGAACGAACAAGGGGCTCTGGTGGCCGGCGTCGACCAAAACACGCCGGCAGCGAAGGCCGGCATCGAGCGCGGCGACATTATCGTGAAGTTTGGTGGCGAGGTTGTGCACGACGAGCATGAGCTGCCCGAAATAGTCGCGGAGGCACCGATCGGCCAGAGCGTGCCGATCGAAGTGATACGCAATGGCAAACGGATAACGCTTAACGCGAAGATCGCGCAATTGGGCGGCGATCCGCAATGGGCGGCGAGCAATCGCTAGCGCGGCCCAAACTCAACGGCCTGGCTGGAATTGGGGCCTCAGCGTTCAGAAGCTGACCCCGGATATCGCGCAGCAACTGGGAGTTACCGGCACCAAAGGGGTTATCATCAGCCGCGTGCGGCCCGATTCCCCGGCCGACGACGCCGGACTGCAGCGTGGTGACGTCGTGCTCGAAATCGATCATACCAAGGTCACCTCGCCCGATCAGCTAAAAGCGCTGGCGGACCGGGCCCAAAAGGAACATAAGCTGGCCCTGCTCCTGGTCGAGCGCGGCAACGCTACGATGTTTACGGTGGTCAATCCCAAGGGCTAATCAGTGAGGAGGCAATAATGAAGATGCGCGCTACCATTGTGACCTTTACGCTGGAGTTGATTTTGGTGCTAGGTGTGCTCTGTCCCGCGTATGCGATGGACGCGCTCGCCATAGTCAAAAAGAGCAAAGCGGCGCTTGAACCGGATCGTTCCAGCACCGCGGCAATTACCGTCCACGTCTCCCAGGGTTCGAAAGAACTGGCGCGCTGGAGCGGAGTTCAGGCGCGCGACTCCATTAACGGTTCCCATTACATGCTGACCGTCTTCTTCACTCCGCCGGAGGCCCAACGAATGGCACTGTTGTCGAGCGAACACGCCATGTGGCTTTACCTCCCCGCCACTCACAGGGTGCAGAGACTGACGCCGGTCGCGCTGTCCGCGCCGTTCTTTGGCACGGATTTCAGCTATGCGGATCTGGGCTTTGTGAACTTGCGGCAGCGCTACAAATATCTGGGTGCGGTCAAGCGCGACGGCGTCGAGGCCTACGAGATCCAGGGATTTCCCAACCCTGAACGCTACGATTCGCGGAGTTTTATCGTCTGGATCGACCAACGAAATTTCCTTCCAGTGGAGAGGGATTTTTTCAGCTACGACAGGCACCCATGGAGAATCGAACGATATTTCGACGTCAAAGATATCCAGGGAGTTCAAACCGTAGGCCGGATCGAGATGGTCGACCAGGCCTCGAACGATAGAACTGAGTTCGACTTTGGCAATGTCAACTATGACGTCCAAATGCCCGCGGAGCTGTTTGATCCGGTCAAACTCGGGCAGATGAGCACCCATCCCTTTTGGAGAACGATGGCAAGGCATGAAGCCTCGCGCGCCGGGTGAAACCCGCCGCCTTGCATCAGCATGAGGCCGTCGATCCAGTCTCCGGAAGCTTCATAAACAGAGCTCGGTCTCGGCACCAACACCGATGCCGAAGAGCCTGTCGAAGTGGACCGTCAGGTTAGGGCGCTGGCATGTGCAAGCGGAACTCGCAACGGTCTTTCCTTCGCGGTTAACCCGCGGCGTTACCCGCGACTCGTCGGAGGCCGAATCATCGCCGGATCTATTTTTTCCACCATGCGCGCGTACGGTCCTGGCGGATCCTTTCCACGCGAATCCATATGTCGTTATTGTGAATCAAGGCATCTAATAGTTTCAATTGAGCGCTAATAACAATTTCCTCAGGCAGTGGTTTTTTCACATAATCCAAATGAATCATGAACTGCCGCTTCGAACGCGCCGAGATTGATGATATGCGACGTGAATTCGTATACTTGATTTTAGCCGTTCACCTCCCCGGCTGCGCACCGGCGGCTTTGGTCCGCTCCGAAGTCGCCACTGGCATTTTGCAGTCGGTCGGCTCTACGGCGACCACGCTGTGGACTAGTCCATCGCTCAAACAACTCAATGCCGCCAACACTCAGCTTGCCCAGGCTGAAGCCCACTTGGCCCTCTATAAGGCGGCGGAATCGGAAGTAAACGGAAACTAGCGCGATTCTATTTTTATTAATTAGAACACCGCAATAGGGTTGACCGGCGAGGCGGTGCCTTTGCGCAGCACCAGCGGCGCCATCATGAACTGGAATTCGTACCGGTTGGCGTGCGCGCAATGGTGCGCCAACGCTTCCAGATCAGCGTTGTCGATCAGATGAATCCCCATCGCCACCAGGGTGCAGATGTGGATCGGCAGCGCGAGGTCTTCGAAACCGCTGGGAATTACGTCGCTCGTGCCGTCGGAGCCGAGAATTGCGATCTTGCGCTCGTGAATCCAGGGCAGACAGGAGGAGTCGAGCCCGGCCATCTCGATCAGGAAGGCCTTGGGCGGTTCCCAACCACGCTTGGCCGCGCGCCGCTTCGGGCGGCCGGTGCGTATCAGCAGCACGTCGCCCTCTTCCACTTTAACGCCGTGATCCTTTTCCGCCGCGTCGAGATCTTCGGGGTAGATGTGATGACCGGGCTCAAACCATTCGACGCCTTTTATCTTGGCGATATCCAGCAGGACTCCGCGGCTGACCACTCCTTGCTTGGCAACTTCGATTGAGCATTTCCGCGCGCCTTGCGAACCAATCTCGCCGGCATCAAAGCCGTTGTACATCTTGCCCTGCCACAAGACATGGCACAGCGCGTCGAGATGCGTAGTGGCGAAGCCGTGCGGCGAGATCGCAAAGTAATCCGCAACCCCGGCCATCGCCTGGCGGGGAGTGTCCGAGCCGGCCTGGATCATCAGATGCGTCACCGGTGAGGGATTATCGTTGGCGACCACGGTGGCCAGCGGCAAGGACAGCGAAATGGTCTCGCCGGTCTGTACCAGACGCGCAGCAGCCGCACGTTTCTGATTGGTGATGTAGTTGAGCGCGCCGCGCTGGTCATCCTTGCCCCACTTTCCCCAGTTGCTGAGCTTCTCGAATAGTCCCTTGACTTCGGCAGAGGTTAACCGCTGTGCCATTGAGGTTTCCTTTCTCGTCCATAGGTAGGTCCGGTTTTGCCGCGGCTGTCTGGCTTGTCGCCGCTCTAGTTCATACTCTGCGAGCGCAGCACCGTGCCGGGGAGCGCGCCGGTGTGTTGACGATGCTCGTACAACACTTCGCCATTGACGACCGTGTACTCGATTCCGTTGGCCGGGACCACGAAGCGCTCGCCACTGCCGGGCAAATCCCTGACCAGCTTCTGGCGCCCGGCGGGACCGATAGTGTCGAGGTCAAAGACCGTGACGTCGGCCGCCATCCCCGTCGCCAGCCGCCCGCGGCCAACGATACCGAACAGGTCGGCGGGCTCTGAGGTGATGCGCTTGATCGCATGCTCCAGCGTGATTGCCTGCTGGTCGCGAACCCAGTGACCGATCAGGTAGGTCGGGTAGCCGGCCTCGCAATGCGAATTCACGTGCGCTCCGCCGTCCGACAGGCCAATCATCGTGCGCGGGTCGCCAATCAATTCATGAATCCGCTCCTCGTCGGCAGGAATCATCGTAAAGCGCGTGGCGAGCCCGTCTTCAAGCGCGACATCAAGGAAGGTATCGACGGGATCCTTGCCGCGCTGGCGCGCGATCTGGTCGATGGTCATGCCCTCCAACGGTTTGAGGCTTTCGCGCTGCGCCTCGTCGATCGCGATGCGGGCCATATCGAGCTTGAAGCGCCTGAAAGTTTTGAGCTCCTCGCGGAACGCGTTGCGGAATTCCGCGCCGGCGTAGAACGCTTTCATCTGCTCGTGGGGCTGATTGAATACCGGCCGCCACGATTCCATACTCGCGAAGATGCCCGGACTGCGCAGGTCAATACTAATGATAATTGGAACGGCGCTGACCTGCGGGATACCTCCTCGATTGATCAGGGGTTCGGCTTTCTTGAGGGTTTCGAGATGGCCGTCCTTGCCACGGATCGAAACCAGCAGCCAGGTTACCGGGCGCTGCGCCGCCGTGAGCAAATCGTCGAGCAGGCGGTATTCCTCGTCGGTCAGGATTCCGATGGTTTTGGTCAGCGCGATTTCAATTGCGCCGCGGCCCAATTCCTTCAACACTCCAGCGTACGCCATCAACTCGTCATGGCTGGCCAGACGGCATGCCAGCGGACGGGCCTGGTAGCCGATGTGATTGGAAAAGGTAGTGGTCGAAAACCCAAACGCTCCCGCCGCGATTGCTTCGTGCAACAGGCTTCTGATCCGGGCCAGTTCATCTGGGACGCGCCGCCCGATCCATCGACTCCTCGCCCATCACGAAATGGCGAAACGGGGTTAGCGGCGCCAGGAACCCCAGGTTGACGCCGCATTTGCGCCGCTGCGCCGCGTTCATGAAATCCGGAAAGCCGACCCAATCCCAACTGATTCCCTTGGCCAACGCGTCAAACGGAATCCCCTCCACATTGACCAGATCCCACGCGGCGATCTCGTGCACATCGGGCTTGCACGGCGCGATTCCAACCCCGCAATTGCCCATGATGACCGAGGTCACGCCGTGCCATGAAGTACAGGTCACCAGAGGGTCCCAGCAGATTTGCGCGTCGTAATGGGTGTGAGGATCGACGAAGCCGGGCGCCACGATCAGATCGCTGGCGTCGATCACCCGGGCGGCGCCGTCGCGGATCCTGCCGATCTCCGCGATTCGTCCCTGAGTGATCGCCACATCGGCCCGGAAGGCGGATGCGCCGGTTCCGTCAACGACGGTTCCATTCTTGATCAGCAGGTCATAACCCATGGCATTCACCTTTTGGCCAGCGCAAAGACCTGACCGGACCGCGCCTGATTGCGCTGAACTTCATCTAGTACAATTCAGCGCAATTCTCAAAGACGAATTTCGGACGATGACTTGGCGGACGACGGCGCTCGAATCATTCGGCGGGCGCGGACGCGGTCTTCTCGCCGGCCTCTTTCCAGCCCACGATTCCGTCCGCCATCACGCTGATATTCTTGTAACCGGCTTTGACCGCCCGACGGGCGGCCGCATGCGAGGCCATTCAATAAGTGTTGTGGCAGTAAAAGACGATGGGGGTGTTCTTGTCCGGCGGCAACGTGGAGGCGACGTCGTAGTCGTCGGATGACGACAACAGATGGGCTCCCGGAATGATTCCCTGTTCCTCCCGCACGTCGGGCGGGTTGGCGTCGAACACCATCACCTTGGAATTCGGCTTCGCCATCATGGAAGCCAGATCCTGAACGTGAATGATCTTGAAGCCCGAATCGCCTTCGGCCTTTGAAAGCAGATCCGTGATGCTCAAGGCATGAGTGGGTGCGCACAATCCGAGGCACGCAATCAGAAACGCTGTGATTACTCCGAACTCTTTTCATCGATTAAACGCCGACCCTTAACGGCTCAATATTAATGGTAGGCGCGGTGCAGCCTCGAAGCCAAGCCATCGGCAGCGGACGCGCGGCGCTCTCTCCCCGGCGTGCGCGCGCAGGCGCGGTGAGGTTCGGAATCACACCGAATGCAAACCTTGCCGAAATGCTTGCCGCTGGCGAGATGCTCCAGCGCCGCGGGGGCCTCATCGAACTGAAAGACGCGGTCGATTACCGGACGCAGTTGACTGGCGCCGATGGCGCGGTTCATATCCTCGAACATCTCGCGGGAGCCGACCCGAATCCCCACGACGTTCGCCGCCTTGAACAAAATCCCCAACGGGTTGATCTGGCCGCCCGTGCCCGTGAGCAGGCCGATCACCGTGATGAACCCTCCAGCCCGGACCGCCTGCAGCGCCTGGGACAGGGTTCCCGCTCCACCGACATCCAGGATATGGTCGGCGCCCTCGCCGCCGGTCAACTCCAGGACGCGCCGGTCCCAATCCGGGGTGGTTTTGTAATTTATCACCTCGGACGCTCCGAGCTGCCTGAGGCGATCGACCTTGACGTCACTGCCGGTGGTAGCGATCACGCGGGCGCCGCTAAGGCGGGCAAACTGCAGCCCGAAAATCGAAACTCCCCCGGTCCCTTGTACGACCACGGTCTCGCCCGCGGCGACGTGTCCCACCCGGACCAAGGCGTTCCACGCGGTTACCGCTGCGCAGGGTAACGTGGCCGCTTCCTCATAGGACAGATGCTCAGGAACGGGGACCACGGCGTTTTCGTGCGCTACGGCATACTCACGCAACATTCCGTCGGTCATTCCTCCGCCGAGCGATTCCATCCCGGGTCCCGGTCTGCCTGAAATCCACGACGGCGTGAAGATACCTATCACCCGATCTCCGGCCCGCACCCGGGTCACGCCCGGACCAATTTCGGCGACCTCGCCGGCCCCGTCAGACAACGGAATCAATCCCGGCTTGACGGAAGGGCCGATACCTCCCTTGACCGTCAGAAGGTCGCGGTAATTGAGTGAAGTGGCGCGGACTCTGATCAGGATCTCACCATGTCCCGGCGCCGGTCTGGGTCGATCGACCAGAGCCAGCCTGCCCGTACCGGCTTGATTCGTTATCTCGTAAGCCTTCATGCGACGTTCTCCCTTCGATGAGTTCGATGGTGAGCGATATGCCCGTGACCTGCCCGGATTATGCAGCCATGCGAGTTTGGATTCATATCACGTCCGGCGGCAAATTGTCGGCCTCCGGAATTTGGCCCGATCTGGTTCAACCATTTGGCGCGTAAGTGAAGCGGACGTGACAATTTGTGTAGTAATGTCCTGTCGCGCGCGGTAAGGGGTTGCATCGCGCGCCGTGATAAGGTTCATTAGAAGGGCA
Source organism: uncultured Pseudomonadota bacterium (assembly GCA_963824565.1). Taxonomy (GTDB): domain Bacteria; phylum Desulfobacterota; class Binatia; order Binatales; family Binataceae; genus JAJPJA01. Next base: position 14,563 of record CAWGQB010000021.1, on the reverse strand, counting down.
ATGATCGATGTCGTAAGCTGACTATTTGTGGCACTTGCGACTGGACTGATTAACCGCATTCGAGACCAGAGAAGCACTTTCAAATGGTTGAAAAGACGATTGTTTTAACCGGCATCTCGGCCAACTCGATCGAAGATGCGGTGCAACTGGCAGTTACGCGCGCCAGCGTGACGATAACCGGGATACACGCGGCCCGGATTACCAACGTCGAAGCGGTCATCGAAGACAAGCGCGTCGCCAGGTGGAAGGTGACAGTCAATTGCACCTTCAAGGTCTCGGATTCATTGCACGAATGATCGATGAACCGGCGCAGCGCCTCTGGCGTCTTGCGCTTGGTTCACGGGAGTCGGCCCGGCGCTCGCGCCGCCTTGCGGAGTATCAGGCCGAATTACTTTGAACCCCGCTTTTCGCATCGAGAACGGGAATGGCGCTAAGCCCTCCGAGTCTGGAATGCGGCGAGCATAACCCACTGCGGCGCGGGGCTCCCCAGGGGAGGACAGCGCGGGTGACGTGTCGGGTGCGGGTCAGGCAGCGCCAAGCCGATCCAGCAGCCCAGCGAGGCCCAAGACGATGAGTGCCAAAATAGTTGAAGTAAATCCCGGAGTGTACGAGATCTTCCTGCCGCTTCCAGCGCGTCCCACCATTATTAATGTTTACCTGTTCGATTGCCACGGTGCCTGGACGTTGATCGATACCGGGATGAATCTCCCCGACAGCGTTCAGACTCTCGAGGAAGTGCTGGCAACCGTCGGGATCAAGATTGAGGACTTGGACGTTCTCATTGGGACCCACCATCATCCGGACCATTTCGGCGCATCGGCGGAAATCCAACGGCGCAGCGGCGCGAAGGTCTATCTGCATCAACTCGAGCAGGAAAAGGCCGTCCGCGTCATCAACATGGCCACGATGGGCCAGAGGCCGCCGGAAGCGCAGCACTTTTTCGAAAGACACGGACTTCCGCAAGCAAATTACGAGCAATTCAGGCCGACTTTCTACAGTAACGGTGCCTACCGGCCCGCGCTGCAGATCGATAAGTTCATCCAGGACGGCGATGTCATCACGGTCGGAGACCGTCGCTTTGAAGTGATCTGGACTCCGGGCCACTCCCCCGGACATGCAGTGATTTATCTACCCGACACGAAGGTCATGGTCGTAGGTGACCATTTGTTGCCAAGGATAACCCCGCACGTGGGTATCTATCCGGACAGCCCACCGGATCCACTCGGCGACTTCATCAATTCGCAGATGAAGGTACAGAAATTCGACGTCGAACTGGTCCTGCCGGCGCACGGCGGCACCTATCAGGACCACCGTCATCGCGCCAATCAGATTATCGAGCACCATCGTTACCGCGAGGAGGAGATGCTCGATTTGCTCAAGCACCAATCGATGACGGCTTGGGAAGTGGCCCGGGAGGTGTTTGGCGATCAAGAACGGCCCTTTCCGCAATGGATGGCGGCGACTTTCGAGACGCTGGCCCATTTGGAACACGCCTACCTCGAAGGCCGCGCACACAAGCTTGAGCGGGACGACAAGATCTTCTTCCAGACTGCCTGATGGCCTGCCGCCTCTGCGCGGCGCTCAAAAAATGGGCGACGGACCATCACGACGGCATAAGCTTGACGCACCGCGCGAGCGCTCGGCCAACACCAACCTGAACGGCAAAGGATTCTGGGTTTCGCTCGGAAAGACTCCAAGGGTTGGGTTGGAGACCGCGCCAGCCCCCAATCGAAAGGGAAATGAAAAAATCCGGCGAGAGCAACAGCTCCCGCCGGATCGGCTAGACAGTTTTTAGCAGCTTAGGCCTGATGAGCGAGCCGGCTGCGCCGGCGAACGGTGGGAGCACTAATCCGGCGGGGCCGGACAACTGGAGAGCGCCGCGCCAGCGGGCGGCGGATGACACCGCTTTGCTGCTCAGCACGCCATCTCAGCAGTTCGTTGCGCAGAAATTCGGGCTCAATGCCAAGCGCTTCGCAGACCATGTTGAAGGAAAAGGGGCCTTCGCCACCAGTTCCGCACAGCCATTCTTCCGCCTCGAGGAACAGACGCTTGCGCCTGCCGCTGGCCGCACCAGCGTTATTCTGGAAGCAACGCAGAGCGTCTTCCAAAATCGCCATCATCAGGCGCTTGATGGGAGCGAATTCGTCGTTCTCTTGACGCCGGCCATCATAGAACTGTGCCGGAGTCATGATTTCGGGGACGAACAGGGAGCCTAATACACCATTTTCTTGAGTCATTTTAAGGTCGCCACTTTCCGCGATGTGCTTTCAGTAGGAAGCAAGAGGCGTACCACCAACTATACACGTTTCTTAAAGGATCTTTAATACAAGGGTTTGGCTTCTTGCGAACTCAGTGGATCCTATAGCAGATTTTGGTCAACGCCGGGGTACTTCATTCTCCCGCAACACAAATGCGGCAGTCGAGCAAGCAACAAGCCCCCTGACGGCAGAAGAACCTGGGAGATTAACGCGACTTTATAGCCTGTCGCAAGGTGCTTCGCAATATGCGAAGCAAAACCTGCCCAGACCAATTTGCGAACGGTCGTCGCGATTGATAGCTCGCTCGCGACCAATAGCCGAGTGGCTTCCGTCGCTAAAGCGAATCAAGGCTTAGAAGGGAGGCTTTCGGGGCCGAGGGTTGCGAAGGGGGGGGACGCATCCTCAGTCTGGCCGTCAGCCTCCCATCTAAACCTTGAGGGTAGGCACAAAGTGGTATAGCTCTCTGGAACTAATTCTAACTCCCCGATTCAATATCGCGTGGAGTGAGCACTGTCAATAATGTGGCGCATCATTGCGTGGTTCATTATTGCTGAGGCCCCGATTCATTACCACCCTGCCCCATTGGACCCATGTTTCGCTCGGCCAGCTTGAAGGTAAGCACATCGAGCAGGCACGCGGCCCGCTGATCCAACGCTTCGAGCAGGGTCTGCTTCTCGAGCGGACTCAGGTCGAGGTGAAAACACAGAAAATTGACCAATTTGGCCCCCCGCAGTCCCCGCTCCTCGACCACCGCGCGCCAAGCCTCTTTCGCAGGCTCGCCAAGATACGAGGTCAGGAGTTCGCGTAGGTGAGCCATGACCTCATCGGTCATGGCCAGGGTCTCCGGAGCTGACCCCGCACCATTGAACCTCAGCCTGACGGTACGGCCGCTCACGGATTTCCCTGGTGACTCTAAATTCGCTCAGTCCCTTCAAAATGAGATTGTATCGCCCGTCGGGCATCCGCACCAGGCGCTCAATCCTACCCGAGCAACCGACCGCATAGATATCCGGATAAGCGTAGTAGTCGCTCTCCCAGTTTCCCTTGAGCAGCATCATGCCGATGGTCCGCTCACCGTCGGCGATGTCGGCAATCATCTGACGGTATCGGGGCTCAAAGATATGCAGAGGAACTTCCGTATCTGGAAATAAGTACCAGGTTGGGTAGAGGAAAGAGCGGGATTATTTGCGCCATGGCTCTTTTCACTCGATGCGGCGAGCGGATATCAGATTTATTTCCACATTAGCTGACCGAACTTGCCCTTGAGGTCAGTTTTCAATCTAACAACAAACCAGCCGCCATCTGGTGGGAGGAATCCTAGCAGCTTTACGCGGCGCTTCAAGCAAAAAAGTTGGCAGTTACTGTTCTCAAGGGCACCTGTCGCCATTAATTTGCGCGCGACGTACTCAGGCAAGCCGCCGATGGCGCAAACAGGGGACCTCGCGGCGGACCTTGGCGAGTTCATCGAAATCAAGCGGTGCGACGATCACCTCCGCGCCATCATCGGAGGCCCGTGCCAGAACCCGGCCCCATGGATCTACAATCATCGAATTACCGTAGTCCTTGAATCCGTATACATTGGTCCCGAACTGACCCGGAGCGACGACAAAAGCCTGATTTTCAATTGCCCGCGCGCGCACTAAGATCTCCCAATGCGCCTCGCCGGTCGGGTAAGTAAAGGCGCTGGGTATCGCTACCACTGTGGCCCCCAGCGCGCCCAGCTTGCGGTAAAGCTCGGGAAACCTCAAGTCATAACAGACGCTAAGCCCGAACGTCGCCACCGGCGTCTGCACGCACGTCACTTCGCGGCCGGCGACCTTGGTGTCGGATTCGCGGGTGACGACTCTGCCGGTTAGCTCGACATCGAACAGATGGATTTTGCGGTAGAATCCGAGCATCGCGCCATCGGGTCCGAGCAGTACCGAAGTGTTGTACGCCTTGGCGTCGCCCGGGATTCGCTCGGTGATCGAGCCCGCTACCAGATACAGCCGTAGCTCGCGTGCCAGTAGCGCCATCCGGCTCAGCGATGGACCGCCAAGGTCTTCGGCGGCGTGCGCCTGCTCCGGCTTGCGCCCGCGCCAGTTGAACACTTCCGGCAGCACCACCAAATCGGCACCGCGTGCGGCACCCTCACGGATCAACCGCTCGGCTTGATCAAGATTCCGCTCCTTGTCGGGACCGGAACTCATTTGTACCGCCGCCGCCAGCATCGCCATGATGTCCTGTTATAACAGCCCGCTAGTAACGCGGCACCGAGGAATCGACCGAAACGGACCACGCGTCGATACCACCGGTCAGGTTCAGCACCCGCACGAAGCCCCTGGCGGCCAGGTAGCCGGCTACTTGAGCGCTGCGGATACCATGATGGCACACGACGACGGTTTCGCGCCGCGGATCCAATTCCGAAAGCCTGGTGGGCACCTCTCCCATCGGAATATGGACAGCGTCGGGAAACGCCGCCAACGCAACTTCCTCCCGCTCACGAACATCCAAGATAATCGGACGATCGCCGGTGTCCATTCGCTGCTTGAGTTGCCGCGGGAAAATTTCGCTGAGATCATCCATGCTACTACAATCCTGATTGAACGGGGCGCGAACTCCAGGCGCTAAAGGTTGCCATCGGCGGCGTCGCGAGGTATCTCAAGGTCTCACCCGCGCGTTTCGCTTGGCATCCGAGCATAGATTAGCGCCGGGCCAACTGCTTGTCCCAGTGAGATTTTGCCTGTGCCGACCTACGACCCGCAAGATGTAGCGTTGATGGAAGTTGCGATTGCGCAGGCGCGCGCCGGGGGCATTGAAGGCGAGGTTCCGGTCGGCGCGGTGATCGCGCTCGACGGCCAAGTCGTCGCCGCCGCCCATAACCGCCCGATCACGTTCAAGGATCCTACGGCGCACGCCGAGGTTTTGGCGATTCGCGCGGCCGGTGCGGCCTTGAACAGTTATCGTCTGACCGGCGCCACCATCTACGTTACCCTGGAGCCATGCTCGATGTGTATCGGGGCGATTATCAACGCGCGCATCCGGCGGCTTATGTTCGGCACACGCGATCCCAAGGCCGGCGCGGCGGGTTCGGTCTACGACATCGGCCGCGACGGCCGCCTCAACCACCGGGTAGAAATCTATTCGGGGCTGCTGGAAGCGCGATGCGCCGATATGTTGGGTCAGTTCTTTTCGTTACGCCGCGGTTGAGGTGGCCGCGCCGGAACGAGTTTGGAAGCCGCAGGGAAGGATTTACCCGGATGTGATTGCGCGCGGCTTACGCGCGCGCTAGACCTGAGCTTGGATACAAGATGCCTAGCGAAAAAGCCAAAGAAAACAAGGCCTTGGTTGCAGTTTGCGCGTCGTGCAATAAAAGCTTTTCGACCGAGGTGATGGTCAGTCTGACCGGCCGCGACAACGGCCGTCCGAAGTCCCATGCGGTTTGCGTGGCGTGCGCCGACAAGGGATGGCGCCCGCCCGGATTTTCAGGAGTTTATCGCTCGCGCCCGACCTGACGGACCGCCCAGGCGATCGCAAGTCCGTCCACCGCTCCTCCGTGATGCATCAGAGAAGGATTGAGTTGAGCGAGTCCGGACGATTGAGTGTCGGTGCAAAGTCCATTGTCTTTCTCGATCTTGATGTATTGATAACGGCTGTAATCCGTTGCCATGATGATGGTCCTCCTCTTATCAGTCCGTCTTATATCGCGTTTGCCGCCCGGCGAAAAGTCCGCCCCGGTAAGCATATAATCGCCGCGAGGTTTGCGGACGCTGGTCTGACAGCCCGGCGGTTAGTGGGTACACGCCGAGCAGCTCCGAGCCCGCCCTCGGGAACGACCAGGTGGTGCTCAAGGGTTTCGATAATGATGGCGATGGCTTTGGCATCGCCCGCCAAGAGTGAAGTCACTCATTAACCACCACACCTTTGCTTGGCCTGTCGCGGTATCGCACCAGGAATTTCAAAGCTCGCTCTGTCTGTGGAGAGGGTGCACAAGCCACGGCCACTGGGCGTCAGAAACGCACCCTAGGCGGACCAGCCCGGTCACTTCTCGGTCACGAACAGATTGGGTTCGTTTGGAAATGCGGATCGACCGATTATCGTTAGCGATTACATGTACCCTCCGCGAGCCTTTCCAACCAGGCAGTTCTACAGCGCCGCATGAAGGAATCTTTTCGACAGTTTGATACTGCGTTGGTAGAGCAAGTATTTGCAAATGGTAGCGGATCGCAAGCCTCTCTAAGCGTTTGCTTGTGGAAGTTCTGCGTGAAAGCAATTCATCGCAGACTCCAAGCTGAACTCCGAACTCCTCATAAATGGGTTCGTTTGGAAACCAGTTCAGGATTGATTCCTTGTTCGCGGTTGACGCAATTCCTCGACAACCGCTAAAAAACGGTTATGCGGCGCAATACTGTAGCGCGAGAGGGTTAGGAAGAAGCGCTCGTTCCGGCTAAAGTAATTTGCTTCTCGGTGGGAGTTTTTTTTCGGTACCTCGGCGGCCGCACCGGCTTCGCTCGTGGGACTCTTAGAGCCCTCCCCAATTTTATCACCTTGGCCCGCACTGGCCTCGGCACCACCGGCCTCTTCGGCCTTGCCCGGATTGAGCCTGTTTGTCAGATCCTTAAGCTTGCTGAAATTCGTAATAGGCTGGTCCGAACGGAGCTCGCCAAGAAATTTCTCCCCATCGAGTTCCAGGTAAAGCGCCGCGATCCTGTCATACTCTTCGTTTGAAATTTTGTGCAAAAGCTCGATGACTCTCAGCAGCTCGTCCAAGGTCGAAGCGTTGTCCCTCAAGTCCACGGCAAGCAAGCTTGTTTCTACGCGCCGCTGGCGCTCACACCACCAAAGGTAGTCTGTGACCTCTTCGACTAGGCGCGCCTGGTATGCGTTTTTCGGTTGGAATTCGGCGGCCACTCCCGTCAGCAACTGGTACCAGTCCTCTCGGTTCTCGCCCGGGAGAAAACGGGTTTTAGCGAGTAAACCATGTTTTATGGAGTTTAGCGAGCTGGATTCCTTGCCCGCCTCCGTCTTTGGCCCCGTGCTCGCTTGGGCATTTCGTCGATTGGCTTCTCGCTGTCTTTCGCTGACCTGCATCGGAAAACCTCCATGATCGAATCGAGATCCTTGTCCAAAATCGGAAAGAAACCTGCAGAACCACGAATGATGGAGGAATTGACGAAGTAGTTGTTGAGCCGTCAATAACGGCTGGTACCCTACAAGAAGTACATTATATCCAGATCTGAAATCACCTCGCAACAGCCTCAAGTATATGGCGAGAAGCTCTTCTGGACCATAAACCGTCAGAACTTGATTTGTTTGTCGCTTATTGCAGGAGACACAGCAAGTTGGTTCTGGAAGAAGGCGCAAGTGGGCGTGCACATCTGAGGAGCGGATGACGCCCACTTCTGTCGTGGAGGATAAGCCCCAGTCCCGCTTGAGTGATTTTCAGCGCTCTCACTAAAAAGAACACTCATGCTGACGCCCTCACCGAAATAAATCCCAACACGCGAGTCCGTGGTACGAGCCTGCGTCAAGCTCGGGTGCTGTCTATCGCGATGGGTGAACATGGGGGCGCTATCCTTAACAGCTCGCCTGGTGTACGACCGCGCGAAAGGGCACATGCGGCTTTCGGAAGCGTCCAAGGAGGTTGCAGACCAATCCCATTGAAATGCAGATGCTGCGGCGACGATCCGAGATATCCGTTGGGCGGCCGGAGGTCCTCTTGATCTGCTAAGCGTTGACGCGGAAGAACCTGGACCGTTACAGAATCTGGAACAAGATTGTGCGCTCAGGCTGCACCCACAGGTATCGAGGCCCTGCAGCTGGACCAGTTCGACGAGACCATCCCCGCACTTTACCTCGGGCCACCAACCCAAAAGTGCGTTTGGGCCTCGCTATTGTCGGCCAACGTGTTGCGTGCCTTGTCCGGCGTCCCCGGTAAATTCACTTTCGGTCGCTGATGAGCTCGACCACCCGGTTGATGCTGATATTGCATTCGTTTCCGATATTGATCGCCCGGCTGTCGGCGTCGGACAATCCATCGCCAGCAGGTTGGCGCGCACCACGTTGGACACGTGGGTAAGGTCGCGGGTCTGTTCTGGTCGTCGTGGATGGTAAGACGGCCTGCCCTCGCGGCGGGCGCGCAAGGAGACCCTGATCACCGTGACGTTAGGCTCCCGCATGCGCCATCCGCAGGCCGAAGACGTTGAAGTAACGCGAGGTCAGGATCTGCGGCGAAAACCGCCGATGAAACAGCCGGGTGTTATACTCGCCGGTAAGCTTCCACAGCGGCATTCGGATTAAACGGATTGGGCGTCAGGTCCTCGCGCAGGGGCCCCCGCGGTTGATCGCCGTGTGCCGATGAGGAGCCCGAATAAATCACCCGCCGCACCCGTCGTCACCGAAATCCGCACGTTAACGTCGATCGTCGCGCATAAATCCCATAGTTGCGATGAAGGTCATTAGCGGGAGTTGCTCGGCCGGAACGAAAGGCCCTTCACATAATTTCATGCTGGTATTCGAACCCATAAGCGATTTACAGGCTCATTGTCGTGGCCGAGCTCGCTCAGTCCCCCTGACCGGTCAATTTCTCTACCGGCACTCCCGACAATTTCGAAAGGGCTATAACGTCGCAGTAACGGGCCCGCATCATGTCGCCAGCCGTGATCCAATTGTAGATCGTCTGACGGCTGACATCCAATTCGCGTGACACTTTGGACACCCCGCCGGCCAGCTCCACCGCCGCTCCCACCACATTAGTCCTTTTCTGGCCACGCTTCATTGAGGCGCAATTTAACCTCCCCGATGGCGGCGGTCAATTTCAGACAGGACGTAACAGATCACCTCGGCGGATATGCCAAATTTTTTAGACAGAATGAAGATGGTGTGGGTGCCGCTAGATTGTGGGTTCCTTATTCAGTTTTTCCACGAATATACCCCCAATATGATTGTTTACGGGACGGTCCAATTCCCCTCATCATATGACAAGAAAAGTTGACGGTAATGTGTAATCGTGGTAATATTCTCATGTTATCGAGGTTACGAAATGGACAACCTGGAAAGTACAATAATCGAGACCGAGGAGCAGGTGGCCGAGCTGGTGGCGCGCCGGGCGGAACTCGACCGTAACCTGCAGGAGCTGGAGCAGCGCCACCGGATGCTGGAGGGCAAGGAGCCCGAAAACCACCATCATCGCTGCCCCCATTGCGGCTCCCGGGCGGTTTGTCCGCAGGCCTACGGCGAAGACTGTCCGCTTGAGGCTCGGGCACCGGCCGACTGCCGCGATGACCCTTATTCCCAAGAGTGAAATTTGTACCTGACACCAATTTGGCCTCGACCATGATGACCGGGTAGGGCCCGCGCAAACCAAGAGGAGATCATTTCATGGATAGCAACGGACTTGCGACACCAACGCTTCCCTCGAGGGCGCCAAACCGGCCGCATCGGAGCCCTCCGTGCCGGCACTTAATCTGCGTCAAAAACTCGCCCAGGTGCGCCGTGAGGTGGGCTACATCCAGAAGCGCGGCAAGAACGAGCTGCACGACTATTCGTATGCGATGGCGGCCGATATCGCGGGGGCGATGGGATCGGCTGGCGGCACTTAACGTGATCCTGGGGCGCCGGAATCTGAGCGTCAAACGCGAAAAGGCCAATGCGGACAAGGCACCGAAACGGTGGTCGAGGTCACGCTCGATTATGAGTTCATCGACGGCGACAGCGACGAAATACTAATTGTGCCGACCTATGGGGAAGGGCGTGATAGCGGTGACAAGGCACCCTATAAAGCGCTTACCGGGGCGCTCAAGTATGCACTTATCCAGACCTTCCTGATCGCCACCGGAGACGACCCCGAAGATGAAAGACCCGACCATCAGCCGATGTCTACCAACGCTCGGAGACATAAACCATCGATCAGCGCGGAGCAGGCGCAGACCCTCGGCGATCTGATCGAGCAGACCGAAACCGACCAGACCAAGGTCCTGGAGTTTTACGCGGTGTCGAAGCTGGAGGAGATGACGGCGAACAATTACCGCAAAGCGCTGCGCCTGTTGCGGCTTAAGCTGTCGAAAAGATCGGGCGGCAATGGCGCCGGCCGACACGCTCAGCAGTCCAACGCCAGCCTGTGAAGCGGGAGCATTTTGCAACTGTGGGCAAGAGCAAGAGTGTCCTTGACATGGGCGCAACAGCGCTCTTGAGATCCATGCCAAAAAACATGCGCACCTACTTCAAGTTCAACAATTATCGCCAGTTCACGCGGACCAGACCGGCAGATCCGCCTGCCCGTCTGAAATGCTGTGCGATGCCCGCTTTCGGGCGCTGCGCGACGAGGCCAAGGCGCACGCGATCTGCCTGCTGCTGCTGGCGGCAAGGTATGACAACCGGCTGCCCGACGACCCCTTGCTACTGTCGGCCTGGATCGGAGCGAACAGTCCGATTGAGCTCGATGAATTGCGCCGGTTGGGTTGATCGAGGACCTGCCGTCTGACCCGCCGGCGGTAAAAAGGGAGGGCACCCTGCTATATCTCCAGCGCGGTTCGCGCCCGTGTAATCGTGCGCGATGGCGGGCGCTGCCGGCGCTGTCGCAGTGCCAGCTTGGTCCAGGTCGATCACATCATTCCACTGAGCCGGGGCGGGAGCTCGGAGGAAGACAATCTCCAGACCCTGTGCAAACGCTGCAACCGCAAGAAACTCAACCGCCATGCCGCCAGCCTGTGAGCCCTTGAGGCAAACCTTCGATCAGGAAGATTAAACACCGATGCGCATCGTTCATACCAGCGACTGGCACGCCGGACACCTATGGAAATCACGCAACCGCCTGGGCGAGTTCGAGGCGATCCTCGATGGCCTCGGGGACTTCATCGAGCACGAGCGGGTTGATCTTTTACTGGTCTCCGCGCACATCGATGTCGGGGCGCCGTCGGCCGAGGCGGAGCGGGTGGTGTTCCGCTTCTTGCGCCGGGTTGGGACGCGCCGGCACCAAGACTGTAGCGATTGCCGGCAACCATGATTCCGCCGTTCGAATGGAAGCCCAGGGCACGCTCGCCGAACTGGTCGACGTCCACGCCGTGGGCCAGCCCCGCGCGGCTGACCGCGGAGGCGTGATCACGATTTCAAGTCGCAGCGGAGAGCGCGCGGTCGTAGCGGCGGTTCCATGGGCGCCGGTGCGCAACATCGTAAGCGCGCTGGAAATCGTCACCGATGAAAACAGCGCCCGCCAGCACTACGCCCGCTGGATGAAGCAACTGATCGAGCACCGATGCAAGGTTTGCTCCCGACGCGATGCATCTTTCTGATCGCCCATGCCCATATTGACGGGGCGGCGCTGAGCGGGTCCGAGCGCAAGGCCCACCTGGGCGCGGGCTGGGTGATTAGTCCGCCGGCGCTGGTCTCGCGGGCGCATTACGTGGCGCTGGGGCATATTCACCGGCCGCAGATGATCGAAGCGGCCCCCTCGCCTGCCTGCTATGCCGGATCTCCGATGCAACTGGACTTCGGTGAGGCCGGCGAGCACAAAAGCTTCGTGGTAATCGATGCGCATCCCGGCCAGGCGGCCCGGATCGAGCGCGTGCCCTACCGCGGCGGTACGCCTCTGCGCCAGGTTCGCGCCACCCTGGCCGAGCTCGAGCAGGAATCAGATTCGCTCAGCAAATCGGGATGGCTCAAGGTCATCGTGCCGCTCGCCGCGCCTGACCCTGACCTGGGCGCCAAGGTCCGCCGCCTGCTCCCCAACGCGGTGGTGGTGGACTATGACCCGCTGCGCGATGAGATAGTACCGTCCCAAGTCGATTAAGGCCGGGTTGGCTCCGGCAGAGCTGTTCCGGGTCTACTTCCGCGACCAGCACGGAATCGAACCGGACCAAGCTTTGGTGGAGGTGTTCGAGCGCATGTACGAAATGGCCAGGGAGCCAAGTGAATGAGACCGGGTGAATGAGACCGCTGCGGCTTAAGCTCGAAAACTTCACCTGTTTCGGCGACGGCCCGGTCGCTGTCGACTTCACCAGCCTCGAACTGTTCGCGATCACCGGCCGGACCGGGGCGGGCAAATCGAGCCTGCTCGATGCGATGATTTCGCGCTCTACGGCAGTGTCCCGCGCATCGGTGCAAAGGGGCTGAGCGAGCTTATCTCAATGGGCCGCGAGCGCACGGCGGTGGTATTCGACTTCAGTGTAAGCACACGGAGTTTTCGTGCGACCCGGATTGTACGGCGCACCGGCACCTCCGAGGCCCGGCTCGACGAGCTCACCGGCGAGCAGGTCCGTCCGCTTGTCAGCGGGGTGCGGGAGACCGCGTGCGAAATAACCCGGTTGCTCGGGGTCCCGTACAATACCTTCATCCAGGCCGTGGTCCTGCCTCAGGGGCAATTCGCCACTTTCCTAAAGAGTGCGCCGGGGCACCGGCGCGGCATCTTGCGAGAATTGTTGCGTCTTCAGGTTTACGAGACCATGCGCACCCTGGTTTCGCGCCGACGCGACGATCTCGACCTTCACTCAAAACTGCTGGAGCGTCAGCTGGCCGAAGACTTCACCGGCGTGACCCCGCAGGCGCTGGAAGACTTGCGCTGCGAGGAGAAGTTACTCGCCGGGCAAGTCCAGGAACTCACGGCTGAATTGGAAAGGGATGAGCGGAAACTGGCGGAGCTGAGGTCGCGGCGCGAAGACCCAGGAACTGGAGCACCGACAAAGTCTGGTTGCTCAACTCGGTGCGCAGGAGCCGCGAATCAGGCTGCTCACGGCCAGGATTGAGCAGGCGCGTCGCGCGACGCCGTTGCTGTCCCTGGTCGAGGCCGCCAATCAGGCCTCATTCAGATGCAGGCAGGCGGACGATTGCGCCGCAACCGCGCGACGCGAGCGCGATCTCCTCCAAGCGGGGGAGCGCAAGCTCAGGACGGATTTGCGGCGGACCCAGCGCCGGGCCAAAGCGTTGCCTGAGTTGCGCAAACGCATTGCCGAGCTTGATCAGGTTTTGGCTCGACTGAAATCGCGCGACGCACTCCATCAGCGGCTTGACCAGGCTACTGCCGGGGCGCGCCGGCTCAAATCCGAACTTTACCAGGCCAAGGCGCAGGAGCGGCGGGCCGTGCAGATGGTGAGGCAGTGCCGAGGTGCGCTGGTAAAGGCGAACCGCAGGTTGGCAGGCATCGGCTACGACGCCGAACTCGATCGAAAGCTGGCTTTAGTCCGCGACCGGGCGACCCTGATTGCCGCGGCACGCGAAGGCGTCGCGGCGATGGCCAGGGATGCCCAACGGTCCGGTCAGGGCAGCGCTTTGCCGGACGGCGGCCGAGCGCGCCAATGCTGATGGGCGCGCTGAAAAGCGCTTGGAAAAAGCCTGCGAACGAACGAGCGCGCTGCAATCGGTACTTGATCAAGTGCGCCGCTCCCATGCCACTGCCATCTTGCGCCGCCAGCTGCGTCCGGCAATGCCTTGCCCGGTATGCGAGGGTTCAGTCGTTCAGCTACCGGCGCTGATTGAGCCTCCCGATCAAGACAGGCCGAAGAGAATCTGGTGCAAGCCCGCGAGAGGAAGCTCACGTGCGCGGTGTAGCCGACCATAGGCGCGAGGCTGCCGCCCAGGCCGATGCCGCGGCGCAAGAAGCACAGCGCGCAGTGCGCAAAAACGCAATCCAATCGGAGCAGGCCAGGGCGAAGCTGGTTAGGGCCGAAGGTGAACTGGATGCGGAGATCGGGGGATTGGTCGGCAACGACAGGGGCGCCACGATTGAAAGACGCGTCCTCACCGCGACCAAGCGCATAGTTGAACTGAAGAGAGGGCATGACTGCGCAGCCCGCGAGTGCGAGCTCGCGCGGCAGAAATTCGTTGAGGCTGAGCACGCGGTTAAGCAAGCTTCAGCCGCGATCAGGCGGGTCGTCGATCTGCTGGCTCAGGTTGAGATCGAAGTCGATAGTTTGAAGACCGACCGCAAGCAGATCGACGCGGAAATCGCCACCATCACCACCGCCCGGGACCCGGAAGCGGAGCGCGAGCGTCTGAGCGCCGTCTGCCTCGATTTCGATCGGGCGCTCGCCAATATCACCAAAGAACAGGTCGCCATGGAGAAGGCCCTGGCTGCCGCCGAAGCTATTGCCGATCAGAGCACGCGAGCGGTGGCTCAGGCGGTGTTGGACTGGAAGCGGGCGCACCGCAATGCCCGGCGGGCCGCCGCGAAGCCTGGTTTCGCCGACGAAAAGCTCGCGGCGCAGCCGGCGTTGTCAAAAGCCGAGATGGCGCGGTCTGAACGGGAAATCAATCACTGGCGGCGCGAGATGGAAATGAGCTCCAGGGTGCGTCGCCGAGAATCCAGGGCCAACTCGGGAAGATGGGGTATCGGC
>CAWGQB010000020.1:0-202489 GCA_963824565.1 uncultured Pseudomonadota bacterium | reverse complement strand
CACCTCTTGCATGCGCACCTCTTGGACTCAACCACCGAATACCACAGGACGCGCTCGGTGTACTCGACGTCAGGACCTTCAGCTTAATTTACCAGACCTGATGGGCGGAAGTCCCCAGACGCGTCCTTGTAACGGGGCTGGTTGAATATCGCCTGAACATCAGCCGGAATATTGGCCCCGGTCGTGCCTGGTCCGGAGCTGCCACGGCCGCAGCCAGCGATAGCCGCCGCCAACAAAACAATCAAGAATCGTGAGGTTTTCGATCTTTCATACTCGATTAGCAGGTTTCCGATCATGCGCGGGCCATGTTGCCGTCAATGACTCACAATTTTCAAACATCCTGTTATCCGGCCCGCTATCCGCCTTCGCAAACCGCCTTTCCCAACCGCAGGGTAGGATGGATTCGTGGCCATTCCGTTGCCGATTCGCCTCTTTTGTTTCTCGATCATTTCGACTAGATTTGCTACCCGACAGATGTTGTCTCAACGCATGGAAATAAAAAGCCCGTTTTTGATGTTCTGTCACAACATGTCGGGGAGAAACTGGCTCATCACAGGACCGCAAGGTCTTTTGGAATCACGCGGGCGTAAGCTCGCAGTTGCATGACACCTTGCTTGTGTGCAATCTGAATTGGCATTTGAAAGGCAAAATTCCAGATTAAGAGCCGGTGAAAACTGGGTTTTTGCATGTGGATTCGCCGACAGCTAAATGGCCGGCACTTTGGAGGGCTAGATGAATCGCAGAGCCGCAAGAACCAATCTGCCTTTCGTACTAATCGCGATCTGGTTCGCGGCAAGCGGCGCGCTTTTGGCAGGCTGTGGCGGCAGCAGCAATAATACGATTATAATCGTCCACACCCCGACACCGACCGCCACTGCAACCGCGGCGCCTACCTCGACCCACCGCTCCTGTGATACCGACGGCTACTTCCACGCCGGCGCCGACTGCGACCCCGACTCCGGCGCCGACTGCGACCCCGACTCCGGCGCTGACTGCGACTCCAACTCCCGCGCCCACCGCGACCCCAAGTCCGACATCGACCGCATCCCCAACGCCGACCGCGACCCCGACTCCGACGCCCACCCCGACTGCGACTCCGACGCCGGCGCCGGCGGTGGTTACTGAATCAAGGGGCATGGTGGTCGACCCCGTCACTCAGTTGGCTTACGTCCCCCTACTCGATTCTCCCGACCCGGACACCGGCGCCAGCCGAATCGCCGTCATCAATGTCGCCGTCGACCCTGACGTGACCAACGCCGTGCAGGGCACGATCGTGCTATCGCACAACGACATCATTTCCTCCATCGCGCTGGATGCCGCGGATGGCTTGTTGATCGTGACCAGCGGTGGAATCGGTGACGGCGGCTTCGTGGACCTTATCAATGAGACCACCCGCGTGCCGGTCACCGGCTCGCCGTTCGCGATGCCGAAAGGCACCGACGTTTACCAATTTTCCACCAACGCGGGTTACGGCGAGATCGTGTTCGACCCGATTCGCAAGGTGGTCGTCATCTCGACGCTGGACGATTTGATTCAGAACAACTGTTCCAGCCCGGGCGCATGCACGGGATTCACCACCTTCGATCTCTCGAAGCACACCTTCACTCCGATCATCCAGACCCCGGTTACGTACGGTTTCAGCCTTGATCCCACGACCAACGTGGTGCTTCCCATGGCTTCGTTCACGACCGGATCGATGAGCGTGGTCGATCTCAACCATTCCGCCGTCTGCACGCTGAACGATGCCAATCTGCAACAGTACCCAGAGGGGGTTTCGATCGATTCGACGACTCATATCGCCGTCATTGGCAATGACGACACCACCGCCACCGCGCTCAACCTGGTCGGTTCTTCCTTCACCAACGAGAGCAAACCACCCTGCGAGTTGATTCAGGGTGGAACATCTCCCAATTCGGTGAAACTCGAGTCTCTTCCGTTGGCGCTCTCCGCCGCCGCGGTGAACCCCATTACGCATCAGGCGTTTTTGATCGAGGAGGACTTCGATCCCTCGGCATTCAACAACGGTATCACCCTGATGAGCTTGCCGTCGGCGCCAGTCGGCCAGCTGACCCCAGGGGATATTCCGGCGCCGCTGATTTCGTCCCTGCCCTTCGACCCGTTCGGTTTCTACTGGCAGACCCAAAGCGAACCGTTCCAGGTGGCAGTCGATTCCGTCCATAATATGGCTTATGCAACGGGCATCGCGGGCACCTTCATGGTCCAGATCAACCTGGCAACTTTTCAAAGCAATCCCGCGGATATCGCCATGCCTGTAACGCTCGCGACCTCGTGCGTGGATCTGTTCGCCGCCACCTTCGGTTGCAACAACCAACATGGCCTGATCTTTTATCCGCTGCCGCCGGCGTTTGGTGACTAGGCGCTCGCTCTCGGGATTCGTTCAACTGAATACGGAATTGGAGCCCATAATGGGGATTGTAAGCACACGTATGAATCGAGCTGCCGCGGAGATGGTGACACTGACCCGCTTCAAAATTCGGGCTTGGGCCCGCTCAGCGCCGGTGCTCGTGCTCGGCGCCGTGGTAATTCTCCTCTTCGCTGCGGGTAAACTGGCGACCGCTGAGGCCGCCACGATGTCGGCGGTTCCGCCGGTTAACGTTGCCATCGGCGCCGACGCGCTGCTACCGGGAGGTGGCTTCGACCTCACCACGAATTACAAGCCTTACGCTATCCCAGGTCAGAACGAAGAGAAGTCCCTAGATCCCTGTACCAACAAAATTCAATACGTGCCGGGCTCCCCTTTCGCTCTAAGTTATGCCAATCCGGGCCAACAGCCGGTGCAGAGCAGCGATTGGTGGAGTTCGATGGGTTTCCAACTGCAGACCTGGGTTTCGGCACAAGGTGGGATAGTAAACTGCGTTAACACCGGCAATCCTTTGGCCAATACTGCCAGTTTCACCAGCGAGCCGTTTAACTTCCAATTCGTTGATTTCAATCAAAACTCGGGGAATGACGGTATATTTGGCACGTTCCCGGCCGAAGCTGGCGTGGCGTTGTGGAACCTGAACAATTTTCAAGTCGCGACCAACGCCCAAGTCTTCGCACCCCCCCCGCCTCCCCCTACGCCCACGCCAGTAGGCGCGACCCCTACGCCCACGCCAGTCGGGCCTACTCCTACGCCGTCGCCGACGCCTGCGCCGCTGGGTTACAACTCCAACTTCGATCTGGTGGGCTATGGCAACGTGGGGCCGTCGCATCAGGCCCGAGTCACGATCGGCCTGGAGGGCGTTCACCCGCTGCGTGAGGATGAGTTTCCAATCGGGGGTCCTACCTCGCCGCCGTGGACCAATATCCAGGTTCAGAGCTATAGCGACTGGGGCGTCCAGGCTTCCTTCCACGACAAGAACAATACCAATCAACTCAACTTCTTCGCGAACAACGGCAGCCCCTTCGTCTGGTTCCAACGCACGAAGGGCACCGCTGCGTTTAATGTTTGGGTAGGGGGAGTTCCGCTCGGCGAGGTACAGGGGACCTACAAGCAGGTCCAGAATTCGAACGGCCTACTGATCGTCTCTGTGACTACCATTTTTGTGCCAAATTACAACAACCGCCAGCCTAACAACAACATCCCCTCTACCTCTTACTACGCAATCTGGGCCAATAAAGGGGCCTGGACGCAGGTGGCCACGGCCAACGGCAATAGCGTGGCCAAGTACCAGGACGCCGACGCCACGGCGGTGATCGTAACGGCGCTTCCGCACAACTTTGCCACCGACACCGATGCTGTAAAGGCCTGGAATTTCATGCAGCCGTATGCCTGCCGCGAAACCACAAATACGCAGCTGGTACTTCCCACCCCGCCGGAAAATGTAACGGTAGACGGCACCCCCGTCACCTTGGGCTATAGCCCCGCCAATGCGACGATCACCGGCGAATTGTCCATCGACAACACGATCCTGCCCGGATTTGAGAGCAGCTGTAAAACGGGCGATTCGCTACAAATGATATTTCCCCACCATCGCAAGGTCCTGGTGCCCTCCCAACAGAAGCAGATCGTGACCAACGCGCCGGGGCCGCTAATCTGGAATACCCTGTTGGGACCGGCGATGGCTTATGTGGGCAATACCATGTATCTGCAAAACCAGACCCGGGGCATCATGCCGATGCTGCCGAGTGTGTCGATCGACAACCCGAAGGTTACCAACCCCGCTAATCCATCACAGAGCGCAGCCCAGGATATTTATGAGACGCTTAAGGCGTGGTACTTCGTCCAGGAGAAGACCAAGCCCAGCTGTACCCCCAGTCCAACCGGTTGCATTCCGCCAACGGGGCCTAGTTTCCTGGACTCCTTCCCCCGCAACCCCTCCACCTACATGAACGTCGGCGACAATACCTACATCACGGGCACCACCACCATGCGGGAGCTGATGGTGGTGGCGGACCAACTGGCCCAGACCGGCAACACCACCATTAAAGGCGTACCGGATACGCAATTGGGCGAAACCGAGGACCAGGCCGCGGCGGAAATCCGCAACTTCACCCTGCGGACGCTCGAAGAGATGATCGGGCAATGGGGCGACGTTTATAGCTCGAACTTGCTGACCTACAACGGCGATTATAACACGATGTACGGCTACCCCACCGGTTACGGCGACGTGGGTCACCTCGCCGACCATCATTACCATTACGGCTATTTTCTGCGGGCCGCGGCCGCCATCGGACGCTATGACCCCGCCTGGCTTAAAGCACATATGACGATAATCAACAATTTGGTGAACGACGTCGCGTGCTTTAACTGCAACGGTACCGGCGGCTTTAAATATCCGCCGCTGCGCAATTTCAATCCTTTTTATGGTCATAGTTGGGCCGATGGCGCGGCCTATGGCGGCAACAATCAGGAATCAACCAGCGAGGCGATCAACTTCGAAGTCGGTCTGATCGAGCTCGGCGAACAGACCAAAAATGATCAATGGCGTGACCTCGGGCTGTACCTATACGAGCAGGAGGTGCTTGCAGCCGAACAATATTGGTTCAACCGTACGGCGACCCCGACGCGTACGGCGACCCCGACGCGTACGGCGGCGCCGACAGCGACGCCGACCGCGGTTGTCGCTATTTCTCCGATCTGCAAAGCGACCGCCATAGGTGGCGGTGCCTCGAAGATTACCATCAACGTTTGCGACGGTACTTCGGGCAACGTATACATCGCGTCAATTACGTCTTTTCCTTCTGCCGGAATCACTGCGCCCTCAGGTTGGACAACGATTAGTCAAAAGAGTACCTCATTACTTTTTACGACTTTCTGGCATCGATCATCAGGCTCCGAACCTCCAAGTTATACCTGGACGTGTAACGGCACCTGTTACCCGGCTGGTGGAATAGAGGCTTATAAAGGAGTAATCACTTCCGGCAGCCCAATCGACGTAACTTCCACCAATTCCGGTGTTGCAGTCATCCCTGAGACTGCACTCTCCGTTAATACTACGGCGGCCAACGATTACGTCATCGCCACTTGCGGTGATAATCTGTCCACTACTGGAAGTTGGAGTACGGTCACGCAGGAGTGGCTGGTAAAGTACGCCGGCGGCAGCAATTACATGAATACCTATCTCGACAAACCGGGGCCATCTATTCCGGGGGCTACCGGAGACATAAGTTTCACAGTCGCTGACGGCAAGTTTTGGACTTGTCAGCAGGTTAGCTTGCTGGCCGCTACATCAGCGCCGCTCCCGGAGGCGAACGTGCTGAACAGTACTGCGCTGACACGCGCCCGGCCGGCGGGTTCGGTCGGGCTGTGGGTGCCTAATCTGGGTTCGGACAGCATCTCTGAATTCACCGGCACCAAGCTCTCGGCGAGCGGAACGCCGGCGGCCAATGTAGCTATTGAGTCCTCGGGCGGATACTTCAGCTCGCTGAAGACACCCGATGCGGTGACCTTCGACAGTTCGAACAATCTGTGGTCCACCAATTGCCATGGCGGACCGGATTCGCAAGGCTCGGTGACCGAGTTCACTTTGGCGCAACTGCAAAGTCTGCATAACGACAACCGTCCGACTCCGATAACGGTGGTCTACAATAATCCGGTACAGGGAAGTCTCGACTGTCCCACGGGGTCGACCTTCGACCAGTCGGGCAACTTGTGGGTGGCGAACAATGGGACGGCTAACGGCGGTCCCGCGCACCTGGCCCGGTTTGGTTCGGCGCAGCTTTCGGGTTACACCAACGTTCAGCCGCAGACCTCGATCTATGGCGGCGGGCTTTCCGATCCGTTGGGCATGGCGTTTGACCAGGGTCACGATCTGTGGGTCGCGGATCTGCATGCGGGGAGCAACGGAGCGTTGTTCCAATACAGCGCCGATCAGCTCTCCACTGGGGGCACCGAGGAGCCCCACCTGATCGTGTCCTCGGACAGCCTGCATCAGCCGGAGAGAAAAACCTTCTGCTCAGCGTGCTCGCGGACGCGATTCGCTCTTTCCTGTTGGACCGCAACGCCACCAGCAGGCCGCGCCGGCTCAAATTCCTGGAGACCAAGCAATGGTTTGAGGAAAGTTCCGAACGTGACGCGCAGGGACTGTTTGCTTACGAAACCTCGTACGAAGCGTTAGGGATCGATTTCAACCTTCTGCGTGCGCGCCTGGGCCTGAACGAAAATTCGCACTGGTCCGCGTGCCGGCCCGCAGCTGAAATCCCGATAAGTCGAACCAGGAGGAAACTGCGATGAGCCGTGAAGCGCAATCGCCCGCGCGTTGGGCAGTCATTCTGGCCGGTGGGGAAGGTTCGCGGCCGCGCGAATTGACCCGTCAGATTGTCGGCTGCCCTACGCTCAAACAGTTTTGTCCCGTCATTGGAGAGGCTTCTCTGCTTGAACAAACCCACCGCGTTGCCAGCTTTGATCCTATGGCGTCGGTTGCCGTGTTGCCCCGATCACTACGTCGATAATGACGCGACCTTCATACGCCACGTTGAACTGGCCTTCGACGCCGCCGAGCAACGGCCGGAGTTACCGTGGTCCTGGGTATAACTCCGGACCGGCCCGCATCGGGCTATGGCTAGATCGAACCGTCGCAGTCTTGGTCCCGCGGCAGTTCACCGATCCTTGGAGTCCGCCGTTTCTGGGAAAAACCTCCAGCACCGATGGCCCAAAAGCTAATGGCCCTGGGGTGCCTATGGAACAGCTTCGTCATGGTGGGGCGCGTCTCGACCTTGCTGGGACTGGTCATTATGGCAAGTCCCCGGCTTTATTCATCTTTCGCGGCGATTCGCATGGCGCTTGGAACCCAACGCGAGGAGTCGAAGGTGAAAGCCCTGTACGCGAGGCTCGCCGCGGTGGACTGCTCTTCCGAAATTCTCGCCAAGGTCCCGGTGAATCTGACTGTCCTTCCCGTACGCGGAGTTGACTGGAGCGATTTGGGAGAACCCGCCCGCGTCATGGACACTTTGGTGCGGCTGGGAATGACGCCGCGATGGGCCGCCGCCTAGCCCCTAACCCGTCGCGTTCTTTAGCTCTGATAAAATGCGCGAGCTGCTGAGATTAATTTCGCGCGTGTTTGACCTTTAATCGGTGTAACAACTTTGGAGGTGATCTGTCATAGTAAGAGGCGAACTTACTCCGTGGAGGCCCTTTCGCGAACTGGAACGCTGGGTGAGGCGCTTTCCAAGCTTTTCGCGGATTGGCCCTTGGGAGATCACGAAGAGTACTTTCGGCACTGGAAAGCTTCGTGAAGAACGCAACCTGATCGTACGGGCGGACGTGCCTGGAGTTGAGCCCAAGGACATCGATGTTAGCGTTGTCGGCAACGTCCTGACCATAAAGGGCGAACGCAAGGAGGAGAAAGAGGTAAAGTCGGAAGACTACATCCGCCGCGAGTCCTCGTACGGGGTCTTCGAACGCAGGATGACCCTGCCCGAGATCGCGAACACCGAAAAAATAGCGGCCAATTTCAAAAACGGCGTAGTTGAAGTCACGATGCCGGTGTCCAAGACAATCGAAGCGAAGAAAGTTCCGCTCCAAGTCGAGTCGGCAAAGAACGAAAAGTAAACGTCACCTGGCTGTATGACCTCGCTCATCGAGGCGCTAGTTGCCGTAAAGGAGACCACATGAAAGTCAGAATCCTGATTGCTGGCGCGGCCGTCATGCTTTTGTGCGGCGGGTTTGGTATCGGTATTGCGGAGGAGGCGCCACCGGTTGCACCCAAGGTTGCGCCCGCGTCCGCGCCGAATCACCCTCCCAAACATCACCATCGGCATCACCATGGCAAGCATCATGCGGCAAAGGAGTTCAGTGAACAGCAGTTGCAGGAGATGGAGGCGCACTCCCCGAGTAAGTGAGAGATTATGTCCTTTTCACTGCCTACGGCCCGTCCGATTTCGATGGACCCGCTGAGCGGGTCGCCCGACGATGGTAGGCATCAGGAAAGTAATCGCGCCAGTCCGGTCACCGTTTTTCCAGACACGGCGCTGTAGGCTGCGAACGGCCGGAGCTTTCCTTTTGAAGGCGGGCATTCCTGCCCGCCAGTAGACTGGAGCGAGTGCCGGATGTCGGAGCGGCGGGCAGGGACGCCCGCCCTATTGCTCGGCCTCCTGGCTAGGCTTCAAGTACCGGACGTCCGGCGCTATGGTAGGGTACGCCGCGACACGCGAGCAGGAAGGAAAACATCCATGATCAAGTCGATCTTCCACGTCAATGTAAATGTTAAGGATTTCGACCGCTCGCTCGCCTTTTACCAGATGCTGGGTTTCAAGGTCGCATTCAACGTCGGCGAGGGCAGCAAGAAAGCCTTCGAAGAGGGCCTTAAAATTCCCAATAATCGCGGCAAGGCGGCATTGCTAATCCTGGGCGACGATCCGCACGCGACGCGAATCGATCTGATCGAATGGAAGGTGCCTAAAACCGAGGGCGAGCCATATCCGCATCTGTGGCACACCGGAGTCGCACGCATCGCGTTTCACACCAAGGACATTGACCGGGAGTACGAGCGTCTGAAGGCCAAGGGGATTGAGTTCTTTTCCCCGGTACAAACCATGAAGATGGGCGGAGGGATCACCAAATTCGTCTGCTTCAAGGATCCGGACGGACAAATCCTGGAGCTGATCGAATTCCCCAAGGCGTGACGTGAGCCTCGCCCTCCGAATTTGTTCCGCGTGCGCGATCAGGCGCCAGCGTCGCTGCGCTACACGAAGCGGGCCATGATCTGCTCGCCGAGCATCCGCATGTAATGTAACTGTCGGTCGAGATTGCCGCCTTCCGCGTTCAGCCAGAGCTTGGTGGCGCCCGCCTGCGCTATCTCTTCGATGCGCGCGATCCAGTCGCGCGGGTTGCCGGCCAGGGCGAATCGCCTGAGCCCGTATTCCGTCAGGCCGAGCTCTTCCATCCGCTTCGGATTCTGACCCTCGCGAAGAACATGTTCGTAGGGCACGTAACCGTCAACGTACGCCTGGACTTTCGCTCTCAAAGCGTCGGGTACGTGCTTGCCGTCCAAACCCTGCCGCATCGAATGGTTCAGGATCGACGACACCGACGCCTTGACGCCTTCGATCGCGGTATCGTGATCCTCGTGCAGTGAGGTGCGGGTCGTGAACCAGGTGTCGACGTCGGATGGGTTGCGCCCGGCCGCGCGTGCCCCGGCGTGGATTCTCGCGATGGTATCCGCAATCACCTCCGGCAGCAGTCCAGTGCCCGCTATGACTCCATCACCGATTCTGCCGCCCAGGTGCAGCATCTTGGGCCCCTCGGCACACAGTGAAATTGGAATCCGACGGCGCAGCACCCTGGAGGTCCAACGCACCGCCTGCGGGCGGTTTTGATACGTTGCTTTGCCCATGGCCAACAGACCGCGCACACAGTTCACGTAGTCCTCGATCCGCGCCCGCGTGGCAATCTTGTAGCCGATGTTGAGCACCGCACTGTCCCCGCTGCCGATATCCATGAACGCCCTGCCGCCAGTCAGACTATCGATGGAGGCGAGAAAGGATGCCATGACCTGCGGTTCGCGGGTCAGCGGATTGGTGGGGCGCAAGCCGACGCGAGCGCGCGTCGACGCAGCCGCGATGAGCCCGGTCCTGACGTAGGCGTCGTCGCCGATAAAGGCGGAATCGTAGGTGCCGATGGCCTCCGCGCCGTAATTCTCGGCCATCTTCACCAGATCCGCGACCCGGCCGAGGTCTTCACGGGAAACGAAAGGCGTTCCCGGGGCAAGGTGGATCCCAAACGAGATCTTCATAGGAGCGCTAACCTCCTGGGATTATTTGAGCCTCGGCTACCAAGGCACGCTGTTCAGGTCTTGCGCGGTGAGCGTGGGGAGCCGTGCTCGTACATCAAATTAGCCAACAGCCCGGTCCATCCGGTCTGATGCGAAGCGCCCAGGCCGTGTCCATCGTCGCCGTGAAAATACTCGTAGAAGAGCACATAGTCACGAAAGTTCGGATCGGTCTGGATCTTGTTATTGTTTCCAAATACGGGGCGGCGCTCGTTTTTGTCGCGCAGGCAAAGCCGCATCAGGCGGTGCGAGATTTCCTCCGCCACCTCCCACAGGTTCATCATCCGGCCCGAACCTGTAGGACATTCAACCTTGAATTCATCGCCGTAATAGTCATAGAAGCGCCGCAGGCTCTCCACTATCAAGTAGTTGACCGGCATCCAGATCGGTCCGCGCCAGTTCGAATTCCCCCCAAAGACGCCGGTATGCGATTCGCCCGGGGCGTATTGCACCTCGAAGCGATTGCCATGGTATTCGAACTCAAATGGATGTTCGAGATGATATCGCGACAGCGCGCGGATCCCATATTCCGAGAGAAACTCGTTCTCATCGAGCATCCGCGCCAGAATTTTCTTCATTCGAAAGGCCCGCGCGACCGAAAGCAAACGCCGGTTTTTAGAGCCCGGCTCAGCGAATCGCGAAACCAGGTTCGCGATATCCGGTCGCTGCTCCAAAAACCAGTCGAGCCGATTCCTGAAATCCGGCAGGCTCGCGAGCAACTCCTCCTCCAACACTTCGACCGCGAACAGCGGAATCAAACCCACCATCGAGCGGATCCTCAGCGGAATATTCTGCCCATTGGGCATGGACAACACCGTGTAATAAAAGTTGTCCTCTTCGTCCCACAGACCGATACCCACGCCGGCGATATCAGTCATCGCGCGCGCAATATACAGAAAATGCTCGAAGAATTTGGTCGCAATGTCTTCGTATACGTGGTCTTTGGACGCGAGTTCCAGCGCGATTCGCATCAGGTTGAGCGAATACATCGCCATCCAGGCCGTACCATCGGATTGATTCAGATAGCCGCCGGTAGGTAGCGGCGCGGAGCGATCGAAGACGCCGATATTGTCCAGTCCGAGGAAACCGCCCTGGAAAATGTTCCTGCCCTGCGCGTCGCGCCGATTAACCCACCAGGTGAAGTTGAGCATCAGCTTGTGAAAGACCCGCTCGAGAAACTCCAGGTCACCCTTGCCGCCGTTGCGCATCTGTTCGATCCGGTAGACGCGCCAGGCGGCGAGCGCATGCACGGGAGGATTAACGTCGCCGAACGCCCATTCATAGGCGGGCAGTTGGCCGTTTGGATGCATGTACCACTCGCGCATCAACGCGATAAGTTGACTTTTGGCGAAGTCGGGATCGATCAAGGAAAGCGCGATACAGTGGAAGCCCAGATCCCAGGCCGCAAACCACGGATATTCCCACTTATCGGGCATCGCCAGCACGTCGCCGTTGTTGACGTGCGACCATTCGCGGTTGCGCCCGCTCTTGCGCTGCGCCGGTGGCGGCGGCTGCCCGGGATCACCGTCGAGCCACTGCGAAACGTCGTAATGGTAACTTTGCTTGTTCCA
Source organism: uncultured Pseudomonadota bacterium (assembly GCA_963824565.1). Taxonomy (GTDB): domain Bacteria; phylum Desulfobacterota; class Binatia; order Binatales; family Binataceae; genus JAJPJA01. Next base: position 190,704 of record CAWGQB010000020.1, on the reverse strand, counting down.
CAGCATCCCCGCGAGCGCCTGACGCTGGACCAGACGGGAATCCGCGTCTTTCAGTCCATCATGGAGTTCCGCGTAAAATTCGTCCGCTTCGCGAATGCGCGTGGCAAAAGTCTGGTCGAAATTTTCGAACGGATTCCCGGTGCTTTCCCCAGCACGCAACCGCATCCTGACTGTGACGCTCTGTTTCGATGGAATCACCGGTTGATACAAAGCGGCCGCCTTGGTGCCGTGATTGGCTGGATTGATGGCGTCACGCGCGCCATGAATCAGGTATTCGTGAAAAGCGTCCTTGAAGTATCCTTGCCCGCCGATCGTCCCGAAGAGCCGCCGAAAGTTGGTCTCGTTATCGCAGAAAAGAAGTTTCTGCGGCGATTCGAAATCGATCCGGTAAGTGCCGAGCAAGTTGTGGGTCGCCACCAGACGATTGGATGACTCTGCCGACAGCGACGACTTGGGCTGGCGGCCCCAGCTCCAGGTATTGCGGAACCACACTTGCGGGAGCAGCCACAGCGCCGCGGCATCGGGACCGCGATTGTGCGCGGTCACGCGCATCAGCACATCTTCGGCGCCGGCTTTTGCATATTCGATGAACACGTCGAAATAACGATCGTCATCGAAGATCCCCGTGTCGAACAATTCGAATTCCGGATCGGCAAGACCACGCCGCCGGTTCTCTTCGACTAATAATTGGTATGGAAATGCAGCCTGCGGGTACTTGTAGAGCATCCGCGCGTAGGAGTGGGTAGGCGTTGCGTCGAGGTAGTAATATAGTTCCTTGACGTCCTCGCCGTGATTGCCCTCGCTATTGGTCAGTCCAAACATCCGCTCCTTGAGGATCGGATCCTGTCCGTTCCACAGCGCGATTCCCACGCACAGTTGCTGACGCTCGTCGCATAAGCCGCCGATACCATCCTCACCCCAGCGGTAGGCGCGACTGCGGGCGTGATCATGGGGAAGGTAGTCCCAAGCCGACCCATAGGGACTATAGTCCTCGCGTACCGTTCCCCATTGGCGCTCGCTGAGGTAGGTACCCCAGCGCCGCCAGGGTTTTTTCCCGGCTAGCGCTTCGCTAAGGCGGATCCGTTCCGCATTGGTAATCCACCCGTCTGAATCCGTTGCCCGCGGCATCCTTCCTCCCGGCTTAACAGTTGCGCACCAAATTATTTTCGTTATGGGACTAAGTAAGCATTATCCGGCCCGCATCGACAACCAGGGTCTGCCCGGTCATCAGGGCGCTGTCGTCGGATGCCAGGAACACTGCCGTGCCGGTCAGGTCAGTGGGCTGCAAGTCGCGCCGCAAGGAGGTCTGATTCCTGAAATACGCGATCATCTCTTCGGGCATCAGTTTGAGGGTGGCGTCGGTCAGTACCACGCCGGGCGCAATGCCATTGACCCGGATGTTGTACTGGCCCAAGCTCTGAGCCATCCACCTGGTCAGAAAAGTGACTGCCGACTTGGACAAGCTGTAGAACTCGATCGGAACCGTGTCGAGCTCGGGCACATAAGGAGTCTTCTGCGGCCAGGCGGCGACCGACGCGATATTGATGATCGAGCCGGCGCGCCGGGCCTTCATGAACGGAAATACCGAGCGCGCCGCGATCACTATTCCAAAGACATTGATATCCATCACCCGCCGGCCGTATTCCAGGCTCTGGTTGGTGGCATCGTAGTCGAAGTAAGTCGCGGCATTGTTGAGCAGCACGTCGACCGGCCCGAGACGCTCAGCCGCCGCCTTTGCGACCTGGTTCATCTGCTCCTGATCGGTCACGTCGGCTTTCAGGGCGAGCGCCTTGCCGCCCGCCGCCAGGATCTCGCGCTCGACTTCACGGGCAGCATCCTCGCGGATATCGGCGATCACGACCGCGGCGCCCTCGTGCCCAAAGCGCAGCGCATACTCCCGGCCGATGCCTTGAGCCGCACCCGTGATCATGGTGACCTTGCCCTGTAATTTCATTTGACCTTGCTCCGATTCCGCGCTGCGGCCCTGAATTGAAACTGCTAGTTGCGCGTTAGCGCCGCGGCATCCGCTGTCTCGTCCTTGCGCGATTTCAGCAGCGGCCGAACCTTGTTTGCCATCAGTTCAATCGAGCGCATTATCTTGTCGTGAGGCGTAGTGTACATCTGCATAAACAGCAGCGCCTCATCAACCCCGGCGTCGGTCAGGTAATCCAGGACTTTCACGCAGGTCTCGGGACTGCCGATACAGGCGCCGCCGGCCTTCACAATCTCGTCCATCGAGATCTGTTCGAACATTTTGAATTTCAGCTTGTTATCTTCCATCTGCCACTTGTAGGAATCGGGAATCTTGCCGTCGATCCAGGGCGAAAATATTATCCGGGTATCCTCGACGTAGCGCTTCACATTGGGTCCCTGTATCGCCAGTGCTTCCTCATTGGTCGGACAGCACAGGGTAAAGGTCAGGAGGGCGAATTTGGGATTGATGAATTTGCCGATGGGCTTGGCTTTCTTGAGCTTTTCGCGGTACTTGCGCACGAACTCGTTGGACTGACCCTGCCCGATCCCAAACGCCAGCACGCCCAAACCGTTTTCGCCTGCGAATTCGACCGTGGACGGCTGATTGCAGGCGACCCACATCGGCGGATGCGGCTTCTGGACCGGCTTTGGTTCAATTGGCCGCTCCGGAATCTGCAGGAGCGCAGTGTTCCACGAAAAGGTCTTCTCAGTCCACATCGCGGGCAGGGCTCGCAGCGTCTCTTCCCACTGTGGCCGGGTTGCGTCCGGATCGATATGAAAGGCGCTCAGCTCCGCCTCCGTGGTCGATCGGCCGCCGCCGAATTCGACCCTGCCGTTGGAAAGCAGATCCAGCACGGCGATGCGTTCGGCGACCCGGACCGGATGGTTGATGCCAAAGGGAAGCAGCACGATACCGTGTCCCAGACGGATGTTGCGAGTCCGCGCCGCCAGGTGGGAAAGCATCAGTTCCGGTGAAACACAGTAGGATAGAAACGGCAGGAAATGATGTTCGACGAACCATACCGTCTTGTAGCCCAACCGATAGGCTAGTATCACCTGTTCGATGCATTCCTCGTAACAGCGCTTGATGCCTGCCTCTGAGGTGTCGGCCGTTTCAATTTCGAAAAAGAGGCTCAGGTCCATGTGGATTCCCCTCTCCTCCCAATCGGTTCAACCAGCGGGTTGAGGTTTCGATCAGCAGGCTTAGCGCTATCCCCGTGGATGTTCAACCGCGATACATCGCCGCGATGAGGTTCAGTTTGCCGACTTGCACCCGCCGGAGTACAAGCGAAACACCGGAGCGAGATCGCGTTTACGCGCCAACCGACGAGGAGCAAGAGACATGGCTGGTCGATTGCATGACAAAATCTGTCTTATCACCGGCACTGGTACGGGAATCGGGAAGGCCGCGGCGTTGGCCTTCGCCGCCGAAGGAGCCATCGTGACCGCGGCCGATATTTCTGCCGCCGGCGAGGAAACGGCCCATCTGGTGCGAAACGCGGGCGGGCAGGCGGAATTCATCCGATGTGACATCGCGATCGCGTCCGAGGTTGAAGGCTTGATCGCGGCGATAGCCGCTAAACATGGCCGCCTCGATTGCGCATTCAACAACGCCGGTATCGAGGGTCCGTTGGTACCCATAGCCGATGCCACCGAGGAGCTTTGGGACCGCGTCATCAGGGTCAACCTCAGGGGAACATGGCTATGCCTCAAACACGAAATCCGCCAGATGTTGCGCCAGGGCCGTGGTGCAATCGTCAATACCAGCTCCACGGCCGGAATTTGCGGCACGCCCGGATATTCTCCATATACCGCGTCCAAGCATGGGGTGGTGGGACTCACCAAAAGCGTGGCCTTGCAATATGCTCAGTCCGGTATCCGGGTGAATGCCGTCTGCCCCGGACTTACCGATACGCCAATGATGGATCGGATCCTGGGCGGAGATCGTGAGATGGAAAAACTGTTCGTTGCGGGCACGCCGATAGGGCGCAAGGCGAAGCCCGAGGAAATTGCGCGGGCGGCGGCGTGGTTATGCTCTGACGAAGCGTCATTCGTCACTGGCACGATAATGCCGGTGGACGGCGGCGTATTCGCGCAGTGACCCGACCGCGCGGCGTCAATGCCGCGTATCGCGGTCCCGCTCAAATCCCGAAGAGGTCGGCCCATTCCCTGGATAGTCCGCCTTCCTGGGCCATTTTCAACGCTTCCGGATCGCCTTCCTCCCACAGCGGCGTGAGCTTGTTGCGGTCGACCTTCCATTGGTCGCCCACTTTGACGAACCCATGCATGTAATAGCCGCCCTCGTCCAGAACGTACTTCTTGCCGTCGGGCCCTTTCATGAAATGACGTGCGACGTAGTAAGTAATTGAGGTGGCGCGTCCGCCGTTTATTTCAACGAAATAATTGGACGCGAAATGCTGGGTTTCGAAGAAGCGGTCAAGTCCGCTCTTCACCGCCGCGGCCCATTGGGACTTCGGTGCGAGCCGCGGCGACTTGCCGCCGAACGCGGTATCGGTGAAATCAACCTCGACCTGATCGGCGAACTCCGCCTCGTAACTCTTCCAATCTTTGCGGTCCATATGGAAGGTCAGTCGCTTGACGGTCTCGACGATTTTGGTCCGATCGATCAGATACCGAATTTCTTTGGTCAAATCCTGCTCCGCCATACGAAATCTCCTGATGGTTGTCGAATCGACAATTACTATGGTTTCACGTTACTGCGAACAGTCTAGTCTCGCATGGAAATCTTCACCCTCACCGCTCCCTTACACATAAAGGGAGAGGGCAATAAAGACGCCTATGTACAAACTCAAGTTCTCTCCCACCGGGACAGAAGATCTCTACACCGAGCGCAGCACTTGACCGGGGAGGCAATCGTTGAGTTTGCCGTCCTCCAGGATGACCTGACCATTTACTATTGAATGGATTATGCCTTGAGCTTCGATCACCAGGCGGCGCGCGCCGCCCGGCAGGTCCCGACGCATCTCGCCGCGGGCCGCGGAGCCGACCGTATTCTCGTCGAAGATCACGATATCCGCGGCGGCGCCTTTCACCAGGCGTCCCCGGTCCTTGATTCCCCACAGATCGGCGATTTCCGAGGTCAGCCGCGCGACCGCGCGCTCCAGGCTTAACGCGCGTTTTTCACGCACCCAGTTGCCCAGCAGGAATGTGCAGTAGCCGGCGTCGCACACCATGTCGACGTGGGCGCCCGCGTCGGAGACTCCAATGATCGTGCGCGGATCGGTTATGAGACGGCGCACGCCCTCCTCGAAGTAGATCTCCAGAACAAACTCCGTCTTGAGATCGTCAGCGGTCGCGATGTCGAAGAAAGTATCGACCAGGTCCTTGCCTTGCTCCCTGGCGATATCGGCTAGAGCGGTTTTCTCCAAGGGCTTGAGCGCCGGATTGCCAACTTCCCATACTTCGATTTTGGCGAATGAATTCGACGCCAGACGCGGCTGCATGAGCTCGCTGCGAAAGGCCTCGCGAAAAGCCGGGTCGCGATAAACGCGGACCTGTTCGGCGACCGCGCGGTTGAACACCGGCTTCATGCACGCCATGTCCGCCAGCATCATCGGCGAGCGCAAATCGATCAACGCTTCGAACGGCCGGCAGGTGATTTGTGGAAGAGCGCCGCGTCTGATTAGAGGTTCGAGTCTGGTCAGGGTTTCGCCGGCTTCCTGCGGGCGGTCGGGCCAGCTCGCCATCGCCAACCACGTCACTGGACGTTTACTTTCATTGACCAGCATTTCCAAAAGCTCATACTCGCTTTCGGAAACACTTCCCGGTCTTCTGGTTACCGAGATTTCGATCGTCCCTTTTCCCACTTCATTCAGGACGCGCGCATAAGCGGCCAGTTCCGCGGTGCTGGCCAGCCGGCAGGCCAATGGCCGGCCCCGATAGCCAATATGCTGGGGCAGGATAGTCGTGCTGAACCCGAAAGCGCCGGCAATTATCGCTTCGCGCAGAAGTTCACGGATTTGAGCGACTTCGCTGGGAAGCGCTTCGCGCTCCATCGATTCCTCGCCCATCACGTAATGACGCAACGGAGCCAGCGGCGCCGCAAAGGCCAGGTTGATTGCACTGCCGCGCTTGGCGGCGGCGTTCATGTATTCGGGAAAGGTTTCCCAGTCCCAGGTCAATCCACGGGTTAGCACATCGAAGGGGATAGCCTCGACCGTAACCAGATCCCAGGTTGCAATCTCGCGCGCCTGAGGTTTGCACGGGGCAAGCCCGACACCGCAATTGCCGGTAACCACCGTGGTGACACCGTGCCAGGAGGAAGGAGTAATCGTGCGATCCCAGCAGATTTGCGCGTCGTAGTGCGTTTGCGGATCGATAAACCCCGGCGCGACGATCAGGCCGGAGGCATCAATCGTGCGCGTGGCGCTGCGGCCAACCCTGCCAATCTCCGCTATCCTTCCGTCTGTCACCAGCAGATCGGCGCGATAGTGTGCGCCGCCGGTGCCATCCACAACCGTTGCGTGGGCAATCTTCAAGTCCGGCATCGTCGCTCCTTTCCATAGGCCGATGGGCTTTTGATTCGGTCTGAAACCGGGTATCAGAGTCTCGATATAGCGGACACGAGCGCCCTTGAGGAGCAAATGATGGAGACCCAGGACGAAATTTTTTCAGGTGTGCGGGTGATCGAGATCGGCCAGTATATCGCCGCGCCGGTGGCGGCCAAGTTGATGTCGGACATGGGCGCCGAAGTGTTTAAGGTCGAACTGCCCCCGTATGGCGATATGATGCGGGTATACGGCGCCCCCAAGGCTCCGCAGGGCGCTTCGTATATTGGCGACAACCGCGGCAAAAAAAGCTTGTGCATCGATCTGAAGCGGCCTGAAGGCGTCGAGATTATCCGCGACCTGGTCAAACACGTGGACGTACTGGTGGAGAACTTCACTCCGGGCGTGATGGCCAAATACGGCGTCAGCTACGAGACGCTGAAGGCGCTCAATCCGCGCCTGATAATGTGTTCGATTTCCGGATTCGGTCAAAACGGTCCCTACGCGAACAAACCCGGCAACGACCTGATTGCGCAGGCTATGAGCGGCTTCCTGGACCTGGTCGGAAATCCGGGCGAGGCCCCAGCGTATGCGGGCGCGAACATGTCAGACAACGGCGCCGGAATCCACGCCTTGGCGGCCATCGCCAGCGCGCTCTATTTTCGGGAAAAGACCGGACGCGGCCAGTATATCGATCTCTCGTTGGTCGAATGCATGGGGCACTACAACTCACTTGGCATTGCTGTGTACGGTGCAAGCGGAGGTCAGGTTCGGCCGGCGCGCTCCGGATCTCATTCTCCGGGCGCGACTCCGTTTGGTATTTTCAAAGCCCGCGACGGTTATGTGGCTCTCACCGTGCTGATCAATCAATGGGAAACGTTCGCACAACTGATCGGTAAGCCCGAACTCGCAAATGATGCGCGCTTCGATACCAACAATCATCGAATGGAACGCCGCGCCGAGGTGAACAAGCTGGTGGAGGATTGGCTACAGTCCTTTCCCAGCCGCGACGAGCCTCTGGCGATGCTCGAGCGGGCGCATATCCTAAGCGGTCCGGTGCTCGATACGCCCGGCTTTCTCAATGACGCTCAGGTCCGCGCGCGCGAATTCATCCAGCCGGTCGCGCACCCGGGCCTGGGCACGATTGGAATTCCGAAAGCGCCCTTTCATTTCTCCGAGGCCAGGGTCGAAATCCGCCGGCGCGCGCCGCTGCTCGGCGAGCACAACGAAGAGGTGCTCTCTAATGTATTGAACTACGACAAAAAGAAGATTGAGGAGCTGAACGCGGCGGGTGTGCTCCACCGGGATCCAAGGATCGATGAACTCCGCGCCAGCGGCGAATTGTAAGGCGGTATTACAATTACAGCTTGGGCAGGGTTGTTCCATTACCGAAGCCAGAAGCGGCGGTTCGCTAAACGGCCCAAAGCTGAAAACGCTGAGATGTCATCTTCACTTCCAAGTCATCCCACCCGAACAGTCTCATCGTAACCATTGTGGTCTAAATATTTTAGAAATTCCCTGCCACGTATCGTGATCTCCATTTTGTCTCCATTCTCTCGGAGAAGTACCCAGTTTCTTAGGAACGCCAGCCATACTTCGAATGGACGATTCTCATACAAATTTGGAGATCCTGTACTCCCTTCGTCATAATAATGCCGCAGCTCCTCAAGTGTGAGCATCTTGCTATTAAGTTTCCTTATTGCCCTGAGTTGGCTTCCAAAAATCTGAAGCCAAGTGATTTCAAAAATACCGAGAGTGATTAAAGTTGCTAGAAGCCTGGTTAGGAAATTCTCACGATCTGCGCCCGGTGCGAATTTGCTTGATTGTGTCCGGACGTTTTGTTCCCACTCCTTCAGCAAAACATTGTCGTAAGTATGGTAAAAATCTTCGATATTTACGTGTCCTGTCGGATTCGTAACGTCTCCCTGAGGATTGGCCTGCGATTGTGCCCTACTGGGCGTTACGCCGAGACTTCGAAAAAAAATAGCCCAAGTAGGAATGGCTAATGCGAGACCAATGACTACAAAAAGCACGGCCCAGATGGCCGGATGACCAACAGCCGACAACATGGGTCTCGCCGAAGACTGGGAAGCTGAGGCGGTTCCGTTCCAACCATAAAAAGTTGCGACGGTAAAATACAGACCCACAACGCACGACAAATTCCCGAAAAGATTTACGGCGAATACTATACCCTTCGTTATCTTGCTCATCGGGCCATACCCCCGGTGCGGGAGTAGTTTAGTCCCCATGCTGCTCAAATCATAGGCAGTGCACGGGACCAAGAGTCACGTCCGGTATAGTTGCCCTTTCGGGCCTGTCACTTCTCTCCCCGAAATTCCGCAAAAGAGCATGAGAGCCTGGAAAGGACGAGTATATGTGTGTGGACACACGGGTGCCTTTGCGCTAAATTGTAATCATGGACAGGCGAGTTGAAGAAGGTCGCCCAAAGGTCGTTCTCCCTAAGTACACGCTGGACGGCTTTGAGAAGCGGTTTGCGGATGAGGATGCGTGCAAGCAATTCCTGATTGAGCGCCGCTGGCCGGATGGCGTGAAGTGCCCGCGTTGTAAGAATCCCAACGTCTACAAGCTGAATTTCAAGCCGTGGCATTGGCAGTGCCGCTTGTGCCAGAAGAACGGCTATCGGTTCTCGGTCATCACCGGCACGATCTTCCAGGACACCAAAATCCCGCTCAAGGTCTGGTTCAAAGTCGGCTACCTGATGCTGTCCAGCAAGAAGGGTATGAGCGCCTTACAGCTCCACCGCATGATGCATCAGAGTGCCGGGAGCGAGTACAAGACCTTCTGGTATATGTGCCATCGCTTGCGCGCCGCGATGAAGACCATGGAAGGGGACACGCTGATGGGCGAGGTTGAAGTAGACGAGACCTATGTCGGCGGTAAGGACAAGAACCGCCAGGAACGGAAGAAGTCGCATAAGACCACGGGCGAGATGTCCGGCAAGGTCCCGGTTATCGGGGTTATCAGCCGTAAGGGCAAGGTGGTCTGTAAGGCGATTGAGAACACGCGCCGCGAGACCTTAAACGAGTTTGTGAAAGAGACCGTGAGCACTGACGTGACGCTCTTGGCGGCGGATGAGCATCCGGCTTATGGCAAGCTGGATGCGACCTATCCGCATGGCGTCGTGCGCCACGGCGAGAATGTCTATGTGCGGGGCAACGTCCACACGAACAACATCGAAAACTTCTGGCCGCTTTTGAAGCGGGGCGTGATCGAAACTTCCACAATGTCAGCGCCGACTATCTGCCCCTGTATCTCGCGGAGTTCGCCTTTCGGCATAACTTCCGTGGCGAGACCGATCCTTTTGCGCTGCTGATTTCACGCGTGTCTTCGGGCTCGCCGTCGCCCATTCCGGACTGATGCGCTAAAATGGAGTGGTGCCAAGACTACGAGCAAAGCCCAAGACGAAGCCCGAAACAGAACAAGCCGATCGCGCAGCCCGCGAACGGCTTGAACATCCCGACATGGCCCTATTCGACCGCTTTATCGATAAATTGGTGGCAATTCCGAAGGAAGAGATCGATAAGATGGTTGTGCCCCCTAAACGGGAGCGTCTTGCGCTTTCCAAAAAGCCCTGCTAAACGTTGCCAACTCCGTTACGATGGGACGGACGATGGGCAATGATACGATCACATTTGTGCTAGAGGGCGAGGTCGCCCTTGAGGTTTTCGCCCAAGCCATCGCTCGTTTTACAAAGCTGATAGAGGGTCTGTCGGAAGAGGCAGGTGGTTAAATTGATTGGACCATCGAAGATCTGGCCCCAGGCAGCACGCTAGCTACGGTTCGCGGGCATTCCCCAGAACCAGAGAGGGTTGAGCGGGTCGCCCGCGCATACGCGTCTAGTGGAAGCGGTCCGCTTTGAGACTTCTGAAGCCGAAGCAGTAGTATCTAATGAGTCGGTTCGGCGCGTAAGCCGCAAACATTCCAAGTTGGCCGCTGGTCAGAAAGAGCAGCCTGAGCCTGACTTATTTTCGACGCCACAAGGCGAAACTTGCCACTACATCTGCATATGGGGCTATCGAAGGCATTGTACAAACGTTGGCGCGACGGCGCGGTCACAGATTTACCCTATATGAGTCCCTGAGTGACCGCGCCGTCTCCTGCTATCTGGAACCCGACAAGGAAGAGATCATGCGAGACGCGTGGGGTAAGCACGTCATCGTCGAAGGGTTGATTGCCCGCGACCCTGCTGGACGAAGCATTACGCTTAGGGACGTTACTGGCGTTTCTGTGGTATTGGACGACGGGGATTTCACTAAGGCAAGGGCGGTATTGCCCTATCATCGGGGCGACCTGCTTCCTGAGGAAATCATTCGGCGCCTACGCGATGAATGAAATCTACTATTGGGATGTGTGCGTATTTCTCTCATACATAAATGGAACCGTTGGCAGAGCTGCCGTAATTGAAGACTTTCTATTGAGAAGTAGGCGCGGAGAATTTCGGATAGTAACGTCTACTTTGTCCATAGTGGAAGTGGCTTTCGCTGCTGCTGAAAAAGAGTCTGAGATTGTAGATCCTGCTGTCCAACCTAAGATTGATAGCCTGTGGGCTGACCGAAAGGCTGTTGCGCGGTCAGAAATGCATCAGCTTGTGGCCCGCGAAGCGAGGCGCTTGGTGCGATTCGCAACGGCAAGAGGCTGGAAACTCACGCCTGCGGATGCAATACATCTCGCCACGGCAGTTGGCCTAAAGTCGTCGATCGGACTCACTGAGATTCATACATACGATCCAAAGTGGAAGAAGTTTCAACCAGAAATCGCAGTTGAGATCAGAGCGCCGTTGCCCGATCAAGGCGTTCTAGACTTGCCCGCTATCGTCACTGCCCCCAATCTTCGCCCTTAAGGGCCGGACTCGAAAAGGTTCGGCCCTTCGCTTTTTTAGGTACCTTTGTCGAATGGCGGAAAGAATGGCTTTTCGCCAGAATAACCCGGACGACTTACGACGTCTGGTGGCAGAAGCCGGAATGTTGTCAATAAAGCCAGGGCGCCCATCACGGCTGAATTGGTTGACTCGACGCCAAGATGCCGAGTGTCCACTACGCAATCCTCGATTTCGCAAGGACCACCATTGAATTCAAAGTACACGCGAGTGAATTTGCAACGAACATACCTGTAGCCGTCAAGAACAACTCTTTGGTCGTGAAGAGATTTGTCCGTGACTGTAATTAGCTCTGTCTTTTGAGAGGTTGCTTCTTGGGCAGACTGCGATTTAACTTGAATGGAGATGTTAATTAGATGGCGACCAGAAATTGCTATGGCATAAACTGCAATGCCAATAAAGACGAACGCTAAGAGATGGCTGAGAGGCTCATTCAAAACGAAAATCTGTTTTCGTTTAGCCGGCGTTTTCGGAAAGGGGTCAAACGTCAATTTCGAACCGAGGGCGCGTTCCACGACAGGGCTTGCAAACAAAATTATGGCCGTTATAAATAATGTCCAGCCAATAACTGCGTTCAGATAACCGGTCATCGCCAGCCCTCCGAACAAAAGCCACGGCGCAATCTGAAAACGGTAGCGCCGAAGAAACGCCCATGCGTTCCCAAGGATTGCCATCTGCGGTACCCCCGAGTCGCTCCAGATGGCGAAAGAATAAGTCGGGCGAGGCTATGTGTCAACATACATATACTCGCCCTGGAAAGCCTGTCCCACGCAGCCAAGGCAACGAGACTCTAAATTATCGGCGAGGAAACTTACAGGCCGCCGACGAAACATCCGGGGTTGAAAATGCCGGCGGGATCGAAGGCCGCCTTGAGCCCTCGCATCAGCTTCATCGCGCCCGCTCCGGGCTCGTCAAAAAATGGAATTGCGCCGCCTGCTGCTGGATCGATCGACAGCACCCTTGCATGGCCGCGCGCCCGCGCTGCGGCGCGCCGCAACTCCGCTGCGATCGCGGTGGTGTTTGCTCCCGAGTCACCGCCATCAAACGCGACCTGCGCGACTCCCGAACCGACGTGCGCGCGGAAATGGAGATTGAACCCGGCCAGGCAGGAAGGCATTTCGCGCGGCAGAACCGAAAGCTGCATCTTAACTGCGGTATCGGGCAATTCCACGTCGCGCATGGCGCGATAGAATTCCTGCGCTTCATCGGTTTCGAGGACGACGACTTCAGGTAGAACCTTGCGCATCTCGCTTAACTGATAGTCCACGTCTTTGCGATTGCCCCCGGCTCCGGCGGCGAGTAGGAAGCGATCGTCACGGGACTTCGGCGTTCGCACACCGGGGCTCAGGAGTTCCAGATGGAGCAGCGGCGAGGCGTCGTGCAGTCGAAAGCCGGCGTCGAAGGCTTGTGCAGCCGCGTCATGATAGCTCAGCGCGACCGCGTAAATCTCGGGCACCGGTCTGACCTTGAAAGTGGCTTCGGTAATGATTCCCAGGGTTCCAAACGATCCGATCATCACCTTCATCAAATCGTAGCCGGCCACGTTTTTGACTACTCTTCCGCCACCACGCACCGCGCTCCCGCCATGACCGACGAACTGCACGCCGATCAGAAAGTCGCGAACCGTTCCGGCCGCGAGCCGCAGCGGTCCACTGTGCGCCGCACCAAGCAGAGCGCCAAGCGTGGTGCGCTGCGGGAAAGGCGGATCGACCGGCAGATGCTGTCGATGGGCACCAAGAACGCGGTCGAGCGCGCCGAGGTTGAGGCCCGCGCCTGCTACCACCGTCATGTCGTCGGACTCATACGAGATGACCTGCGCCATCGCCGCCAGCGAAATCCCGACTTCTACTGGAGCGGAGCGCATATTTCGCAACGTGCGGCAGGCGCCGATCGGCGCTATAGCGATGCGATCGCGCTCGCACTTGCGCACCACTTCGCCGAGTTCATCCGGGCTGGAAGGCTCGACCACTACGCCCGCGACGCCGGCCTCTGAATCATAGGGGACGCGGACGCATTTGGAGCCGAACGACCGCACAAACTCAGTTAAAAGGTCAATGCGCATCGTGGATAGTAATCACAGCGGGACTTGGCGGCGCGGGGCCGCGACTTCGACGCAGGAGCCGGGTTGCGGCAGGACCTTGCCGGGATTGGAGCGATTCCCCGGGTCGAAGACCGCCCTCAGTTCCGCCATCACACGCAAATCGTCGGGGCCGAACAGCAGCGGCATCTCCGCCATCTTCTCCGCGCCGATTCCATGCTCGCCGGTCAGACTGCCGCCCATCCGCAGACAGGCCTTCAGGATGTCGCGCCCGGCCTCGACGGCGCGGCGGGTCTCATCGGCGTCGCGTTCGTCGTAGAGAACGATCGGATGAATATTACCGTCGCCGGCATGGAAGACATTGCCGATTCTTAGCCGATAGCGCGCGGCGACCGCCGCAATCTCGCGCAGAATCTCGGGCAGCCGGGTGCGCGGAACCACACCGTCCTGAGTGGCATAGTTCGGGGCTAGCCGCCCGACCGCGCCGAATGCCCGTTTGCGCGCTTTCCACAGCAGCAGCCGCTCGGCCTCGTCGCGCGCCAGGCGCACCGAGCGGGCTCCGGCGGCGCGGATCAATTCGGTGGTCCGCGTCGCGTGATCGTCAAGGCCGGCAGCCAGTCCATCCAGCTCGACGATCAGGGCCGCGCCCGCATCAGCCGGAAAGCCAACGTGAAACGCAGCCTCTACCGCGCCCATGATCAAGCGGTCCATCATTTCGATCGCACCCGGCACGATCCCCGCGGCGATAATCCGCGAAACCGCGCGCGTCGCGGTATCCACATCGTCGAACAACGCCAGCATCGTGCGATAGCTCTCCGGCGTGCGCATCAGCCGCAGTATGGCGCGCGTGACAATCCCCACCGTGCCCTCGGAGCCGACCGTCGCGCCCACCAGGTCGTAGCCGAGCTTCTCCTCGGCGGGTCCGCCCAGCTCGACGACCTCGCCGTCGGGCAGCACCAGCTCTACGCCCAGCACGTGATTGGTGGTAACGCCGTATTTCAGCGTGTGTGGACCGCCGGAATTCTCCGCGATATTGCCCCCGATGGTGCAGGCGCTCTGCGAAGAAGGATCGGGCGCGTATAAATAACCCTGGCGTTTGACCGCGTCGGTGACATGCAGATTGACCACTCCGGGCTGGACCTCGACCCGCCGATTGGCGATATCGACGGCGACAATCCGGTTCATGCGCGAGGTGCAGATCATCACCGGAGCCTGAATCGGCAAACATCCGCCGGAAAGACCGGTGCCCGCGCCGCGCGGAACAAACGCGATGCCGCGCCGATGCAGCACGCTCAGGATTGAGCTTACCTCCGCCGTGGTCCGCGGCATCAGAAGCAAATCCGGCGCGTTCTTCTCGATCGTCCAGCCGTCGCATTCGTAAACTTTCAGTTCACTGCGATGCGACACGATGCCGTCGCCGCCCATAATCGCCTCGATTTCGACGAGTAGCGCGCGATCAATCTGCGTTCCCGCTTGTCCGTTGCGCTCCATCAACCCGTCACTTTACCACGCCGCGAGTGAATCGGGAGCAACCCAAGCGGCTTCTTTGGCGACGTTCCGGGGGTCATAATGGATTGTTTGCGCCGCGCTTGGGGCCGAACCTGCCATTTGATATGGCGGAGCCTATCGCGCGCGGCAATCGTGACCGGGAAGCGAAAGGAGCCAAAGTGCAGCAATTTCCTGAACTCAAGCCTCAGGCTCGAATCCTGCTCGGGCCGGGACCATCCAACGTCAGCGCACGGGTGCTTAAGGCGATGGCGTCGCCCGTGCTGGGCCATCTGGATCCTGAATATGTAGTGCTGATGGAAGACATCAAGAAACTAATGCGCATGGTCTTTCGCACCGAGAACGAGATCACCTTCCCGGTGTCCGGAACCGGCTCGGCGGGGATGGAATCCGCGATCGCCAACCTGGTCGAGGACGGCGACGAGGTCGTAATCGGTGTGAACGGCGTTTTCGGGACCCGCGCCACCGATTGCGCCGAACGGATGGGCGCCAAGGTGCATCGGGTCGAGGCCGAATGGGGCAGAATTATCGAACCGGCCCAGGTCGAAGCCGCGCTCAAGGGATGCAAGAAACCCAAGCTGGTCGTGCTGGTGCATGCCGAGACTTCCACCGGCGTATGGCAGCCGGTCGAGGAGATCGCCCGCCTGGCCCATCGGTACGGCGCGCTGATGGTGCTGGACGCGGTCACGTCGCTCGCCTGCATCCCGGTCCTGATCGACGAATGGCAAATCGACGCCTGCTACAGTTGCACGCAGAAGGGGCTCAGCGCGCCGCCCGGATTGTCCCCCTATACGCTGAGCGAGCGCGCGATGGCGGCGATCCGCGGACGCAAGACCAAGTGCCGATCCTGGTATCTGGACGTTGGACTGATCGCCCAATACTGGGGTGTCGAACGCGTTTACCATCACACCGCGCCAATCACCATGAACTATGCGCTGTATGAAGCATTGCGCATCGTGGTGGAGGAAGGACTCGAGGCGCGATGGCAGCGCCATCAGCAAAACGCCGCGGCGCTGCAGGCGGGGCTAAGCGCGCTTGGACTGGAGTTCGCGGCTCAGGAGGGTCATCGCCTGCCGCAGTTGAATGCGGTAAAGGTGCCGGCCGGCGTTGACGAGGCCAAGATCAGGGCTGCCTTATTGAAGACCTACAACATGGAAATTGGCGCCGGGCTGGGGCCGTTCAAGGGCAAAGTCTGGCGCATTGGCCTGATGGGCGAATCGTCGCGGCGCGAGAACGTGGTGCTGGTTCTTAACGCGCTCGAGCAGTTGCTGAAATCGGCGGGAGTCGAGATCGTCCGCGGCCGGGCTCTGGCCGCGTCTGACGCAGTGTACGGGGAATAACCGCGGTCCTTTTCACCGGGCTTGCCGGACGGCCAACATTTGTGAGAGCTTGCTCATGGCGGAACGAAACGATCGTTCAGCGCCGTGCTCGCTCGAAAAAGGGGCTTTAACAAATGAGCGCGTCCATTCAGAGCGTCAATCCGCGGCATTCGACGGATGTCGACTTGTCACTTCGACTCAAGTTCGACCCGGGCGATCCCGCGTTTCACAACGATCCGGTGCCTTACTACAAAGCTCTGCTGGCCGGGCCGCCGGTGCAGCGCGAGATCGGAACCCTGACTACAATTGTGGCGCGCTACGACGACCTGATCGCCGTGATTCGCGACGATCGGCGGTTTTCGATCGAAAATCCCGTGGTCGCGGGCACCGAACGCTTCAACGTCTTTTGGGACACACCGACGCTGGCCCATCGCGACCCGCCAGTGCATACGCGTCTGCGCCGGATGGTGGCGCCTTCATTCGCGCCACGCAAAATCGACGAGATGGAGCCGGCAGTGCGCGCGATGGTAAACCGGTTGCTCGATTCGGTCGCGGGCCAGGATGAGTTCGATACGGTAAAAGTTCTGGGCGACCAGCTTCCGATGATGGTGTTTGGGCACATGCTCAACGTGCCGGAAAAGGACTTCAGTTCGATCAGAAAGCTCGAGGATGTCACCCATGCGATCGGCGCGCTTAAGCCGGGCAAGCCAATCCCGCCCGAATTCGTGAAAAGCCTCGACGATCTGCGCGCGTTTTTTTTCGATTACATCGAAAGGCGCCGCGCCGATGTCGGCAATGACCTGCTCAGCGCCATCATCACCGCCCACGACGAGAAGGGCTCGCTCAACCAACAGGAACTGCTTGGAATGGTCTGGGTGCTGCTGCTGGGCGGTCTCAGCACCACCGCCGACATGATCTCGTATATCATCTACGACCTGCTGACCCATCCGGATCAGCTCGAATTGGTGCGGCGCGAACCCGCGCTGATCTCCGGCGCAGTCGAGGAAAGCCTGCGCTACGACCCGCCCGTGCATACCCACATCAGATTCGCCACCAACGACACCGAGCTTGCGGGAGTCAAGATTCCCGGTGGGACGCCGGTGTACGTGGTGCTCGGCGCCGGCAATCACGATCCGCTGAAATTCAAAGACCCCGAAACATTCAATATCCGGCGCGATTCCAACGATCACCTTTCCTTCGGCGAGGGCATTCACTTTTGCATCGGCGCGGCGCCGGCCCGGCTGCAGGGAAGGGTGGTGCTGGCCGAGATGCTCAAACGCTACCCGCGCTTGCGGCTGGCCGACGATTTCGTCCCGCGCTTTAGCGGGAGCGTGTTCTCCCGCGGTCTGAAGGACTTGCGGGTGAGAGTGGACTAGCTAAGCAAATCTCACTACATCAATCTCTCTACTCTTTGTCTAATCGTATTGCGAAGTCTCGTCGTCAGCGATCCGAACGGCACTCTGACGATCAAACGTGAGTAGTAACTCGCAGGTACTATTAGCTGGGGAGACCGGGATGCACTTGTCGGGAACCGGGAAGAAAGTTTCTCTGGACAGCGATCCGTATTTTTATTACTGAGTTCCGTCTCGAGCTATTATTGTTGTGAGCACATGGCGGACCTCAGGCCAGCGTGTGTTTTCTCCTTAGCAGGTAGACATCCTGCCACCTTGGTTGCTCTTGCTGAATTATCTGAACGATGTCGAAGGAACGCGTAAACTTATCCTTCACGTATTGAACCGGATGATAAGCTCCACATATGTTTTCCCCCATTCGCTCCACGTTCTTTACTACCAGTTGCCCGGATTGGAACTGCTGTTTTTCTTCCTCGTCCAAGTCCAGCATGAACGCCTCTCCATGAAGCGTGACGAGCAGATGCCCTCGTGGCGCCAGGATCCGTGCCATCTCGTCAAGCCATGCAAACTGTAACGGCTCCGTGAAGTGCGTGAATACGGAGATAGCGAAAACGAAATCGAACGCCTGATTGCCATAAATCAACGGCGGCTCCAGATTATTAACGTGGAAATCAGCAATCGGGAGATTCTGCTTGCACCAGTCGATCAATACCGGATTGTAATCGGTTCCGTGCAGCTGGAGGTTTTTGATCCCGAGAACAGGAAAATGGCGCAACACGCGCCCGCATCCGCATCCAAAATCGAGCACTGATCTCAAAGATTCTGGCGGTAAGCCGTTTATTCGCAGCAGCCCGCAAAGAAGACGCATCACGTCGCCACCGGAGCGTAAAAACTGTGCGGCATCGAATGGCGGCGTTACCAGCTTTATTAAGTCATCGCTGGGAATGGGCAGGCTCCGGGAAAGTTTCGCGACCGCGTTAAAGTAACCAGCCGAGCCGCCTTCATACATGTTGGCTAGGAGGGTCTCCTCGAGCTTGCGGCTCGTCCTTTTGCCCACGGCCACACCTGTTACTATACCAAGCGCCAAACAAGCGAATGCAATAAGCATTATGATGACGGTTGTGGCCACGAACCTTCCTCCCACGCCACGACGGATTCCTGGCGAAGAGGCGTAAGTGTGCTCTTAGATTGGACGTAGTGCTAGCTCACGCGTTGGCTTGCGGACGAAACGGACTTGTCTCCTTCCACGGGCCGACAGCAAGCTACTCCACGTACATATCGACAAAGGGGACCGGAGCCGCTCGGCGGAAAACTAGGGCGGACCCTGACTAGTCGGCGGCGCTGGCGCTTTCGGCTTGCCGGTTCATCTGCCAGCGGGCACCGGCGACACTGTCGATGCGTTCCTTGATCTTGGGGTCGCTGCGGAGCAGGTCCTGCAATTCGCTGTCGTTAAGCACCAGCAGTTGGCCGTAAGACAACGAGTGGACGTCGCCTTGGCGAGGCTGGCCGCTCAGCAGCGCCATCTCGCCGAAGAAATCTCCGCGGCCCAATCTGATCTTGTTGCCCGCCGCATGCACTTCAACCGCACCCGAGGAAATAAAATACATCGCATCTCCGCGGTCGCCGCGGCGGATCAATCGTTCGCCAGGTACCGCGAAGCGCGGCCTGAGCAGGCGCGCGATCGCGCCCAGTTGGCGCTCGTTGAGACTCGCAAACATCGGCACCTGGGCAATCAGAGCGCGGGTTTCCAGTCCGAGATCGAGCCGCGGCCGCTCGTCGACCAAGGCGCGCGCGCTCTGTACGTCGCGGCGCAGGACACCGTAGAGCTCGGGTCCGATGACTCCCGCGTCGAATAATCCCCGGTATTCCTGATCCTGGCGGCGCAGCGCGACCTTATCCAAAAATCGCCGCTCCAGCAGGTTGGCGTAGGCGGGATACTGGGAGCGCAACGCCTCAAGCGCGGTGTGGGCCATCTCCTGGCGTTGCCGCAGGATCTCATGCAACTGCAGCGTGGCGCGTTCGCCGGCCAACGGAGCCAGCTTCTCATCGATAAACGGAGCGAGTTCCTCGAGTACGATGCGATTGACCAGCATCGATTCGAAACGGTCCGCCAGCGCGTCCACGAGGGGCCCATCGATGCCCAGGCGGCGATGCACAAAATGCGCGATGCGGAAGCGCTGGGAAAAGCCCACGACGCGCTGGGCAGCCTCGATATACTCCGCCGGTCCGCCCGTCCGTGCGCGGTCGATAAGGCGGCCAGCGTCGGCCAGCAACTGCTCGACCAGCCGGCTCGACACCGTGCGTTCCTCGAAATGGCGCAGTACCAATTCACGCTCACGATTGGCCATTGCCACCAACCCCAGCAGCATCCGATAGTGCTCGGCCACCTCGATCGGGTCCAGGGTCGCAGTGATCGCCGTCGTGGGGCTCCGGCGCGCATAGGATTTGGCCACGTCGGCGACCAGATCGGGGGCAAACTTGTAAGTGGCACCGACCGTCTCCACCGCTTCGACTACCCGGCCCCGGGACAGCGCCAGAATCTGGGAGCGCAAGGAGGAGTCCAGGGCCGAGAGCCGGTCCAGGCCGAGCAAGCGGATCAACAGGCGCAAAGTAGTGCCGTTGACCAGCAGGGTAAAAAGCACGAAACCCGTAGCCAGCACTGCGATGAAGCGCTGGACATCATGACTGATACTGACGTTCTCGGTCACCGCCAAGGCCAAGGCCAAGGTCACGGCACCGCGCAGTCCTCCCCACAGGATAACGGCCTTATAGCGGTTGTTGACCGCCTGGCTCAGCCGCAGCGCGCTCAGGGTCGGCAGAAGTCCGAACAGCACCAAGGCCCGGGCCGCGGTGGCGGCCACTACCACCACACCCAGCAGCAGGACGTCGTGCCAACCGACATTCACCAGCAATCGCGGGACCAACAGGGCGGCCAGGATAAAAATCAGCGAGCTGGCCCAGAACGCCAACTGCTCCCACAAGTCCTGCAGGAAGCGCCAGTCGTTGGGGGCGATGCGCTGCTGGCCAATCGCGCTCATTGCCAGGCCGGCGGTTACCGCCGCGACAACCCCGGAAACTTCGAGCATCCTGTCCCCGACGATGAACACCAGATAGGGTAGCGCAAGGGTTAACGTCACTTGCGCCAACCGCAAATCGTGCAGCCACGGCAGCAGGGCGACGATCAGGCGGGCGCCGATGTACCCGGTGGCGATACCGCCAACGAAGTTACGCACGAAGGTAAGCGCGGCAGCGCCGGGGGCCGCCGCGTGATGGTCTACGAGGATTTCCAGCAACAGACCGAACAGGGTGATCGCGGCGGCGTCATTCAAAAGACTTTCGCCTTCGACCAGCCGGCTGAGCCGCGACGGCGCGCCAACATCGTGGAAAATGCCGATCACCGCGACCGGATCGGTGGTAGCGACGATCGATCCCAGCATCAGGCATGCCACTACCGGCACGCCCGTGGCAAACTGGGAAAGGGCAAAACCGATTACCACGGTCGCCACCAGCACCGCCACCACGGCGAGCAGCAGGATCGGGGCCACATCATCCGCGATCTGATGAACCTCGATAGTCAAGGCGCTCTGAAACAACAGCAACGGAAGAAATATGTAGATGAAGGCGTCGGCGTGGATCGGCAGATTGACGATCACCTTGGCCATGGGGTCGAAAATATCGGTGGTGCCTGAGTTCAGGACGAAAGCCGCGATCAAACCCATCGCCGCGCCTACTGCGGCCAGCAGCACCGAAGGCGACAGGCCGAGGCGAATCGCCAGCGGCTGGATCATGCTGATGACGACCAGCAAACCGGCAATCAGCAATAAGATAATTCGCAGGTCCATCTTCTAAGGCATTAGCTCGGAAATGTTGTAAGAGCCGGAAATTTGGCTAAAACCGTTCCCAATCATGGGAAGGTAATGAGTTTACGCCTTTGAATTGCATTTTGCACATCCGCGCGGCCAGCCACAACCGCTGCCGCGTCCGTCCGATTGAATCAAAGGGGTACCTTCCGGTACCGTGGGCCGCATTTTGCCGGGGGTAACATGAAGATCTCCTCGACTATCCACGACCAGGCCGAATGGCTGGAGGCCGACGGTCTCGGCGGGTTCGCTTCGGGCACGGTCGGCACGGTTCGGACCCGCCGATATCACGCATTATTGTTGGCCGCCACCAGGCCGCCTACGGCACGGATGGTCCTCGTCAACGGTATTGAGGCGTGGGTGGAGACCTCCGCCGGCAAGTTCGCCTTGAGCTCGGACCGCTACAATCCTGGCGTTGTCCATCCCGACGGCGCCCGGCATGTCGAGGCGTTTGAGTTCCGTCCATACCCGAAATGGCGCTTCGCCCTTCCCGACGGAACGCGAATCGAGCAGGGGATTATCGTTGCGCCCGGGCGTGTTTCCACCCTGATGTACTGGAAGCTTATCGAGGGCTCCCGCGGGATCCTGGAAGTGCGCCCGTTCATCTCCGGACGCGATTACCATTCACTTCATCACCAGAACCCGGCGTTCGACTTCCGTACCGGCGTCAGCAGCGAACGCGTGCTCCTGCGGCCGTATCACGGCGTTCCGGCGGTCGTCTTCGGGTCCAATGCGGAATTCGCTCCGGCATCCGACTGGTATCGGAACTTCATGTACGAGCAGGAGAAGGAACGCGGTCTCGACTATATCGAAGACCTGGCAATGCCGGGTTGTTTCAGATGGGACCTTTCCCGCGGCGAGGCTTTCCTGACCATATCGATGGAGGGCCACGAACCGCAGGCGGCGTTCGACGCGATTCGTGCGGAGGAGGTGCGTCGGCGCGCACAGCTTACCACGCCACTTGCCGCCGCCGCTGAGTCCTACGTGGTGCGGCGTGGCGGCGGCAGGACCATTATTGCCGGTTATCCGTGGTTTACGGATTGGGGCCGCGATACCTTTATCTCGATGCGTGGGATATGCCTGGCGGCCGGGCGTCATGACCAGGCGCGTAAGATTCTCCTTCAATGGGCTGGCGCGGTCTCCGAAGGGATGCTGCCGAACCGGTTTCCTGACGCCGGTGAGCAACCGGAGTTCAATTCGGTCGACGCTTCATTATGGTACGTGATCGCGGTTCACGATTTTTTGCGCACCGCACCTGCCGTCAGCGCCGCCGATCAGAAAGCGTTGCGCAATGCCGTCGAAGCGATCCTGGAAGGGTACTCCGAGGGCACCCGCTTCGGGATCAAGATGGATCGCGACGGGCTGCTGATGGCCGGCGAGCCCGGCGTGCAACTCACCTGGATGGACGCCAAGGTGGGCGACTGGGTGGTGACCCCACGCATCGGAAAACCGGTTGAGGTTCAAGCGCTGTGGCTCAATGCGCTTACAATTGCGGCGGGATTCGATGAACGGTGGGCGTCACCGCTGCGCCTGGCAACGGATGCCTTCGCGCGGCGGTTTTTCGACCCGCAGCGAGGATGTCTTTATGACGTAATCGACGCCGATCACAAGCCTGGCGCAATCGATCGCGCCCTGCGGCCCAATCAGATATTCACCGTGGGCGGTCTGCCCTACCAGCTCATCGGCGGCGAATCAGCCAGAGCGATCGTTGATACGGTGCAATCCCATTTGCTCACACCCGCCGGGCTTCGAACGCTGGCGCCTGACGATCCCGGATACAAGGGACGCTACCAGGGCGACGTGCACGAGCGCGACGGCGCCTATCATCAGGGCACGGTCTGGCCGTGGTTGATGGGGCCGTTCGTGGAAGCCTGGATCAGAGTGCGGGGCGAAACGCACGCGGCCAAAGACGAGGCCCGCTCGCGATTTCTCGATCCGATGTTGACGCTGCTGGATCCGGACGGCAGCGGCCAGCTACCGGAAATCGCCGACGGCGACGCTCCGCACACTGCGCGCGGATGCCCGTTCCAGGCCTGGTCGGTCGGCGAAGCGCTGCGCCTGCGCGCGCTGCTCGCATAGCCGAAGCATCATACCATCATCGCGGTCAAGGTGCGGCTTCATCGGGCGCGCCAGGCACTTAAACAGTGAGCGGGGCATATCGGCCCAAGGACAGCAACGTAAGTCTCTGAGCATTTAGTCTGAGTCAGTTTTTGGGTGTCTCATGTTAACGGCTGGTCCCTTGGTGGCGCCGTGGAAACCCTTTGGACTCGAAACCGGGGAAACTTCGCGTTTGCAAACCGCTTGGTGTGGGTGCGAGTCTAAGTCAGGGTTCAAAACGGAAATTCCAGAGACGACGGTTGCTAGATTGCAGCGATCAATTGACCCCATGGGCAGAATTGCCGAAGGTTGAAAATGTGATGCTGACGCGTCTTCTTGCAATTGCGTTCGTGCTGACTATTGCTATGCCGGCATTCGCCCAAGATCAGGCGCGTGCCAGGATGCTGCGCACCGGTGCGACCGTCGAAGAGCTTGATGGTCAAAAGCTCACGGTTAAAACCAATGCGGGGGAAACGCTGTCGCTTACCCTGCCCGCCGGCATGAACGTTGTGCGCTCGCGGCCGGCGACGGTTGCCGACGTAAAGGCTGGCCAATTCATCGGTTGCACCGCGGTCGAGGGCCCGGATGGCAAGCTGCGCGCGAGAGAGATCCACATCCTGCCTGAATCGATGCGCGGGGTCGGCGAAGGCCACTATCCTTGGGGTGATACTCCGAAAACCACCATGACCAATGGCAATATCGAGCAAGTGGCCGGAATCACCGACGGTAATGCAATCAAGGTGAGTTACAAGGGCGGCCAGAGCGAGATTGATATTCTGCCGGGCGTAACGGTCACTGTCATCGAAGTGGCAGGCCGTGACGCACTGAAGCCCGGGACGAAGATCACCCTGTTCGCGCGCAGGAACCCCGATGGCAGCTTGACCCCGCGCTTCATCAGTATCGCCGCCTAGAGAGCGGTATTGGCTTCGTGTTACAGGTCTTTCAGGCCGTCATCTAATAATACCATTGGGCCTGCTGGGCACTTCGCGCTGGCGCTGGACGGAATCGCGCATTCGCTGAGCACTCTGTCCTCAACGCCCGTGGACGGAACCGCCGTTTACGTGGATGGTCTGACCGGTGATGTAGCCGGCTTTTTCCGACGCCAGCCACGCCGCGCAGGCGCCGATTTCGCGGGGCTCGCCAAGCCGGCCCATCGGGATAGTGCTGAAGATGCGCTTGAGGTAGTCCGAGCCGCCCATGCGCTCACCCGTGTTCGCCATCAGTCCCAGCGCGATCGCGTTGAGGGTCACGCCGGTCTGCGCCATCTCAATTGCAACGCTGCGCAGCAATCCTTCGATCCCGGCCTTGGCCGCGCTGTAGATCGACACATTGGGCACGCCGCGCGACCCCGCTCCCGACGAGATCTGAATAATTCGGCCCCAGCCGCGCGTCTTCATTCCGGGCAGTACCGTGCGGATGCAATACATCGAGCCGTACAAATTCAAATCGATATTGAAGTGCCATTGAGCAGGGTCGGAATCGACGAAAGGACCGGTCATTCCGATACCCTCCGGAATGCCCGCGTTGTTGACCAGGATGCCGATCGGCCCAAGCTCCTTCTCAACGCGCGCGATGCCGGCGCGAACCGCGTCCAGATTCGCGACATCGAACGGCGCCGCGATCACGCGTCCGCCCGCAGCCTTGATCTCCTTGAGCGCCGCTTGCGCCCGCTCCGGATGAAAATCGTTGACCGCCACCGACGCTCCGGCTTCCGCCAGTTCCTGGGCGACGCCGAGCCCGACGCTGCGCCCCGCTCCGGTCACCAACGCGATTTTTCCGTCAAGCTGTCCCATGGTTATTCTCCCCATGGATAGGTATCCGGATCGACCTTTGACCTGCAAGGCATCGGAATCCTATATCAGCCGCCGGAATCGATTACCTCGATTACCGGAAATGGCCGCGGAGCGGGCGTGCGTCTATGGGTTGAGAGGAGCGCATGGTGGGGATAATCTCAAACTACGATGGACCGCCAGCTTAAAGAAGTTGACCTGCTGCGTCATGAGCTCAAGGCGCTGCGCTATATCCTCGAGAACCTGCACGGTGGCCGGATCGCCGCGGCCGATTTACCGGCGCGCGAGGACTTCCAGTCCGATCAAGGCCGTGAGCTTTATGATGCGATCATAAAGTCCAAGGATCGTGCTGGCGGCTGAACAGATTATCGGCGGACTCGAATTGGAAGGGGTGGACGTACAGTCCTTCCTGCGGCTGCGCGCCGACCATTATTACACCTACCCGGCGCTGGTGAAGGAACGCGCGGCGGCGATTCGCTCCGGTGCCCTGAAGGTCGAAGGCACGTGAAAGAGTTCCCGGGCAACGGCGACCTTTACTTCCTGCTTGATCGTGACGGGGCGCTGGTGGCCTTTCGGGAAAAACTCGCGCCGTGGGCCGGGGTCGTTGCCTTCACCAGTGAAGCGGCAGCCCGGGGATTTTGCCGCGAGGGCGGGGGTGAAGATTGGGAGATTGCCGCGGTTGCGGCCGACGACGAAAGCAGCCTGAGCTCAATCATCAAGCAGGTCAAAAGCAGGGGAATCCGCCATCTGCTGTTGGATCTCGACTATCGCCGAGGTGATTGCACGCGGTACGAATTCGAAGGTGACTGGCTGGGCTCCGCCAAGCCGCATCAATTTCGTCCGGCGGCCCACTGACACGATGCGCCAAAGCCAGGACCAGCGGGCTATGGCCCCATTTGGCGAAATTCAATACCCCGCCGAAGGAAATTCCGCGCGTTAACAAGATCGATCAAGTGACCATGCCCAAGCTATCCTGTGATCGATGACGGTCGGAATCAGTGACATAGAAGCGGCTTGCCGGCGCTTGGTGCCAGTGCTGAGGCGGACTCCGCTGCAGTACTGTGCGACGCTTTCGCACCTGCTCGAGGCCGAAGTACTGGTCAAACCCGAGAACCTGCAGAAGACCGGGTCGTTCAAGATCCGTGGCGCTTATAATCGCGTGATGGCGCTGGAGCCGGAGCAAGGCGCGCCGCGGCGTGGTGGCCGCGTCCGCAGGGAATCATGGACAGGCGCTTTCCTTTGCTGCGACCGCGGCTGGGGTTAAGGCAACGATCGTGATGCCGGAGACCGCGTCGATCGCCAAGGTCGAGGCGACCCGCGGCTACGGCCAACAAGTGCTGCTGAAAGGGGTCAACTATCAGGAGGCGCGTCTGGCGGCGGAGCAGCTATGTATCGACACCGGCGCTACCTACGTCGACGCTTACGACGACCCGTGGGTGATTGCCGGACAGGGAACGGCCGGCCTCGAAATCGCGCAGGAAGGCGCGGACGTGGTGGTCGTACCGGTCGGCGGCGGCGGCCTGATTGCGGGTGTGACGGTCGCGTTGGCTGCGTTATCCCCACGCACCGCGGTAGTAGGTGTCGAAGCGGCGGGCTCGCCCCAGCTAAGCGTCAGCCTCAGCCGTGGGGAGGCCAGCGCCATTGATCGTCCGGTTGAGACGATTGCCGACGGACTCGCAACGGGCAGGCTCGGCCGTTTGCCCTTCGAACTAATTCGCGGGCGCATACAGCGAGGTCGCCAGCGTTGACGATTTCGAGATTGGCGAGGCGGTGCTGCTGTTGCTGGAGCGGATGAAACTGCTGACTGAAGGAGCAGGTGCGGCCGCCTTGGCGGGCGCGCTGAAGCTCAAGGCCAGTCTTAAGGGCAAGCGCGTGGTCCTGCTGATCAGCGGCGGCAATATCGATATCAACCTGCTCGACCGGATCATCTGGCATGGTCTGGTCAAAGCCGGCCGGCTATACCGATTTGAGTTGCAACTGCCCGACCGTCCGGTGGAGCTAAGCCGGGTACTGGCGCTGATTGGCGGTCTGGGCGCCAATGTTCGCGCCGTCGATCACGATCGCACCCAGCGTGAGGTCGCGCTGGGCGCCGCCCTGGTCAGACTGGAACTGGAAACCCGCGGCACGGATCATATCGAATCGATCCGCCGGGAACTTAAGCGTCACGGTTACAAAATCAAAGATGCGGACTAGAGTTGAGGCGCTGCAACTTCCCTCGCATAGAACGCGTGGCCGCCTGGCTCGCTGGTGGAGGATACCGCCAGTCACCGCCTTGCTCGCCCTGATTGCCGCCGGATGCTCCAGCACTCCGACTTATCCCAAGCAGACAATCACGGTTCTGCCAGGGACCGAGGGCACCGCGAGCCAATATATGGGGCCCGGAGTTGGCCCCTCTGAGCAGCCGCCCGCGACGGGAGAGAACGTGCCGGCTCCAGGTACCACCCGGCCGGTGGTTCCTCCAGGCGAAGGAACCGGAGACGCGGCGCCATCGCATTACAACCAGGGTGTGATGCTCTTTCGCGAAGGCAATACCGACGGCGCGATTGCGCAGTTCAGGATGGCGATCGCGGAAAATCCTTACGACGTCAAAGCCCGTAACAATCTGGGCGTGCTGCTGGAGCAGACCGGCGATGCGCACGGAGCCATCGAGCAGTATCAGGCGGTGCTCCAAATCGACCCGGCCAACAAGCTGACTCATCGGCTGCTGGCCCGGGCGATGGCCGAAAGCGGCGATATCGAAGGGGCGCTGGACCAGTACCAAGCCGCGGTGAAGCTGGACCCGCACAATGCCGGAGTGCACAACGATTTCGGTGTGGCGTTGCACATGCGCGGCGACGATCGCGATGCGATTTACCAGTATCGCCAGGCGCTCGCGCTCGATCCGGCCGACTTCGCCGCACATCGCAACCTGGCTGACGCTTACAACGAAACCGGCGATGCCGACGCGGCGATTAAGGAGTTGCGCATCGCCGCCGGCCTGAAACCCGATAACCTTGCGATCCACAACGCCCTGGCGAACATACTGTTCGAGCAGAATGATATCAGCGGCGCGATGGCGCAGTGGCAGACCGCGAATCAGATCGATCCAAAAAATCCCGACGCCCTGGCCGGCTTGAGCATTGGTTACTGGAAGATGGGAGCAAAGCGGCAGGCGATGGAAAGTTACCGCAAGGCGGTGGCACTGGCGCCGGGCTATTTCTGCGACGATACTCAACTCAGAGGCGTGGGCCATTGGAACCTCCCCTGCCTGGCCGTGCTTCACGACGTTGCCAGGCAACCGGGCGCTCCATCGTGCTCGGGAACCTGAATAAGGCTTGATGGGAGCTAAAGTGAAACTCTCCGTGATCGATCAGTCACCGGTTCCCGCCGGCTTCACCGCGGGCGACGCGCTTGCGCAACACGATCGAACTGGCGCGCCTGGCGGACCGGCTCGGCTACGAGCGGTATTGGATCGCCGAGCATCATGCGATCGAAGCGTTGGCCAGCCCGGCGCCTGAGGTTTTGATCGCGCGGGTCGGCGCCGAGACCTCGGGAATTCGCGTCGGTTCGGGCGGCATCATGCTGCCCCACTACAGCCCGCTGAAGGTCGCTGAAACCTTTCGGGTGCTCCATGCGCTGTATCCCGGGACGCATCGACCTGGGTCTCGGCAGGGCGCCTGGCGGAACCCCGCTGGAGAGCTATGCCTTGCGGCGCGACCGCCGCCAGCCTGAGACCGACGACTTTCCCCAACAGCTTGCCGAGCTGCAGGCCTTTCTCAAGCACAGCTTTCCGCCGCAGCATCCCTTCAACCGGATCAGGGTCTCGCCCGAGATGCCGGGGCACCCGAGGTGTGGATGCTGGGTTCCAGCATGTGGAGCGCCTCGGCCGCGGCCCAACTCGGTCTGCCATACGCCTTCGCCCACTTCATCAATCAGCATCCGACCCGGATGGCGCTGGAGTACTACCGCGAGCATTTCAAAAGCTCCGACGACTTGGCGCAGCCGCGCGCGATCGTGGCATTGGGCGCGATCTGTGCGGATAGCGAGGAAGAGGCGCTGCGCCTGCTGAGCAGTGCGCGGCTGTTCCGCAATCGCATCAGGCGCGGCGAGGTGGGTCCGATTCCGACGGTGGAAGAGGCAATCGCGGAGCTAGGCCCGCCCTTGAGCATCCGCAGGTCGGACGACGCCGAATGGCCCCGTTACATCGCCGGCGATCCCGAGCAGGTACGCACTCAACTGGTTGACATGGCCAGCGTGCTGCAGGTCGAGGAGCTGATGATCGTCACCATCGTGCACGACCATCGCGCACGCCTGCGATCGTACGAACTGCTGGCCCAGGCATTCGAACTCCAGCCGCGCACCTGAATCCGCAGACGCATGTTGGCGCAGAAACGCCAGCGCGCTAGGGAATCTGATTGTCCAGGGCCTCTTTGCGCCGATTGGCGCGAAATGCGCCGAGACGCTCATGGATCGCGGGATACTTGAGCGCCAGGATGGCCGCCGCGAACAGGGCCGCGTTGGCGCCGCCGGCTTTGCCAATCGCCATCGTGGCCACCGGGATTCCCTTGGGCATCTGCACGATCGACAGCAGCGAGTCCATGCCGTTAAGCGACGTCGACGGTATCGGCACGCCGATCACCGGCAGCAGTGTGCTGGCGGCGATTACGCCGGGAAGATGCGCGGCGCCGCCGGCGCCGGCGATCAGCACCTCCAGGCCGCGCTTTTGCGCCGTCGATGAATACTCGGCGACCGCGTCAGGTGTGCGGTGGGCCGACAGGATTCGCATCTCGCAGCCAATTCCAAACTCGGCCAGGATCTCGCTGCCCGGCAACATGTATTCAAGGTCAGTCTTGCTGCCCATGATGATTCCGACCAGTGTCTTGGGCGCGTCACTCATATATTCCGCTCCATGTGCGAAGGCTGAAGCGCCGCGCCGGGATTGTCAAGGGTACCTTGTAAAGCCTCACGCTCGCGGCCAAATTTGAAGGTCAATGGCAACTCCGCTTCCGATTAATCGATGCGAAATGACTTTGGCCGAGGCCGCGCAGGCAACCGGCGGCACGCTGTTTGGTGACGGCTCCCGGCGCATTCGCGGCATCAGCACCGACTCGCGCGCGATCGAGCCGGGCGGGCTGTTCGTCGCCCTCAAGGGCGTCTCCCACGATGGACACGCCTACTTAGCGGCGGCGGCAGCGCGCGGCGCGGCCGCGGCCGTCGTCGCGCGCGGCGCCGCAGTGTCGATCGATCGGCATCGAAGTCGACGATACGCTCGACGCGCTCGGGCGCATCGCCCATTACCATGTCGGCAGGCTGCGGGCCCGCCGTCGATCCCCTCGATCGCGATCGGCGGAGCGGTCGGCAAGACCACTACCAAAGAGTTGACCGCCGCGGCCGTGCGGGCAGTGTATGGCCGCACGCTCGCGACCGCCGGCAATCTCAATAATCTGATCGGCGTGCCGCTCATGTTGCTGGGGCTGGATGAGACGCATCAGGCGATGGTCATCGAATGCGGCACCAATTCGCCAGGCGAAATCGCGCGCCTGGCCCGGATTGTGGAGCCCGACGTCGCGATGGTCCTGAACGCCGAAATCGAGCATACCGAGGGCCTCGGCACGCTCGAAGGGGTAGCCGACGAAGAGGCCGCGCTGTTTGCGGGCGCCGGCAAGGCGGTCGTCACCTGGGCTGAAGATGACCTGCTGGCGGCGCGCATACCGCGCGGAGCGCGCGCAATCCTGTTCGGCACCAGCGAGCGCGCCGACGTACGGCTGGCTCAACGTTCAATCACTGCCGGCGGCCGTTCGAAGATTCGAGTCGAGTTCGGGCCCGGAATAACGGCTCCGGACGCGCCCGGCTTCATCGAGTCGGAGCTGTCGCTACTGGGTCCGGCGGCTGCCCTGAACGCAACCGCCGCGATTGCCGCAGCTCGCCGCGCTCCGTCCTCTACGCGTCGAAGAGTTTCCGCTTCTGGCGGACGCCCTGGCCAAGGTGGAGGCAGTGCCGGGACGCCTCAAGATGCGAAAGATCGGGAGCGTCCGCGTCCTTGACGATACCTACAACTCAAATCCCAGCTCGGTGCGGGCGGCGCTGGCGGCGGCACAGGAAGTTGCCGAGCAGACCGGCGCACGGATGGTAATCGCGTTGGGCGACATGCTGGAGCTGGGCGCGCTGTCGCGGGAGGCCCACATCGAGGCAATTAACCGCGCACTAATGATACGTCCCGCCGCCCTGATCGTCGTGGGTCCGGAGATGATTCAGGCCGCCGCAACAATATCGACAACCGAGGGCGTCCAGGTAATCACCGCGCCTGACAGCCCCGCCGCCGCCGCGCTAGTACGAGACCTCATCCACGATGGCGACCTACTGCTGGTAAAAGGCTCCCGCGGCATCGCAATGGAACGCATCATCGAGGGGTTGCCACTGCAAAAAAGGAGCGGGTAAACTTTGTGAGGCGTGTCCAAGAGGGCTTAAAACCGAATCAGCATTGCGTGTGGACAATCTGTCAAGTCACTCGACGCGAAACTGATTCGGGTCGTAGCCAAGTCCCTGAAGTAGCCATATGCAAATTCCGATGAGTAGATTTGCGTTCAAGTTTGTTTCCACGAAAAGTCCGCCGCCGGCCACTGGTTCAGGAAACTTAAGATCTCCGGCGCTCCTTGAAAAATACTTGCGCTTTCTTCCACGAAGACTAAGCGCAACTTTCTCGAAATCGCTTCCGTGCTTCCTGCGTAAATGATTAGACAAACCCACTAATACATCCTTGAAGGAATGGGCGGAAAAGCTAACTCCATCGATCTGGTATCCTCTCACGAGTTGATGGCTATAATCGCGGTCTGTGCTGAGTCGACTGGGACGGTCAATTGATGGCAAGGCTTGAGCTACGGCGGTATCCCTCTTCTCATCGTCTGGTCGAACGGTCGAAGAGTTTAAACTTCTACTCTGATCGAGTCCGAACGCTCTCCTTAGGACATCATTCGGCGTATCCACGAATGCCTTGGCTTTACCCTGAAGGTATCGCCAAACTTCGTCGTCAATCCTGATAGTAGGCATCTCCATAACCCTCTCCTTGAAGGGATAAGTTTAACCAACTCCTGTAACTGTGCAACAATTCTAGTAACTAAGTCAAGCGTTAACCGTTACGGGTTATACGCCTGTGGTCTTTTTAGACAGCTACGACAATATTAGGAAAAACGTGGCTACAGAGAACGTTGGATCCGGTAAACTTGGATTCTGCGCAACCGGCGATTTCGTTAGCGGATCTTACGCATCTTCATCCAGCGGACTGCTAGCAGGTACTGGAGAAAGATGAGGCGGTTCCAACACCCGTCATGGCTATGGCCCGCGTAGTGGGGCTGATTCACCACCGGAATCTCACCGACCCGTCGACGAAATCCATGCGGGCCTCCGCGCCCGCGCCGGCTCCACCGCGGCGTCGATTACCCGCACGGTAAATTCTGAATCCAATCCGTCCTCAAAAGCGGGGCTTCTTCACGAAATTAGATGCGGTGCCACGATGCTGATGAACTCGCGGGACGTGATGACCTTGGTCTTCTTCCAGAACTTGGGAAAATGCCGCTGGTTGCCGGTCACCAGGTAGTCAGCACGGGCGGCATCGGCGCACTCCAGAAACTTGTCGTCGCCGGGGTCCTTCGCCACCTGAAGTGGATGCGCAGGGCTGACAAGCTGGGCACGGTTCTTTACGAGTTGGAGGAGCTGCTGCCGAAGTCCACTGCGGATCTTAAGTTCGGGGCGTGAGAGCACCTCCCTGTACTCCGCAAGAACGGCTTCAGTGACGTACAGTCTGGCCGGTTTCGTGATCGCAAGCACGAGGACGGTGCGCTGGAGTCCGTCCGGTTTCAGGGCAGCCGAGACGAGGATGTTGGTATCGATAACAAGCCTAAGCGGGATCATCCGCGCTTTGGTTTTTGCGCACGTGCTACCTTGATGACTTGGTCAATCTGGCGCGAGCTGAGCGTGTCCGTACCCTTGCGCTGCGATTCCTCCCCGATGATCCGAAGAACTTCCGGCTCCGGGGCCGCAAGCCGCACATAATCACGGATGCTGAGCAGCACCGCTTTAGGTGTGCCACGCTTCTCGATGACAAGCGACCGGCGCTCCTCCTCTACTCGACGCAACAGCTCGCCGAAATTGGCGCGGGCGCGAAGCGCGGAGACTACGATGGTATCATTCTTGTCGGCTCGAAACATGGGTGACAACTCTTCGGTTCAACCGTTTCAACTGTACAGTTGAATGGGCAACTGTCAAGCTTGGCCTTGCTGCTGCGCTCGACGGCGGCGGCATTCTTGTCTCCACCGGACAAAGTTGGAGTCGCTGGGAAAAGGATCGTAAATCAAAGGAAGGTTTACCGCGAGGCGCGGAGGTCTACGGGTTGTGATTCGGCGCTATCCGCGATTTTGTAGCTGATCTTCCGCTTTTTCATCCAGCGCACTGCTAGGAGGTCCTGGAGGAAGATCAGACGGTTCCAAAAGCCGTAGTGGCTGTGGCCCGCGTAGCGTGGTCGATTGACCACCGGAATTTCACCGACGCGGTAGCCTTCCCATTTTATCAGGGTGGGCATGAAGCGATGCATCCCGGAAAAAGGAATGATGTTGTCCGCGCATTCGCGCTTGAACGACCGA
Organism: uncultured Pseudomonadota bacterium; assembly: GCA_963824565.1. Lineage (GTDB taxonomy): Bacteria > Desulfobacterota > Binatia > Binatales > Binataceae > JAJPJA01. The sequence continues at coordinate 156,748 of CAWGQB010000020.1, read as the reverse complement.
AAGGTGCATCCGGAATCGCTTACCTGGTCGCCGCTTAGCCAGTTGCGCACCGCGTTGCCGACGCGCGACGTTATCACGCGCAGAATATTATCGCCGTGGCCGCGGGTCTGGACCCGGCTGCCCGATACACAGTCGAAGCGGTCCAGCGCCTGGATAAAACGGGGGATCTCCGCGGGGTCGTTTTGCAGGTCGGCGTCCATGGTGATTACATAGTCGCCGCGCGCTGATTTGATTCCCGCCCACACTGCCGCCGACTCGCCGCAGTTGAACGCAAAGCGCTGCGCCCGCAAGCGGGGATCGGCATGCGCCATTTCCTGGAGCAGCCGCCACGACCCGTCGGTGCTGCAATCGTCCGTAATCACGATTTCGTATGACACTCCCAGCGGGAGGATCGCTTTCGTGATGCGCTCGACAAGCACGGGCAAATTGCCCTCCTCGTTGTAGCAAGGTATTACGATGCTGAAGCGTGGATTACTCAATTGCCTTGTACAAACTCGACTATGCAATCGCTGACGTAATCTACATCGTCCATTGCGATTCCGCCATGGATCGGCAGTGAGAGAATTTCACCCACCGCCTGTTCAGTGCGCGGCAGGGCCGGCAGATTGCGGAAGCGCGAGGTTATCGCCGGTTGCAGATGGTTGGGAATCGGATAGTGGATTCCGGTCTCGACGCCGCGCTCCTTGAGAAAGGCGGCCAACTCATCGCGGCGTGGAGTGCGGATGACGAACATGTGATAGACTGGCTCGCCCCACGCCCGCTCCGCCGGCAATCCGACAACACCCTGAAGGCGCGCGCGATAACGCACGGCGGCCTCGCGCCGGCGTGCATTGTGTTCCCCCAGATGGCGCAGCGCGACGCGCCCCGCCGCCGCCTGGATTTCATTGAAGCGCAGGTTGAAGCCGGCCACTTCGTGAGTGTACTTGCTGCGCCGCCCATGGTCGCGCAGCATCCGGATGCGCTCCGCGACCACGTCGTCATCGGTGCAGATGCATCCGCCATCGCCGAGCACGCTCAGGTTTTTTGAAGGATAGAACGAAAACGCCGACGCCGTCCCGATCGAGCCCACCGGCCGTCCTTTGTAGAGCGCACCGTGGGCTTGCGCGCAATCTTCGATTACCCAAAGTTTATGGCGCCGCGCGACTTCCATCGCGCGATCGAGATCCGCCGGATGGCCGTATAGATGCACGGGCAGGATTCCCACCGTGCGCGGCGTGATGGTGCTCTCCAGCAGCTCCGGATCCAGGCAAAAGGTATCGTCGATATCGACAAAGGCCGGCTTGGCGCCGCAATGAAGCATCGGTTCGATCGAAGGGAACGCGGTATGCGAGGGCGCCAGCACCTCGTCGCCCGGCTGCAGTCCCATCGCCAGATGCAGCAGGTAAACTCCCGCCGTCCATGACGACGCCAGCACCGCGTGCTTGCGCCCGGCCATGCGCGCCAGTTCGCGCTCGAACTCCTGGCATTGCGGTCCCAGAATGAAGCGGCCGGAGTCCAGCACGCCGAGTACGGCGTCGCGGATTTCCTGGTTGATGAAGGGTTTTGATAGCGATATCCGGCGCACGCCGATTACTCCCGCCTGTCGATGAGATCCACTGGCCGCCGCGTCCGCGCCGACTCCAGCGCGGCTTCGATCACTCGCACCGCGTGGTAACCGGCCAGACCGTCGGCCAGGGGCGCCTGCCTGGTTTCGATCGAGTCCAGGAACGCGCGCCATTCGATGTGCAGCGGTTCTTCGGGCGAGAACTCGAGCTGATGCATCTCGCCTTCAGCTGCGTCGATCAAACCGTCTCGCTTTTGGACATGATGGTTGCGAAAGGTCCGGATCTTGTATTGGGCAACATTGTAATCGCAAATCGCGCTCATCCGATCGCCCGCCACGATTACCTCGCGATACTTGCCCGGCAGATGGTAACCGGCCTCGACCCGCGCGACCACGTTTGCGGCTGGCGCGCCTGCGGCGGAATCACGCTCCGCGGCGGGCGGATACTCCATCGCGAGCAGGGCTTCGTCTTCCATCCCGCGCGCCAGGAAGTCCTGGGTCATGGCGGTAACCCGTGTCGGCGAGCGATCGAGGATGAAGTTGAACAGGTCGACGAAGTGGATCGCGTCGGCAAACATCACGCCGGTGTCGTTGCGCGGGCGCTTGAAGCCGCTGAAGCATCCGCGCAGGATCCGCACCTGTCCAAACTCGCCGCCGGCTATCGCGTCGCGCATCCACTGCGTGGCGCTGTCGAATCTGAAAATGTGACCGACCTGCAGGATGCGGCCCCGGCGCTGCGCCACTTCCACCAGCCGGAGAGCGTCCGCCGATTCCATCGTGATTGGCTTTTCGACGAAGACATCCTTGCCCGCCTCGAGAAACGCCATGCAAAGCTCGAAGTGCGACGGCGCCGGGGTGGCGATAACCACAGCGTCGACCACGGACTTGAAGGCCAGCGGCTCGGAGGAAAGGCGCGCCTCCTTGACGCCAGCCTTGCGGGCCATCTCCAGCCGATCGTCGGCGGGGTCGGCAACGAACAACTCCATCGGCAGTGAACGCGCGACCCGCAGATGGTTGGAGCCCCACCTGCCCACACCCAGTAACAGAACCTTAACCACGTCCCGTCGTCACCCAGCCCAAAATAAGTTTCTCTCCACTATCAACCACGACTTTCGACGTACTCGGCGCTTCGCGCCAGCTCCCGCATTTCGCAACTAATCGACCGGTGGCATCCGGTCGACGGCCAGCGAGGTATAGGCTAATTCGCGGCTTACAATAAGGTTAGCCTTTTGCCGACCCCAATGCATCGCCTTCGAGCTTCTTAATCCGGCTATGCTTGCAAAGAACCCTCGGAGCGCAGCCGCTGAAGGATGGAAGTTAAGCCACCATGCGAGGGAACCAGCGGCACGACAAGTTAAATGTTTCTAATATCCAGATGATTCCCAGTCAAGCAGGGATCCGGGTATGGATCCGGCTCAACTTTACTCGACTTGGCGCTGGCGCAACCCTATGACGCCGCCACTTAATCGCGCTATAAGGCTGTTCGAAACGCGGCGATTGGAGGAACGCGATGGGAGCATTGACCGATAAATACTGCATCGTGGGCGTGGGCGAGACCCCGTTCATGAAGGCATCCCATCGCACCCCGCTTTCGATGGCTTGCGAGGCGGTCAAAAAGGCCATGGACGACGCCGGCCTGACCGCCAGGGATGTCGACGCTATAACCAGCTTCCAGATTGCCGACTCCACCGACATCGCCAACGTGGCGCAGGCGCTGGGCATTCGCATGAACTACGGATCAGTCGCCTTCAGCGGCGGCTCGACCACCGAGGCCCTGGTTGCGCATGCGATCGGGCTTATCGAGGCGGGCTACTGCAACACGGTCGCGATATTCCGCTCGATGAACGGGCGCACCGGCAAGCGCATGGGCGGGCAGGCGCCGGGCGGCGTGGTTCCTCCCACGCGGGCCGAAGGCGACAACCAGTTTTATATGAACTGGGGACTGACCACTCCGGCGCAGCATTTCGGCCCCTCCGCGATGCGCTACCTGCGCGACTTCAATGCGACCACGAAATCGTTCGCGGAGGTCGCGACGGCGTTTCGCTATCATGCCAGCCTCAACCCCAAGGCGTTGCTGCGCGCGCCGATCACAATCGAAGACCATCAGCGGTCGCGCTGGGTATCCAAGCCATTCCGGCTGCTGGATTGCTGCCTGGAGACCGACGTAGCCTCGGCCTTCATCGTTACTTCGCGCGAGCGCGCCTACGACTTGCGCCAGCCTCCCGTGTACATCATGGGCGGTAGCGCGCGCACCTACGCGCCCAATCCGGCCTGGAACTATTCGCGTCCGCGGATGTATATCCAGGCCGGCAATTATGCTCGCCAGCGGGTCTGGGGGATGTCCGGGATCAGTCCCAAGGATATCGATGTGCTCTCGATCTATGACGCGTTCACCTACACCGTGATACTTCAACTCGAGGCCTACGGCTTTTGCGATATCGGTGAGGCGGCGGAATTCGTCAAGGGCGGACGGCTGCGCATCGACCACGAATTGCCGACCAATCTTTCCGGCGGCCATCTGTCCGAAGGCTATGCTCACGGCGTGGCGTTGGTGAACGAGGTGGTCCGCCAGTTGCGCCATCGCGCCGATGACTCCTGTCCGCGATGGGCCGAGGGCAAGCACAGCTACGATCGCGCGGCCGGCTGCCGGCAGGTCAAAGAGGCCCGCTTCGGCGCCAGCCTGGGATGGGGCACCGAAACGCGGGGCAGCTCCTTGATTTTGAGAAGCATCTCGGCCTAGTTATCGACCGGGACGGTGGAAAACAAAGAGGTAACCAATGCCTGGAGCAATCGACTATAGCAAAATCCAAATCATTCCCGATCCGGACACCATCGAATGGTGGGAAGGGACCAAGCAGCACAAGTTCCTGATCCGGTCAATGCAAGTCGTGTGGGCACAAATGGTTCCCGCCCTTTCCGGCCTGCGCCAAATGCACCTCGATGGACCTGACCTGGTTCGAGACCTCCGGCAAGGGCGTGATCCACAGCTACGTCGTAGTTACCCAGCCGATCCTGGCTGCGTTCGTCCAGGCGGTGCCCTACGTGGTGGGTTTGATCGAGCTGGATGATTGCCACGAGGCCGACGGCACCCTGACGCGCGTCGCGGGCGTGATGATCGATGACGAGGCCAACGTGGCGATCGGGCTGCCAGCCGAGGTCGTGTTCGAACCGACCAGCGATCCGAATTTCGTGATGCCGCGCTTCAAAGTAAGCGGCACCGCCGAGGACACCTGGAAATTCACCGAATAGCTTGAGCGGTCTAGCGGAGGATTTTCTATATCGCCAGAACGAATTCCTGATCGTTGGACTGCTGCTGGCGTTACTGCTGATCGCGACGGAAATCGGCTTTCGACGCGGACGCTCGGTCCGGTCGGCGATCGAGGACTCCGCAAAATCGCACTACGGGACCCTGCAGGCGGGCGTGATGGGTCTGCTCGCCCTGCTTCTCGCCTTTACCTTCTCGATGTCGGTTACGCGCTACGAGACCCGCAAGGAATTAATGATCGATGAGGCCAACGCGATTGGCACCACCTATCTGCGCTCGCAGATGCTCCCGGAACCATACCGGAGCGAGGTTGCCAAACTGATTGGTGATTATGTCGCCAACCGTTTGCGCGATTATGGCTCGGTACTGGATGAACAAGAGATCGAGGCAGTGAACCTCAACGGCAGGCGGCTGCAAAATCAGCTCTGGTCGGAGGCCGTCGGGGCTGCCGCTAAGGCTCCCCAGCCAGTGCCCACCGGATTATTCATCAGTTCTCTGAACGATGTCATAGACGTGGCGGCGAAGCGGGATGCGGCGCGGGAGAACCACGTGCCGCAGCCGGTGCTGACCTTCCTTTTTTTGGTAACGATTCTGACCATGGGCCTGCTGGGATACGGATGCGGCTTGGGGAACCATCGCAATATCGCCGCGACGGCCACGGTCTGCCTACTCATCAGCCTGGTGATCCTGACGATCATGGACCTCGACCGTCCACGCCGCGGACTGATCACGATCAGCCAAAAGCCAATGCTCGAACTGCGCGACCGCCTGCGGTGAAGGCCGGATGACCTCCAGGCGGTTCGCCTATCTGGGGTCGTTGGGGATCTTGCGTTGCGTGAAGCCGACCCCGATCCCGAAGGAATCCTCGCGGTTGATTACCAGGGTATCGACGCCGCGCCATTCGGCGCGCTGATTCTTCGACTCCAGGAATTGGGCGGCGCGGGCCAGGTCCGTGGTCTTGAAGGTGACGCCGAAAAGCCCCTCGCCGGCGTGCTCGAGGTCGCGCGCCTCGGCACTTTGCGCCAACAGTGGCTGGGCCAATTCCACGACGGTGTCTTCGCCCACCGCAACGAACGCGCTCTTCTTGTGCCCCGGCAATTCTTCTTCATGCAGCAGCTCCCCCCGGAGAACATCCTGGTAGAAGGCCTTTCCCTTGCCCAAATCCCTGACCACCACCGTAATATGCGAAGCGCGCTCGATACCCAGCGGATGCTGGTCGCGCCAAAAGGCCGATGACCATGAGGGATGCAGCCGCACGTCGATGCTGAAGTCCTCGACTTGCGCGAACTCGATGGCGCCGTGCGTGTCTTTGGGATGCGTCCACACGGCAATGTTGCGCTTGCCGAAGGGTCCCCTGGCCGGGCGTCCGACCATATCGACCTGTCGGACGTTATGCTTGCTCAGTTGGTTGAAGGTGTCCTCGATGCTGTCGACGTACCAGGCGATGGAATGGAAGTGCTGGCCGAAGCGGGCGTGGAACTTGCCGATTGCGGAGTTCTCCGCTCCGGGGACCGGCGCGGTCTGAATCGCTTCCATCGGACAGTCGCCGATCGCCAGCACCGACGCATTGCGCATCGCCGCGCGCATATAGCCACGGTAATAGCGGCAGGCCGAGAACACGTCGTCGTACCATTGGTCGGCCTCCCGCAAATTGTCGACCACATGCGTCAGATGGAATAGCTTGCCAATCTTGAACATGGTTGCTTCCCTCGCTCGTCGCGATGGCCAAGTCTGTCAAGCACCGCGCCAATCCGCAAGCCTAAACGATATCGGCCGGGTGATGGCCGAAAACCCTGGAAAATAAATCGATTGGCAGCGGATGTACGAAGATTGGCCCGTACACCGTTACACTTTCGGATGGGTACCACCTTCATCAATTGATACGTAGAATATTCCCTTTTGAATCGGCGGCGATGGCGCTGAACTCGTGAAAGTTGCCGGCATCGGAGCCGTGCCGTAAACGCAGTTTCGGGGCGGAGTTGAGAGGATGTCAAAGCGCGGTTGGATAGCGGCTATCTGCGTAACGTTGTTGCTCGCGGGCTGGGTTGCGACACAAACCACGTATTTCTACAGGGGTCCTTACGCAGCTTTCAATTTCATTCCGAACTTTACCGGCAACGGCGCCGGCGCGGCACTGCTCAACGCGATCAACGACCGCTTTTCGGGCGCGCAGCCCAGTTCGGCGCGATTGAAGACCTTTTCCTTTACACAGCTACCGGCGGAGCGCGACGGTTGGAGCTTCTGGTGCCGGGACTGTGCGCTGACCAACCCTTGCGCCGGCAATGGCCCGGGTGCCACCGCGCGCGGCGAAAGCGGCCGTTATAACTGCGCCGCGAGCGCGGTGGATTCGGGGCCGGTCACGGCGACTACGCTCACCGGGTCGGCCGCCGGCGACGGATCCAACTCGATAAACCGGATGAATTGGGACTCAATCCTCACACCATCGACGTTTGCTACCACGTCCCAGCCCTTTCGCAAGGCGCGGGTGGATCAGCACGCAATCGTGGTCAGTCACGGCGGCACCACCGTGACCGATGCGAATGGTTTGTGGACGTCGGCCGATGTCGGTTCGCTGATTAACTTGTACTGGGGATACATCCCGAGGGGCGACGGCAAATGGGCCTACATCGGGCTTTCCGCGGCCGCGACCGTGTTCACCGGCTGCATCGCGGCGGTAAATAGCCCCGGCCAGATTACTCTCGGCAACATCCGGTCCGGGGTCTGTTCCACAGTGGGCGTTTCTTACAGCGGCCCGACGATGGACGGGCGGCATTTTCGCGGCGACGCCATCTGGGGGCCGGATGCCGCTCCCGCGATCAACCGAGCTATTACCAGCGTGGGGGACACCACCATAGCGCGGGCCGTCGCGATTCACATCCCATCGGGTTACTACATGATTGGGAGTCATCTGCGGTTCGAGAACAAATCACCCTGGCTCTTTGGCAACGGAGTCGCCAACATCGACAATCTGAGGGGATCCGGGACAGGCTTCATTTATGCCGGGCCAGCCAACGATGATCTGATTGAGATGAGCTGCTCTCGTATGGCGCAGATCGAAGGCCTTGCGCTGATCGGGAACGACCTCGCGACCAACCGGCCCCGCGCGATCATCGAGACCGAACAGTCCGGCCGTGGCTGCCTGTTTGACAATTCCTTCAACGCGTTTAAACGGCTCGAAATTGGCGGCGGATTCAGCATCGGTATGCCCGGCGGCCTTAACGGTCCGACCGCGCGCTACGGTTTTCTGGCGCTCAAAGCGAGCACGCAAGACGACCGCCAATACGTTGAGGATTCCGAGATTACTCACGTTGGGACTTGTTTTACCCTGGGGCAGTCCCAGGCGGTGGAGTGGCAGTTTCTACACAGCAGTTGCACCGAATCAGGGGCGGTGTTCGACGGTGATAATGGCGGCGATATAACCGTGGACCTCCTGGAGGTGCTGGACAGCGGTCCAATCTTTCTATTGGCAAACGGATTTCGCGCCGAAGGACGGAGTTTGACAGGTGAGGGCGACAGAGGTCCAGCCGTCGGGATGCCTTGGGAAGCACGCCGGCTGGTGGGAATAGATCACGAGATTTTTGATACCAGCGGCAATTTCGAGCGCGCTTTGGTTGGCGGCATCACTTCGGCGACAATGCCGAAGTTCAGTACCGCCGCGTTGGGTCAGACCCACGACGGGAACGTAACGTGGCAGAATCGCGGAACCTTTCGATTGTATGTCAAAAAGCCGTTAGCCAACAGTTTGTACACAGTAGCTCTCCAGGGCGTGACCGTCAGCTATACCAGTTCCTCCAATCCCGGCGGCACCACAGATGCGATCAGCAGAACCATCGCGACCGGGATTGCCAACGCGATCAATGCGAACCGCACGGTTAATGCGATGGTGAGCGCGGCGGTCGACGTCGATCACTCGATCGTGCTCGCTTCCCGAAAAACGCCCTCAAATGGTTATCGGTTCGCGATTTCCGTGCCGGTTGTGAGTCTCAACCTGGACCCTAGCCTCGGAAGCTATCCGCTACTGGCAAGCTTCGGCGCCGGCAACGCGCCGGAATCGTACTTGCACCTGTTGCATGGATTTTACGCTGGGCTGGCGGGACCATGGCAGGTCCCGAATCAACATTCGGCAGGGCACGGATACGATGTCGCAGTGGTCACTCCCGGCGCCGCGGCCAATCTGTCCATGGTCGACAGTAACCTCATGCCATCGAACATAGTCCCGGTCACCAGCCTGGCGAGGGGGGTGTTTGACTTTACCGGCGCGCGGCCGGGCACGCTCAACATGGAGCGTGTGGTTAACTTCGCACCCCAAACTGACGTGATCGTGGCGCCTGTGCGCGGCGACGACAGCAGCTTCGTGACATACCTTGCGTCCGAACCGGCGCCCGGCAGCTACAATGGCGTAATCGGATCAAGCAAATACTACAGCAAGATGTGGAACGTGATCGTGAATGGCGATCCGCCAAAAGACTGGCGCGCGTCTACCGCCGTGAGTGCGGGCCGCCTCATCCGTCCGGTGCTGAATAACGCGGGGCAGTTTACCTATAAATCGTCGAATTCGGGCACAACGGGCTCGTCGCCTCCCGCGTGGGTGCAGGGCGAGGGTGCGAGCACGGCCGCGGATGGAACGGTAACATGGCAGAACGTCGGTAGGCTCTATGGCCCGGATTCAACGCGCGCCGACATTGTTGGCCGCCTGAACGTACTGGGCGGTCCCATCACGCTCACTAATCTTGACGCGCCTACTCTGTTTTCGAAAACTTGCTCAGATCCCGGAACCGGCTTTACCTACCGGTACTATGTGATACCGATGAGCCGGGGCAATCCGGGTAATCGCAGCGCTGAGCTGACGGTCACATGCCGCAGCGCAATCGGGAGTATCGGGTCAAAGAATGCGCTCAGCACGGTAGCCCTGGAGTGGTTTCCGACATCGACCGAGGGCGAGGATTCTTACAGCGTCTGGCGCACGGCGGCGGGTGGTGCCAGCGGCACGGAGAAACTGGTTACAAGCATTTCCGCCGGGATGGCGGCGGACTATCCTGCTGCGATCCAGGGCTTGGGGTACCGGGATGAAACCGCGGATTTCTCACTGATCTCCCGCGACGTTACCCGGAGCAAAGCCAGCGCTTGGAAGTGGGTCGCTCGTCCTCGGTTCGTTCCTGCAACTCGGCACGGTGCAGTTCGCGAATCTGCCCGTCAGCGGATATGGCAGCGCGGAATGGACCGTCCTGGGCTGCACCGACTGCGACGGCCCGCAGGATCATATCACCGAGGGCTCCGCGTGCGCATCCACCTCAGGGAAGAGGCATCACGCCGTCGCAATCCACATCAACGGCATCTGGCGCTGCTACTGAATCATCCGAAAATCGATCAAAACCCGTTGTGTGCAAACGTTAAGACCAAGCCGCGGCCCGCAGCCGGATGCGTCCCTCTCGCCGCAAGCCTATGGCACGCGGCTTAGACCAGCCGAGGGGTTACTGTTCGCGCGGCAGTTACCAGCGCGGCGGGCGGATTCGCCCCGGGAACCAGGGACAGGTTGGTGTTGAGCTCAAAAAACAGAAATTCGAGCCGATGCAGAGCCTGCACCCGGGCCAGAATCTGCCGGCGTTGTTCAAAGGACCAGGCGGAAATTCGCGCGAATCCGTTGGCTTCCAGGCGATTACTGAACTCCGCCAACAGCCTTGCGACTTCGTCGCGCGAATACTGGGCCGCCAGTACCCGCGCCGCCGGGCGGCTGAGGCATTGGTCGCTCTCGTAAAAGGTTAGCCACGTTTCCATTAGCCGGCTCATCGACGCCAGCGTCGCCGCATGTGCCGCTTCCGTAGCGTCATCGAGACGGGGCAGCGGATCGGCCAGATGCCATTTCGCCATCGTGCTGGTCCAGGTCGTGATCCTCCGGATGTTGCTCGCGGACTGTACGACTGCCTCGTGGTTGATAAGGCTTTGGCGCCCTTCCATACGGGCGTCATCCGCAACTTGCAGAATCTCGGCCAAGGTCGCGGTAATTTCATTTTCAGTCTGGTCGATTATATCTTCGCGGGCGGTGGCGGACTTCCCTGGCATCAGCGCCAACCCGTCCCGGATTACCTGGCGCAGTCGCGGCAACAATGAGTCGCCCGCGTACTCCGGCCATAATAGGAAGAAAACGATCGCCACGACGACAGTACCGAGCAAAACGCCCCAGGTGCGCCACAGCGGCGAGTAAATTTCCGGCGACGGGCCTAACCCCGCGAAGACCAACATAAAGGTCGTGCCGATCTGCTTACCCGCATAGGCGATGCGTCCGCTGCTCAATGCGGAGTAGGCGGAGATCAGCAAACCAACGAACACCACCAACATGTAGGCGGGAAGGGTATCGAAGTTGGGGGTCGCGATTATGATCGCCAGCAGCGAGAGCGCGCCGCCCAATAAAGCGCCGACGTTGCGCAGGATCGCCTTGCGCAATGACGCGCCATAGGTGGGCTGGCCGGTGGTGATCACCGTAGTCAGAATCGTGGTCAGATCCGCGCGCTGCGTGAACATGCCGATAGAGTAGGCGATCACGATAGACAGGCCGACTTTCAAGCTATAGCGAAACGTCACCGGATCCTCATGAGAAGCCGTTGACGATTCGCGGTCGGAAACCGGACTGGCAGCCGGAGGCGCCGCTTCAAGGGGCCGCTCAATCAGTCGGCCTAAGCCGGAAATGACCTCGGTGAAGGCGCCGATATTAGCGACTTCATCCCCGCCGGCCGCGTGGATGTAGTTGGGACGCGCCTCAACGGCCCGCGCCGCCACAGTTTCCATCGCCTGTGTCACGCGAGCGATTGCGGGAGTCGGCGGCAGATCGGCACCAGTGCGAAGCATCACTGGCTCTTCCCGCGCGATCTCGTCCATCGCCGCCGCAATTGCGCGGCAGGCGTTGTCGATTTCGGTGCGCAGCAGCGCGCGAACCGTGCGCGGCACGTCTTCCCGCACCACGATTACCAGCCGATTGACCAGGATGTGGAACCGTTGCGCGCGCGTAATCGCCGCCACCAGAATCGCCCGGCGATGGGCGGTTATGCCTTCGGCTACGGCGCGATTGAGCATCGTCAATTGCGCCGGCATCTCCGAGGTATCTTTGGGTTCCGGGGGCCGTCCGGCGGTTTCGTCGAGAAAGAATCGGGTCGCCGCAGAGAACCGTTCACGCTGGCGCCCGACGCTGCCCGAAAGCGATTCCAGCAAGATCGCTTCGGCCGGGTCGGGCCAGAGAAAGTTGTCGAATGCGGCGATCAAACTAAAGGCGATTACACAGGCGCCGAAGGCGGCGAAGTTGGCCGAGCCGAACTCCCGCGGGGCAAAAACCACGCCGTAAAAGGTGTCGAGGACCAGCACCTGCATCAGCAGGCCGAAAGGAGAGAGCTTGCGTGTGACTACCAGGTAAGTGGAAAGCGCTGTGCCCAGACCGATAAACGGCAGCATCAGCCATGGCGTCTCCACCAGGATTCCGGCCAGCGGCACCGCTGCGGCGAGGAGCGGGGCGGCAATCAACATATAGGTTGCTGCGCCGGCCAAAGACATCATCGGCGCGTCTCCGATCATCAGCCACACCGCATAGGGTCCGAGCGCGCTATGTACGTGGCAGGCCGCCACCAGGCCCGCACCGATGGCTCCGATTAGCGCCAACCGGATTGAGGTCTTGAATCGCCGCGGGCGCGGTGCAAGTTCCTCGACGAGCAGTTTGTTCAGCCAGTGAAGCCAGCCTGATAATCCCGAGAAGTTTCAGCGTCGGGCGCGATTGAATGGTTTCGATCATACTGGCGTTTTCAGGTCTGGATGCGCGATCATCGTATATCAGCGCGAATCGCGCCTGCGAGTTCCTGGAACTTTTAGCCTTTATGCAAGTCCGGCACGAGGGTTGCGCGCTGCCGGTCATAAATTGCGGCGGGCGCCGCGCTACGGTAGACTTTGACCCTTATATCGCGAAAAAAGCTGATACAGATTTGATGCTTAAACACGACCGAACGTTTAGGGTTGCTGCGGGAACTTCTGACCACGCGCGTCGTGGTCATGGACGGGGCGATGGGCACCTCGATTCAGGATCTCCACCTCCACGCCGAGGATTTCGGCGGGCCCGAGCTGGAAGGGTGCAACGAAAATCTGGTCCGTACCAGGCCCGACCTGATCCGCAACCTGCACCTGAGTTTTCTTCAAGCCGGCGCCGATATCATCGAGACCAACAGTTTCGGTTCGACTTCCGTGGTGCTGACCGAATACGGCCTCCAGGCCGACGCCCGGGAACTCAATCGCACCGCCGCGGCAATTGCGCGTGAGGCGGCCGACAGCGTCGACCACTGCGGACCGGCCCCGCTTTGTTGCCGGTTCGATGGGGCCGACCACCAAGACCATCTCGGTCACCGGCGGCGTCACCTTCGACCAGTTGGTTGACGCTTACCAGGAGCAGGCCGAGGGACTCATCGAGGGCGGCGTCGACCTGCTGCTGCTGGAAACCGTACAGGACACGCTCAATGCCAAGGCCGGCCTGATTGGGATCGAGCGCGCGATGGCGCGCTGCGGGCTCGACGGTCGGAGTAGCCGTTCAAGGGACCATCGAGACCATGGGCACCCTGCTGGCCGGCCAGGACATCGAGGCGTTCTACGTGTCGCTGGCGCATCGGGACCTGCTTTGGATGGGCCTGAATTGCGCCACCGGACCCGATTTCATGACCGATCACCTGCGCACGCTGGCGGAGATCAGCCGCTTCCCGGTCGCGTGCGTGCCTAACGCGGGATTGCCCGACGAAGAGGGCCATTACCACGAAACTCCCGAAATCCTGACCGCCAAGGTCCAGCGGTTTGTCGACCAGGGATGGCTCAACGTGGTCGGTGGATGCTGCGGGACCACGCCCGAGCATATCCGCCTGCTCGCGCAGATGGTCAACGGCCGGCCCGCAAGGATTGCCGTCCCCGCCGGCGCGCTCCGCGGTGTCGGGAATCGAAACGCTGATCGTCGATGACTCCACGCGTCCAGCGATTGTCGGCGAGCGCACCAACGTGCTGGGCAGCCGCAAATTCAAGCGGCTGATCGGTCAGGGCAAATTCGAAGAGGCGTCCGAAGTCGGCCGCATGCAGGTGCGGCGCGGCGCCCATATCGTGGACGTCTGCCTGCAGGATCCCGATCGCAACGAGACCGAGGATCTTACCCAGCTCCTCGCGCATCTGGTCAAAAAAGTCAAAGTGCCGCTGATGATCGACTCGACCGATTACCGGGTTATCGAAGAGGCGCTCAAGCGCACGCCAGGGCAAATCGATCATCAATTCGATCAACCTTGAAGACGGCGAGGATTCGGAACGTCTGCTGAAAGTATTGGAGCTGACCAGGCGCTATGGCGCCGCGCTGGTGGTCGGCTGTATCGACGAGGATAAGCAGCAGGCCCAGGCGGTCACGCGTGAACGCAAGTTAGCGATCGCCCAGCGTTCGCTCGACATCCTGGTCAATCGGCACGGTATCGCGCCGGAGGACATTTTCTTCGACGCGCTGGTGTTCCCGGTCGGCACCGGGGACCGCAACTACATCGGTTCCGGCGTCGAGACCATCGAAGGCATCCGCGCGATCAAATCCGCGCTGCCCCGCTGTAAGACTATCCTGGGCATCTCCAACGTTTCCTTCGGCCTGCCCGAAGCCGGGCGTGAAGTGCTCAATTCGGTAATGCTCTACCATTGCGTACAGGCGGGTTTGGACCTGGCAATCGTCAACTCCGAGAAGCTCGAGCGCTATCCGTCGATACCCGAAGAGGAGCGCCGTCTCGCCGAGGATCTCATCTGGTGGCGCGGCGACGACCCGATCGCCGCGTTCGCCGCTTACTTCCGCGAGCGCAAGAGCAAGCCGACGGTCGAACAACGCGCCTCGCTGCCCCTGGACGAGCGGCTCGCGCTCTACATCCTGGAGGGTTCCAAAGAGGGTCTGACGCGCGACCTCGATTTGGCGCTTGCCGATCGCCGTCCGCTGGAGATTATCAACGGCCCCCTGATGAAGGGGATGGACGAGGTTGGGCGGCTGTTCAACGCCAATCAGATGATTGTCGCCGAGGTGCTGCAGTCGGCCGAAGCGATGAAGGCGGCGGTTTCCTACCTGGAACCGCACATGGAAAAGAGCGAGACCGCGGGCAAGGGCACTATCATCCTGGCCACGGTCAAGGGTGACGTTCACGACATCGGCAAGAACCTGGTCGACATCATCCTGACCAACAACGGTTACAAGGTGATCAACCTGGGCATCAAGATTCCACCCGAGGAACTGATCAAAGCTCATCGCGAGCATCATCCCGACGCTATCGGATTGTCCGGGCTGCTGGTCAAGTCGGCGCAGATGATGGTGACGACGGCGCAGGATTTGAAGACCGCGGGAATCGACTGTCCGATGCTGGTTGGCGGAGCGGCGCTCTCGGCGCGCTTTACCCGCACCCGGATTGCGACCAATTACGACGGCCTGGTGGCGTATGCCAACGACGCGATGAACGGGCTGGAGCTGGCCAATCAGATTGTCGATCCGCAGCGCCGCGAGCACCTTGCCGCGCAACTGGCCGGGGAGACGGCGCGCATGCTCAAGGCGGTCGCCGCGCACGCCCCGCTGACGCGGCCGCGGAGGTCGAGGATCGTCCGGCGGTCAGACAGGATGTCGAGATTCCACGCCCGCCGGATCTGCGCCTCCACATCATCCGTGATTACAACCTCGACGAGATCTTCAGCTACATCAACCCGGTGATGCTCTATACGCGCCATCTGGGATTGAAAAACGCCGAGCAGGCGCTCGCGGAGGGCGACCCCAAGGCGCTGGAGTTGCGCGCGGCGATAGCGGCGGTCGAGGAGGTGATGCTGCGGGCGGAGAACATCCAGGCCAACGGGGCCTACAAATTTTTTCCCGCCAATTCGGAAGGCCACCAACTGCTGATTTACGCGCCCGACGGCAAACGCGTGCTGGAGACTTTTACCTTCGGCCGTCAGAGCGACCCGCCACGACTGTCACTGGCCGATTACGTGGCGCCTCGCTCATCGGGACGTGTCGACTATGTTTGTATGATGGCCACCACCGTCGGGCCCGGCGTGCGTGCTTTGGCCGAGGAGTGGAAGAAGCAGGGCGACTACCTGCGCTCGCACATCCTGCAGGTGCTGGCGATGGAGGGCGCCGAGGCGTTCGCCGAGCTGCTCCATCTCAAAATCCGCGAGATGTGGGGATTCAAGGACCCCGAGGGACTGACCAAAAAGGATCTCTTCCAGGCGCATTACCACGGCAAGCGCTTCTCCTTCGGCTATCCGGCGTGCCCGCGGCTGGAAGACCAGGCGGGACTGTTCCGTCTGCTCGACCTCGAGCAGAACATCGGCATCCAACTGACCGAGGGTTTCATGATGGAGCCCGAAGGATCGGTCACGGCGATCGTTTTCCATCATCCCGAGGCCAGATACTTCGCGCTTTCGGCCGCCGACATCGAACGCCTGGAGCGCGAACTGGACCCGGACAAAGAAGCGGTCAACGCCTGAAAGTCGGTCAGCCGGCGGACCGTATGGTCTCAGAGCTCTCGGCTATGGGTATGGTGCGCGAATATGACGGACAGGCAAAAGGCGTCAGCGCACAGATCAGCAGCAGAGCGGCGTACAGCTCGAATATCGGCGCATAGCTGTGGGTGGCGTCAAACACCGCGCCCGCCACTACCGGACCGAGCGCCGCGCCCAAGGTACTGAAAATGCCCAGGATGCCGGAGATCGAGCCGTAGCGCCGCAACCCGACGGCATCGGCCAGCAGCACCGGCAGCAGCGCGAGTGCCGCTCCCCATACCGGGCTAATGACCGCCAGCGTGATTATCAGCATACGCACATCCACCGCGCGCAGCATCAGGATGTATCCCGCGGCTAATCCGGCGAACACCACGAGCACTGCCACGCGGATGCTGAAGCGGTCGGCAAACCAGCCAAAGACCGGCTTGCCCGCAGCGCCCACGCCGAGCAGCATACTCATCGCCAAGGCCGCGCGGGTCGGAGCGAAGCCGACACCGATCAGGTAGGGAATCAGATGCACGACGGTACCGGTGGCCGAAAATGCGAACACAAAAAAACAGAGGCAGATCAGCCAGAACGAACGGCTGCGCAATGCCTCGCCCAGTTCGAATCCATCGAGTTGCGCCGCGCCTCCCCGCTCTCCATGAGTTGACCCGTGATACGACGGAGTAGGTGGGCCCTCACCGAGACGAGCCCGCGGCGGCTGGATGCGCTTCGCGCGGCGGCCGGCCCTCAACGACGAACAGAATCAATGGAACCGCCACGATGAAAATTGGCGCCGCCATGGCAATGTAGCCGGTGCGCCATCCGCCCCAGGCCAGCGCATAACCGGCAATCAGGGTCATTACGGTGCCGCCAAACGACGCCCCGGCCATCGCCACCCCCAGTGCAACGCCGCGGCGATCTTCGAACCAGTTGGAGACCACGAAGGCGGCCGGCAGCGTCGTCGAGGCGCCCATGCCGAAACCAAAGGCGATGTAGGCGGCCAGCATCGGGGTGAACGAATGCGCCTGACTGGCGGTGGCGAAAGCTGCGCCGGCGATCAATGCACCGACCAGCATCACCAGGCGAGCCCCGAGCCGATCCAGCAGCCATCCCGCAAGCGGCATCGCGAGGCCCATCGTCAGGCCCATCGCAGATTGCAGCAGCGACAGCTTGGCTCGGGTCCAGCCGAATTGCTTGAGCAGCGGCGTGAAGAAGACACCTTGGGCGCCGTAGCCGGAGCCGCAGATGATGACCATGATCAGGAACAGGCTGACGACGATCATCCAGGCCCGCCGCTCGCGCGTGGTTTCCAGCGTCATAGCGGAACGCGCGCCTCGCTGGGTTCGAGAGCCACACGGCTTGCCGCCGCTTGCGGGACGAGGTCGTGGCCCGGCGCCGGCAATGCGGCGGCGGCCGCGAGACCGCCTGCGACGCAGATTGCGCCGCAGATTTCCATGGCGATCACGTAGCTTCCTGTGCGGTCGAAGATATGGCCCACCAACACCGGACCGATTGCAAAGCCGACCAGGCTGACGAAGTTCAGCAACCCCCACAACGATCCGAAACGCCGCAGCCCCAGGGTCTCGACCAGCAGGATCGGTGCGGCAATCGGCGACGCTCCGACGGCAAGTCCGACCAGCAGCAGCGACCCCAGCACGATCGGAAGCGCCATGGGCCGATAGCCGATACCCGCGAACATCGCAACGGCGACGCCTAGCACCACCATCGACCAGGTCAAGGACGCGCGTCCACCGTAGCGGTCCGCCGCCATGCCAATTACGAAGAAACTTAACAACGCGACGGCCGACGCCAGGCTCATGAGTGTCGCGGCGGCCCCTTGCGAATAGCCCGCATTGAGGAGCATCGGCACGAAGTGATAATGGAAGCCGCCGAAGCCAGCTCCATAGGCCAGTTGCACGATCACCAGCAGCCAGAACGGCGCGGAGCGCATCGCCTGGCCGAACTCCAGACCCGCCAGGCCACCGCTCTGGGCGCGGGTGCGAGTCGCTTCGGCTGAGCCTTGGGGACGTGTGCGAACCACGAGCAGCACCAGCGGGATGACCACGATCAGGATCGGAACGGCGCTGATTGCCAGCGTCGTGCGCGTCCCGTGTGCCAACAGCAAGGGACTGATTATCTGCGGCATGATCACCGACGCCGCCGCCGCGCCAGCCAAAGTGGAGGCCAGGGCGAATCCGCGCTGATTGCTGAACCAGTTGGTGGCGACCACGCTGGCCGGCACCATCGTGGAAGCACCAACGCCGACCCCGATCAGCATATACGCCCACAGCACGGGACTGAGTGACCCGGCCCGGCTCGCGGTGAGCAGGCCCGCAGCGACCAGGACTTCGCCCCCTGCCATTACCAGGCCGGCGTCAGTGCGATCCAACAACCATCCGGCAGCCGGTGCACTCAGACCCATCGCCAGGCTGAACACGGTCGAGATCAGCGCGACTTGCGCATGGGTCCACCCGAAGAGCTTTACGAAAGACGCGAAATAGAAACTCAGCGTGCTGGCGGTGGGCCCCAGCACTAAAAACAGCGAGATAAACAAGCTCGCCACTACAAGCCACGCTCGCCGGTCCTGTGCCATTGCCAGTACCTCCCCAATTGCGCGCGTTCGGTTCGCCAACCTTAGTAGACCTGACCCGCATGCGCCAGCGCCGCATGGAGCGGTCGGTTAGCGCGGTGGCACACGCGGCTGAACTTCGCTAAGAGATCGACGATGGCGCAGCCGGGGTTTCAGGAATTGGCCGCGGAGCGGTATCTCAGTCTGGTCACCTTTCGCCGCAACGGCAACGGCGTTCCGACTCCGCTCTGGATTGCGCCCGACGACGGCAAGCTCTACGCGGTCACCGACGGCACCTCGGCCAAGATGAAGCGCCTGCGAGTGACCGATCGCGTCCGGCTCGCGGCCTGCGACGCGCGCGGAAAAGTCAAAGGCGAATGGATCGAAGGACATGCGCGCCGGGTTGATGACCCGGCGGTCATAGCGCGGGCGATGACCGCGTTGCGGCAAAAATACGGCTGGCAGGTCGGGCTGCTTAATTTCTTCTCGCGCCTTTTCGGCCGCATCGACCGACGCGCTTACATTGAGATAACTATCTGAATCGGTTCTCCGCCTGTTCGAATACCCGGGGAAACCGCATTACGAATTTCAGGCTTCCGGAGCAACCATGACTAAGCAGACACGGCTGGAGCGTGTCCGTACCTCGGCGCTTGAGATCGCCTGCGAGGTGACCGGACCGGACGACGGTGCCCCGGTTATTCTCCTGCACGGATTTCCCGACGATCCCCGGACTTGGGACGGTGCCGTTGCGCAACTGGCCGGCGCAGGCTACCGGACCATCGTGCCGTATCTCCGAGGCTATGGCCCGACCCGTTTCCTCGACGACAACACGCTGCGCTCCGGCCAGCAGGCCGCACTCGGCCAGGATCTGCTCGAGCTGATCGACGGGCTCAAAATCAATCGCGCGGCCCTGGTCGGATATGATTGGGGTGGCAGGGCGGCTTGCGTGGTGGCGGCATTGTGGCCTGAACGCGTCCGGTGCCTGGTCTCGATCGGCGGCTACAACATCCTTAACGCCGCCAGCAGCGGCAAGCCGGCGCCGCCTGTCCAGGAGTATCGGTTATGGTACCAATGGTACTTCAGCACCGAGCGCGGCCGCGCGGGACTCAAAGCGAACCGCCGCGAGCTGTGCAAACTACTGTGGCAGCTATGGTCGCCCAACTGGCGTTTCGACGACGCGACCTTTGAACGCACCGCGGCGTCATTCGACAATCCGGATTTCGTCGATGTCGTGATTCACTCCTATCGGCACCGCTTCGGCTGGGTGCCGGGCGATCCCGCCCTGGAGGCAATCGAGGAGCGGCTCGCGTCGCTACCAAAGATAGGCGCACCCACGATCGTGCTACATGGTGAAGGTGACGGCGTTGCGCCAGTGCAAAGTTCGGAGCGTCACGCGCGCTTCTTCTCCGGTCCATATCAGCGGCGGGTGATTCCAGTAGCCGGACACTTCCTGGCATGGGAGGTCCCCGACGCGATTGTCGAGTCGGTTCGCGAGCTGATACCTGACACCGCTCGCGAGTGAATCGCGGGACCATCAGCCACTCCGTGAGGAACCACTGCACAGGAGGCGCGCTTTCCCTTTGAGGGGCAAGCCGTGCTATTGCAACAGTCGATAGCGACGCGAGTGGAGTGAGCCGCGCGGCGCGCCGACTCGATTCGACCATACAGCCACGGATGCGGACGATTACCGTCGCACACGTGAGTTCTTTCAAGAGGCAAATTAGCGATGGCAAAATTACGGGGCGAGCAGGTAATCGGGCAATGCTTTAAGAATGAAGGTGTCGATACCATCTTTTTCATGATGGGCGGGCCGACCAGCGGCGCAGCGGCCGCCTGCCTTGAGCTGGGCATGCAGGGGATTTACGTGCGCCACGAGCAGGCCGCCGCGATGATGGCTCACGCTTATTCGCGAGTCACCGGCAAGCCGGGTATCTGTATCACCCCGTCAGGTCCGGGAACCGCCAACGCGGTCACCGGGCTAGCCAACGCCTGGGGCGATGCCACCCCGATAATCGCTATCGGCGGGTCGGCGCCGATGCGCGGCGCCACGATGGATACGTTCCAGGAAATGGACCAGGTTTCGATGATGCGGCCGGTGGTCAAGGCCGCTTATCGGGTGGATATCGCGGCGAGCATTCCTAACTACATCAGCCTCGCCTTCCGCGAAGCGATGGACGGCAAGAAAGGACCGATCTACCTGGATCTGCCCGGGGATATTCTGGCCACTCCGGTGGACACCGACAAGCTTCACTGGCCGTCGCCACATCGGACGGATCTGCGCTCAGCGGGCGATCCCGCAATGGTCGAACGTGCGATTGAACTGCTGGCGCAGGCGCAGCGTCCGATCGTCGTTACCGGCAGCGGCGTGCTGTGGTCAGGAGCGTCAGAGGAGTTGCGCCGCTTCATCGACGCGACCGGGCTTCCGTTCTGGACCACGCCTCAGGGCCGCGGCGTCGTGCCCGAGGACCATCCGCGCTCCTTCACGGCCGCGCGCTCGATGGCGTTTCGCGAAGCCGATGTCGTCCTGGTGGTTGGCGCGCGCGCCAATTCGATGCTCACCTTTCTGCTGCCGCCGCGCTTCTCCAAGGATGCCAAATTCATCAACGTCAATGTCGACGGCAAGGAAATTGGACACAACCGCGAAGCCGAAATCGGGATCCTCGGCGATGCCAAGCTGGTGCTGCAACAACTGACGGCCGCGGCGGCCGGCAGATTCCGACCCAAGGAAGAGACGCCATGGATCTCCCAACTGTCAGCCAAGGAGCGCTCCAACCAGGAACGTGACGCCGCGCTGCTGCATTCCGACAAGGTCCCCATTCATCCGCTGCGCCTGTGCAAGGAGGTCCGCGACATCATCAGCCGCGATACTATCCTGGTGACCGACGGCCACGAGATTTTGAATTACGCCCGGCAATCCATTCCCATTTACGCGCCCGGAACCAGCATCAACGCCGGTCCGCACGGATGTATGGGCGTCGGCATCCCGTTCGGCGTCGGAGCCAAAGCGGCGGCGCCCGACCGGCCTGTGCTGGTGCTATCGGGCGACGGCGCGTTTGGATGGAACGGAATGGAGATGGACACCGCGATCCGCCATAACCTGCCGATCGTCGTGGTGATATCGAACAACGGCGGGTTCACCTCGCGTCAAACCGGATGGGGCGCCGCGGGGATAAGGGGCGGCGGGGGCCCGAACGTCGGGCGTGATCTGGGCTTTCAGCGCTATGACAAGATGGTCGAGGCGTTCGGCGGTTATGGCGAATTCGTCGAGCAACCGGATTAGATCCGGCCCGCGATCGAACGCGCGATCAAGAGTGGCAAGGTGGCGCTGGTCAACGTTTGCACCGATCCCGAGGCGCAGGCCACCACCAACATGGGATTCGCGGGCTACTGATACAATCGTTTCAGTGCGCTGCGGGATTGATTCAAGTCAGGGGAGAATACGATGGCAAGGTTAGCGGGCAAGGTCGCGTTAATAACCGGGGCGGGTTCGGGAATCGGCCGTGCCACCGCGCGTCTTTTCGCGCGGGAGGGGGCCAAGGTCGGCGTTGCCGACGTCAATGCAGCACGGGCCGAGACCGTGACCGCGGAGATCTCCGACTCGGGCGGCGAGGCGATTGCGATCGCGTCAGACGTCTCCAAGGGAGCCGATTGCGAGCGGATGGTGGCCGAGACAGTCAAACGCTTTGGCAAGCTCGATGTGATGTACAACAACGCCGGCATCAGCCCAATGGGTTTGGTGCATGAAATGGCCGAAGCAGATTGGCGCAAGGTTATCGATATCTGCCTGACGGGAGTTTTTCTCGGCACCAAGTATGCATTGCCGCACCTGATGAAAAAAGGCGGCGTGGTGCTGAACACGGCTTCGATCGCGGGACAGACCGGTCAGCCCGGCTTGCCCCATTACTGCGCGGCGAAGCATGGAGTGATCGGATTTACCAAAGTCGTCGCGCTGGACTATGCGAAATACGGGGTGCGCGCCGCTTGCATCTGTCCCGGCGCGGTGGTGACGAATATCGGCGAGTCGATGGGCATGACGATCGATCCGGCCTTGAGCCGCCAGCTCGGAGCGACCCTGCATCCGCTGGGACGCGCCTGCGAGCCCGAAGACATCGCCAGCGCGGCGTTGTTCCTGGCCTCGGATGATGCGTCCATGATCAGCGGAGTGGCGCTCACAGTGGACGGCGCCTGGACTTGCGGGCATACATTCCCCGTCCCCGGCAAGTGAGAGAGGTGAAAGACTGATTTGACAGTCCGAACCAGTGGGGCGGGCGTCCCTCGGGCGTCCCTGCCCGCCGCTCCTCCGTCTAACGCGGGCGGGGACGCCCGCGTTACTGACCGGTGACCTTGACCTATGACGGTCCAATCGCTTTCTAAAATACAAAGTCCTGGGTTGCCGCCCAGTTGTAGAGATGGATCGAATTGCCGCCGTCCAGCCGGCTCATGACCGGATCCGAATCGCGCAGATTGCCGCGCGGGCCGCTTAACGGTCCCGCGTTGCATCCACCGCCTCCGCATTCAAGCGAGCCCACGTATGCGTACTTGATGTGCCGATGACCGGTGGGCGCGGTGGGCGCCGCACTTAGGTGGACCCGTACCTGGGTGTTTCCATCGGCGAGCTCAACCGCGGTGATTGCAGGCGGCGCCGCCGAGTCGTCGCTATAGACAAACCCATGGTTGCCGGGGTCGCTTATCAGCGTGGTATCCAAAGCCAGCGGCGGGGCCGGAATATTGTAGGAAAGGGTAAGGAGGTTGGCGTTGAGCGTGGCGCCGGTGATGTACAGCGGCTTCCAGGCCGAACCGTCAATGAAGGTTCGCTTGATCGCCTCGCCATACTTTTCGCCGAGCAATTCCTCCGACCTGTTGGTCAGATGGGCGCCGTCCTTGGGATTGTACTCGAGCCAATACTTGGGACACACGAGGGCGATCGAACCGGGATGGTCAAGGGCGGCCTGAAGCTGTGCCAACGGGATACTCGAAGTGGTCGCCGCGGCCGTCTTCATAATTTTGCTGGTGTAGCTGTTCATTTGGTCGGTAAAGAGCATCACGCTTTCGCGCTGTCCGGTGATCGCGCGCAAGTCAGCGTCGTAGTCGTTGCGCCACTGGACGAGGTCGGCTTCGTAATCCTTAGCGCTGACGCGCATTATCGAGTCACTCTCGCCGTGGGTGACGGTTACCACCCGCACAACGTCCCGGACTCCCATGCCGCGCATTATCGCCACGACTCGCCTGACCGTCGCCAGCGAGTTGCGATACGGCACGGTTCCGCGCTTGAGCTTATCGTAGCTCCAACCGCTGACGCCGTGCGCCGAAAACACCACCGGCCACGGCGGCTGGCCACCCTCGAGCGCCATTTCGTTGATCTGAAAAGTCATTCCCGCGCCGATGGTCTCGCCGTCATGGTCAGCCGTCCGCGCTTCCACCAACGGCACCAGCGCGGTGATCAAATCGGGGTCGAGAACGTAACCGCTGCCCCGGTCCGGCACCTGCCGCACACCCAGGTTGGTCATCAAGGCCATCGTCGGCCATTGGGGAGTGGTCGAGATGGGAGGGTTGGCGAGAAGACCGGTAGAAACACTTTGACCCGTTCCGATGATCTCGTTGTAGACCGGGCGGACAGCCGATTGTCCCGCGAGCACGTTCGCAGCAAACATCAGGACAATCAATGCGCCCGCGACCAACTTCGTTTGCGGCAACATCAAAGCCAATCAAACAACGCTGCCGAGCGATTTCTCCAGCGCGCGCAGATTGCGGCATGGTATCAGTTCGTCCACTACGCGGGCGTAATTCGGAATTGCGCTATCGCCCGTTCCCCAGCGCTCCGGCTCCTCCGGGTTAAGCCAGATCACCGCGCGGCACAGCCATCGGATGTGGCGCAACAGATCGGCGCGCGCGGGCCGGCGATTGTTGCGCCCGTCCCCGAGGATCACCACCAGCGTGGCACGATTAAGCAAATGGCGCCGGGTGCCGAGCAACTCCGCCAGTACCCGCCCGAAGTCCGAGCGCGCATAAAGGTCAAGCACCGGGATCATGTTTAGATAGCCCTGCTCAAAACCTGCCTCCGCCAGATGATCCACATAGACGAAACTGTGCACTGTGCGGAAGCATTCGTGCGCGCCCGCCGCCAGCCCGAGCATCAGGCTGGACGCATAGCGCACCGAGCCGGAGATGTCGGCGAGCAGGAGCAGGTCAACATGACGGGGGCGCCGCCGCCGCATGCGCAGATCGATCAGGGCCCCGCCGCGCTGAATCCCGGCGCGAATTGTGCGCCGGATATCGATCCGCCCGCGTCGCGCCGTCCGCAAGCGTCGTCCCATCCGCACCCGGAAGCGGCGCCGCAGCGGCACCAGCATCTTGAGCGCCTGCTCGTAATCGAGCTCGGTATACGCGCTGAATGGTTTGGTTTCGGCTTCGCGGTTCCTCACCGCTGCGGTGCCGCCATTTTGGTCCTGTCCGGAGTTCTCCGCGGTGTCGCCGTCCACGTCGGCTTCGCGTTCCTGTTGCCGCGCGGTGGACTTCTGCGTGGCTTCGGATTGTGAAGAGGGCTTGACGCTCTTTTGTCCGGCCCGCGGCGGTGTGTCGAGTTTTCGGACCGACGCGATCGTTCCGCCCTCCGAAGGACGTCCATGTGCTCCCACCATCCCTTGCCAGCTCTGGCCGCGCTGCGGCGCATTTCGGCTCTGATGCCCCGCGCGGAAGTAAAGATCGAATTCGCGATCGAAGGTCGGCCGATCGGCTTCGTCCTTGACCAGGGTGGCTGCCAGCGCTTCGCGCAGCCGCACGCGCTCCAGGCCGGCCGCAGGCATCGCGTGGGCGGCGTCGATCGATTCCGCCACCGAGATTCGCACTCCCGCCTCGCGCAGACGGGCGATGAATCCGAGCAGCGCCTCTCGCATCAGTGAGCCTGGCGCGTGCGTGGGATGATCGCGGCGGTCTTGCTCTCAACCAGGGCCCGGTCGCCCTCGTGTTTGAGCAGCAGACCCAGCGTGGTGCGGACCGCCGGCTGGTCGATTTCTTTAACACCCAGTTGAACCAGCGCGCGGACCCAGTCGAGCGTCTCGGCGACGGAAGGCTGCTTGGCTAGATCGAGCTTGCGCAGCGAATTGACGAAGCGCGCCGCCGCGGCGGCCATGTTCGCGTCCAGCCCGGGAATCTTCAGTTCCAGGATTCGCCGCTCCTGCTCGATTCCGGGGAAGTCGATGAACAGATGCAGACATCGGCGGCGCAGCGCTTCTGACAGTTCGCGCGCGCGGTTGGACGTCAGCACCACGGCGGGCCGCTCCTGCGCCTGGATGGTACCCAGTTCCGGAATGCTGATCTGGAAGTCCGAAAGCAGTTCGAGCAGGAAGGCCTCGAACTCCTCATCCGCCTTGTCGATCTCGTCGATCAGCAGAACAACTTTGCGGGGCGAGGAAATCGCCTTGAGCAGCGGGCGCTCGAGCAGATATTCGCGCGAGAAGATGTGCTGGGAAAGTTGGTCCCAGCCCAGCCCCTGCTGCTCGTCGGCCTGCAACCGCAAAAGCTGCTTCTGGTAATTCCATTCATACAGCGCGCGCGCCTCGTCGAGGCCTTCATAGCATTGCAGCCGAACCAGCTCGGTCCCGAGCATCTCGGCCAGCACCTTGGCGATTTCGGTCTTGCCCGAGCCCGCCGGTCCTTCGATCAGGATCGGTTTTTCCAGGGCCAGGGCAAGATAAAGCGCCGTCTCCACCCGCTCGTTGGTGACATAGTGCGCGCGCCGCAGCCCCTGCGCGACAAAGTCCTGAGTGATCTTCACCTGCGATCGAGCATCGCGAGCAGGGCGTCTGAAGTCAATCGGGAGACGGGCTCTTGTGGTTGCACAGACAGATGCCTGTAGGAAGTTACCTGCTCACCAGGATCTAGTGTTCTTTCGCTTCGATGAGTACTTCCCAATCACTCTCATCCACGGCTGGAGCCACGATATCACCGAGAATCTGCACGGTGCCCGCCATACTCCCGACCCAGCGCTTGGAACGTTTGAGCTCGGGAGGTGGAACAATCTGTGCCACCGGTTTTCCGAACTTTGTCACCTGCACCGGTTTGCCGGTCCTACGAACGCGTTCAAGCACTCCCAGGCAATTCGCCTTGAACTTCGATATCGCAATTTCTTTCATAAAAATTAAAGCGACGCGTACATGGCCTCGATTAGCGCGGCAGCGCGCGAATCGAGCATCATGTCATTGCGCATCTTGTTCATCACGTAGGAAAAGCCGATGCGCGCATCGGGGTCGGCGTAGGACAGCGAGCCGCCAGCGCCTGCGTGACCGAAGTTACGCGGATGGCGCGCGTGGGCCATCTCCGGCATCGGCAGCATAAAGCCGAGGCTGAAGCGCGTTGGACGCAGCAGCACCGCATCCTGACCGTTCGCTGTCTCGATATGACAGCGCTCGATGCTTTCGCTCGAGAGTACATGCACGCCGTCGACTTCTCCGCCGCAGGCCAATGCGCCATAAAGCCGTGCCAACGCCCGCGCCGTGGAATGGCCGTTGGCGGCGGGGATTTCCGCACCGCGCCATTCGCGGGTATTGATGGTCTTGACCTGCATCAGAGTGGCCGGATTGGCTAGCGTCTTGGAACTGACCGACTCAGGATCCTTGAATGCTTCGGTGAAAAGATTGCGTTCCCCCGGAGGCGGAGGATCCGCGCCGATCATTTGCGCGACCCGGGCGTCGTGCTCCGCGGCCAGTCCGATGTGGAAATCGATATCGAGTGGCTGTGCGAATTCCTCGCGGAAGTAGGTGCCTATGCTCCTTCCGGTGATGCGCCGCAACACCTCGCCGATCAGGAATCCATAAGTGAAAGCGTGGTAGCCGTGCCTGGTGCCCGGCTCCCACCATGGTGTATGCGCCGCCAGCGCGGCAGTCATCGCGTCCCAATCATAGAACATCTCACCGGGGATCTTGGCCTTGATCGCCGGCAGCCCGGCTTTGTGGTTGAGCAGAAAGGTCACGGGCACCTTCTCCTTGCCCGCCTGCGCGAACTCGGGCCAGTAGCGGGAAACCGGAGCGTCGAGGTCGAGCCGGCCCTGTTCGGCCAACCGATGCAGGCACATCGCGGCCGGTCCCTTAGTGGTTGACCAGACGTTCACCAGCGTGTCGCGGGTCCAGGGTTTGGTGCGGGCGCGGTCGGAATTACCACCCCAGATATCCACCACTGGACGGTTGTCCAGGGTAATCGCCACGGCGGCACCGACCTCGCCTTTGGTGGCGAAGTTTTCCGCGAAGGCTTCCTTGACGCGCTCGAAGCGCGGATCGATTTGTCCCTGAATCTCAACACTGTCAGCCATATCGATTGGTCCCTGTTTGAATGCTCCGGGTTTACGTTCTCCGGTCGCGCCGTCCCGCAGTAGGCGCGCACTTCGGACTGAACCTTTTATATCAATGTAAGGCGACTCGCGGCCAGTGGCAGGATTACGACGGCGACAGGCGGTGTATCGCGAGTCGAAGGCGCCTGAAGTCGCGCGCGTAGCGGCGTATGGGATAGGCGCCGCGATTGACGTAGGCCGGATGGTACATCGGATACAAAAGCCAACGATCCGCCTCGATCGGCCCGCCGTGCTCGGGATCGAAGACGGCCTGCTTGCCGGCCAGATGGACCCAGGCCATCCGCCCCAGGCACGCCACAACCTTGGGCCTGACCAGCGCCAGTTCGGCTTCCAGATGCCCGCGGCAGTTGGCGATTTCATCCGCGTCGGGGTCGCGGTTGCGTCCTTGCGGATCGCGCGGATTACAGCGCACCAGGTTGGTGATGAAGACGTCATGCAACCCGGATTCGGCAATCATCTCGCGCAGCAGATTGCCCGAGCGGTCGCCACTGAACGGTACTCCCGTGCGGTCGCCGCCCAAACGTCCGGGCGCGATACCCACGAACGCAACCGCCGCGCCAACCGCTCCCGCACCTGGCACCACGCGCGTGCGGCATCGCACCAACGCCGCGCATCGGGAACAACCAAGCATTGAGGTTTGCAATGCCGCCAGCCGCGTCTGAGTGGATTTTCGTGAAACTGCCATTGCTGGCCGACTCGCGCGACCGGGAACGTCAGTCGATCATTATGATTCTGGGGGCGCGGCGACGCTCCAGGAACAGGCGCGCCTTGTATTTGAACGATCCGGCTTCAAACTCTTTGGAGCTGGTGCGCAGATCGTCGGTGAATGCCGAGAGCTCATTGTACAACCGCTCAAGGTCGATTCCGGCGCGTGCGGGACGCAACTCATCCAGCGACATCATCGCGTGGGAGAGCAGGTTGATGGTGGACTGACGCCCACCGCGCGAGAAGCGCAGATGCAGTCCCGCGGCGACGCGATGCAGCGCTCCGATCACGTCCTTGAGCGACTCATCGGCCGTGTGGCCCAGGACCTCGAACTGCTCGCTGGCGGCGAAGTAATCGCCGCGGTTGAAGGTTCGGATCGCGTCCTTCAATTCCGGCGGAACAGCCGCGGACGAGTCATTTGAATTCGAGGCCATTTCATCTCAGCGTCCGCCGTCGGATGCCTCAGAGCAGTTCCTTTTCCTCGACCGCGTGATACTCGTTTTCCGACAGGGCTCGAACCTTCTGGCTGCCATACAAATTGTACAGCTCGAACAGCACGTTCTTGTGCGGTCTGACCTTGCCCAGCGGGCACTTGCGCCAATCCTCCAGGGATTCGTCGCAGTAGCCCATCCGGTTCTCGCCGCATTTGGGCTGCAGGTAGACGGCGACTTCGGGCAGCACCTTTTTGATCTCGGAGCGCATCAGCGCGACCATCCGCCGGATTTCCCACTGCGCCCGCACGCACAAACGCAGGTCGCAAATGTGGAGCATCTCGGCGAAGTTCACCATCACGTGGAAATTGGTCGGCGCGGCATTGGGCAGCACGAAGCGCGCGTCCTCGGCCGGGACCCCGGCGGCCAGCGCGCGCGCGTACAGAGCGGAGATCTTTGCGGTCAGTTCCGCGTAATCGTCTCCCAGACCGGCGCGGTTCCATGATTCCGGGATAACGTAGGAAAGCTTGTCCTCCTTGAACTTCACGTAGCGCTGGCTCTGCTGCTCGAAGCTGATACCGATGCGATGCCGGACAAATTGATGCGACAGCGATCGCGAGACGTTGCTGATCCCGAACCAGAAAACCACCTGCTCCAGCGGCGACGCGTGCCCGGTCTTGAGGCGCTCGCCAATGAACTGGCGGATCTTGTCGTGGCCAATCTTCTCGGTCCGGATCTTCTCCCAAATTTCGATCGGTGTGTCCGAGGAATAACAGGTCCGGAAAGCCGCATAGAGCTTTTCCAGCGGCATCGCCGCGTAATCGATCAACTTGACCGCCATCACCGCCTGACTGCTCACCTGAAACTCCCTGCCTTGATTATATCCCAACGGCGCGGATTATATCGACGCCGGATCGCCTCTGATACCGGGCCGCGCGGGGATGTCCACAAGAGCAGGGCCTTGCCGCGTATGCGCCGGGCTGCGACGATGCAGACCCGATGGCCCCATTGATCGACCTGCTCTGGCAGCGCGTGCTGCGGCGACTGTTCTTCACGCTTGACCCCGAAACCGCCCACCGGATGGTTCTAACGCTGCTCGCGGGAGTTCCACCAATCAGCGCCCCGGCCGACGATGAAGCGCTGGGGCAGGATCTGTGGGGGATGCATTTTTCCAATCCGGTCGGATTAGCGGCCGGGCTGGATAAGGATGTTGCCGGGGTGGCGGTCTGGCAGATGATGGGCTTTGGCTTCGTGGAGGTCGGCACTATCACGCCGAGGCCGCAGCCGGGCAACCCGCGGCCACGTCTATGGCGCCTCCCTGAGCATCGGGCGTTAATCAACCGGCTGGGGTTTCCTAGCCTGGGGATACAGACTGCGGCGGAGCGTCTGACGCGCCTGCACCCGCGCGGGCTGCGATTGCGGCTCGGCGTCAACATCGGTCCGAACAAGGAAACACCGCCCGAGCGCGTGGCCGACGATATCGCGGCGGCCGCCGCGCTGCTTGGTCCGATGGCCGACTTCATCGTGGTCAATGTCAGCTCGCCCAACACTCCGGGGCTGCGCGAATGGCAGGCTCCGGATCATTTGCGAACACTAATCACGCGCGCGTTTCCCGAGCGCGCTCGCGCTAGTCGCGAATCGACCGCCGTTGCTGGTCAAGATCGCTCCGGACCTGGATGCCATTCAGCTCCGCGAAATTTGCCGCACTGTGATGGAACTGCAGCTTGGACGGAATCGTCGCGACCAACACCACGATTGCGCGCGAAGAAGTGGGCGTGCGCAGCGATCATCCTGGCGGTCTAAGCGGTCGGCCGTTAAAGGCGCGCTCACGCGCGGTAATCCGCGATGTTTATCGCCATACCGAAGGCCAGCTCCCGATTATCGGAGTTGGCGGAGTAGCCAGCGCCGACGACGCGTATGGCCATCTGTGCTGCCGGCGCGAGCCTGGTCGAACTATACACCGGACTGATTTATGAAGGCCCGGGACTACCGTCGGCAATCAAGCATGGGTTGCTGGACCTGATGCGCAGCGACGGCCATAGCTCGATAGCACAAGCCATTGGCAAGTCGGCAAGGTAGGAATTAGCCGTTCCAGAAAAGCCGACGACTAAGTGGTTTTTTGCAATCCAACGATCTTCATGCACTTGAGCGCCGGTCGTGCTTTAATTGAATTGCAACCTACGCAGACGCCCGCAGGACCAGTCGCAAAATGCATCGTCTGCCATGGGAAAAAGAAAGCAAACCCAGCGCATGAGCGAGCTTTACCGACATCCCGAAGAATACGACCGCGAGCATCTTGGCGACGACGAGGATATCGGCTTCTATATCTCGCTGGTTCGTAGGCTGCGTCCGAAGAGAGTCCTTGAGCTGGGCTGCGGAACTGGACGAATAACCGTTCCGCTCGCCGAGACCGCGAGCCGGCTGGACTTTGATGTCGTCGGCCTCGATAGCCAGCCCGAGATGCTGAGCAAGGCTCAAGAGTATCGGCTGGATCTTCCATCCGACGCTCAGAAGCGGTTGGATTTCGTCCAGGGCGATATGCGAACGTGGGCCGCCGACACCAGGTTCGACCTGATCGTGATTCCATGCTCTTCGATAAGTCATGTGCTGAGCCTCGAAGATCAAATCGCGGTGTGGAAAACGGCGCATCGTAACCTTGTCTCGGGTGGCAGATTCGTCGTCGAGGTTACAATGCCCAATATGGCCGCGTTTGCCGATTCGTTCAGCGTCCTGCCGCGCACGCCGTTGGAAGTCGACGTTGATAACTACGATGAAACCGACGGTACGCGCCTGATTAGGAAGAAAACGACTCAGTATCTAAGTCATGAGCAGCGCGCACAGATCCGGTTCATGTACGAAAAATACCGGCACGGGCGAGCGATCGAAAGCTATATCGATGATTTCACCAGCCACGTTTTCTTTCCGCGTGAGCTGAAGCTGCTTTTCATCCATTCCGGATTCGAAGTCGAGTCGACGTGTGGCGACTATCGCGGCAGGCCTCTTCAGTCAGATTCGCGCCTGATTATAATGACCGGCATACGAAGGGATTAGCGGCTTGGATCGCAAGTCGTGTTACGGAATGGATAGTATCGATTCTTTAGAAAACCTCCACCAGGTCGAGGCTCCGCTGGTTTATCTGGTAGCCAGGGACCATGATTCGGGTCTGCGGCCGCAGCCTAGTACATCGGACTGGCCCGGGCGGTCCGCATTCTATACTACGGCGATTTACGACGCGCGGCCGATTGCCGATCAGCTCTCCCTGGACAAACAGGGATTCGTTTTGTTGAAAGAGCCGACTGCGGTGGCGAATTTCTATGATCCGGATGAAGTGCGTGCATTCGTATTACCCGGAGGTGGAAACGCTGATCAAACGGGTCACCGGTGCCGCAAAAGCAGTAGTGTTCGCGCACGATGTGCGATGCACGACCAGAGCCAGACGTGGAGAGGCCGGAGTTCGCGAACCCGTGACAGCGGTGCACAATGACTACACACCCAAATCCGGGCCGCAAATGGTGCGTGAATCGCTGGACCCGGCCGAGGCCGAGCAGCGCCTTAAGGGCCGCTTCGCCGAATTTAATGTATGGCGCCCGATTCAAGGCCCAGTGCTGAGCACTCCGCTCGCGGTGTGCGACGCACGAAGTATCGAGGCTAAGGACCTTGTCCCGGCGGAACTGAAGCATGAGGTTTTCATGGTTGCCCACAGCGACAGCCACCGCTGGTTCTACTTTGCGCGAATGCAGACCGACGAGGTATTGCTAATCAAGTGCTTCGATTCGGCTGAAGACGGCCGGGCGCGCTTCACCGCCCATGCCGCCTTCACGGATCCATCGGCACCGCCGGACGCGCCGGCTCGGGAAAGCATCGAAGTCCGGGTTTTGGCGTTTTTCGCGGAATAGGGCGGGACTCCTTCGCGCGAGGCGTACGAGCAGTGTCCCAACAACGGACGGACAATATCACGAAATTCTCGAAGGACGCGGCGGCCCTTGGTTCGCGCCTGCTCGGTCACGTACGATTCATGCCGCTCTGTGGCTTTTTCAATGTAGCTGGCACGAGGGCAGACCAAAAACTACTATGGCCGATAGGAAAATTCGCCGGACCGCGGGGCTCGGCGGTATTTATTATTAATACGATGGAATCCAAGCCGAAGTCAGATATCGACGATTCCAACAGCCTCCCGCTGGAAATCCGGCGTGGGCTCTACGAGACCATTTTCAGGCGACGCGACATGCGCGAGTTTCGGCCCGATCCGATACCGGAAGAAGTTCTGGCGCGGGTGTTGGTGGCGGCCCATCATGCGGCCAGCGTGGGCTTCACTCAGCCGTGGGATTTCATCATCGTGCGGGACCTGGAGCCCCGGCGGGAGGTCAAGCGCGTTTTCGAACAGGAACGCTTGCGCAATGCGGCGCAGTTCACCGGCAAACGGCGCGAGAAGTTCCTGTCGCTCAAGCTCGAGGGCATCATCGAGTCGCCACTGAACCTGATCGTGACCTGCGAGCCGGATCGGTTCGGACCGGGAGTGCTGGGCAAGACCGCGATCGAAGAGGTCGAGATCTATTCCACCTGCCTCGCGGTCGAAAACCTGTGGCTCGCCGCACGCGCCGAGGGACTAGGGGTCGGATGGGTCAGCATCGTGCGCAACGAGTCGCTGCGAACGATTTTCGGCATCCCGAGGCAAATCATTCCTGTCGCCTATCTGTGCATTGGCTATGTCGATTCATTCCCCGCGCGTCCGGTTCTGGAGAAAGCCGGCTGGGCTGAGCGCTTGTCACCGCGCCGCTTGCTGCACTTTGACTCGTGGGACAAGGGCGCCCCGGAGGGCGACGCTTTGGCGCGCCTGGTCGAGGATCCGGAAATCTGGCGCGACATTTTTCCGGCCACTGAGGAAAAATAGGAAGATTTCGCGGCTTGGATTGGGCGAGCACTATGGACAACCAATTTCTGGTCGATGCGGCCTGGCTTGAGCGTAATGCCAACAATGACGGCGTCGTGCTGATCGATACGCGGCCACCGCGCGAATTCTGGTCCGGACATCTGGAGCGGGCGCGGCATCTCGATCCATTTCCCTTCCATTATTACGACACCAGCCCCAAGGCGATCGGCGAATTCACCGCCCAATCGGAATGGATCTTCTCGGCGCTGGGCATCACCGGCCGCGAGACCGTGGTCTTTTACGAGGATAACTCAGGGATGCGAGCGGCGCGGGGTGCATGGATCCTGGAGTACCTGGGCCATCCCGCGGTCAAGATTCTGGACGCCGGCTTGAAGGGACTCGCGGCCCGACGCCTGACCACCATCGCCGACCCGGTGACGCCTTACCCTTTCAAGTCAGCGGTCCGCCAGGAAATTCTCGCCACCTACGAACAGGTGGCCGACAGGCTCGGGCGCGCGGGCTCGCGCATCTTCGATGTCCGCAGCGAGGCGGAATATTACGGCGAAAACGTGCGGGCGCGGCGCGGCGGCGCGATTCCGGGAGCGATCAATCGAGACTGGGCGCTCAACCTGGACGAGACCGGCAGATTCAAATCCGGGTCTGAGCTCAAGGCGATCTTCGAGCAACTCGGGTTTTCTCCCGACGAGGAGATAATTACCTACTGCCAGGGCGGCTACCGCGCGGCGCACACTTATTACGCGTTGCGACTGGCCGGCTTTAATAAGCCGAGCAACTATCTCGGCTCGTGGGGCGAATGGGGCAATCGCGAAGAGCTGCCAATCGAAACACCGCGCCGGCCTTGATAGCCGCGAAGCGCAGCGCGCCGCGTTCCGCCGGCAAACGGAATAACGGTGCGCGCGAAGCGGTGATATTGCTGAGCGGTTTCGAACCGTTTGCTGGCGAACGGCGCAACCCGTCGCGGGAGGTCGCGCGCGCCCTCGATGGGGAGCTAATCGGGGGGCTGCGGGTCAAAGCGCTGGAGCTTCCTGTGGTCTATGAAAAGGCCGAGCGCTTGATGACCCGCGTGATCGCACGCGTCCAGCCTGCTGCGGTATTGGGGCTCGGGCAGGCGGGAGGGCGGACCGTGATCACACTCGAGCGCATCGCTATTAATCTGCTCGACGGTCCGCATTCCGACAACGCGCGGCGGCGCAAAACCGACGAACCGGTCGTCCGCGATGGTCCCGACGCCTATTTCGCGCGCCTTCCGCTGCGGCAGATCGTGCAAGCGCTTAAGCGCCGGCGGATTCCTGCCGCGCTCTCGCTGAGCGCTGGCGCGTTTATCTGTAACGCGGTGATGTACGCGGCGTTGCATGAATTGCGGCGGCGTCCGACGCTGCCCTGCGGCTTCATCCATCTGCCCTATGACACGCGCCAGGCGATGCGCCATCTGAGCGCGCCCAGTATGCCGATTGAAATGATGATCGACGCGGTGCGCACGGCAATCGCCAAGATATCGGTGAAAGCCTGATCTAAGAACGCCGCCTGAAATCCGATCAGTCCATCGGACGCTGCGCTTGGAGCTCGATGTGTTGGCCGAAAGTAAGCAGTCCGCTGGCGGCGATATCGGTCTTGATAAACGCCTGCATTACCAGGTCGGTGTAGGAGCCGGGAGCACCCGGGCGAAAGACGCCTTTGATCTGGACGCGGCCAACCAATTCGGGGTCGAGGTTGTTTTCCAGTTGTGCAAGCGTTTCCTCGAGCTTTGCGAACGAAGGGAAGCGCAACCCGAAGTGGGATGTCAGTTGCGGATGGCGGCGGAATTTGTCGTCATAACCGGCATATGCAGCTGCCAGCGGCGATTCGCCATGTAGCGCTTGCCTTAACTGCTCTTCGAGCTGCAATTGCTCCTGGGTGACTTCAGAGGCGTATAATGAATTATTGAGTCCATATTTGTCCGGGGTGCCAACGGCGATGTACAGGTGGGTGGCGCCGCTGTCGATTACGGTGCAGCCCAATGCGGTGAAAAGTTTGCCCGCCAGATGACGTTCGCCGGGCCAGTAGACCAGCTCGACATGATTCAGCAAACGCCCTTTATAGTTCGTAAGGCCTTGAGACTGTAAATCGAGCTCCGCCATGGTGCACTCCTTCGCCTGGAATCGCCGCAGCCAATTCCCGCTGGGCTGATGGGACTTGAGCTAGTCGTTTCGCATCCCGACGTCAAGCCGCCCACGGCCGAGCCACCGCGCTCAACGCAACTGCTCCAGCTCACGATACATCAAGCCCCAGCGCACGCCTTGGTCGCTGACGATCACGCTGGCGGCGTTGAAGAATTGCGTGACGCAATCGAGGATTGCGGCGCCGGCGGCGATCACGTCGGCGCGTCCCTCCATCATTCCGGGCAACCGCTTGCGCTGCTCCGTGGTAAGACCGAAAAACTGCCTCGCGGTTTCCTGAACTTCTGCCTGTGAAAGCCGGCGCCCGTGCACTATGGAATGGTCGTAAGTCTTAAGCCCCAGCGCCACCGCGCACACGCTGGTAACCGTACCCGCAACGCCGACCAAGTTGGTAGGGCGAAAGCTGTCCCATCCTAGCGGCGCGAGTTGCTCTTTGACCTCGTCATAGACCTGCCCTTGCTCCGCGTTGGTGGGCGGATCGTGACTGATGAACCGCTCCGTCAGCCGGACCGATCCGATTTGCAGACTGACCATCGCGGGGTCGGCGCCTCCCTCGCAGCGGATCAGTTCGGTGGACCCGCCGCCGATATCGACGATCAGCATCGATTGCGCCGGGTCGATCTTCAAGCCGCGGGTGGCGGCGAGAAAGTTCAACTGCGCCTCCGTTTGACCGGAAATGATTTCGAGATCGACGCCGGTGCGCTGCGCGCACCTGCCCGATGAACTCCGCGCCGTTGTGCGCGTCGCGTAGCGCGGCGGTCGCCGCGGTAAGAATCTTTTGCGCTCCCAATGCGCGCGCCTTTTCCGTGAACTCCGCGATAGCGTCCAGTGTGCCGGCGGCCGACGCCGGATCGAGCATGCCGGTGCGATCAACGCCGCGGCCAAGCCGGGTGATTCTGAGCAAGTCGGCGAGGGGGCGAACGCCCGCGCTACTCAGTTCCGCCACCAGCATCAGCACGGTGTTGGATCCCACATCGAGAGCCGCCACGGTGGTGGCCGGCGCGAGCATCGCTGTCCGTCATCGCCAGTCTCTCAAGCCGCCGCGGTGGCGCGGTGGTTCGATCGCAAGCTGATGTTGTCGGATCCAGCCGTCGATCGCGGCCAAGGCGCGGGTGGCCAGCTCAATTTTTTTCACCCGTCCGCGGCTGCGATTCCCAAGTTCCGGCATCAGGCCGAAATTCGCGTTCATGGGTTGGAAATCCTTGCGGCCGGCGTCGGTAATGTACGCGACCAGCGAGCCCAGGGCAGTCTCCGGCGGCGGTGTGATCGGTTCGGCCGCCGCGCACCATGCGAGCGAGATTGATTGCGGCCAGCAGGCCGGCCGCCGCCGACTCGACGTAGCCCTCCACGCCGATCATCTGGCCGGCCACGAATATATCAGGACGCGCGCGCAGATTGAACGCCGGGTTCAGAAGGCGTGGCGAGTCGATGAATGTGTTGCGATGCAGAGACCCGAGGCGCACGAATTCCGCTTTCTGAAGCCCGGGAATCATCCGCAGCACCCGCCGCTGCTCCGGGTAGGTCATCTTGGTCTGGAAACCAACCATATTGTAGAGGCGAGCTTCATGGTCGTCCTGGCGCAACTGCACCACCGCGGCTGACCGCTGTCCGGTGCGCGGATCGGCCAACCCCACCGGACGCATCGGGCCGAAGGCCAGGGTCTTGGGTCCGCGCCGCGCCATCTCCTCGATCGGCATGCATCCTTCGAAGTAGATCGCCTTTTCAAAAGGATGAGCCGGCACCTTTTCCGCCTCAACCACCGCCTGCACGAAGTTGGTGTACTGGTCCTCGGTCATCGGGCAGTTGATGTAGTCATCGCCGCCTTTGCCATAGCGCGACGCCCTGAACGCCACGCTCAAGTCGATTGAGTCGGCGGTCACGATCGGCGCGATGGCATCGTAAAAATACAAGTATCGCGAACCGATCTGATCGCTGATCGCGGTGGCGAGCGCGGATGCGGTCAGCGGGCCAGTGGCGATGATCGCCGGTCCCTGCGGAATCGACGTAACTTCCTCGTGCACGATCTCGACCATCGGTTCATGCTCGATCGCCGCGGTGATCGCCGCCGAGAACCGGTCACGATCCACGGCGAGCGCGGCTCCCGCCGGAACCGCAGCGACGGCCGCCGCCGCCATCACCAACGAGCCCAGCCGGCGCATCTCTTCTTTCAGCACGCCCACCGCTGTCTCGAGCGACGCGTTGCGCAGCGAGTTGGAGCACACCAGTTCGGCAAACATCCCGGTACGATGCGCCGCGGTCATTTTCACCGGCCGCATCTCATACAGCCGCGTGCGTACGCCGCGGCGCGCAAGCTGAAATGCCGCTTCGCTTCCCGCCAGTCCGGCACCGATGACGTTAACGGTCGGTTCGTTCATAGAAGTCAAATTCAGAAATCTGGTTTGAAGTGTATCAGAATCCCGACCCGGTCGCGATTTTTCAGCGTCTCTCGATTCGCGCGCGAACACGTCCGCAGGGAGGGAGCAAAAAGAGCGCGCAATTCGGATTCCAGCCTTCACAGGCCGCCCTGACAGGGTTTTACCGCCTGTCTGCTTAACCTGACACCTGGAAAAGCCATCCCGACGGGACGCAATCCCCGGCACGCGAGCATGCCGCTCAGGCACTCGGCAACGGTGGCGACGCGGCCGCACCGTCGGGCGGGGCGGCGGGCGCCGCCGCCACCACGTAATCGCATTCCTCTTTGGGACACGACCATGTGGTCCCGGCGCGCTTGGTGGTCTTCTCTACCAGGTAAGGTGAGCCACATTTCGGACACGGTTGCCCCACGACCTTGTTCCAACTCGCGAAGGTACATTTCGGATAGCGGTTGCATCCGTAAAACAGCTTGCCGCGCCGGCTGCGCCGTTCCAAGACCTCGCCCTCGTGGCAGTCGGGACATGCTACTCCGGTCTTGACCGGCTCGCTCTGCAATTTCTTGATCCCGTTGCATTCGGGATAGCCCGAGCAGCCCAGGAATTCCCCGAAGCGCGAGCGCCGGCGCACCATCGGCTTGCCGCATTTGTCGCAAACCTGATCGCTCGCTGGCGCGGGCGCCGGTTCCCGGATCGTGATATTGCCCTGGTCGTCGCGGTTGAACTCCTTGGTGTTTCCGCAATCGGGATAGTTGGAGCAGGCGAGGAACTCGCCGTTGCGGCCCCACTTGATTACCATCGCGCCGCCGTCGAGTTCGCATATCAGATCGGTCGGAACGCCTTTGCCCTTGACCATGGGCATCTTCTTGCGCGCCTCGCCCAGACGTTTTTTGAATGGCGTGTAGAAGCGCTTGAGCGTCTTGACCCAGTTTTCCTTGCCCTCTTCGACCTGGTCGAGTTGTTCCTCCATGTGCGCGGTGAACCCGACCTCGACGATATCGGGGAAGGCCGCGACCAGCAGATCGATTACGATGCGGCCCAGCGAGGTCGGGCGCAGGCGCTTGTTCTCGTCTTCGTCCACATACTCACGGTTGAGAATACTGGACATGATGGAGGCGTATGTCGACGGCCGGCCGATCCCGTTTTCCTCCAACTCCTTGATCAGGGTGGCCTGGCTGAACCGGGGCGGCGGCTGGGTGAAATGCTGCTCGGGTCTGAATTCAAGCAGGCGCAGGATCTCGTCCTCGGTCAATTGTGGCAACTGCGGCTGATCATCGTCGTCGGCGGGCTCGTCGACGCCTTCGAGGTAGACCCGGATGAAGCCGTCGAACTTCATCACCTGGCCGGTGGCGCGGAACTGTTCGTCGCCGGCCATGATATCGACCGTGGTGCGGTCGAACACGGCGGGCGGCATCTGGCTTGAAACGAAGCGGTTGAAGATCAGCGTGTACAGCGCCAGTTCATCCTTGGCGAGATAACGCGACAGTGATTCGGGATCGCGGCCCACCGAAGTAGGGCGTATCGCCTCATGCGCCTCCTGGGCGGATTTTGCCGATCGGTAGTAGTTGGGCTTTTCGGGGACGTATTGCTTCCCGTAGCGCTGCTCGATGTAACCCCGAACCTCGTTGAGCGCGTCATCCGAAACCCGCACCGAGTCGGTGCGCATATAAGTGATAAGGCCGACCGCGCCGTGATCGCCGATCTCCACGCCTTCGTAAAGTTTCTGCGCGATCTTCATCGTCCGGGAGGGCGAGAAATACAGCCGGCGCGCCGCTTCCTGCTGCAGACGCGAAGTGATGAAGGGCGGCGCCGGGCTGCGGCGGACTTCCTTGCGCTCGATCTTGCTGACCTTAAACGGCGGGGCCGCGGGGCCCTGCAAGACCGCCAGAATCGAATCCACCTCGGACTTGGCCAGTTTGTAGTTTTTATTGTCCACCCGCTGTCCGGCGTGGGTGAACAAGCGGGCCGTAAAGGGCGGGGGATTTTGCCCCGCAAGCTTGGCGTCCAGGGTCCAGTATTCCTCGGCGCGGAACGCCTCGCGCAAGCGCTCGCGCTCGACAATAATTCTCAGAGAGACTGACTGCACCCGTCCCGCGCTGATCCCACGCCTGACCTTCTCCCACAGCAAGGGACTGATTTGGTAACCGACCAGACGGTCCAGCACCCGGCGCGCCTGCTGCGCCTCATAGAGGTTACGGTTGAGTTTGGAGGGCTGGGCGAGCGCCGCCCTTACAGCGGTTGGGGTGATTTCGTGAAGTAGCACCCGATAGAGATTGGGGTGATTGCTGCCGATCTGCTCGGCAACATGCCATGCAATCGCCTCTCCCTCGCGGTCAGGGTCGGTCGCGAGATAGATATTCTCGCTTTCCTTTGCCGCCTTCTTGATCCCGTCGATGACCTTGTTCTTGCCCTTTATGATCTCGTATTCGGGCAGGAAATCGTGTTCAACATCCACGCCCAATTTGCTCTTGGGCAGATCCATCACGTGTCCGACCGAAGGCGCCACCTGATAAGCTGAACCCAGATAGCGTTTGATCGTTTTCGCTTTGGCGGGCGATTCAACAATGAGAAGATTTTTAGCCACGTCTATTGCGATCCTGTATTACGAACCCGGCAATGGCCATCCTCCGCACACACAGAGGATCGCGCCACATCAACTCCAATATAATCATGCTAGATTTGTGCCAGAGAGAATAGCTTGCCGGGATGCTGCACCACAACGCCCGTTAACTCCAATTCAAGTAAGACGCCCAGTACAGTTTGCGCATTCAATCCGCAGCTTTCCACAATAGCGTCGATATGAGTCTTCTCAACGGGGCTCAAATGTTCGATCACGGTCCGGAATTGGTTTTCCTTGAAGCTGCCCGGAAGCGACGCTTTTTCTGACCGCCGCTTGACGTCCGCTGCCGCAGCCATCGGGCGCGACGCGGAATGAGCCAGTTGTGGAGCGAGTTCCTCAATCACGTCCTCGACGCACTCGACCAATCTCGCACCCTCCTTGAGCAGGCGATTGCTGCCCCGCGACTTACCTGTCAACGGACTTCCCGGTACCGCGAACACCTGGCGATTATGCTCCAACGCGAGCCGGGCGGTGATCAGCGAGCCGCTTTTCTCTGCCGCTTCCACTACCACGACCCCCAGGCTCAAGCCCGCGATCAAACGATTACGGACCGGGAAATTCTCCGGTACCGGTGCGCTGCCGAGCGGCAACTCGCTAAGCAGGGCGCCGTTGCGGGCGACTAACGACTCGGCGAGCTGACGATGCTCAGAGGGATAGATTATATCAATGCCGCAGCCCAACACCGCAATCGTCCGGCCGTTTCCCTCCAAGGCGCCATGGTGCGCTTCGCCATCGATTCCGCGCGCCAGCCCGCTAACCACGGTAATGCCCTTGGCGGCAAGTTCCAAACCCAGCCGGCGCGCCATATGGCGCCCGGCGTCGCTCGCGGCCCGCGCTCCAACAATCGCCACGCAATTGCGTTCGTCCGCGGGCATCGTACCGCGCAGGTACAGAAATGGGGGAGGATCGGGAATCTCGCGCAAAGCCGCGGGGTAATTGGCGTCGTTCCATCTGACGAGGCTCGCGTCCAGACGTGCCATCTCGCACAGCTCCCGTTCCAGCGGTTCGAATTGTGCGAACTGCGCGATATTTTTCGCAGTTGGCCGAAAAACTCCAGCCCCGACGAGATCCTCTTCGCTGGCTTCGAAGATGTGGCGCGGCTCGCCCAGCTTCTCAAGCAGCATCCGCGCCACTCGCGCGCCGACGCCGTGCACACGTCTTAGAGCAAGCCAATAAGCATCCGAACTGATTGGCATAATCCCCCTTTCGCCACCATCCTTATTATCCTTATAACGGCACTCTATCAATTGTGCAGAGTCTCTGGCAGCTTGCCGGGTTTGTTGGCAGAGGGTTTACGTGTCCAGGTCAAGTCATTGACCGGTATGCTCGGATCGCATACTTAAACGCATTATCAGGATCCGTGCTTCCGCCAGACGGTCGAAGATCTCGCCGAGAGGCGTTCATTGCTGTAATCTGGTACCCGAGGTTGCATGAATGGGATGGGGCAGGGAGAGATGCAAGAAATGAATTTGAACTTCAGCGAGATGTCGGCGACCGACAAGCAGGTGATGATTTTCAGCTTTTATCGCGATGCTGAACTGCGCGGCGCACGACTGCTTTTCAATTTGCTGCACCACATAAAGGATGCCGAAGCGCAACTGAAAATGTCGCGCCATCTGGCCGATGAAACGCGCCATGCCTGGTTGTGGACCAAGCGAATCGCAGATCTCGGCGGGGCGCCGGTCATGATCGATGACGGCTATCAGCGCCGGCTAGGCTTGAGGACCGGCGTGCCCAAGGACATCATCGATCTGCTGGCGCTCACGGTAGTGGTCGAGGAGCGGGCTCGCTCGCGCTACATGCAGCATGCCGCTCTGCCCAATGTGGACTCGGAGACCTTGGAAGTGCTTAAAGCCGTCACCGAGGACGAGACCTGGCATCTGTCATGGATCGAGCGCCAGATGCGCGAATTCGCTCGCGAACAGGGCAAACCGGAACGCGCGGACCAGGCGTTGGAACGTTATCGCGCGATCGATCGCGAAGTATACGCTACGCTGGCGGCGGATGAAGCCCTCTTGATGCAAGGCTAGCAGGGATTCGCTAGCTGCCGCTGCGTCAACTCGACCCGCCTCTCACTGTTGTCTGGAAATTAAACACAGCGGCCCGGCCCATCATGTGTCAACTCTGGGATCGGCGGATGCCTGTTTGCTGCGCTCTTGGTGGGCACCGGTTGCACTCAGAAGAAGCAAACCTGCAAGCGCGCAGCCGTTTCGATTCGCGGCGCGATCGCTGGCCTGGGTCAGCGACGCGGGCGCCATCAAGCTTCGCACACTATTCCCGGACGACTTGCACTGACTCCGGATTCGAGTCAGTTTGAATCCGGCTCGCCGAGCTTGCGATACAGGGTCTTGCGATCAATCCCCAGAACCATCGCGGCCTCACTCTTGTTGCCACCCACGGACGCCAATACCGCGCGGGCGTACTCGCGTTCGAGCTGATCGATAGTAAGGCGCCGGTTGACCGCTTCATCGACCGAAGCTGGCGACCGATTCGTCGCCGGCAATCTTGGCCGGCAGGTCGCCGCGCGTGATGCGATTATTGCGGCACAGGATCACGGCGCGCGAAATCGCGTTTTGCAGCTCGCGGATATTCCCCGGCCATTGGTAATGCGTCAAGCTCGTGATTGCCTCAGGGTCTATCTCGGGAATGGGCCGGCCGGCTTCGGCGCTGGCGCGAGCGAGGAAATGCTTGATCAGCGGCACGATATCCTCGACGCGTTCGCGCAGCGGCGGCAGCACCAGGGTGACCGTGGCTAGGCGATAATAGAGGTCGACGCGGAATTTTCCCGCCGTCGCCATCGCGGCTTCAAGGTCCGAATTGGTCGCCGACACGATCCTGACGTCTACCGGGGTCTCTTCGGTAGCGCCGACCGGACGCACGCGCTTGTCTTCGATGACGCGTAGCAGCTTGGCCTGCA
This sequence comes from uncultured Pseudomonadota bacterium, assembly GCA_963824565.1. Classification (GTDB taxonomy): domain Bacteria; phylum Desulfobacterota; class Binatia; order Binatales; family Binataceae; genus JAJPJA01. The sequence goes on along the minus strand of CAWGQB010000020.1, from coordinate 112,443 downwards.
GCAACAGCGGCATCTCGCCGATTTCATCGAGGAACAGGGTGCCTCCGCGCGCGGATTGAAACAGCCCGGTCTTGCTCTGGCGCGCGTCGGTAAAGGCTCCCTTGACGTGACCGAACAACTCGCTTTCCAACAGGTTGTCGGGAATCGCGGCGCAATTGACCGGCACAAACGGCCCTTGCTGGCGCCGGCTGCGGAAATGCAGCGCGCGCGCGATCAGCTCCTTGCCGGTGCCGCTTTCGCCGGTGAGCAGAACGCTGGCGGCGCTGTCCGCAATTTGACCCACGATTTCCAGCACCTCGGTCATTTTCTGGCTGGCGGCAATGATATTCTCCAGGCCATAGCTATGGGCGAGTTCCCCGCGCAATCGCTTGATCTCCTGACGCAGGCTGCTATCTTCCAAGGCGCGCGTCACCACCAGCAGCAGCTCGTCGTTGCTGAATGGTTTGGTGATGTAGTCAAACGCCCCCAGCTTCATCGACTCCACCGCGGTCTGAATCGAACCGAATGCGGTGATGATCACGACTGGCAAGTTGGGCGCCACGCGTTTGATTTCAGCCTGAAGCTGATGGCCGCTCAAGCCGACCATGCGCAAGTCGGAAATCACCAGGTCGGGATGTTCGCGCCGCACCGTCGCAAGGGCGTCTGCTCCCGAGTTGGCGGCAATCGCCCGATAGCCCGCCGTGCTCAGGATTTCGACCAGTATGTTGGCCATTTCCCGATCGTCGTCGACAACCAGGATGGTGCTACGCTCAGTTTCCATAATCAGGCGCTCGCGGCGATTTGGAAAGTGTGCCGATGCGAGGCGGCCAGAGCGACCACGAACCGTGCTCCTCGAATTCCCGGCTCCAAGGTAATTTCGCCATCGTGGTCGCGGACGATCGACTGGCTCACGGCCAAGCCCATTCCAGTACCCTTACCGGGCTCCTTGGTAGTGAAAGAACGGATCGAACACCCGCTCCCGGAGCTGTTCCTCCACCCCGGGTCCATCGTCTTCAAAGCACAGACGCACCTGCTCGCCGACCTCGGTCAGGCGGTGTTCCGCAGTGACCCGCAGGATGCCGCCATTTTCCGCCATCGCATCCAAGGCGTTCATGCCTAGATTGACGAATACCTGCTGGAGTTGGTCGGCGTCACAATCGGCCAGCAACGGCGCCGCACCCAAGTCGCTGACCAGTCTGATGTTACGGCGTTCGGCCTCGGTTTCGAGCAGATGCAGAGTGCGTTGCACGATCGCGCGCACGTCAGTGGTTAACCTTATCGGTTCACGGCGGCGGCCGAAATCCAGCAACATCCGGACAATGCGGGTGATCCGATCGATCTGGTTGATGATGATTTCAAGTCCCTGGTTCAGCTTGCGCGGATCCGGATTGCTGCGCAGCAAATGTTCCGCACGGCCTCGAATGACACCCAGCGGCGTGCCGATTTCGTGTGCCAGGCCGGATGCGAGGGTGCCGATGGTTGCCAGCTTGTCCGAATGGCGCAGGCGGCGCTCAAGTTCAATTTTACGTTCGCTTTCATCGAGCAGGCGCCGGCGCGCCACGCTCAGCTCGCGCGCGAGCTTGCGGAACTCCTCGGTAATCAATGTTACCTCGTCGCCGGCCACTTCCCGCTCCGGCTCATCGCCGCTGGAAAAGCTGCTGACGCGGCGGGAAAGCTCCTTGAGCGGAAGCGAAACGTACTTTCTCGCCACCAAGGGAATCAGAATCGTGGTCAGAAGCACTGACCACGGCACCCGCAGTGACCGCCCCTAAGGTCCGGCGATAGAGGTCCTCGCGGACCTCGGTCCAGTCCTGAGCGACCAGCAAGTAGCCGGCTGAGGGCACGCGTCCCAAGGGTGCGATGCGGCAAAACCAGTAGCGTCCGTTCGCGGTTTGGGTGAATTCGCTGCTACCCGTCGCGCCTACGTCCTTTCGGACTTGCGCTGCCGACGGCAATTTGATTGGAAAATCGCGAAGCGAGAAGCGCAGGTCTCCTTTCTTATCCAACACCGCAACGGCTACCCCTTGGTCTGCGATGATGCGCAAGATGTTTCCGATGTCGCTCCATTCCGATCGCTGGATATCGAATTGGATAGCGGTATTCAGCGCCAGTTCCGTGGCTCTGGTGTCCCGTTTGAGATCCTGTTCAAAAATTCGGGTAGATGAACGGACGCGGGTGTAGGTGTACACCCCGACCACCGGAGTAAGAGCCGCGAGCAGACCAAGCGCCAGACGCGTTCCGACCTTCATTTCGGGCATTCTAGCCCTAAATCGCGTCAGACCGGAAATGGCGGCTACTTCCAAACTGAGACTCCGTGGGCTGGTAAAGCGAATGGCATGCCAGCGAATACATCAGCCGGGATAAATGTTTCTGCCGATTGGGTGGCGCCGTTAAGGGCAATCTGGCGCATGGGGATCTATAGCGGTGGGGAGAATTTCCGCTCCTTCGGGGAGTCTCTTTCTGCTCAATGAATAAATCCTTCAACTCTCGCCCAGGGTGGCGGAGGGCGCCGCACGCTACTATCTGCCGCAGGTGCGCTTCGCGCAGCCATTGCGCAAGGATGTTGGCCGAGTCGGCGATATTCAGGTGAGGGCGCCCATGGCAGGCTGATTGCCGTGGCCCAACACCCCCGCAGAACAAGCAGAGGGCGAGGGCTTGCGGAGGCTTACAGTCACCCCAATGCATTGGCGCAGAAGGCGATTGGCATGCGAGAATATTTGCCGGCTCGCCTGCATCTCATCGGTTGCTCCTTGCGGAGCAAATCGCGCGCCGAATTTTTGCCTTGACCGCCCGGAGGGGCTATTCGCGTCTGACGGTATTGGACCGGCTTTCCAGCCAGCCTGTGCTATTCTTTTGTGGTAGTGAGGGTAGATCGAGCCGCGCCATCGCTTGGCGCGGTCCGGGCCAGGCCCAGATTTCCGAACAGGGCCAATGAGCCGGCCAACAGGGCCGCGGTCACCATCAGGATGATGCACGACGCGCACCAACGCCTGGCCTCATGGCAGGCGGCGGCATGGCCGCAATGGTCGCAATGGGACTTGAAGCGCATGACGATCAACGAGCAGACGCGGCCGCGCCGCCCGCATTTTGAGCAAGGGAGAAAAAACACCGAAGACCTCTCGGGCGCGCAATGATCAGAACGCGCCACGTTGAATTCACTATCTACCAGGATTACAGCTATCGTCCGGTTTGGCGGATTTGCTCCGCAAGACCGAACACTCATTTGGAATTTGAGGCGACTACTCCAAGCCTGCACACGCGTTGAGCATAATCAAAACATGCTTTTCCCATGAGCGACAGGATCTGCGCGTGTCTCTTGTGCACATGCGCACTGATTGTCCACAGGATAGGAAATAGGATTTGGATTTTGGGGCGGCGGCCACCGGCGAGCTTCGAATATCCTATGTATCAACGAGGGCAGAAGCAGTGCGAGAGCGCGACCGATCGGCGCGGCTTTCGGATCTATTCTTGCTAGGCAAGCGCGGATAAGATTGGGTGTTCGCCTGGCGCTGGTTCGGATGAGTGTGGGGTGGAATGGCGGCTTGCGCTTGACGGCGAGGTATTTCAGTTAGCGCAGACACAGAACACTATGCCGATTCATGTCGCTCTTCACCATCAAACCACCTATCGCTATGACCGCCTGGTTAACCTGTCGCCCCAGGTTGTACGCCTGCGGCCCGCACCTCATTGCCGGACTCCGATCAGCGCTTTTTCCCTGAAGATCGAACCGCGCGACCATTTCATCAATTGGCAACAGGACCCGCAGAGCAATTATCTCGCCCGCGTAGTCTTTCAGACGCCGGTGCGCCATTTCCGCGTGGAAGTGGACCTGGTGGCCGAAATGACGGTCATCAACCCGTTCGACTTCTTTCTTGAGCCGTACGCGGATAAATTCCCGTTCACCTATGACGCTGCCCTGCTCAAGGAGCTGACCCCTTATCTCGAACGCGAGACCGCCGGTCCGCGACTTGCGGCCTGGGTGCGAAGCGTCGACCTCACGCCGTTGCGTACGGTGGATTTTCTGGTCGGACTCAACCAGCGCTTGGCAGGCGAAATCAGCTATCTCATCCGGATGGAGCCGGGGATACAGACTTGCGAGGAGACCCTGACTCTGGCCAGCGGGTCATGCCGCGACAGCGCATGGCTGCTGGTGCAAATCCTGCGTCATTTGGGACTGGCTGCGCGCTTTGTCTCCGGCTATCTGATCCAGCTCAAACCCGACGTCAAATCGTTGGACGGCCCACCTGGACCCGAAAAGGACTTTACTGATCTTCACGCCTGGGCCGAGGTTTATCTGCCTGGCGCCGGTTGGATCGGCCTCGACGCAACTTCAGGCTTGTTCGCGGGCGAGGGCCATATTCCGCTGGCTGCCACCCCCGAGCCCTCCTCAGCCGCGCCGATTTCAGGCGGCGTCGATCCCTGCGAAGTCCAGTTTGTCCACGAGATGTCGGTGACGCGGATTCATGAGGACCCCCGCGTCACGTTGCCCTACACGTCTGAGCAATGGCAGCAGATCGAGGCGTTGGGCCATCAGGTGGACGAGGAAATACAGCGCGGCGATATCCGCCTGACCATGGGCGGCGAGCCGACTTTCGTGTCGATCGACAATATGGACGGCGAGGAATGGAGCACCGCCGCACTGGGATCGGAAAAGCGCCTGTTGGCGGAACTTCTGCTCGACCGGTTGCGCGACCGGCTCGCCCCCGGAGGCTTGCTCCATTATGGGCTGGGCAAATGGTATCCCGGGGAACAATTGCCCCGCTGGGCGTTGACTTGTTACTGGCGCACGGATGGGGTGGCGCTGTGGCATGACCGGTCGTTGCTGGCGCGTGCGGACCAGAGCTACAGCTTCGGTGCGCTGGAGGCGCAACGTTTTAGCGTAACTTTGGCGCGCCGCCTCGGCGTCGACCCGGAATATTCCAACCCTGCCTTCGAGGATCCGGTCTATTATTTACAGCGCGAACGTCAATTGCCGATCAACGTGGATCCCGTCGACAACCACCTTGAAGACCCGATCGAACGCGAGCGATTGCGCCGCGTATTCGAGCGCGGTCTGAACGTCCCCGTCGGCTACGTGTTGCCGCTGCAGCGCGGATGGGGCCGCAACGGGCCCGAGTGGCAAACCGGGATGTGGATGCTACGCGGACAACATCTGTTCGTGGTCCCAGGCGATTCGCCGGTCGGTTTGCGGTTGCCGCTGGTCAGCCTGCCTTGGGTTTCACCGTCGGAAGCGCCAATGAATGCCGCCGTCGATCCGATGGCCAATCGGGGCACCCTGCCGGTGCCGCCACGCATGTCTCCGTTGGATCCGATCCTTCAGAGCGAGCGCGACCACGGACATGACCGCAAACCCGCAGTCGGGCGAGTCCGCGCCCTGGATAGTTCGCACCGCCCTTTGTGTGGAACCGCGCGAGGGGCGGTTGCACGTGTTCATACCACCGCTTGAGTCGATCGAGGACTTCGTTGATTTGCTGGCCGCAATCGAGGACACGGCGGCGCATCTGAGCTTGCCGGTCGTAATCGAGGGCTACACCCCGCCTTCCGATCCGCGTATCGGCCAGATCAAGATCACTCCCGATCCCGGGGTTATCGAGGTCAACGTAAATCCCGCTCATAGCTGGTCTGAACTGGTCGCGAGCACCACCGCGCTGTACGAAGACGCGCGGCAATGCCGGCTGGGCACCGAGAAGTTCATGCTCGACGGGCGCCATAGCGGCACTGGCGGCGGTAACCATTTCGCGTTGGGCGGCCCGACCGCAGCGGACAGTCCTTTTTTGCGCCGTCCCGATCTGCTGCGCAGCATCCTCGGCTACTGGCTCAATCACCCCTCGCTGTCGTACATGTTTTCGGGCCTGTTCATCGGGCCCACCAGCCAGGCGCCGCGTGTCGATGAGACCCGCCAGGACAGCATCTACGAGTTGGAGATCGCCTTTGGCCAGATTCCCAATCCCGGCGAAGGCTATTGTCCGCCGTGGCTGGTGGACCGGATCTTCCGCCACATCCTGGTCGACGTAACCGGCAATACCCATCGGGCCGAGTTCTGTATCGACAAGCTCTACTCGCCGGATTCGGCCACTGGCCGCCTGGGGCTGCTGGAATTGCGCGGCTTCGAGATGCCGCCGCATGCGCGGATGAGCCTGACGCAGCAGTTGCTGGTGCGCGCGCTGGTGGCATGGTTTTGGCGCGAACCGTTTACGCGCAAACCGATCCATTGGGGCACTCAACTCCACGATCAATTCATGCTGCCGCATTTCGCGGCGCGCGACTTCGCCGGCGTAATCGACGATCTCAATCGCGCGGGCTATCCGCTGAAACCGCATGGTTCGCGCCGCATTTCGAGTTCCGCTACCCGGTTTTTGGCCACATCAATCATATGGGTATCGAAGTGGAAATCCGCCAGGCTACCGAACCGTGGTACGTGCTCGGCGAAGAACCCGGCGCGGGTGGCACCGCGCGCTACGTCGATTCCTCGGTCGAACGGATCCAGGTCAAGGTTGGCGGTCTGACCGGCGAGCGCTATATCGTGACCTGCAATGGCCGGCGGCTCCCGCTGCATTTCACCGGTACCCAAGGCGAATTTGTCGCCGGGGTGCGTTACCGCGCGTGGCAGCCACCTTCATGCCTGCATCCGACAATTCCCATCCATACGCCGTTGGTGTTCGATATCGTCGATACCTGGGCCGGACGGTCGGTGGGTGGATGCACCTACCATGTCTCGCATCCGGGTGGCCGCAGCTATGACACGTTTCCGGTCAACGCCAACGAGGCCGAGGCGCGCCGCGCCGCGCGCTTTTTCCCGTTCGGCCATACCCCGGGCCAAATGACGATTCCGCCCGTGGAATCCAATCCGCAATTCCCGATGACGCTCGATCTGCGCCGCCCTATCGAAACCGCCGCCTCCTCCGGGCTATAGCGGGCAAAGCTCCATCAGGCGCACAGCTTGTGCATCATCGAACCGGCTTGAGGCACGAGAGCCAGCTTTCCAAGGATTCTGTTATCAACCTCTCTCAACTGGTGGCCTTGAACAAGAACTTCCTCATCGATCGGGTGGGTAGAATTCCGCCGGCGCGCATCCGCGAGTCGAAGATGGGCTGCGGCTGGTGTTGTCCCTGTGACGCGAAAGGCGGGGACGCCGCCGGCCGGCATGCAAGACCCCTACGCGATATGCAACAATAGTTGAGATCGGCGCAGTCGAATTGGTGCGGGTTGGGATGGAACAACAGCAAGCTACGCAACCACTGGAGCAGGATCTTACCGCAGTTTGGCGCTACCGGCCCAATCCGACGTTCTATGACGAGTTCGTCGCGCCGGACGGCACTATCCGGCCTCAATGGCGCAGTCTGGCCGATTCGGTGCTGGCGATCGGACCGGCGGGTATTGCCAGCCGGTGGCAGGAGGGGCGCCGCCTGATTCATGAGCACGGCATCACCTACAACGTTTATGGCGATCCCGAAAGTACCGACCGGCCATGGCCGCTCGATCCGGTCCCAATGGTCCTGGACCATCGTGAATGGGCCGCGATTGAGGCTGCAGTCCGGCAGCGGGCAACCGTGCTCAATCGAATTCTGGCCGACCTTTACGGACCGCAGCGTTTGCTCCGCGACGGCCTGTTGCCACCCGACCTGATCTTCCGTCATCCTGGCTTTTTGCGGCCCTGCTGGGGAGTGCAGGTGCCGGCCGGGATCCGTCTCCACGTTTACGCCGCCGATCTCGCGCGGTCCCCCGACGGCGGATGGTGGGTAATCGCGGATCGCACCCAGTCACCGTCGGGCGCCGGTTATGCGATTGGAAAACCGGCTGGTCTCTTCGCGTGTGCTGCGCGATGTTTTTCAAGCCGCGCATGTCCGCCGACTGGCGGCCTTCTTTCAGAGTTACCGGGAAACGCTGCGCAACCTGCTGCCGCGCGAGAATCCCCGCATCGTATTGCTAACCCCCGGACCGTATAACGAGACCTACTTCGAGCATGCCTTCCTGGCGCGCTATCTGGGCCTGACGCTGGTCGAGGGCGGCGACCTGACAGTGCGCGACGAGGGCTGCTTCCTGAAGACGCTGGGCGGTCTGTTGCCGGTTGACGTGATCGTACGCCGCCAGGACGACGACTTCTGCGACCCACTGGAACTGCGAGGGGACTCGATGCTGGGGGTTCCGGGCCTGGTCGAGGCGGTTCGCGCCGGCAAGGTCGCGGTTACCAACGCGCTCGGATCCGGGCTGCTCGAATCCGCCGCTCCGGCCGCTTTTCTTCCCGGCCTGTGCCGCCACGTCCTGGGCGAAGAATTGAAAATCCCGACGGTCGCTACCTGGTGGTGCGGTCAGGAGAAACCGTTCGCCGAGGTTATTGAGCGTCTGGCGCACCTCGTGATCAAGCCGACCTTTCCCACCCATCGCAATCAGCCCATTTTCGGCGCCCGTCTTAGCGCCGCGCAACGGGAGGAACTGATCGCCAAAATGCGCGCGGCACCGGGCGATTACGTGGCCCAGGAGCAGGTGCAGTTATCCACCGTTCCGGTCTGGGATGACGGACGCGCTCAGCCGCGCCATCTGGTGCTGCGCGTTTACGCGGTCGCCTCTGGCGACTCCTATGCGGTAATGCCGGGTGGTTTGACGCGGGTAACGTCGTCGCTCGACTCGTTGGTGGTCTCGATGCAGCGCGGCGGCGGAAGCAAGGATACCTGGGTACTGGCCGACGGGCCGACGCCGCAATTCAGCCTGCTGCCGACGGCGTCGGTGCCGGTGGAAGTAAGCCGGGCCACCTTCGATCTGCCCAGCCGGGTGGCCGAGAACCTGTTCTGGCTGGGACGGTATGTTGAACGCGTCGAGTTGGCGGTGCGCATCGCACGGGCGCTGCTACCGCGCATCAATCAGGACGCCGACCCCGCCAGGGCCGCGGGGCTCAACGCCGGGCTGCGGGTTATGTTTGCCCTCGGGTACATCGGCTCCGAAATACCGGAAGCCGCCGATCAAGCAGCGCTGTTGGAGCGCGAATTGCTCGCCATGATCTACGATTTGGCTGAGCACGGCAGTCTGTCGTGGAATCTGCATCATGTACGCCGGCTCGCCTGGCTGTTGCGGGATCGCATCTCCGCGGACGCGTGGCGGATCCTCAATCACTTTGCCGAACAGTTTTCGGTTTCGCCTCCGCCTGAGCCGCTGCGGATGGTCGGCGCCCTAAACCTGCTCGACAACGCGATCATGACGCTATCGGCGTTCGGCGGCATGGTAATGGAGAGCATGACGCGGGGCCATGGCTGGCGTTTTCTGGATATTGGACGGCGCCTGGAGCGCGCGGTTCAGATGGTCGAGCTGCTGCGCCATGGCTTGGGCTTTGAGCCGGTAAAGGAAAGCGGACAACTCGAGGTACTGCTGGAAATTGCCGATAGCTCACTTACCTATCGTTCCCGATACCTCACTGCGCTGCAGGGGGACCTGGCGCTCGATCTGCTGCTACTCGATGAGGCCAATCCGCGCTCGGTAGCGTTTCAACTCGCGCGTCTGCGCGAGCACATCGATCAGCTGCCCGACAGCCGTTCGCTGATTCGCCGTCCCACCGAAGCGCATATCGCGGTCAGGCTGCTAACCGCCGTACAACTCGCCGACGTTACTGACCTGGTCAGCACCAACGGCGATGGGCACTGGAAAAATCTGGAGGAGTTGCTCAACAGTCTGGCCCACGAGCTGCGCGTGCTTTCCGAAACACTGACGCGCGCTTATTTCAATCGCGCCATTCCGACCCGGCAAATGTCGGCGCCCTAGTCGCCCTACCGCACCCCCTCGCGAATGTAATCAATGATGCTCCGCGCAACTCATACCACCACTTACAAGTATAGCCAGCCGGCCTCGCTGTGCCACAGCGAGGTCTATCTGGCGCCCCGCACAACCGCGCACCAGCGCGTCGTAAGCCATGAATTGATAATTCACCCTGGGCCTGACGCGTGCGCGGCCCGCAAAGACTACTTCGGTAACGAGGTCACGTATTTCGCCATCGACGAGCCCCATCAGAACCTCTCGATCATCTCGACCAGCGTGGTTGACCTGGAGGCTGCGGAGCCTATCCATCCGGGCCTGACGCCGTCATGGGAGCAGGTGCGTGACACCGTGGTCCGCCATGAGGCGGCGGATACTTTCGAGGCTCTACAGTTCATCTTCGAATCGCCGCGAATCGCAATCGGCCCCGCGTTCGCCGCCTACGCCGCGCCGAGTTTTGGCGCCGGCCGGCCGCTGCTCGAAGCCGTCATTGATTTGTGCCGTCGTATCAATCGTGAGTTCAAATATGACCAGTGCGCCACCACCGTCAAGACCGCGGTCGATGCCGTGCTTAGTTCCCGCCGCGGTGTGTGCCAGGACTTCGCCCACATCATGATCGCCGGTTTGCGATCGCTGCGACTGCCGGCTCGCTATGTCAGCGGTTATCTGCGCAGCGGCAGCAATTCGGTTGGTGTGGAGGCCTCTCATGCCTGGGTATCGGTGTTCTGTCACGGTTTCGGATGGCTCGATATCGACCCGACCAACAACGTGATGCCCTCGGGCGGTCACGTGACGATTGCCTGGGGCCGTGACTACTCCGACGTGAGCCCGGTCAAAGGCGTCGCGCTGGGAGGAGGCGAGCAGACCATCGCCGTCAGTGTCGAGGTTGTACCCGAGAAGGTTGCACCCGAGGCAGCCTCGCCCTAAATGACCGGCATGGCAGTCGCGCGATTGAAGAAGCCGCAGTCCTTGCATCCATATGCGCCGGCGGCGATTCGCCATCTCAAGCGGTCCGATCCGGTGATGGCCGGGATCATCAAGGAGGTCGGGCCATTTCAGATTCGGGTCAGCCGGCGGCGCTTTCAGGCGCTGGCGCGCGCGATCATGTTTCAGCAATTGGCCGGCAGCGCGGCCACGGCCATCTATGGGCGTGTGGTGGCGCTGTTTCCCGGAAGGAGCTTCCCTACGCCGGCGCAGTTGTTGGCGCGCCCTGACGAGGATTTGCGCAAGGCCGGTCTGTCGCGCCAGAAGATTGTGTATCTGCGGGATTTGGCCCAACACGTCGCGAACAAGTCGCTGAACTTCCATCGCTTCAGCCGGATGTCGGACGACGAGATCATTGCGGATCTAACGCGTGTCAAAGGTATCGGACGCTGGACCGCGGAGATGTTTCTGATGTTCAACCTGGGCCGGCCCGATGTGCTGGCGCTCGATGACCTCGGATTGCGCAGCGCAGCGCGCCAGCTCTATGGACTTGCGAACCTGCCGTCAAAGCGCGAACTGGAGGAACTGGGCGAGCGATGGCGACCGTTTCGCACGGTGGCGTCCTGGTACCTGTGGCAAAGCACGCGAATCATCCTGCCCGCCGCCGCGACTCCGCCGCCGGCGAGTGGAAAACGGTCACGCTGAAGTTCAGGGACGCCAAATCTTTGATCAGCCAATGGCGAATCTCGAAAAATCCGCCATGTAGCCCTTAGCAAATCATAGCCAAAGGCTAGGAATAAGAGGCACCATACTCGGTAGGAAGCTGTAACTCGAAGCGTGGTTGTATCCGCGAAGATCCGATTAACGGGTGATCACGGATGAGTTGTTGAAAGCGATGTTGTGGGAGGAGGTGCGGTGATGGAGCTTGGAAATGGCGAGGTGACGGAAAATTTGGAGTTTCAGGAGCATGCGAATCAACCGTCGGAAACGATTCCAACGGTCGAATCCTCACCGAGTGAAACTGAGAACGCCGAAATCCGGCAAACCCAACCGGTTAACGATTTGTCCCTCAGTAGCGAGGGAGAGTGCTGCGTATTGAGGCACTCCAATTTCAACGGCAGATTACATTTCGAAGGACATGTGCGGATTGAGTGCCACGTGGGCGCTCAAATCATCAGCACTGGCACGATTACCGTCGCGGCTGGAGCTACCGTAATAGGTCCTATCCAGGCACCCTACGTAGTGGTCGCGGGCAGAGTGATCGCCGATATAACCGCCAGCAAGCGGATAGAGGTTGGCCCCTCAGGGATGCTGTCCGGAAACCTGACCGCACCGGCCGTGATCGTTCATGAAAATGCCAAAATTGAAGGCCGCTTCATAATGACACAACATCGGCGCCCGGAACCTTCTTGAGAAGAGCCCGTCCGGGCCACATTATCTAGCTGGCGGCGCGTCAAGTGGAATGCGATCGCGCTGACGCTCAGGAACGCCTGGCCTTTGATCAGCTGGCCGTGGCCCGCTTCTCTCCAGATCTTTGCAGCGGGCGAACGTCGTGCTCGATCCTCTGCAATAAACCGTCTTCGGCTACTTCAAGTTCGTAATCGCGCTGCAGATTCAGCCAGAACTGCGAGGACGTCCCGAAATAGCGAGCGAGCCTGAGCGCGGTGTCGGTGGTAATAGCACGCCGGCCCCGCAATATTTCGGAGATTCGGGTAACCGATACGCGGATATCCGTAGCCAGGCGGTTTGCGCTAAGGTTCAATGGTTTCATGAAGTCCTCGCGCAGCATTTCGCCGGGATGTATGGGAGATAACTTTTTCACTGCTGCAGCCAGATTCTGTCCACTTTTCCCTCAATGATAATCAACAATCTCAACTTCGTAGGCGTCGTCATCGCGCCATACGAAGCAGATGCGCCACTGATTGTTTATCCGAATACTATACTGGCCTTTGCGATCGCCACGCAGCGCCTCAAGCCGATTACCGGGTGTGATAGCCAGGTCCTGTAGGGAAGTCGCGGCATTCAGTTCCCTCAACTTTCTTCGAGCAACTCGCTCGATGGCGCCGAACCGCCTAACCGTTTGGCGTCTGTAGAGTCGTTCAGCGTTGCGTGAGCGGTAGCTCCTGATCAACTTACTATCCTTTAGGGCCAGGCGTTTAATGTCAAACGTTATAGAAGGAGAGATCGGGCCCCAAGGCGTTTCTGGCGTCATCAGCCGCAACCGTCCTGAAAATCCAATTGGACGCTCCCATGGTCCTGCGCTATAAAGCTGTTATGGCCGAGCATTTGAGAAGCGGAATAGTTACCCAAGGCGTTCAACGCTCCCCTAATCGCGCGATGCTGCGCGCGGTCGGTTTTGGCGACCGTGACTTCAACAAGCCGATCGTCGGCGTCGCCAACGGTTACAGCAATCTCACCCCGTGCAACGTAGGGCTGGGTTTGCTCGCCGAGCGGGTGCAGGCGGCGGTGCGTGCCGCGGGTGCGATGCCCCAGGTATTCGGCACGGTGACCGTCAGCGACGGTATCGCGATGGGTACCGAGGGGATGAAGTATTCGCTGGTATCGCGTGAAGTCATTGCTGATTCAATCGAGACCGCCTGTAACGGCGAGTCGATGGACGGAGTGGTCGCGGTCGGCGGGTGCGACAAGAACATGCCGGGTGCGCTGATCGCGATGGCGCGCATAAATATCCCCGGCATTTTCGTCTATGGCGGCACCATCAAGCCCGGCCATTACGCGGGGCGCGACCTGACTATCGTCAGCGCCTTCGAGGCGGTGGGTCAGTACAGCGCCGGCAAGATTACCGAAGCGGAGCTGATGGAAGTCGAGCGGCGCGCCTGCCCCGGCGCCGGTTCGTGTGGCGGAATGTTCACCGCCAACACCATGTCCTCGGTCTTCGAGGCGATGGGCATGAGCCTGATGTACTCGTCGACCATGGCTGCCGAAGACCAGGAAAAGGCCGAAAGCGCCGCCGAATCGGGCAAAGTGCTGGTGGCGGCCATCGAGCGCCAACTGCTGCCCCGCCAGATCCTGACCCGCAAGGCGTTCGAGAACGCAATCGCGGTCGCGATGGCGATCGGTGGGTCGACCAACGTTATTCTCCATTTGCTGGCAATTGCGCACGCCACCGAGGTGCCGCTGAAGCTGGACGACTTCGAGGAGATCCGCAAAAAGGTCCCGGTACTGTGCGACCTCAAGCCGACGGGTAAGTACGTCGCCACCGACCTCCATCGCGCAGGCGGCATCCCGCAGGTGATGAAAATTCTGCTCGAGCACGGGGTGCTGCACGGCGACGCGATGACGATAACCGGGCGTACAGTCGCCGAGGTGCTCAAGGACGTGCCGTCGGCGCCGCGCAAGGATCAGGACGTCATTCATCCGTGGGAGGAACCGGTTTACCCGGAAGGACACCTTGCGATCTTAAGAGGCAATCTGGCTCCTGACGGTTGCGTGGCGAAGATTAGCGGCCTTAAGACCCCGGTAATGACCGGTCCGGCGCGGGTATTTGAGACCGAGGAAGCAGCCTTGGGTGCGATCTTGTCCGATCGCATCAAGGCCGGTGACGTGGTCGTTATCCGCTTCGAAGGGCCGAAGGGCGGCCCCGGCATGCGCGAGATGCTGTCACCGACCTCGGCCATAATCGGCAAGGGCCTGGGCGATTCGGTGGGGCTGATTACCGACGGCCGCTTCTCCGGCGGGACCTATGGAATGGTCGTCGGACATGTGGCCCCGGAAGCCCAGGTCGGCGGTCCAATCGCACTGATTAAGGAGGGCGACTCGATAACAATCGACGCCCATAAGCGGATCCTGCAGCTCAACATTGCCGACGACGAATTCCAGCGCCGGCGCGATGCGTGGCGTCAACCTGCGTCCCGCTACACTCGCGGAGTACTGGCCAAGTACGCCGCCCAGGTTTCGTCGGCCAGCCTCGGTGCGGTAACGGATTAGGATCTAAACTGACGCCAACGAGGCGTCAGTCACTTATAACTAATCGAAGTATCGACCGCTTCCTCGCGATTGGCGGGTCTGGGCCGTTCAGCAATCGGAATCCATGAGCGCTTGGCCTCGCCCAAATACACCTGGCGTGGACGGGCGATTTTCTGTTCCGGGTCCCTTACCATTTCGGCCCATTGCGACAGCCATCCTGAGGTGCGTGGGATGGCAAACAGGACCGGAAACATTTCAGTCGGGAAGCCCATGGCCTGGTAGATTATGCCGGAATAGAAGTCGACGTTGGGGTATAGCTTGCGGCTGACGAAATAATCGTCCTGCAGGGCGATTCGCTCCAGTTCCAGCGCGATTTCGATCAACGGATTGGCGCCGGTTACTTCGAAGACTTTATAGGCCATCTCCTTGAGGATCTTCGCGCGCGGATCGTAATTCTTGTACACCCGATGACCGAACCCCATCAGGCGTCCTTCGCCGGCCTTGAACCTCTTTACCGCCTCGGGAACGTTCTTGACCGACCTGATCTGCTCCAGCATCCGCACCACGGCTTCATTGGCACCGCCATGCAGCGGCCCATATAGCGCGGCGATCGCCGCCGCGGTGGCGGAATAGGGATCAACCTGCGAGCTTCCCACCGATCGCATCGCATTGGTCGAGCAATTCTGCTCATGGTCCGCATGGAGAATGAACAGCACATCCAGCGTCCGCTCCAGTATCGGATTAGGCTTGTACTCGGACTCGGTCATGCGGAATAGCATCGACAAAAAGTTACCGGTGTAGCTCAGTTCATTGTTGGGATAAACATACGGCAACCCGCGGGTGAGCCGGTACGCCCAGGCTGCCAGAGTCGGCATTTTGCCGATGAGGCGGCGGGTCTGCAGCCGCCGCACTTCCATATCATGGATGTTGGAGGCTTCGGGGTAAAACGTGGAAAGCGCTCCGACCGTGCCCAGCAGCATCCCCATCGGATGGGCGTCGTAGCGAAATCCCTCCATAAATTTTTTGATGTTCTCGTGCACCATCGTGTGCACTTTGATGTTATGCTCCCACATCTCGAAGTGCTTGGGGTCGGGCAGTTCGCCCTTGACGATAAGGTACGCGGTCTCCAGGTAATTGCTATGCTCGGCCAGCTCCTCAATCGGATAGCCGCGGTAGCGGAGGATGCCCACGTCACCGTCGATATAGGTGATTTTGCTTTTGCACGAGGCGGTGTTGGTAAAAGCCGGATCGTAAGACATCAGACCGAAGTCATCGGGCGAGGCCTTTATCTGGCGCAAATCCGCGGCGCGAATCGTTTCGTTCTCGATCGCGATCTCGTAACTCTTGCCGGTGCGGTTGTCGGTGACGGTGAGGGTATCCTTTGCCATGGAGCAGCCCTTCCTCGGTCAGGATTACACTTACGATCGCCAACTTACTGTGTTGTCGATTCTCGACCAAGAGCCTACGTGCCGTATTGACGCATAATTCCGCATCCGCCGGGAAACGCCGATGGCCCCAGCGTTCAGGCCTGCTCCCAAGGGTACTCTCTGCTCGTACGCATAGGCGGCGCGCAGCAGCGTCGCGTCTTCAAAATGCCGCCCGGTAAGCATCAGGCCAACCGGCAGGCCATTGGACTTCGCGCACGGAACGCTGAGCGACGGATGCCCCGTTACGTCAAAGACCATGGTGTTGTTGCCAGTGGCGAACCCCCGCATCATCTCCGAGTAGGCGTTGAAGGCCGGCTCGTGCCGATGGGCCGTGGTGGGCGTGGTCGGCATTGCCAGGATGTCCACACGGAGCAGCGCAGCGTCGTACTGTTCGCGCAGGAACCCACGCGCATTCTGCGCCTTGGCATATACCCGTCCGAGATAGCGGCGGTTGAGGTAGGTTCCCATCAGCAGCATCAACTTGAGCAACGGAGGCAGGTCGGACCCGCGCATCCGCAGACCCTCGCCGAAGGCTTGCGCAAGATGGCCGTTATAGGCTCCTTTGACATGATGGACCATGCCGTTGGTCGCAAATAGCGCCGCCAGGCCTTCCGCCATCACTCCGGTCGCGAAGAACAGGGCCTCGCGATGGATCGGAATCGAGATCTCCTCGACCTGAGCGCCCAGCTTCGCCAACGCATCCAGCGCGCGGCTGCACAGCGCTGTCGACCTCGGCCTCGGAGCCTACCCATCCGAAGCCCTCGCGCACAATGCCGATCTTGAGTCCCGCAGCACCTTTTTCCAACTGGCTGGTGTAGACGCCGGCGCCACCTCGGCGAGAGCCTGGAAGCGGGTCGGCAATCACGTCGAGCAACAGCGCCACATCCGCGACCTTGCGCGCCATCGGTCCGGCGTGGTCGATCGTCGGGTCCATCCCGATAATGTCGGTATAGGGCACCAGGCCGTGTGTGGGTTTGAGGCCCACAGTCCCGCAAAATGACGACGGGATGCGGATCGAGCCGCCCTGGTCGCAGCCAATCGTCAGGTCGATATCATCATAATAAAGCGCGGCGCCCGAACCGCCCGAAGAGCCGCCGGACAGATGCTCGGGGTTATGCGGATTGAGCACCGGCCCAAATGCGCTGGTGGCGCCGGTGCCAGAAAACGCCATGTTGTCCATGTTGAGTTTGGCCACGATCTCGGCCCCGGCATCGAGCATCCGGGTGACGATAGTGGCATCGCGGTCGGGGATATATCCGTCTAACATCAGCGAACCGCAGGTCATCGGCACTCCCGCCACCAGCACGCAATCCTTGACCCCGACGCGTTTGCCGGCGAGCTTGCCCGCCTTGGCGCCCTTGACCGAGCATCGCCGCAGAATGGCGTTGAGGGGGTCCTCGTTGCGCGGCGGACGCCGGCCCGGATCGCGATTGCTGTACTTGCGCGGTTGGCCGGGTTCCGGCAACCGGTCGAGTTGATCCAACTGCTGGAACATCGGCGCCATCATCGGCACCAGATGGTTCAGGTCGTCTTCGGAAAGTTCAAAGTGATTAAGCGCGGCGAGCTTGACCAGATCGTCGCGCCCGGGCGGTCGCATTCCCATCAGCTATACTCCTGGACTTCTAATTCAACGCAGCGGGAGCTTCAGGCCTTCTCCCAGGGAACATTCTGCCCATACGCATGAGCCGCGCGCAGCAGCGTTGCGTCATCGAAATGCCTGCCGGTTAGCATCAGCCCTACCGGCAGGCCCTTGGATTTCGCGCAGGGGATGCTCAGCGAGGGATGCCCCGTGACATCGAAAGCGGCGGTGTTATTGGCGACGTGCCAGCCTCGCATCATCCGCGCATGGGCGTCGAGCTTGGGGGCATTTTGCGGAGCCTTGGCCGGAGTGGTGGGCATCGCGATAATGTCGACCCGCTTGAGCACTTCGTCATACTGTGCGCGCAGGAAAGCCGCGCAGGTTCTGTCCCTTGCCGTAGATTCGTCCCATGTAGCGACGGTTGAGGTACGTGCCCACCAACAAACTCATCTTGAGCGGCGGTGGCATGTCTGCGCCGCGCAGCCGCAGCGCCTCGCCGAAGGCTTGAGCCAGGTGAGGATTGTAAGGACCCTGCGCATGATGAACCATCCCGTTGCGCGATACCAACGCCGCCAATCCCTCGGCGGTGATCGCGGACAGGAAACGCGTGGATCGGCGATGAATCGGAATCGATACCTCTTCCACCTGCGCGCCCAGCTTGGCCAACGCGTCGACCGCGCGCCGCACCGCCTCGTCAACATCGGCTTCGGACGCTTCCCATCCGAAGCCCTCTCGTAACACCCCGATCCTGAGCCCTCCGACCGGCCTGGTGAGCGATTCGGTGTAAGGAGTTCGGCTCCGATTCGGATCGCCCGGAATGGGGTCGGCAATCACTTCGAGCAGCGTGGCCACGTCCTCCACGCTGCGCGCCATCGGCCCGATGTGATCGATAGTCGGATCGATTCCGATGATGTCGGTGTAAGGCACCAGGCCATGGGTGGGTTTAAGGCCCACGACTCCACAGAACGAAGCCGGGATGCGAATGGAGCCGCCCTGGTCGCCGCCGATGGTAAGGTCGATATCGTCGTAATAGAGCGCGGCGCCGGATCCGCCTGAAGAGCCGCCGGACAGATGCTCGGGGTTATGCGGATTGAGTACCGGGCCGAAGGCGCTGCTGTCGCCGCTGCCCGAAAATGCCATGTTATCCATGTTGAGCTTGGCGACGATCTCGGCTCCAGCCTCCAGCATGCGGGTTACGATGGGCGCATCGCGGTCCGGAATATAGCCGTCGAGCAGCAACGAGCCGCAGCTCATCGGCACGCCCGCGACCAGCACGCAGTCCTTGACCCCGACGCGCTTGCCGGCGAGCCGGCCCGACTTGGCGCCCTTAATCGAGCATCGGCGCAGGATAGCGTTTAGCGGGTCGTCCTTGGGCGCCGGCCGCGCGCCCGGATCGCGATCGTAAAACTTAAGCGGACGCACCGGTTGCGGCATCGCGTCGATGTCGTCGAAGCCGTGAAACATCGGGCCCATGAGGGGCAGAATATTGGTCAGTTCTTCTTCGGAAAGTTCAAAATGGTTAAGCCGCGCAAGCTCGATCAAGTCGTCGCGGCCGGGTGGTCGCAGTCCCATCGCGTAAACCTCCATCGCCAAGTCACTTTATGAACGGCCCCCCGCGAGCGACCCTAGCGCCATGTTCCGGGAGAATCCAGCATCAGGTTTTTCGGTTGATTTCGGATTCGCGCGTTGAGACTGGTGGTAGAGGCGAGCACGGTGATAGTCTGGCCACGGATTTTAGAGCGACGCCCAATTCTGCGACCGAGTAGGGAGTACATCATGATAGAGCTTTACACTTGGGGAACACCCAACGGCCAAAAGGTTTCGATCATGCTCGAGGAGATCGAAATCCCGTACAACGTACATGCGATAAACCTGGCCAAGAACGATCAGAAGACGCCTGAGTTTCTCGCCATCAATCCCAACGGCCGCATCCCTGCAATCGTCCATACTGAGGGACCCGGCGGCAAACCGCTTAAGATCTTCGAGTCGGGCGCAATCATGATTTACCTGGCCGAGAAGTCGGGCAAGCTGCTGCCGCGCGACCCGGTACGGCGGATGGAAGCGATCGAATGGCTGATGTTCCAGATGGCGGGCGTCGGACCGATGTTCGGCCAACTCGGATGGTTCAAGCGCAACGCCGCCGACAATCAGCAAGGCATCACGCGCTATACCGACGAAACCATTCGCCTGGCGGGAGTGCTGGACCAACGCCTGGGCGAGGCCGAGTATCTCGCGGAAGAATATTCAATCGCCGACATAGCAACCTTCCCCTGGGTCGCGATTTTGGGCTTCTTCAACATCAACCTGGACAACATGCCCAACCTGAAACGATGGCGCGACGAAATCGCCGCCCGCCCCGCAGTCCAGCGCGGCCTGAAAATTCCGGCCGCTTAGGTCAAATCGCAATCGGCAGCGCGATTTCTTCGTAGGGAACCTACGGAACGGGTACGCTCTCGCCGTACCGAATCAACTGGGCGGCGATATCGGACTCCGACGCCCTTGTCACAGAATCTCCCTATGTGGTCTACCGTACCACATAGCAAAACGGTCGCGAGGCCCCGCCTTGGTCGCCTCTGCCCAGCGCTCTTGAGTAAGGCGCCGGACCGCGTACACAATCGCAATCGATGGATCGTTACCAGGAAATTGCGGCGCAGTTTTATCGCAACCGGTTGCTGTTTGGGACTACGGAGCAGCCGGGCATTGTCGCGGTTGAGATTGGACCGCAAAAGGCCGAGATTTTTCGGCGCGTCGATGGGCGACTGACGCGCGAGAAGCGAGCCGCGAAATTCTTCATTCTGCTGGGCGATCGCTCGCTGCTGTCGGGTTTCGGCGCGCCGCACTCGATCGACCAATTGGACGGCGATTTCACCTTCCGCTATCTGGCGGCGTTCGATACGGTGGCCGCGCTGGAAGCCGCCAAACGTCATCTGCGCAAGGCCGCGTCGGGCGGAGCCGAGAATCCGTACTTCGTGCTCACCGATGCGGTCGAGCAGTTCCTGATGCTGGCCGGGATGACGTTTTTCGTGGGTATGGAGTTCGGCCATCTCCAGCGGATGCAAATCGACGTCCAGGCCTGCATCAGTCCAGGCTTTGAGTTTCCCTCCGGCGCGCG
Organism: uncultured Pseudomonadota bacterium; assembly: GCA_963824565.1. GTDB lineage: Bacteria > Desulfobacterota > Binatia > Binatales > Binataceae > JAJPJA01. The sequence goes on along the minus strand of CAWGQB010000020.1, from coordinate 91,754 downwards.
CGACGGCGATCGGATCGCGGCTATCGCAATCACCGACTCCACCGGTTTCGAACGGGTTCTGCTGGCTTCCGAGATGGACGAGAAGGCGATGCTCGAGCAACTCGTCGCCATTGTCCGCGAGCGCGACCCCGACGTTGTCGAAGGCCACAACCTGTTCCGCTTCGGTCTTGATTACATTCAGGCGCGCGCCCGGCGCCATAGCGTAGCCCTGAAGCTTGGACGCGACGGCAGCGTGATGAAGGCGCGCTCCTCGCGCATGCAAATCGCCGAGCGGACGATAGCCTACCGCCGCTTCGATGTGTATGGGCGCAGCCTGGTCGATACGTGGATACTGGCCCAGCACTACGACATCGCCAGCCGCGAACTGGAGGGCTTCGGACTGGAGGAAATCGAGCGGCACTTAAAGCTCGTTCATCCCGCACGGGTCTATATCGAGCCCGAACGCGTCGGCGATCTAGCTGCAAACGACCCGGCAACCTTGCGCGACGCGACTTTGGACAACGCGCGCCAGGTATCGAAGCTCGCGGACATGCTCTCGCTCAGCTACTTCGTGCAGGCGCAGATCTTTCCCTATTCGTATCAAAACGTGATTATGCGTGGGAACGCGACCAAGATCGACTCCATTTTACTGCGCGCCTATCTGGCGCAGGGTCATAGCGTGCCGCTGCCCGGCCCGCCGATCGCGTTTGCGGGCGGCTACACCGAGGTGCGACGGCTGGGCGTGGCGCATCAGGTGGCGCATTGCGACGTCACCTCGCTGTATCCGTCTTTGATGTTGCAGTTCGGGCTCGGTCCCATCTCCGACCATTTGGGAATCTTTCTGAAAATGCTGACCGAGCTGCGCCACTTCAGGGTTCAGGCCAAGGCCGCCGTGCGCGAGCTGCAAGGCCCGGAGCGCCGCTACATGGAAGCGCTGCAGCAGACCTTCAAGATCCTGGTCAATTCGTTTTACGGCTATCTGGGCTTCTCAATGGGCCACTTCAACGATTACTCGCAGGCCGAAGGGGTGACGCGGCGCGGGCGCGAGCTGATCCAGCGCGCGATGGCGGAGCTGGAGGGGCGTGGAGCGCAGGTTATCGAGGTGGACACCGACGGCATCTACTTCGTGGCGCCCGGATTTCCCGATGAGCCCGCTCAGGAGGCACTGCTCGATAGCATTGCCGGCGCCCTGCCCGAGGGTATCAAGCTCGAAATCGACGGACGTTATCCGGCGATGTTCAGCTACAAGATGAAGAACTATGTGCTGATCGACGATACCGGCGAGCTGACGATTCGCGGTTCGGGACTCAAGTCGCGCGGACTCGAGCGCTTCCAGCGCCGCTTCATGGAAGACATGTTCCGGCTGATGCTCGAAGATCGGCGCGGCGCTATCGCGGAGTTGCTGGAGACTTACAAACGCCGGATCGCCGCCCATCAGCTTCCAATTCGCGAGCTGATGAAGACCGATACCCTGCAGGATTCGCTCGAAGTTTACCGCCAGAAGATCAGCGGCAAACGGCGCAATGTGGCGGCGGCCTACGAACTGGCGTTAAAAGCATCGCGGCCCTACAACAGCGGCGACCAGATTTCGTATTACGTCAGCGGCAAGGGGCTCAAGGTCAAGGTGAATGCGGCGGCCCGGATGGTGTCGGAACACGACCCCGCCAACCCCGACGAGAACGTCGAATACTACCAGGCGAAGCTCGACGAGCTTTATACCAAGTTCAAACCCTATATTGATCGTCCGGGCCTGTTCGACGCGGCGGCGCTGATGCCGCCGTCGGAAACCGCGCAGCAGGAAATGATCCTGGAACCCGCCGCAGAGGCCGACACGGACTGATTTGCCTACTTCTTGCCACCCGCGCGCTTGCGTTCGGCGCGTGGGGCGGCGGAGCGCGCGTGAGCCCTGGCCGCTTTGGGCTCGGCGGCATCTTCTTCCGCGACGGCCGTTTTCTTCTCCGACGCGGCTCCGCGTTTTTCCAATGACGCCTTGAGCGCGGCCATCAGGTCGATCACCTGGCCCTTGCGCTCTTCTACTGGAGCTTCGGTGACTTCCTGGCCTTCCAGTTTGCGCTGGGCCGCCTCGATCACCCGTTCGCGATAGTTGTCGTGGTACTTTTCCGGTTCGAACTTCTTTTGCGTCAGGTCTTCGATCAGGCGCTTCGCGAGTTCCAACTCGGCGGGCTTGGCCTCCACGTTGGTGCCTTGATCGATATCAGTTTCTGAACGGATTTCGTCGGCGTAATACATCGTATGCATCATCAGCCCCTTCTCATGGGGGCGGATCAGGACCAGATGCTCCTTGCCGCGCATCGTATATGTGGCCAGAGCAACACGTGAGGATTGAGCCATTGCGTCAGCCAGCAAACGGTAGGCTTTCGCCGACGCCGGCTCGCAGCCCACATAATAGGAATTTTCGAAATAAATGGGGTCGACTTCTTTCAACGGAATGAACTCGTTGATTTCGATTGAGTGGTCGCCCTGCGCCTCGAGGCTCTTGAGCTCCTCATCGGTAAAAGTTACGTACCGGCCCTTGGAGATTTCGTATCCGCGCACCAGTTCGTCGCGTTCGATAATCTTGTCGTCCACCGGGCAATAGATCTTCTGCTGGATGCGGCTATTGTCCTTGGCGTGAAGCAGATTAAAACTGATGGATTTGGGGCTGGTGGCGGTGAACAAGCGCACTGGAATTGAGACCAATCCAAAAGAGATCACACCCGTGGAAATAGATCGTGATGGCATACAGGCCCTCCGGGTAACTCACCCAGCGAAATCGTATAATCTAGCCTGACTGGAAAACAAGGCAATTCCTATGCCACTGGAACATTACCGTACCAAGCGCGACCCCGAACGCACCCCCGAACCTTTCGGCGGGCAGCCGCGGGGCGGGGCCAGTCAGAGCGGCGGGGTATTCGTGGTCCAAAAGCACGACGCTACGCGGTTGCATTACGATTTTCGACTCGAAATGGAGGGAGTGCTGCGATCATGGGCCGTACCCAAGGGCCCTTCCTTGAACCCGGCTGACAAACACCTTGCAGTGCTGGTCGAGGACCATCCGCTGGAATACGGGGACTTTGAAGGCGTAATTCCAGAGGGCAACTATGGCGCGGGGGCGGTTATCGTCTGGGACCGCGGAGTGTACACTGCGCTCGATCCCAAAGACGATGTCGCCGCCGCGGTGCGCGCGGGAAAACTCGACCTGATGATGCGCGGGTTCAAACTGCGAGGCGCGTACACCCTGGTCCGCACCGGCCGCGGAACCAAGTCCGCCGCCGGCGATAAGCAACAATGGCTGCTGATCAAGAAACGCGACGAGTACGCCAGCGAAGATGACGTGCTCGAGATGCATCCGCGCTCGGTCCTTTCGGGTCTGGCGGTCGAGGAGATGTACGAGGCGTCGGCCGCGGGCGAAGCGGCCGCTGCCGAACTTGCCCGGCTCAAGCTGCCGCGCATCAGCGTCCCGTTGGACCCGCGCGGCTTCCCGCTGACGTTCGCCAAGTTGAGTTATGAGCCGGTGGACGGCGATCAATGGCTGTTCGAAATCAAGTATGACGGCGTGCGCGCGTTGGCCGTGCGCGAGAATGACGATGTCCGGCTCTTCGCCCGGCGCGGCACGGACATAACCGGCCAGTATCCGGAAGTCGCGTTGGCCCTGCGCGCGCTGCCCTTCAAGCGTTTCGTGATCGACGGCGAGATCGTGGCGCTGGACGATAATGCCCGGCCCAATTTTCAGCTCCTTCAACGGCGGATGCATCTGAGCGACCGCCGCGACATCGCGCGCATGAGCCTTGCCGTCCCGGTTATTCATTTCGTCTTCGATTTGCTGGCCTTCGGTGAGTTTGACCTGCGCGATCTGCCGCTGGAGCAGCGCAAGGAATTTCTCGCCCGGTTGATCAAGGGCGAGGGACCGTTGCGCTATTGCGAACATATCGTAGGCCGCGGGCGTGACTTTTACGACGCGGTCGCCGGCGCCGGCCTGGAAGGAATCATGGCCAAACTGCGCGCGTCGCCGTATCGCGGACGGCGCACCCCGGATTGGATGAAAATCAAATGCCCACAGACGGGCAAGTTTGTGATCGGCGGTTATACCGATCCCGCCGGCAGCCGCAGCTTCTTCGGGGCGCTGATGCTGGGCCAGTATGAGAACGACGGCAGCCTTCGCTTTACCGACAAAGTTGGTACCGGCTTCGATTACGACAAGCTTAAGCATATACATCATCTGATGCGCGAGCGCAGCCGGAATAACTCGCCGTTCCGCCGCCCCAAGGCCGATGAACCGGCCCTGCCTCGCGCGGCCCATTTCTGTGAGCCCGAACTGGTTTGCGAGGTGCGCTTTGCGGATTGGACCAACCAGGGCGGCATCCGCCATCCGAGTTTTCTGCGGTTGGTCCCGGATTTCGACCCGCACGAATGCGTCTATAAAGGGCCGCGGGGTGAAGATTCCGCGCCGCCGCCCGGCGCTTCCTTGCTTGCCGAGCCCGGTGGTGCGATCCAGCAGGCGGCGGCGGACGCCGACGGTGCACAACGTCGAGTCGCGCTAACCAATCCGGAAAAGGTCTTCTGGCGCGCGCAGGGATATACCAAGGGTGATCTGATCGAATATTACGTTTCGATATCCGATTGGATGCTGCCTTATCTCAAGGACCGCCCGGTGATGCTCACCCGGTATCCCGACGGGATTGACGGGAAAAGCTTCTATCAGAAGGATGCGCCCGGATTTGCGCCGCCGTGGCTGCGCACCGAGAAAATCTATTCCCACGACTCCCAGCGCGATATCTCATATTTCGTCCTGGATAGCGCGGACGCGCTGGCCTACATGGCCAATCTGGCCGCCATCACGATTCACATCTGGTCATCGCGCCTGCCCCACCTGGAAAATCCCGACTGGCTGCTGTTCGATATCGATCCCAAGGGCAGCACCACCCGCAACGCGGTTGCGGTAGCGGAGGAAACCGCCGGCGCGTTGCGTGAGGTGGGCCTGCGCCCGTATCTGAAAACCTCTGGCCAGGCGGGACTTCACGTGATGGTCGGCCTGGAGCCGAAATATACTTACGAGCAGGCCCGCATGTTTTCGGAACTGGTGGCCCGCCTGGTCGTGAGCAGAATTCCTGACCTCGCCACGATCAACCGCAATCCGCGCACGCGCGCGGGCAAGGTGTATATCGACTACCTGCAACTGGGACACGGCAAGACCATCGCTGCGCCATTCTCGGTGCGGCCGATCGAAGGCGCCCCGGTTTCCGCGCCGCTCGATTGGAAAGAATTGAAGCCGAACCTCGACCCGGCCAAATTCAATATCAAGACGATGCCCCCGCGGATGGCGAAGCTGCGCCGCGACCCATTTATCGGGGCGCTGGCCGATCCCATGACGCTGGAGGCCGCGCTGCCCGCCCTGGAAGCGGCAATGCATTCAGCGCACCCCGGCAAGGGCGCCTGAAACGAGGTAGTAAACCTCGCACTATACAGATGTCACACAACAACAAAGCCACACTGATAGTAGTGGGCCTGTTCATCGTCATGGCCGTGACGATCGCCTCGAGCTTCGACACCTTAGGGGTGTTCCTGCTGCCGCTTAGCAAACAGTTCGGCTGGAGCCGCACCCAGGTCTCGCTGATTGCGACCGCGCTCCAGCTCTCCTCGGCCGCGGCGATGCCGCTGGTTGGTTTGATTATCGATCGAGTTGACGCCAAGCGCGTGATGTTCTGCGGTGTGATCGTGCTCGGCTTCGCGTTGTTGGCGGCCAGCCGCGCAAATTCGTTGCCACAGATGCTAGCGGCCTATGCCGTGATCGGACTCGCCAACGCGGCCAGCAGCATCGTGCCCGGCGCGCTGATAATTTCGCGATGGTTCGACGCGCGGCGTGGCACCGCGATGGGTATCGTCTTTTCGGGCTTCGCGGTCGGCGAGATGCTTGGCAACCTGACCGCCGGCAACGTGGTCCCGAGGTACGGATGGCGCGCCGGTTACGTCGTGCTGGCAATCGTGACGCTGGCGATTTTGGTGCCGGTCGTACTTCTTATGATAGAAAGCAGCCCCGAGAAGTCCGCTGGGCAACCATCGCGATTGGAGCCCGCGACAGAAATCCGGCACGCCAGGATTTATCTCAGGGCCTTCCTGATGATAGCGGGCGCCTACTTTGTGTATGCGGTCGTGATGAGCGTTCCGATCGTCCACGGCGTGCCTTACCTGATCGGTCTGGGATACCGCCCCAGTGTGGCTTCCACGCTGTGGGGCATGATGCTGGGAGCATCGTTTTTCGGGCGCGGCTTATCCGGCGTGCTAGTGGACCGGATCGGTGCTCGAGTCGCGATGGTGGTGAGTTTTGCCGCCATCGCTTTGACGCTCGTGCTTTTGCTTTACGCGGCGCATGTATGGGTCCTGGTAGTCTTCATGGCCGGGGTGGCGCTGCTTGGCTTTGGCCCGCCCCTCATCACCCCGGTGTTGCAGGGCCAGGTCCTGGGCCTTGAGCGTTTCGGCGTGCTCAATGGGATCATAAACAGCGCCGGCAGCCTCGGCTACGCAGCCGGTCCGTTACTGGCGGGACGCGCCTTCGATCTCACCGGCAGTTACACGACCTCGATAAAGGCAGCGGCTCTCACCGCATTGCTGGGTATCGTGCTTACGATGCTGGTTAAGAGCCCGCGCGTGCTGCAACCCGCTCAGGCTTAGGATTACCAATTTCCGCGGGCCTGTTCGCCCCATTCTGGTGGCGGCGCCCAGGACACGTTATTGTGGCGCCGGATTCCAACCGGCGTGGGAGGACAACCGCGATGACCGATTCGGAAAAGCTCGAAGCACTGTGGAACCGCGCGCAGATAATGGATCTGATGCATCGTTACGCGATCGCAGTGGATTCAAAGGACTGGACCACCCTGCGCACCCTGTTCACGGACGAAATTGGAGCCGAAATGATCGGGCTGAAAGCGGAGCTCGGTATCCCGGTGAATACCACCGCGGAGCGCTGGATAGACGTCATCAGCCGCGGACTGGCGCAGTACTCCGTCACGCAGCATTCGATGTCCAACCATCGGATCGAAGTGAGCGGTGACAGGGCAGCTTGTACCGTCTACGTGCTTGCGCGCCACTTCATCCCGGACGGCAAGGGCGGCCATGCGATTTTTGACGTGGGCGGGTACTACAATAACGACGTGGTCAGAACCGCTGACGGTTGGAAGATCCGTAAATGGAAGCTGGTCGGAACCTGGGAAACGCTGACTGATGCGAAGTAATTGATTCGCGCGACCGCCGCGGAGCAGAAAGGAGTGCGCGCAGAAACATGTCTGACCAACAGTTGCAAACCCAACAGTTACAGACCCTGGAAGATCGCAGGGCGATTAGCGAGTTGATGTATCGCTACGGCATGAGTATCGACAGCCGCGACTGGCCCGCTTTGCGCTCATGCTTTGCCGACGAGATGGAAATTGATCTCGCCGGCACTCCGTACGGCGGCGGCAAGCTGATTGCGATGAGCGGAGACCAGTGGCTCGCGTCGATCGAGCGAATCGTCAGTCAGTTCGCGGTCACGCAGCATATGATTTCGCCATATCACATCGAGATCGACGGCGATCGAGCGGTCTGCCTGGCCTACTTGCAGGCGCGCCACTTTCCCCCGGACTGCAAAGACGAAAAATCGGTGTGGGGCCTGGGCGGCTATTACACCAACACGATGCTCCGAACTCCGCAGGGCTGGAAGATCCGGATCTGGAAGCTGACCGAGACCTGGCAGCAGAACGCGCCCGACCCCGCTTCGGTGGCGCCCGACGCGTGATTCGCGGGACGTTAGCTCTTAGTCGGTATCGTCTTCGCCGCTGCCGAAAATCAGCCCGCTGGTTACGTCGCCTGAGGTCGTGAGTAGTCGGCCCTTGGAGTCGTGGGTCTGATCGGTTTTCTTGTTGTACCAACCCAACAGCTTACCGCGGCGGTCATAAGCAAATTCGCTGCTCTTGTCATCCCTAAGCCAGCCGAGTAGCTGACCTGAGCGGTTCTTGACATTTCGCTGCATAAACGCGACCTCCGTTCTTTTCGTTGCTCACACCATTGTCACTATTGTCAAGCTTAAGCGCGCGAGGAAAGGACCGTCGGCGCGAAGCTTGAATCTCGTTGAAAGACCAACGGCGGACGCGCGGTAGTATCTTCCCCGGCCAAAGGCGCTCGCAATAGTGCCATAGATTAAGCGGACGCAACCGTGGCGTGCCGATTATTGACAAGTTTGCTCGGGAAGAAGGACGGACTGCCCGGCGAGTTACCACAAGGCCGAAGCTGCGGTTGTGCCGCAAGGAGCGGCCACGCCAGCTTGCCGGTAACGCCCGCAGTTGCCTTCACAACCGCGGCATCGCGGTAAAAAATCAAGGATCAAGTGATCAAGGAAGCATCGGTGAAAATCCTTGCCGGTGGTACTCCACGTTGGCGGGAACAAAACTGTTTCGAGCGGAAGTATCCGAGTGGCTCATTACTTATCAATTATCCGTCACGCGACACGTTGGCCGCCTGTAATCCCTTGGGGCCCTGGGTTACCTCGAAGGCCACCCGGTCACCCTCCTCGAGCGAGCGGAAACCGTTACCCGATATCGCGCTGTAGTGCACGAATACGTCCTGGCCATCCTCCATGGTGATAAAGCCGTAGCCTTTCTTCGGGCTGAACCATTTCACCGTACCGTTTGCCATAGCCGACCGACCTCCCTAGCGGGGCGCCCGATCCCCAGCGCCCCAACCGGCGCTATTACCGTAATTTAGCGCCAAATAAATGCTAGCGAACGCATATACCACAAACCCCGTGGATAGCTCAAAACGAAAAGAAGAGTTTTTTAGTATGGTAGCTAAGAGAAGATGGTTTCGCGCTCAGTCGATCATCCAGCGCCGGCGCCTTGCGTGGACGTGGCAATGGTCGGGAATTTGCCGCATGACGTCGTCGATAAAGAATTTATCCGCCCCCCACCTGGCGCGCGCGACCGCCGATAGCACGTCGATCATCAAGGCTTTTTCGGCCTCGGTCGCCTCCTTGCGGTGGTCCCCCAGGACCGCCATCGGGGTATCGCACGAATCACAGTCCAGAATCGTGAACTTGAACGGATGGACGAATTGACAATATCGCTGGGTGTAATCACGGAGCTCGCAGAGCTCACATTTGTTCTCGGGGGGCATATCAATTGCTTGTGAAGCGGTGGAAACGGGGACTAGTCGACCGATACGGTCTGGCAGAATTTCACCCTCGCCTGCTTTTTTACCCTTCCGGACACAAAAATGCGACCCAACCGCAGGGCCGGCTCCTCCAGCTAGCCAACGAAAGGAGGAAATTCGGCCATGGTTGAAAAAGACCCGCCGGATGCGCAGGCACGCCGGCGGGCCAAATGGTTTCGCCCGTCTCTAGTGAGCCGGACTTCCCATCGGAGCTGGAGCAGCCGGAGCGGGAGCAGCCGCTGGAGCGGCCATTGACCCACCGCCACTCTCTGCCGGAGCGGCCATTGACCCACCGCCACCGCCACTCTCTGCCGGAGCAGCCGTGGCGCCTTCAGCCTTGGCCTTCTTTACGCAGCGTCGGACGCTGGACCTGGAAATGTGCAAATCCGCCGCCGTTTCCTTGACGCTCTTGCCGCCGTTTATATCATCCATCACCTTCGAGCAGTCGACTTTGTGCCTGGCGTACGCGGTCGACACGGGCAGCATCGCCCCCACCATCGCCGCCAGCGCCAATCCACCAACCACCACCTTGATCTTGTTCATGGTTCCCGGTTCCTCCCTCAAGGTCCAGATTCAATCGGCTGAGTATCGCAAAAAAGCAGTTGTGCGGCAATAATCCTTTTTGTGTGGCAATCTGCACCGGCTTGGCCCGAGCGCAAAATCACCGTGTGGTGAAATGGGGCGCCCGCTTCTCCTTGAGCGCGGCGTTGCCCTCTTTGACATCGGCGGAAAAGAATCCAAGCATCTCCAGGGCCAGTGACGTGTCGAAGCTGGGACCAGCCATCCGTAACCAGTTGTTGAGCGATCGCTTGGTCCAGCGCAGCGCCTGTTGCGGACCGGCCGCCAGCTTGTGAGCCGTCTCGAGTGCCTTACCCATTAGCTGTTCCGGTGCCACGCACAAGCTGACCAAGCCGATGCGCTCCGCCTCCTTGCCGTCGAGCAACTCCCCGGTCAGCAGGTAGTACTTGGCCTTGGCCATCCCGCAAAGCAGCGGCCAGATGATCACCGCATGATCGCCCGCCGCGACGCCCAGGATCACATGACCGTCGGTGAAACGGACGTTGTCCGCCACGATACTGATATCGGCGACCAGCGCCACCGCCAATCCGGCGCCGAAGGCGGGCCCGTTAATCGCGGAGATAATCGGCTTGTCCAGGTTGATCATATTGTAGACGATATCGCCCGCTTCCCGCCACAGCCCGGCGATTTTCTCCGCGTTTCCCAGCGTCTCTGCCAGCATCGAGTTGTCACCGCCGACTGAAAACGCCCGCCCGGCGCCGGTAACGAGGACGACCTTGGCTTGGCTGTCCCGGTCGATATCCTTCCACACCTGGGACAGTTCCCAATGCATCCGCGCGTTGGTGGCATTAAGGACTTCGGGCCGGTTCAGAGTCACCAGGAGGACTCCGTCGTCATGCTGTTTGAATGTAAGATGTCGATATTCGCTGTAATCCATGACCAACCTCTGTGTATGTACGGTCTAAAGCTCAATGGGCCACAATAACCAGGTATCGCCGCGGAATGCTAAAACATCCGCCAAGGCAACGGAAGAGTAGATGAAACGTCTGGTTGGAGCGCTCCAGATCGTCGTTCGGACGGCGCAGATGCTGACTTGGGGGACCTACGCGGCGGTCGCCTTTGCCGGTATCCTGGGTGTCGAAGCAATCCGTTCGCGCCGGCTTGACCGCAGGGTCGCGCTCACGGCCGGCGGCCGCGCGCTGCGCATCGCGCTGGAACGGCTCGGAGCCACCTTTATCAAGCTTGGCCAGGTGGCTAGCACGCGGCCAGACCTGGTGCCGCCCGAAATCATCGAGCAACTGGTGAAGCTGCAGGAAGAGGTCCGGCCATTTCCCTATGAACAGGTCCGCCGGATCATCGAAGAGGACTTTGGGGCACCCCTGGAAAGGCTCTTCAGCGAGTTCGAGGTCCATCCGCTGGCGGCGGCTTCGGTCGCGCAGGTCCATCGCGCCCGCATCGCTGCGGGAGGCCAGCGGGTCGCGGTAAAAGTGCGCCGTCCGGCAATCGCGGCTTGGGCCCAGCTCGACCAATCGATCGCGCTGGGCTTTGCCCATTTGTTGCGCGAGATTCCAACCCTGCACGTGCTCTCACCAGTATCAGCCGTGCATCAGTTCTGTACGGCGGTAAACAAGCAACTCGATTTTCGCATCGAGGCCATCAACAACATCCGCTTCCGCGACAACTTCAAGAACGAACCCGACGTGGTCTTTCCGGGCCTCGTCGAGCGGCTGTGCAGTGAGCGCGTACTCACGATGGATTTGCTCGAAGGCGTCCGCGAGACCGGCCTTGAAGCGGCAGGAATCGATCCGCGCCAGGTGGCCGCGCTCGGCATCAAGGTCTTTTGCAAGATGACGTTCATTGATGGCTTCGTCCACGCCGACTTGCATCCCGGTAACCTCCGCTTTCTCCCCGGTAACCGTATCGCCCTGTTCGACCTTGGGCTGATCACCGAGTTGACGCCCACGGATCGGCTGATGTTCGCACAGACCATGTACTACATGGCCAACGGAATGGGCCGGGAACTGGCCCGGCACATGTACGAGTTGTGCCAGCGGCTGGGCCCGATCGACTACGCAACTTATGAATCGGAGATGATCGAATACTTGCGCCGCTATACCAATCGGCCGCTGGGCGAAATCGAGATGGCGTCGGCGATTGGTTCCTTCTTCGACATTTTCCGCCGCTACCGGATGCGCATGGACGGGCGCTTCACCGTACTCAATATCTCCTTCGTGGTGGTCGAAGGTCTGGGCAAAAAACTCGATCCAACCCTCGACATAACCGCACAGGCGCGGCCATTTCTGGAAGCGGCAGTGCGGGGCGCATCCGCACCCAAGAACCCGGCCGCGGCGACCTGATCAACCCAAAGGTGGTATCAAATGACGGGCGGAAGGGCGTGCCCGGCCTTGGCCTATGGCGCGGGTTTTCCGGCGTTCCGCTCAGCGGCGCAGCACGTGGTCCTGGACAATCAAGGAATGCAGATTGCCGCGCTTGAAGATGCCCTCGACACTACGCGTAAAGGCCACCGACAGGACCTCGCCTGGCTGATCATAGATGCTGGCCTGATCCTCTGACATCATGCCGGGATTGTCGGGGGGGTCACTGTAAGTTTCGCTGCTGTCACCTTGCCAGAACGGCACCTGAAAAGGCGGCTTGTAAATTGTCGCGTCGATTGCGAATTCCGCTTGCGTCTGCCAACTGCCGTTTTTCTCGTTGTCAACGACACGCTGCTTCTTTACCCAGCATTTCACCACCTTGCTTTCCAGCACGTAATCGGCGTCGACCGGTCGCGCCGCGTACCGCGACTGGCTTGAAGCGATTGAGGTCATGCCGGCCTCCTGCGCGGCCTGCACGAGTGCGTTCTGAACGATGCCAGCCAGGCCGGTGGTGTAAAGGTTCTGGATCGTCTCACCCCGCGTGTCCACCGTCGTTCCAATCTGCTGGCCATCGCCGCTGGAGCCTTGATTCTTGGTTTCGCAAGCATCCGTGACCGCCAGCACGATCAGATGGCGGGACGGATAAGTGTGTTCAAAGCCTTTTACCAGCCCCGGGTAGAATTCCAAAGTCTGATTCGAGGCTGGCGCAAGATTGGAGGTGGTATCTACCGTGGAGCAGCCCGCCAGAAGGCTAACGATAGCGCCGATTGCCAACAGGCGTCCGAAACTGCCCATGCATTGAGGCGTGCACCCGCTGGGCAGGAATGCCGACACAGACCGGTCCAAGTCTCTTGGGATTAATGCTGCTTTCAACGCTTTGCCTGAAAATGTTCGGCTCTTTTGTCAAGAGCGCTGGGGCAGATGGTGAAAGTCTTGTTTTCGACGGCCTGCTAGCTCCCCGGGGTCTGGTTTCGCTCGCGGAACAGAAACAGGGTTCCGCCAACTTCGATACGATCGCCGTTTTTGAGCAGTTGGCGTCCATTGACCGGAGTCCGGTTAACGCTGACCGCGCCGCCGGCGGTGGTGCTGACGTAAAAACTCTTACCCTCCCGGCGGAGTATCGCGTGCTGGGGCAGCACCGACTGATCGCCAAAAAGACCGACGTCGCTCTCTTCCGCCCGCCCGATTACCGTAACCGGTTTGGCCAGTGCGAATTCCCGCCCCTCGCGGGCGTTGCGGCTGCCGCTGCGCACCACCATCAGCGATCCGCGCTTGAGTAGCTCGGTCACCAGTCCGATGAAGAATCCGATCAATGCGCCGAGTACTATGATCGCAATCGCACGTCCGAAAGCCTGGGGAAACGCCAGAGTCAGGGCCCAGTAGACGAAGCCGCCCAAAGCGCCGCCCACGATGCCTCCCAAGGCGCCGTTGCGCTGGCGGGCACCCGAGCGTGCCGCCGTGCCGATACCCAAGCCGACCGCGATGCCGAGGATCGCCCATCCGACGACCCGGCCATAGAGTCCACCAAGGATGTCGAAGCCAATCTCACCAACCAGCAAGCCGACCGCGCCGCCAATCGCACCGATCAATCCGCCGGCCTGGACTCCACGTAACGCCTGACGCCATTGGCCCACGCTCAGCGCCTCGATTGAGGCCAGGAATGCGCCGATGAACAAGCCGATAAGAGCACCCAGTAACGCGTCCCGGACGTAGACCTGGCGGATACCGAGGAAGGGTTCGGCGGCGGCCCATGCGGCCAGCCCGCCCAGGCCACCCGCGACAGCATAAAAGAGCAGCTTTTCGCGTGATACGTTAATCGCCATCGTCGAGAAAAATCGGGGCAATCGGTCAGCGCACCGCGCTCCCGCTCCATTTCCAGTTCAGGATGACCAAGCGCCGGAGAAACGGCAAGGGTTCAGTCCACCCGCGCGCTCCAATTCCCTCGTTCACCGGCAGGCTCCGACTGGAAGCTGCCGCTCATTTGCTCACGGCGGCGCTGGCCCTCGAAATACAGGACTCTGCTGCCATAGGGGACCTGAAATTCAATGTGACTTCCGCGAACGAAACCGTCGATCGGAGTAAGTCCATAGCCGGGCTCATGAATCACCAGTTCGCCATGGAGAAACCCATTGGGCTGCGGGCGCAGCCTGATCTCCATCGGCACATTGTCTTTACCGGCCAAGCCGTCGATTCTGCCACTGGCCACGGTTGGACTATCCAGGTTGGGTAGCGCCGCCCCCATCAGTCCCGAAGAAGTGGAAGAGGAGGCAGGAGGCAGTCCGATGCTGGGATTGAGGCTGGCGGTAACCGACACGACGCGGAATCTGCGCTGGGCCAGGTACTGCCCGTTGAGGTAGAAGTTCACGGCGTACAGGCCAGGCAGGAAGGCATTGCCCGAAGAATTGCCGATTCTGCCAGTGAAGACAGCGGTTTTCGCTTTATCGGAGACCATCCGATAATCATCGACGCTGCCCAAGGTATGCCCATCAGGAGCGATGTAGGCGGCATCGACCCGATATTGGTTCATATCGAGGCCGAACAGACGGTTTTTGAAATTGACCTGCCAACCCACGAACAACACCTTGGCCGCGTCGAAGGTCTGGGTGGCGCCGGAGATCGGGGTCCCGCTTTTAGTCGTGTTCTGAAATTCGATCGAGAGCAGTTGGAGCGGACGGCGCCGAAATTCTTCAATCTTAGCCAGCTTCTCGACTGCAGCCTTGCGTTCCTCCTCGGCCGCCAGCGCGCGGGCCGCCTCCGCCTCCTTCTCCGCCTTTTCCTTGAGTTCGGCGGTGACATCCTGGTCCACGGAGAACTGTTGCGCGGCCAGTTGCTGGTCGCCTGAGAACAGTTCCACCCTATAATTGCCAAGCGGATGGTCGCTCAAATTGGGGATCAACGCCACGCCGCTGAAGTCGACCTGTTTCGATGCCGGTCCGATAAAACGTGAGCTGTCGCTGGAGGCAATTTGCAGACCGTTAGGGTCAAAGAATTTCGCCACCACCTTTTCGCTACTTCCTTCCAGACCCGCCAAGCTGTTCTTAAAGCTCGCCACCCAAGCCAGATAAGGGTTGCCGGACAATTCGGTATTGAGGAACCTGGCCTTCGGCGCGGAGAGCGGACTGCCTTCGCGCGTCGAGAGCTGCAGCGTTACCCGTTGAAACTCCAGCGGATGCTCGCGCGCCTTATCGACCAGTTCCTGATGTTTCCATGGCAGCCCATCAATCAGGGCCTTGATCCCAAGCTGGGTTTGCAGTTCCGGATTGGAGTAGATGTACGTCGCACCGAAGGCCAACGAGCCGAGGAACAGCGTGAAGATCAGAAATCCCATCGCCCGGCGCAATCCGCTTCGCGGCTTGCGTGCCGGTGGCGCGATCAGCACGGTGACCTGACTCAGATCCGCCGTTCCGCTCTTGGGGTTGACACTGAGCGGAGCCGTGGTCAGGCCCGTCCCATAGAGCATCATGTCCCGGAATTCGTTGACGGTTTGCGGCCTGCCTTCGGGGGTGTAGCTCAGCGCCCGGTCGATTGCTCCGGCGAGGTTTTGAGAAAGGTCGGCGCGCAACGAGCCGACGGGCGGGAAGCTGAAGGGCGGAAACTTCTCGGGGTCGCGGCCGGTCAGGACGTAGTGGAGCGTTGCTCCCAGCGAGTAGATGTCGCTGCGCGGATCGACCAGCCCCTGGTACTGTTCGGGCGGCGCGAAGCCCAGCGTGCCGATCATAGTGCCTTTGCTCGCCACCTTGAACAGGCGCGCGATGCCGAAATCGATCAGCATCACTTTGCCCTTGGGCGTGAGCATCACGTTGGAGGGCTTCATGTCGCGGTAAACGATCGGCGGTGTGAAGTTGTGCAGATAGGAGAGCACCTCGCACAACTGCCGGGCAATATCGATGGCCAGTCCCTCGTCCAGCGGATGGCCGAGCGCAGCCATTTCCTCCTCGAGGTTACGACCCTCGACGTATTCCATCACCAGGTAATGGCGATTGGCATGGTCGAAGCGGTCGCTGATCCCGGGGATCGCGGGATGGCGCAGTTGGGCCAGGGTGTCGGCTTCGCGGGCGAAATATTCGTTGGCCTCGCGGCGCTGCTGGGGGTCGATGAAATGATCGACCATCTCTTTGAGCGCGCACGAGCGGTTGGCCAGGCGCTGGTCCTGCGCCAGGTAGACCACTCCCATGCCGCCTCCGCCGATCAGCTTTTGTATCAGATAGCGATTCTGGAGCAGGGTCCCGCCCGGTAATGGTCCGGTATCGGCTCCGTCCTGTGCGGGATTGGCCATGGGCTATTGGGCGTCTATGACAATCACAGAGATGTTATCGGTTCCACCACCGGCATTGGCCGCCACCACCAATTCGCGGCCCGCCTCGGCCGGATCCTCCCGGCGGGCCAGGATCTCCGCAATCGCGGAATCCTCCACATGAGCGATTAATCCATCACTACAAAGCATCAGGCGATCGCCGCGCTTGAGCCTCAGCTTCAATACTTCAGCTCCGGCCGGACCATTGGTGCGGGCACCCAGCGAGCGCGTAATCACGTTCTTGTGCTCGTGGTTGCGCGCTTCTTCGGCGGTAATCTGTCCGACCTCGACCAATCGCTGCACCAATGAATGATCTTTGGTCAGTAGGCGCAGCCGTCCGCCTTCCAGCAAGTAGGCACGGCTGTCTCCCACCCAGGCAACGACGGCGTCCGGCGGCGCAATCAACGCACCCACAGCTGTTGCTCCCATGCCGCGACGTTCCGGATGGTCCACTTGGTGCTCGACGATTTTGCGGTTGGCTTCTTCCAAGGCGGCTTGAAGGATCTGCTCAAGTGTACCAGCAGACTGACCAGGCGCGGCATTGACGGCCGCCGAGGTTTCCGGTGCGCCAGCGGTTTGAGCATGAGGGCTAACACTGAGTTTAGAAACCCCTTGCTCAACATAATCCTGTATCGTTTCGACGGCAATCGCGCTGGCGGTTTCTCCCGCTTCCGCACCACCCATCCCGTCGGATACAACATAAAGATAATGGCGTCCGGGCGCGATCTGGGAATCCTGCATAAACTCCAGCGCCATTATTGAGTCTTCGTTGGCCTCGCGCACGATTCCCACGTCGGTCAGACAGCTCGAACGGATCTCAAGGCGCGAGTTCAGCTTGAGCAGTTCGGCCTTGAACTGTTCGGCGCCCGGCCAGCGGGCGACCGGCTTGAAGCCCAGGGCCCCGCGCAGCACCCGCTCCAGGTCAGGGGAAATTACGTGTGGCGGATAGAACCGGATCGGGGTGGCCTCCTCGCGCCAGGTCTCACATTCGATTCGTTCGCCGGTCAGACAGGTATACAGCAGGCAGCCGATCGAAAAGACATCGGCCCGCTTATCCACGCTCTTGCCGCGATAGATCTCGGGCGCGGTGTAGCCGTCGTTAAGGATCGGATCAGACTGCAACTCGTTGTCGTTGCTGATGTAGTCGAGGCTGGTCAGCTTGATTCGTCCGTCGGCGCCGTAGGCGAGCGAGGCGGGGCAGATATCGTTAACCCGCATGCCGCGGTTATGCAGATACGAAACCGCCTGGCAGATTTGGATCGCGACGCTTAGGGCTTCATGCTCGGGCATCTCGATCGAACCCCGCCTTTTGGAGGTAAACGGCTTAAGCAGCTCGTCGGCGTAGACCAAATAGACGCGACCGTCTTCGGCAAAGCCATCCTGGGCGGGAAAGTATGCCGGATGGCCGATCGTACGCGAAAGCGCCAGGACCCGCTCGAATATCTCGCCCAAGTCGGATCGTGGCGGCGCAGACGGGGTTTCGGCGTCGCCGTTTCCCAATGCCCCTTCATCGGCTTCTGCCGCCTGAGTCTCGTCGCCCGCTTCAGACGCCGCCGCGACCGAGAGTTGCGCTTCATCCGCTTGCAGATGACCATTAATCGATTGGGCTTCGCCGACCGTTTGGGCTTCGCCGACTGATTGAGCTTCGGGCTGAGGAGGCGCATCTTGCGCCGCATGCGGCGTCTGCGCGGACTCAGCCTGCAGCTCTTGAAATGAACCGCCATCCGGCTCTCCAGTATCGGCGGCGGTCGCATCTGTGCTCGCCTCGTGGTGCGCCAATGCTGCGCGCGCAAGCGGCGCGAGGTCACGGGTCTTCGCCAAGGGACCCGCCGGGTTCTCTTCTGAAGCCGCCGCGGCGTCGTTCCTCTCCGCTGCCGCCTCCTCTTGCTCAGGAACCGGTGCCAGTCGTTCGCGGAGCACGAACCGCTTCGCCTCGTCGTCCAAGGCAACCGCGCGATAGCGATTTTCCTGCGAGTTCTGGCTAATCACCTCGACCAGCTTGAAACGGCCCTGCAATTGGCTGCCGACGGCGAGCGGCGGCAGTGCTGCGGCCGGCGGCGGCGCATCGTGCAAGCCGCGCCCGCACTGTTCGCAAAATCGCGCTTCGTCGGGAGACTTCTGCCCGCAATCCGGACACGTGATCATGCTTTTCAGCCTCTTCGGAACTCCAATGTGGTGCCGCCGATTACCACCTGATCGCGGTCGCGCAATTTGTAGAGTTGGTCGCGGCCGAGCCGTCCCTGACCGAGAATGAACGTGCCGTTGAGGCTGCCGAGGTCGCGAATGAAATAATCCTCACCGCGTTTGATGATTTCGGCATGACGGCGGGACACACGGTCGCCGCCGATTTTGAGCACACCCAGGTCAATATCGATTTGGTCAGCCGGTTCGAGATGGCGTCCAATCGTCATTTTAACAGCCCGGATACCGAAGCGCATCGCCTCAGTCTTGGAGACCAGGCTGGCCTGCTCGGTGGCGCTGACTGCGGCCGCAACCGGGGCCGCTCCGTTGCGCGGCGCAGGGCTTGCGGGTCGCGAGGGGCTTGCTACCGGCGCTGCGGACCGAGCTTGGACAATGGGACGCGCTGGGACCGGTGCCGATGGCGGCGTAACTCGCACCGGTGGCGGCGCGGGCCGTGGGACCGGCCTGGGGGTGGCGGCGGATTTGACGCTTGCCCCTTAAGTCCGCGGTCTTCGCGGTGGGTGAAATGCCCGAAGTAACCGGGGCTGGCGCGCGCGCTGGTCGAGTGGATTCGAAGTGTATTCTGCGCCGTCGGTGCCGGGCCAGGTTTGGTCAGCACTTGGGTCCGCATCATCGACAGTGATGAGGCCGCTGGTTCGCCCCCCGAGTTCTGCGCAATCCAGGGGTCGCCCTCAGTCGCCGCGCGCGGCAGCGCCTGGAGCATCGCCACGGCTGATTGCGGCCGCTTCTCCGCGTCGCGTTCCAAGGCCCACATCACGACGCGCTCGACCTCCGCCGAGACCTCGGGCGCAAGTTGCCGTACCGGCGGAAAGCTGAACGGGGGTTCAAGCTGAGGGTCGCGCCCGGTCAGCAGATGGTGCATTGTGGCGCCCAGTGAGTAGAGATCCGACCTCGGCTCCAGCTTGCCCAGGTATTGCTCCGGCGGGGCATAACCGACCGAACCGATCTGGGTTCCGCGTCCGCCGGGCGGGAGAAAGCGCGCGATGCCGAAATCGATGATCATCGCGCGCCCGTGCTGATCGATCATGATGTTTCCGGGCTTGAGGTCGCGATAAACAATCGGTGGGTTCTGGACGTGGAGGAAGCACAACACGTCAAGGATCTCGCGCGCCCAGCGCATCACCTGTTGCTCGGGCACGCGTGCGCCCGCGCCGCGCTCGTCCAGCCATCCCTGCAGGTCGCCGCCCGCGATGTATTCCATCACCAGGTAATGGCGGCCGCGCTCGGCGAAATAGTCGATCAGATTGGGAATGCCAGGATGGGAGAGCGGGGCCAGAACTCGTGCCTCGCGGGCGAAATCCTCTACTGCCTTTTGCTCGTGAAGCCCCTCCCCGACCAACATCTCTTTGACCGCGACCGGACGGTTGGCCAGACGCGTATCGTTGGCCATGTAAACCCGTCCCATGCCGCCGACCCCGATGATTTTGCCGACTCGATATCGGCCGTCGAGTTCATGGCCGGTCGGAAGCGGATCGCCGGTTTTCATCTGAAATATCCTGCTGACACTGCCACGGGAGTCGTCCAAAAACTGTAAACTGCTCCCGCTACTCACCAACGCTTCAGGAAACCGGCTCGATCACCACCTTGAAGAACGTTTTGCCGATGATAATCTCGTCTCCGTCCTTAAGGTCATGCGGGGCGCCCGGGGCCAGCCGCGGCTGGCGATTTACGTAGGTACCGTTAAGGCTGCCGATATCTTCGACGGTGATCTTGCTGACCGTCGATCCGGATCAACGCATGCTTGCGCGAGATCTTGGCTTCAGGATCGTCGGCTTCGAGATCGACCTCCGGAAATGATCCGGTCTCGGGGTCCCATCGACCGACCAGGTTGTTGCCTCCCTCCAGCGGAAATTCCTGTCCCTGACGCCCGCCTCGCACGATTTTCAGCTTGGCTTTGAAAGCAGGGGGCATGGCCGCGGCAGGCTGCGGAGTGGCTGCTGCGGGCGGTTCTGGAGCCGCGGCGACGGCGCGGGTTGGATGACGGCCTCCTGGACAAAGGCTGGCTCTCGCGGCGCGGCCGGCTCTGGCGCGACCTGCGGTTCAACCCCCGCAGAGGCCTGCGCCGGGCCTGATTCGGGAGGATTGGGAGGAGCGCCAATAGCACCGGTCGGCGCGTCTGGTGCAGCGGCAGGAGCCGCTTCGGGGGACGCAGCCCCCTGATTAAGCTTGATCCCGCAGCTATCGCAGTAGTCTAGCCCGTCCATGTTTTCGTAGCCGCATTCGTTGCACTTAATCATCTTGCCTCTTAACCTCTCGCCTCTGGTTGGCGGCCCGCTGCGCGCGGTCGCCCTTGCGGTGGTTTAGGATATGGTTCATTCCTTTATCTCTTTCAACATATCCGGGTCGAGCATCTGAGTCTTGCGCACCACCGCCTGCGCGTTGAGCAGTCTGGGTCTTCGCGGCCTTGCTGCCGAGGTTTTGGGTCTGCTGAATCTG
This sequence comes from uncultured Pseudomonadota bacterium, assembly GCA_963824565.1. Taxonomy (GTDB): domain Bacteria; phylum Desulfobacterota; class Binatia; order Binatales; family Binataceae; genus JAJPJA01. The sequence goes on along the minus strand of CAWGQB010000020.1, from coordinate 70,772 downwards.
GTCCATCAGGCCGCTCAAAGCTTGGGTAGCCTTGATGTTACCCAGCCGTTGCGTGCCCTGAATGGCGTTGGTCAGCAGACGGGTGGCGCGATCGACGTTACCCGCTTTGAGCTCCTCTTCCGCCTTGTTTTGCAGCTTGGCGATCGACACCTGGTCGACCAGATTCATCACCCGGCCGTTGACTTTGCTGGTCAGGGTCCGATCCAGGGTGTAGTCGACGGTCACGTCAAGCCCGACCGATTGCTCGGCTGAACCCGGAATCTGGTAATGGAAGCTGGTTTGTGCGATGCGCACCGCTCCTGCCTTGCGCGGCGGCAGCACCAGGGTGATCAACACGGAAGCCGGAACGCCCGCTTCGAGGTCGCCGATCTGATAGCTGATTTTGCGGTCTTCTCCAACCAGCGGCTCACCCAGGGCGTAGATCTCCGGGCTGGCCCGGAAGCCTTCGCGGATTTGCACGCCCTGCGACAGCACCAGATCGATGCGGCCATTGCGGATTGCGACCGCGCGCAGACCCGTCAATTCGTCCTCGAAAATCGAGGGGATCTCGGTGGAATCGCCAATGAAGTGATATTTGCCGCCGGAGTCCTGCGAAATCCGCATCAGCAGCTTCTCGTTGAACTCCACGCCCACGCCCATGGCGGAGAACTGGATGTCGGGGTTCTGACGGATGAGATCCACGCAGGCCATCTCCTCGTAGGTTTGGCCGTCGGTCAGCACCAGCACGCGGTTGAGCCGTTGCGGCGTGAGATTCTTCCGGACCTCATCGATAGCGGCGCGCATCCCCAGCGCCATCTGCGTGCCCCCGCCGATCTCCAACAGGTCGATGTCATCGATGGCACGCTTGGCGCCGGCCCTATCGCTCGCGGCGCCGGAGGTCAGCACCTGCGCCTTGTCGGCGAAGGCGACGATAGTGACTTTGTCCTCGGGACTGAGATTGTCGATCAGGAATTTGACCGCCTCGATCACAAATTCGAGCCGGCGCTCGTCGTACATCGAGCCGGAGCGATCCAGCACGACGCCCAGATTAAGCGGCAGACGCGCTCCCGCGCCGCCTTGAGCAATCGCCTCTAGGAGAACATAGAGGACGAAGTTTTCCGCGCTGGATAGAACGTACTCGCGGCTTGGCAATGCCTGAAATGTCAGCGGCTGCGCCATTTAGAAACCTCTTTCAACAGATTAAGCTTAAGCGGCATTTGACCGCAATTTACCCGGCCAGCCGGCCGCCCATAGCGCACCGGCATATTCATATTAACGTTCCGGCAACGGCCGGAACACTGTCTAATTCGGGAATCCATCGGCAATTGTGGCAATATTCTACGAAGTATCAGGACAGAAGGGAACATGTGCCACAGGTGCCCGCAAGTCGCAATGGCGCGGATGCGGCGGCGCGGGCTCACGCCACGCCTGTCACGCCGGCTGTTAATTTTTGCCGTTGGCGCCGGGTTGGACTATGATCCTGCCGTCGATTATGACTTGGCCTTGAACTGTCGACGCAGGAGGAACGCCATGAGTCTGCGGGGAAAGACCGCTATCGCTGGCTTGGGTATCACCAGGATGGGCAAGAACTTCGACCATCCGAATGCCGTAGGTTTCGCCGTCGAGGCGATTGAATTGGCCTTGAAAGACGCGGGACTGAGCCGCTCTGACCTGGACGGCATTCTGGTCAATCCTGGCCTAACCTGGGGCAGCGATCTGATGGCCTCGTACACCGTGCAACAGGTCATGGGGATCAAGGACATCCGGTTGACCGCAACCACCAACCTTGGCGGCGCCAGCGCGGCCGGTATCGTGATGCATGCCGCGATGGCGATCGATGCGGGACTGGCAAACACCGTGGCTTGCATTTTCGCCGACGCTCCCTTGAAGCCGCCCAAACCCAACGCGAAAGGTGGCGGCGGTGGCGCCGCGTATGGCTTTGCTCGCGGGTCTGGATGCCTCCTATGGACTGTTCGGCGCCAATTCCGGCTACGCGATGGTCGCGCAGCGTCATATGTATATTTACGGCACCACCCACGATCAACTTGGCGCGATTGCACTGGCCGAACGGAAGTGGGCGAACCTTAATCCCATCGCCGAGTTCCACGACGTGCCATTGACAATCGAAGATTACCATAACTCGCGATGGGTCGCCGAGCCGTTGCATCTTTTTGACTGTTGCCTGGTTAGCAACGGCGCCGTATGCGTGATCGTCACCGCCGCCGACCGCGCCCGCGATATGAAAAAGCCGCCGGTCTACATCCTGGGCATGGGCCAAGGCCATCCCGGCGGCGATCCGGTCGACACCCTGGCGTCGGGCGCTCCGATGGCCAAGCAGGTCGCGTTCAAGATGGCCGGGGTCGAATTTGAAGGACATCAATGTAGCCGAGTTTTATGATTGCTATACCATCACGGTGCTGGTGACCCTGGAAGACTATGGCTTTTGTGCCAAGGGCGAAGGCGGCCCTTTTGTAGCCGACGGCCGGATTGGCCCTGGTGGCTCGATTCCGGTAAATACCGGCGGCGGTCAACTAAGTTCGTACTATATGTGGGGCATGACGCCGCTGTCGGAGGGCGTCATCCAGGTGCGCGGTGAAGGCGGAAAGCGTCAGGTTCCCAAGCACGACCTGTGTCTGGTTTCCGGCAACGGTGGCATCCTGTCGACCCACTCCACCCTGGTTCTCGGCACCGCGCCATAAGAGACGCTTCACATCAACATCAGTATTTGACCTGGCGTGCCGCTGGCGGAAGAGGGTTCAAACGAGCGGCGTGATCGGGTCGGGAGATATGCCAGATGGCAGAAGTAATAAGACCGATACCGCAAATAACACCAGAGTTACAGCCATTTTTTGAAGCCAGCAAGCAGGGACAACTGGTCGTGCAAAAGTGCGACAGTTGCGGGACGCTTACGGTTTCCACCGCGCCGGATGTGTTCCAACTGCCTGTCGCGTGAGGCTTCCTGGACCCCGGTAAGCGGGGAGGGCGAGGTCTATAGTTTCATCGTCATGCATCGGGTCTACCATCCCGGCATTCGCCACCCAGGTGCCTTATGCAGTGGCGATGGTCAAGCTTAAGGAAGGCGCCAAGATGCTTTCCAATGTGATTGGAATCAGCCCGCATGAAATCAAATGCGGAATGCCGGTAAAGGTATCGTTTGAGAAGCTTGATGATGAAGTGACCTTGCCAATGTTTCGTCCAGCAAATCAGGGTTAACGGTTTTATGCTTGGGGCTTGTCAATAGTTGGGGGCACTTGCATTGTGCAAATCCCTGAGCGATGCTCTAGACATCCCTACGTGCTCAGGTAACCTCAGCGTCCGGGGGCGCGTAGCAAAATGCATTCGCTAGACCCTAAATATCTCCAACGCCTGGTTGAGACTTCACCAGACATTATCGTTGCGGTCGATATCCAAGGCACCGTGGTTTATTACAACGATGGTGCGCGCCGCGGCCTGCAATATACCGCCGCTGAAATAATCGGCCAGAACGTGGCCCGGCTTTATCCCTCGAAGGATGAAGCCCGCCGAGTCATGACCGCGATGCGCAACTCCAAAGACAACGGTCGCGTCTCGGGTTTCGAGTCGATCTTCCGCAACAAGGACAACGAAGATATACCGGTGATGATCTCGGCGTCGTTGATTTACGATGACGACAACAAGGAGATCGGGTCGATCGGGTTCGCGCGCGACGTCCGCGGGATGCGCCGGCGCGAGCAGCTCGCCACCGCCGGTGAAATTGCGATCAGCCTGGCGCACGAGATCAACAATCCGCTTGAAGTTATCGTCAACAATCTGGAACTGCTGGCGCGCGACGTCGAAGTCAAGCTGACCGATGCCGAACTGGTGGTCGAAAGCGAACGCCTGGACTGCGATTCGCTGCGGCATCGATCGGGTGCAGGCGATCGTCCGCCGGCTGGACGAGATGGCGCGCAAGGGCACCTACGAAACCCGCGATTATCTCCAGGGCAAGCGGATGGCGGATCTGGCGCCGCGCGCGGGCGAGTTGCCCGTCCATGAACACGACGGCGCCGCGCCGGTGCGGGAATGGCCGCTTACCGGGATGGCCGTGCTGGTGCTCGACGATGATCCCGGCGTGCTCAATTCGCTGGCCGACGTGCTCAAGGCCGAGCGCTGCATGGTGCAAACCGCGACGCGGCCGAGCAACGCGCTAGCGGTGCTGCGCAACGTCAAGGTCGACGCCATCATCTCCGACGTCGTGATGCCGGAGATGGACGGTTACGAATTTTACCTGCAGGTCAAGGAAGAGCTGCCCAACCTGCCGGTGATCCTGATGACCGCCTACTATTACGACAAGGATCACATCATCAAGCGCAGCCGCTTGCGCGGACTCGAAGGCGCCCTGTTCAAGAAGCCGATCAATCCCGCCAAGCTGCGCCAGGTGCTGCTACAGGTCCGCAACAAGACGGTCCAGACAAACAAGGGTCCGGTACCGGTACCGGCCGATGCCGCGCCGGTCGAAGAGACCAAGGCGGCCACTCCGCCGCCGCCTCCAACGCCCGAGCCCGCGCGTCCTTCGCGGGCCTAACTTTTCTCCGTTCCTTGCCGACGGCCAGATTCCAGAAGTCGCGGGCGCTAAGGATCCGGAGACCCTCAGGCTTTTCTTTTAGATCGAGCATCAGTTCGTGGTCCCGAAAAATCAAACGGAGGAGATCGGCGCATAGTCCACGGGTGCCAAAAGCGCTAGCCAACACGTTGGTGCCGGGAAAGACCCTCACGACACCTCGTTGAATACATCCTCATCCGTAAGATAGCCCGAGCCTCCGCGAACGGCATCACACGGCGTCGCAATTGCTCGAACCGCAGTTGCGCCATGTGGCGCCTGAGAGCCTCGCGCATCACCTCGCTGCGGGTCCCGTCCTGAATTACGGCATAAGTCGTCCAGATAGCGCGACAGAGATCTCGTCGAGGCTGACCGTTATGGTGTTTCGTTTCACTTTTACGACATCGTAATCGAAGTCCGGCATCTTCACGATTGCACGGGTGAGCATCTCACGCCCGCTGAAGGACGACGCTGGTGATTTCAAGGACTTAACTTTTCCCGCCGCATTTTCCGGGGTCAGCCGTTGAGGAAAGCTCTCTGAGCAAATTCTCGATTTCTCCAAGCAGCGCGGGAGCCCGAGTTTGCGCCAGATCCCAGACGATGCGATTGTTGACCGCGGCGTAATCGTGCGCCTGTACATTGCGGAAGCCTACAACCACGGCGAGATCCGGAATCCGCGAAGCGATTGACGGATGGGTCTTCGAGAGCTGATTCAACGCCTCGGCGGCGATCTCGAAGCGGCGTTCCACCGCCGCTTGGAGCAGATCGTCGCGCTGATAGTCATCGAGGCTTTTGCCGGTTAAGTATCGCGAGATCGCAGCCAGCGCCATCGCCGCGTCATGAAGATACATCCGAGGATCTTTCGCCATGACGACCCCGTCCTACCGTTTCACATAGGACCATGCGGTCCCGCTCAACCGCGTCAATCAGAAAGGGATTGGTGAGCGAATCGAGGGTCAGCAGGTCGACCTTGCGCCCAAAAAGCTGTTCGAACTCGTGCCGAGCATTGAGATACGACTGAGATATTCCGGGACGGCCGGAATCTTCGAATACCACCAGGAAGTCAAGGTCGCTCGTCGCCGGATCGAAATCGTTCCGCGCGCACGGAGCCGAACAGCTCCAGGCGCCTGATCCCGTTATGCCGGCAGATACCAATCAGGTCCGGCAGCTTTTCTTCAACGACTCTGTTCACGTGTGTCATCCTAGCATCAGAGCGCGCTCATGGCCCGCTGAACTCGCTCACGCTTAGCCCGCCTCAGGATCGTAGGCGGCGCTGCGGAGCAGGGCGCCGGGGCGCGCGCCGGTGCAGGTCTGGCCTTCGTACGTCACCTGGCCGTTGACGATCGTGTAGTCGATTCCGGTGGCGCGCTGCACCAGGCGTCCCTCGCCGCCGGGGAGATCATGGACCATCTCGGGCTCCGTGGGTTCGACGCGCAACTTTTCCAGATCGTAAACAATCACGTCAGCCGCCATTCCCTCGCGCAGTATGCCGCGGTCGTGAATCCCGATGATCCAGGCCGGCACGTATGACAAGCGCCAATGCGCTTCTTCCAGCGACATCAACTGCCGGTCACGAATCCAATGGGCCAGAAACTCGATTGGATACTTCCCGAGGCAGAAAAGCTTGGTATGCGCACCGCCATCGGACAAGCCGATGACCGCGTGCGGATGTTTGAGCATCGTCGCCAGCGCTTCCTGGTCGCGATTGGCGAAATCCAGGATCTTGAATCCCGTGGTGAGATCTTCGGACAGCGCCAGATCCAAAAAGACATCGATCGGCTCGCGGCCCGCGGCACGGGCCAGTTCGTCGATATCGCGCCCGGCCGCGTGCTGGTTCTCCGGCCGCGTATGCGTGACGCTGATATCCCGCCATTCACCGCTGAATACGCGCGTGCGGACCGCGCGAAAATCTTCGCACAGTGCGGCCCGCACAGCCGGGTCCCGCAGCGCCGCGATGCGCTCGGGAATAGGCCGGGAGAGCGCGTCGCGCCAATGCGGCATATCGTCGAACTGATTCATCTCTTCCAGGGTGAAATACAGATGGGTCGGGAAGCACACCGTCATGCCCCATAGCTGCGCGTCGCGGTTGAGTTCGTCCATCCAACCGAGGACCTTGCGCCAATGGCCAGGCTGCGTTTGAAATTGCGCGAGCGCGTTCCACACGATTGGACGTCCTGCCGCCTTTGACAGCGCGGCAGTAAACTCAAAGTCGGGCCGCCGCTGGGCCTGGAGCGTGTATTCAATCGAACCGATGCCGAACTCGCGCAGAACACCGCACAGCGCGAGCAGTTCGGCGTCATCCGCCTGATGGCTGGGCAGCGGACTGCCGTCGTAGTCGGTGTCCGCGATGTTACGATCGGTAGAAAAACCGAATCCGCCGGCGCGCATGCCGGTGCGCAGCACGTCGGCCATCCGCGCCACCTCGTCGGCCGTGGCGGCGCCCTGTTTCGCCTTGTCCAATCCCATCACCCATGAGCGCAGCGGCGAATGCGGAATCAAAGAGCCGACATTGATCCCCAGACCGGCGCGTTCCAGGCTCGCCAGGTATTCGCGAAAGCTGACCCAATCCCATCGCATGCCGAGCCGCATCGAGGTCAGCGGAATCGCTTCGACCCGCGACATCAGCAGCATCGCGCGGTCACGGTCTTCGGGGCGAATCGGAGCAAAGCCAAAGCCGCACATGCCGATCATCACCGTGGTGACCCCGTTCCATCCGGAATTGGTGGCGTACGGGTCCCAGTTGAGTTGAGCGTCGTAATGCGTATGCAAGTCGACGACGCCGGGCGCCACGATGCGATCGGTGGCGTCGAGCACGCGGCGCGCCGAGCCCTCGACGCGGCCGAGCGCGGCGATGCGGCCGTTACGGATACCGACGTCACCGCGATAACGCGGCATCCGGGTTCCATCCACAATCGTGCCGCCACGAATAACTAGATCATAATCCGGCATTGCTGTTTTCCTCTCGCGGCAAATTATGCTCGCGGCCAGATAAAAACCGGCGGTCCTTCGATCCACCCGGTATATTTCACATACACCCGGCCCGGTGGCTTGACCATACTTCAGGCCCTCGACGTCCAGCGCCCAACCGTCGGAGTAGACTGCCTTTCGCCGCACTCTCCAGATAGGGAAATCGGTGCTATAGAGAGAAGCAGCCGTACCGATACAATTCCGGCGACGGCTCAATTCGACCTGGCTTAAAAGGAGAAATCATGGCTGCAAGGAATCCGCTCGAAGGACTCAAGACGGTGACACCAAAGCTATTGGACCTGACCAATAAGGTGCTCTTCGGCGACGTATGGGAGCGACCCGGGCTGTCCAAACGCGACCGCAGCCTGATCACCGTCGCGGTACTGACCGCGCTCTACCGCCCCGAGCAGCTCGAAGGCCATGTCCAGCGGGCCTTGGCCAACGGCGTGACCAAGGAAGAGATTGGCGAACTCATCACACACGTGGCCTTTTACGCGGGATGGCCGACGGCGGTGACCGCCGCCACCGTTGCGCATGGCGTCTTCGAAGACAAGAAATAGGCTGGCGCCTTACCGAGCCGCCGATGACTGGATGCTCTGCGGCAGGCTTGCCCGACACCTTGCCGGCTGCCGTTGAAGCGCTGTATAGAAGTTTCAGCCCGTTTCAACATCCAACACCGCGCAACCTTTCAACAACCTGCCGCGCGGTCGCGTGTATGGAGTGAGGAATCGTTATGACCACTTCACGCATCATCTCGGCAGATTCGCACATGATGGAGCCGCCGGACCTTTGGACGACGCGGCTGGACGAGAGTTTCCGTGAGCGCGCGCCGCGGGTGGTCAAAGCAGAAAGGCAAGACCGGCGAGGTGTTCGTCGGGCCGGGCCTGAGGCCGTTCCCGGTGGCGGGCGGCTTTGCCGCCGGGCGCAGCGGCACGGAACTCAAAGACTTCATGGAGCGCGCCCGGGGCTACGAGGATGCCCGTCCCAGCGGATGGGACCCGGTGGAGCGACTCAAGGACCAGGACATCGACGGAGTATCGGCGGAGGTGCTCTATACCACGCTAGGCATGTCGCTTTTCGGGATGGAGGAGCCGGAACTGCAGGACGCCTGCTTTCGGACCTACAACGGTTGGCTGGCGGAGTTTTGCGCCCATGACCCAAAGCGCCTTCATGGCATCGCTCTGATCTCGCTTAAGGATATCGAGCGCGGCACCGCCGAGTTGGAACGCGCCGCCGGGATTGGACTGAAGGGCGCGATGATATGGGGCGCGCCTTCACCGGATAAACCGTACTGGCATCGGATGTACGATCCGTTCTGGGCGGCAGCGCAGGAGTTGCAGATGCCGCTGTCGCTGCATTTGGGGACCTCGGGTTCCAAGCCGCCTCGCGCCAAAGACCCGCAAGCGCCGCGATGGGTCGACCAGCCTTTCGCGCGCGGCTACATGAAGGTCATCCACGAAGTGCAGCGCTCCTTCACCGACATCATCTATAGCGGCGTGCTGATGCGCTTTCCCCGGCTCAAGCTGGTCTCGGCCGAGAACGACAGCGGCTGGATTGCCCATTACATGTACCGCCTTGACCACGCCTTCGAAAAATGGGGCGCGTCGATGGCGGAGCCGCTCGACCTGAAGCCCAGCGAGTACATTCGCCGTCAGGTGTGGGTAACGTTCCAGGACGATCCGATCGGACCGATGACCTGGAAATTCTTTGGCGAAGACAATTACATGTGGGCCTCGGACTTTCCCCACACCGACTCTACCTGGCCGCATTCGCGCGAGGTTATCGAGAAGGATTTCGAGGGCGTGCCCGAAACGGTCAAGCGCAAAATCACCTGCGACAACGCCGCCAAGCTCTACCGCATCGATCTGAACTGAAGCGGTTGGAACGGACGGACGATGCGGTAGCTTCACTAGACCCAGCTAGCCCTGAAATGAGCCTGGGCATCACCCAGTGCCAGCGTGCTGCCTTCATTGCCCTTCGCATCGGCCGTTTCACGCCGTCAACGGGCGTCGATGCGCTGATAGGATCTAATCAGGGAGCACCCATCTCATGGCAAATGAATTGGTCCAGCCTGATCGATTCTTTCTAGACCGCTTCGGTCTCAACGAACGCGCCTTCGAGCGGTCAGTCCATAATCGGTGAGTACGCAAATCCCGCCGGTGGAATACCTGCGATAAGTCTAGTTTCTCACCCTCGGCGTGATAGAGTTGCGCGAATTGCAGTCTCTCGTGGGCAAGAAAACAATGGCCCTAAGCAAAGGTGAACAGCCGGAGTTGATCACGGACCTCGAAGCCGAGGTGAAGACGATACGACGGCCGGGCCAGTTCACAATTCTTTTGATCGCGATCTTGTGTTTCCTGCTCATTCCGTCGTTCTTTATAGACGATGCTGTCACCGGATTGTTGGCCAGCATCTTCCTGTCGATGCTGCTGCTGTCGGTGCTCTATGTATTTCCACGCCGCGAGTTTACCATCGCCGTGATCCTTGCGGTTCCGGCACTTAGCGGACGATGGCTTCTCAGCCTGCGACAAAGTTCCGGCCTGCTTATGGTGGTAGCGCTTTGCTGGGCCGTCTTCCTTGGGTTTGCCATCGTGGTGATTCTGAGGCAGGTGCTGAGGGCCTCGCGGGTCAGCAACGACACCCTCAGTGGGGCGGTCTCCTGCTATCTCCTGTTGGGCGTGTTCTTTGCGTTTTTGTACGCGGCGATCGCGCTCGCCTATCCCGGCTCATTCCTGATCGATGGCAGAAAGCTCACGCCTGAAATAAGCCATTTCTTCTATCAGCACGAAATCGGCAAGCTAATCTACTTCAGTATTGTCACCCTGGCGACGGTGGGCTATGGCGATATAACACCGTTGAGCCCACCGGCGCGTTCTCTTGCCATGGTGGAATCCGTCACCGGCCAGTTCTACGTCGCCATCCTGATCGCCCGCTTGGTGAGCATCCGCTACTCGAAATGGGGTAACGACTACGACTAACTAAATTTAGCCGGACCGTACGCGAGAGCCGGGAAAAGATGCAGGTGCACTGCGCTGCTTTAAATTAATTTAGTGAGGCGGGCATCCCCGCCCGCCATTGACACAGCCAGGGATACCGCACGGCTGGCAGGGACGCCCGCCCCACTGGCCGTATCTTGGGTGCATCGACAAGCGCCCCTAAACAACCAAACCGACGTTAGACCGGAATCGAATAGACCCTCGACGCGTTGGTGCTGAGCAGCTTGCGCTTGTCCTCGAAGTCCAGCCCCTCCAAGGTCCCGGCGACGCGATCCAAGGCGTTGGGATACAGGCAGGTCGGATGGGGAAAATCGGTCTCGAACATCAGGTGGTCGACGCCCACCGCGTCAACGGCGGCGCGGAAGGCTTTTTGCTCGAACCAGAAGCAAGCGTAAATCTGGCGTTTGAAATACTCGGAAGGCTTCATCGTGAGAAAGTCCCTGGCGTTCGGTGCCGCCTCGTCCATCTCGTAATCAAGCGCTTCGAGCAAAAACGGCAGCCATCCCACGCCGCTTTCCACCGACACAAAATTCAGCTTGGGAAAGCGCTCCAGAATGCCGGAATAAACAATATTGGCGAAGACCTGGGCGTTGTGCATGAAGAGCATGGTTGAACCCAGGGCAATCTTCTGTTCGTTGGTCTGCGAAGGCCACGCCGCCTTGCCAAACCAGTCGATTCCTTCAGTGCTGGAGCCGATGTGGAAATTGACGGGCATGCCCAAACTGGAGCAAACCTCCCACAACGGATCCCAATGACGCTGTCCAAGGTCAGGCACCTTGTGGTCCTGCGGACTGGAATTGGTGTTGATTCCCTTAAGGCCCATTTCGTGGCAGCGCACCACTTCTTTGACCGCGATCTCGATGTCCCACCACGGCATCAACGCCATGGGAAAGATGCGGTTACCCGATTCCTGCTGAATCTCCGCCATCGCATCGTTGAAGATCTGGGTGCACAACACCCGCAGCTCGGGATCGATACTGGCGGCACGCTGACCGCCGAAGCCTAGCAGGTTCGGATAGATGATCTGGGCCCAAATCCCTTCGCCGTCCATGAACTTCAGACGCGACTTGACATCATATGACCCGGGATGGACCTCCTCGATTTCCCATTTCAGGAACTCGATCCCGCGGGCCTTTACACCATCGGGTCGCACCACGCTGGAGGGGTTGGCGACGGCCATTGGCTTTTCGCCGTCGATCACCCACTGCCGCCTGCCCTTGACCATTTTGACCTGGGGAACCAGGTCCTTCCACTTGGCCGGAGCGCGGGACGTCCACAGATCGTGGGGTTCGGTGAGATGCGTATCGACATCAATTACTTTGATTCCCGCAAGCGCATCGCGAGCGGAGCCCGCTGCCTTTGTTTCCTGAGTTGCGGTGGCCATGTCGTCCTCCAAAAGCAAGCCATTTGGCAAGCCGGTTCGCGGCTGCATCCACGCAGTTCGCGCCCCGCCGTTTGAGGCCGAAACTATAATATAGACCTGGCTGCTGCCGCCAATACGCGCATCAACGCCCTGAGTGGTCAAGTCCCGTGGCTGGCGGTTACGGACGCGCCGGAGAGCGGCGCGCGACAGCTTCGATCTCGACCCGGGCGCCGCGCGGGAGCGCGGCCACTTGGACGGTCGAGCGGGCCGGACATGGCTGCTCGAAATGCTCGCTATAGATGCGATTGACTACTTCGAAATCCTTCAGGTCGGTCAGGAAAATCGTGGTCTTTACCACGTCTCCCAGGCTCGCATCCGCGGCAATCAGGACCTCGCGCAGATTTTCCAACACGCGCCGGGTCTCGGCTTCGATACCGCCGGTAACCAGTTTGCCTGAAACGGAGTCAAGTCCAATCTGGCCGGAGCAGAAAATCCATCCGTCGTTCTCGATACCTTGAGAGTAAGGACCCAGCGCAGCCGGCGCCGCGTGAGTTTTGATTGCGCGTTTCATTGGGTTATGACCCGATCTCGCTCGTTAGGCGGGCCGATGCCCGTTCTGTTGGCCGATGCGCGTGACCTTCAGTACCCCGTCAATGGTCGCGATCGAATGCATCAGCGTGTTCAGTTGCCGCGCGCTGGTGACATTAAGCTCGAACAGCGAGGAGGAGCGCCGGTTGACGTCGGTGGTTTTGACCTCCGCGGTCGAGATATTGATTCCGGCCGCCGCGATATTCTTGGTAATCGCCGCAAGCACCCCTGGTTTGTCAACGCACAACACTTCGAGCCGGATCGGATGAGGGCTTTCTTCGCCGTCCTTCCATACCACCGGAACCCGGCGCTGAGGGTCGGTCTCCAGTGCGCGCGGACAGCCCACCAGATGTATCGTGACGCCACGTCCGCGAGTGATGAAGCCGGTGATGCGCTCGCCCGGCAGCGGATTGCAGCAGTGCGCGAAACGGACCAGGACGTCGCCCAGACCAGACACCACTACGCCGCCGCTGGCCGCTTTGCGGGTTTCTTTTAGTGGACGTTCGGCGGGGGCGGGAGGCGCCTTTTCACCCCGGTAGACTTTCAACTCCTCGGGCTGGAGCACCCGGGCCAGCAACTGCCCCTGTGAAACGAGACCGTAACCAACCTGCGCCAGCAAGGTGTCGACGTCCCGGGTCGAGAACTCCTTGACCGCCTGCTCCAGCCGGCCGTCGCGGCGCAGTTGGTTGACGCTAAGCCCCAGCGGCTCCAGCTCATGATCCAACATTGCGATTGCGAGTTGGATCGAGCGCTGTGATTCCTGGGCGCGCAGCCACTGGCGAATGCGGCTTTTGGCCCGCGCGGTGACCGCCCAGTTGAGCCAGTCCTTGCCTGGAACCTGCTTCTCGGAAGTGATGACTTCCACGGTGTCGCCCGACTCCAGCTTGTAGCGCAGCGGCACCATCCGTCCGTTGACCCGCGCTCCAATCAGGCGATTGCCAACTTGCGAATGGATCCGGTAGGCGAAGTCGATGATCGTCGAACCGCGGGGGAAATCCAACACATCCCCCTTGGGGGTGAAGACGAAAACCTCCTCGGGAAACAGATCATCCTTGACCGTGGAGAGGAATTCCTGCGGATCTTTTACATTCTGTTGCCATTCGATCAGGCGGCGCAGCCAGGCAAAGCGCTCGGTCTGCTGATGTGAGATGTCGCCATTGCCTTCCTTGTAGCTCCAATGGGCGGCGATTCCCTCTTCTGCCACCCGATGCATATCCTGGGTGCGGATTTGGACCTCCATCCGCTGCCCGCGCGGGCCGATTACCGTGGTATGCAACGACTGGTACATGTTGACCTTGGGCAGCGCGATGTAATCCTTGAAGCGTCCCGGCACCGGTTTCCAGTTGGCGTGCACTACGCCCAAAGCCTCGTAGCATTCGCGCACCGAGTCGACGATGATGCGGAACGCCACCACATCGTAAATCTCCTCAAAGGCCAGCCCCTCGTTCTGCATCTTGGTGTAGATCGAATAGAAATGCTTGGGCCGTCCGGTAATGTTGGCCTTGACCCCAGACTCAACCAGCCGCTGGCTCAGGATCTCAATCACCGCCTTGATATACGCTTCGCGCTCGACCCGGGTCTTGGCGACAAATGCCTTGAGCATCTGGTAGCCGGGCGGGTCAAGGTAGCGCAGCGCGGCGTCCTCCAGTTCCGACTTGAGCCAGTAGATACCCATCCGATGGGCCAGCGGGGCATAGATCTCCAGGGTTTCGCGGGAGATCTCGATCTGGCGGTCGGGAGCGAGGTGATGGAGCGTGCGCATGTTATGAAGCCGGTCCGCGAGTTTGATCAGCACCACGCGGATATCCTGCGCCATCGCGATGATCATCTTGCGGAAGTTCTCGGCCTGCTTCTCTTCGCGGCTCTGGAAGGTGATTTTGGAAACCTTGGTGACGCCGTCGACCAGGGTGGCGACTTCGGCGCCGAACAGATTCTGTACCTCGGCCAGCGATGTGCTGGTATCTTCGACCACGTCGTGCAGCAATCCGGTAACGAGCGACGGGACGTCGAGCTTGAGCTGCGCGATGATCAGGGAAACGTTGAGCGGATGGATAACGTAGGGCTCGCCCGACATCCGCTTCTGATCGCGGTGCATATGGGCGGCGTAATCGTAAGCGCGGCGAATCAGGCCTTCGTCGGCATGCGGATTGTAGGACTTGACCCGATTGATAAGGTCTTCAAGTTGATCGACTTGTTTGGGAGGTTCGGCTAACGCTTCCACGGCGCGAACTCCTCGCGCAGCCGCACAACCCTTGAACGTTCGGCTGTAATGATCGCTCTCAATCGCGCCAGTGAGTTATCCAGGTTGGCGTTGATGATCAAGTAGTCATACTCGGGATAAGCCTGGGACTCCTCGCGGGCGCGCTGCAGCCGGCGGGTGATGGCCTGCGCGTCTTCGGTGCCGCGCTTGCGCAGACGGCCTTCGAGCTCCTCAAAGCTCGGCGGCAGCACGAATATGGTGACAGCATCGTCGGGATAGCGCTTGCGGAGCTGGTGCGCACCCTGAATATCAATGTCGAGCAGGATGTCGCGGCCCTCGCGCACCGCATCATCCAGCGGCTGACGCGGGGTACCGTAGCTGGCGTCGAACACCCGGGCCCATTCGGCAAGTTCATTTGCCTCAAGGCTGCGTTGAAAGTCCTCCTCACTCACAAACTGATAGTCGATCCCTTCAATTTCACCACTTCGGGGACGTCTCGTCGTCAGGGAGATCGAAGGCGTCAGACCCTCAATCTCCTTGATTGCTGCGCGCGATATGGTGGTTTTACCCGCTCCTGAAGGCGCCGAAACGATAAATACGATGCCGCGCCGCAGTGGTGATTCCAATCCCATCCTATACTGTATCGAAATTAGCAGGTATCTGAAAGCCTTTGGCTTCCCCGCGGCTCGCGGGCGACAGACGTGCCGTCCTGCCATGATTAAGCAAACTTTTCATTCGACGTTTTGCACCTGCTCGCGCATCTTTTCAAGCTCGCCCTTAATCGCCACGGTCTCTCGCGACAACGCCGGGTTTTGCGATTTGGAACCCACCGTATTGACCTCGCGACCCACCTCCTGCAGCCAGAATTCAATCTCTTTGCCGACCGCGCCCTCGCGTGAGAATAGTTCTCCCAAGCCTTGTAGATGAGAACCCAACCGGGCTAATTCCTCGCTGATATCAGCGCGCTGCGCGGCGCTGGCGGCATCTTCGTAGAGGCGTTTTTCGTCCAGAAGCTGCGTTTCGCTGCCAGCCGGTTTGGCCAGCAAATCGCGTACGCGGGTCTGAAAGTTGGCGATTATAGAGTGGTGTGATTCCTCCGCCAGCCGTGAAATCTGTTTGGTATGGGCCTGAATCCTGGCCAGACGGGAGACAAGGTCGCGTTTGAGGCTCCGCCCTTCCCTGAGCCGCTCGGCGTCCAGCGCCTTGAGTGCCGCGGCCAGCGCCTTGCGTCCCAGGACCACCTCCGGACTGATATTCACCTCGGCTTCCGTGATCTGAAAGATCTCGGGACGGGCAAGCAGTGCTTCGATTCCGGGCTCTCCCTGCAGGGCGAGGCGCTTTTTGAGCCCGCGCAATTCCTCGATATAGCTCCGAGCGAGTTTGTCGTTGACGATCAGGCGGCCGCCGGGTTTCGGTCCCACGTTGCGCAGCGCCACTTCAATCCGTCCGCGGCTGACGGTAGCGCCGATCAGCTTGCGCAACTCGGTTTCCTGCTCGCTCCATCCGCGCGGCAGGCTGAGCTTGATTTCCAAAAACCGCTGGTTGAGCGAACGCACTTCGGCCAACACCTGCAAACCACCGCGTTCGGCCTCGGCCCGGCCAAAGCCCGTCATACTGCGCATTATCTGAGATCTCTCCCTGGCGCGGTGCCGAATGCACAATCGGATGCGAAACCTGGCGGCATGTCCTTCTAACATTCCCCCAGGCTGGACTCATAAAGTGCCAAGGTCCTGCGCGCCATCGTTTCCATGCTGAAATTCATCGCGGTCCGGCTCCGCGCCGCAGCCCCGATCGCCGCACGCGTGTCGGGCGATTGAATCAATTCCCTTAGCGCCTGCGACAATGCGCTCGCATCCGCCACCGCTACCAGCCTCCCGCTGTGCCGATCCTCGATCACCTCCGCCATTCCACCCGCCCGGCTCGCAATCGCGGGGAGCCCGCAGGCCATCGCCTCCAACAGCGCCACGCCCAGCCCTTCCTTGATCGAGGGCTGAACAAAGATGTCTATTGCCCAAAATAGCGCGCGCGGATCCGCGATGCTACCGGTTAGACGCATAGTGTTTTCCAAACCCAGGTGCCGGATCTGTTCCTCCAGGACTTCGCGTTGCGATCCGCCGCCGGCGATAAAGCATCGGACCGCGGGCAAACTGCCGCGCAGATGTCCCAGCGCTTCGACCAGGTAACGATGCCCTTTGCGTAGTTCCAATCCGCCCACCGCGCCCACCGCGATTTCATCCGCACCCAATCCCAGTCCGGCGCGCGCGGCAGCCCTTTGTTCGGGCGACGGGGGCGCGAACCGCCTGCAATCCACGCCGCTTGGAATGATCGTTATGTGGTCGGGTGAAACGCCGGCGGCGCCGAGCGCGCCGGCTACTTCCTGCGAGATCGCCACGACCGTGTCCACCGCGCGGTTATACAGATAGGCCGAAAACAGCCGGTTGGGTACGTAGTCCATGCGCCGGGTAACCACCAGCGTGGCCGCCAGACCGGCGGCGAACGGGGCCATCGAATGGGCGCGCGAGGTATGAAAATGGACGACGTCGAAGCGGTTGCGGGAAAGAAACCGACGCAGGCCGAGCCCCGCCCGCAGGTCAACCGCGTTGCGAATCCGCAACGGATGGCACATCACATTCTCCGCACAAGCGCGGCGCCAAAGGGCCCCTTCAGGATCGCACAGCAACTCCGCGTCGTGGCCGAGCCGCAGCAACTCCAGCGTCAGGCCTAGAACCTGGCTCTCGCCGCCCGCGAACCCGCGCTCCGGGTCGACGCCAACAACCCGCAACCGCCGATCCGGGTTGGTCGAACAATCCACTGGTGCGTTTGGTGCGGAACCGGGCGCCTCAGTCATCGTGCGGTGTTCCGGCGAGACTTCGCCGCGTCTCATTCACTGTGCCGGTCTGAAATCGCGTCAATGAATTCCTGGTCCTTCTTGTCTTGGCAGACTGCGGGCGACTGCGAGGGATTGCCGACTGGCTTCTGCCTTGAAGAGTGGCGAATGGACGTCGGGGCACCCAGATGCGGACGAGGCGCAACCCGTGCTGACGCATCCATTTCCGGTACGCTCTAACCTTGTCACGCGAGGGTTCAGATTGGGTCGGTGCCACGGTAGGTCTCCCCACCGGTTACATGTAGCCTAGGGCGAAAGGCACGCCAAGTGCTGTGCGAACGCCCACGGGTTCCTGCGGTACTGTCTGGCTAGAGCTTAGGAGTTAACGCAGATGGAACAGCCAAATCGCTTTGTGGCACTGAAGAACTATGTGAATGGCGGCCCGATTAACGAGACGCATTTTTTATTACATCACGGCTCGATTCCGCCACTGACAAACGGGCAGGTTCTTCTGAAGACGCTCGTCCTGTCGGTCGATCCCTACATGCGCGGGTGCATGACCGGCTTGAAGACATACTTTCTACCGCAATTCGAGCTGGGAAAGCCGGTAATGTCGCTGGGGGTCGCACGTATCGAGGAGTCGCGAAATCCAGGTTACAGCCCGGGGGACTTGGTTCAGGGTTTTATGGACTGGTCGGACTATTCAATCTGGTCTGGCGCCACGCTGGTGCCGGGTGTAGGTGCCCTCCGGCCGGTGGATCCCAAAATCGGCAAGCTTTCGCATGCGCTCGGTGTGTTCGGCCTGAATGGGCTGACGGCTTTTTTCGGCGTTGTCGGCGTGGCCAAGCCGCGGCGCGGTGAAACGATGGTGCTCTCCGGCGCCGCGGGCGGGGTCGGCGTGTTAGCGGGGCAGATCGCGCGGATCCTGGGCTCGCGCGTGATCGGGTTGGCGGGTTCGGAGAACAAGCGCAACGTACTGGTCGATCAGCTCGGCTTCGACGCGGCACTGGACTACCGCTCGGAAAAGCTGGCGGAAGAGTTGCGCGCGTTGGCGCCGCACGGCCCGAATCTCTATTTCGATAATGTTGGCGGATCGGTGAGTCAGACGGTCATGGGCGTCATGCGCCGTCCCGGCCGCGTGATCGAGTGCGGGCAGATTTCGACCTACGACGATGCCGGCGGCGGTTGGACCGTTGATATCCGGCCGATTCACGCCAATGGCCTGCGCTGGGAGAGCTTCACCACCGCCCACTTCAATGAATTCACGCCTGCCGCTATCGCGCAGATGGCTTACTGGGTACGTGAAGGCAAGATCATCCCGCTGGAGACCGAATATCACGGCCTCGAAGCCGTTCCGCGCGCGATGGTCGGCCTGCTACGAGGCGAAAACATCGGCAAGATGGTCGTCACGGTCGCGGACACAAGATAGGCCACGCCACCGGATGCGCACCTGTGATTTCGCCGCTGGCCCTCGCCAGCCATGCCTTTGTATCGGCGACGCGCGCCGGGTCATGTGGCATGGAGCAGCCGTCCCTCGCTCAGAATCGTTCCTGGCAGCGAGGCTTTCAAGTGTCGCCGGGCGTCGAAGTAGGATTTGGTGCATACCAGGACATCGGCAGCGGTCCCGGTTCCCCTTAGCGCCCGGTAGTCGAGTTGGCTCCGTCGCCGCTCGGGCGGTGCGTCGTCGGAGACGACCACCAGCAGGTCGTAGCCGCTGTCGGGACCGCTATCGCCACGCGCCTTGGAACCAAACAGGTATACGAACTCGGGCTCGTAAGCCGACACGAGCCGGCGCACGATCTCTCGAAGGGCCGGATCCCGGTCCAGCAGCCCGGTTTGAACACCGATAGCCATCTTCTGCGTTCCTACAAGCCTTCTTCAGTCTGCATTATAGCATCCGTCACCGGCCTTTCCGCGGCCCTGGGCCCGATTTGTCCGGCAGGGGCCTGTCGACGATCAACGTATCTCCTTGGCTTTGGCTGCCCTAGGCGGTGCCGATGCACGAGCGCTATGATATACAGGGGATCGCTGTGATAGTCTGCTACCCAAGCGCCTATTTCAGGGCTGGCTCGCCGGCTCGGGTTCGGACGTAATCACTGTTTCCACGGCAAGCCCGCGAGCGCCCTGCGCTGGATGGTAGTGCAGCAGCTCAAATCCGATGACACGCCCGGTCGCATCTTTCATCAAGATCACCTCCTCGGTCGTCTCTTCGCAGATGTGTTCCTTGGCAGGGTCATCCAGCCAGACCGTGAGGGTGTGTCCTGTCGCATCGTGGATCACTTTTATCTTGTCCACACTGGTTCTCCCACTTTGATGGTGTCCGTGGGGTAAGCGGTAATCAGAAAACCGTCCCCATTGAGGCGGCTCGCCACGGCACAAAGCCATCGCGCTGCGGAGCCACGATAGAAGAGTAGCACAGCGGGGTCGCTACGACTGCGTCGTATCAGGTCCGGATCGCGCAATACCAGCACGACTTCGACCTCCTTTCCGACGAGAATCGGGTGCTTGTAAGTCACGATAAGCCGCCAGTACTCAAGCGTGCAACGCACAGAGAACCCCATCGGCATTGCGACTTCGAACAGCAAATCCTCGTTCATACCCTTCGTTCCTTGAAAGGGTTAGTCCCTCGACCAGTCGGGATGAGGCGGTTTTACTTCGCTAACGATTCCAAAGCCTCAGTCGAAGAGCCGGTAGTACAGCAGCGCGGCGACTGTGGCTACGCCGTCGCGCCAGCCGATTTTTTTGCCCTCGGCGTACGTTCGGCCGGAGTACGAAATTGGCACTTCGTAGATGCGCCAGCCGGCGCGCGCGGCCTTGACCGTGATTTCCGGCTCGAAGGTGAAGCGGTCGGCGGTCAGCGTTAAGGTTGCGAGCTTGTCGCGTCGAAACGCCTTCATCCCGGTTTCCATGTCGTTGAGATTCAGATTGCACAGCGGTTGGCCAGAATCGTCAAGCCCCATGTTGATTACGTAATGCCAAAAGAACAGCACGCGATGCGGTCCGCCCAGGAAACGCGATCCATACACCATTTCGGCACGACCATCGAGCAGCGGCTCGAGCAGGGCGCGAAAATCGTGCGGATCGTACTCCAGATCTGCGTCCTGCACCACCACGATCGGATTGCGGGCGGCGGCAAAACCCAGGCGCAGCGCGGCGCCCTTGCCGCGGTTGACCGAATGGAACAGGCATCGCACCCGTGGGTTGCGGTAGTTCTTGAGGATGTCGCGGGTGCCGTCGGTCGAGGCGTCATCGACCGCGATAACCTCGCAGTCAAAGCCGCACTCGAAAACCCGTTCGATTACCTGAATGACGGTGGCGGCTTCGTTGAAAACCGGCATCACCACCGAAATCTTGACCTGCTCCGCGTCCATCTCCCAAGCCTGGATTCCTTTCAACCGGCGTCCTTGCGTTTACGCCGCGCCAGCATCCCTGCCACCCGCCGCAGCATCGCCCGCTCGCGGGCGTGTCCGAGGCCCGCGGCATAGGCTCGGAAAAACCTGAGGCGGCCGGTGTTGCTGAGACCTGGCAAATCAAACCGTCCCAATTGAACCAGGTTGCGCAATTGCCAGTGGCGGAGCCGTGCCGGCAAGCCTGAGCGGGTGCGATCGTGATCGAGAAGGATGAAGCGCGGTGGCTCGGCCTGGACCACGAAGATGTTGTGCGGCGTCAAATCCCCGTGAACAAAGCCGCATCGATGCAAACGGGCGACCTCCATTCCAAGCGGACGAATCAATGTGCGCTTGCGGGTTATCGAACCGCCCTTATGCCGGAGCGATTCCGGCAGCGAGATGCCTTCGGCGCGCACGCTGGTCAGCATGGTGCGGCCGCTGCGATCGTGTCTTCCCTTGAGCACCACTTGCGGAGTGCAGAAGCCATTGCGCTGCAATGCCGCCGTCATTCGCAGTACGTTGCTCGCCCGGTCCCCGCGGATGCGCGCCTTGAGCGCCGGCAGCCCGCGCGGCGGATCATAAGTTTTGGCGTAGAGTTCCAGAGCTTTTCCCGCGCCACCTTCAATTTGCATAAAATAAGTCACGGCGTGACGAGAACGATAATACAGGCCCTTCGCTCCCTCAATCACCGCGACGACATCTTTGACTATCCGCTCGAGTTGTCCGGGCGGCGCCGACCGCCATTCGCCGACCGGTTCAACCCGCCAACCGTCAATTACGTATTCCCGCTGATGCTCAGCGCAATCCATCAATGGTTTTGCGTTGACGGTGCTGCGTTGACCGTTTGCGCCGGGGCGGCTTGCAGCGCGCGCTCCAATGCGGCGACCACCTCGGCCGGCTCAATCCGGTGCATGCATTCGCGTTCGATTGGGCATCGCCGCAGGTAGCACGGATGGCACGGGATAGGCGCCTTGATCGCCAGGTCGGCAAAACCCCATGGTGCCGAGCGCTCCGGCGCCGTCGCTCCCCACAGCGAAACCACCGGGCATCCGACTGCCGCCGCGATATGCATCGGTCCACAATCCGGACCAAAGGCGGCGCGGCAAGAGCGGAAGATTCCCCGTAAATCCCTCAAGCCGGTGCGCCCGATCAGGTCGACGACCTTCATTTTGCCCAGATGGCGGCGCACATCATTGGCTAATGCCCGTTCCGACGGTCCCCCGATAAGCACAGGCGTCAGCCCATGGCGCCGATTGATGCTCGGCAATGACCTGTGCCGTGGATTCCGCGAAATAGATGCGGCTGGGCCATGACGAGCCGAGGATCACGCCAAGCAGCGGCGCGGTGGTGTTGCCGATTAGCTTTGCGGCGCGGGCCAAATCGTCCGCGGTCGGCTCCAGACCGAATTCAATCGGCGTAGGGGGAATTCCCAGCGCATCGCCGAAGCTCTGATATTGCAGCAGTTTGAGCCGCATGTTCGGCTGCGTCGCCACCTTGCGGCTGGAAAACCAATGGTTGAGTTCTTTGGTATTGGCCACGGAAAAGCCGATGCGCTCGTGTGCGCGTGAGACATAAGCGACAAGGCCGCTCTTAAGATGGCGCTGCAGGTCGAGCACCAGGTCGAAATGCCCGTTCCTGACGCGGTACAGAAAGGACGGGAATGAAAATGGTGCGCGCGCACGATTATAGATGATCGTCTCGTCGAGCCACGGATGGCCTTCGAGCACGGGCGCGGACTTGGGTTCGACCGCCCAGGCTATATGCGCGTCAGGATAGGCCTTGCGCAAGCGGCCCAGCAGGGGCAAGGCGCGCACCACGTCGCCGATTGCGCCCAGCAGCACTATCAGGATTCGGCGCGGCGCCACACTCGCCGTATTACTGTCATTCATTGGAGGTGAATCTAAATCTTACCCGCCGCGGCCGGTAAGACAAGCTGACATTTTTTTAATGGAGCTTGGGAAAAATTGCGCTACCCGCGATCGAGGGTTACGCTTTAGTTCTTATGTCGGCGACAGAAATTACCGAGATAAAAGCGCGCGAGATCCTGGATTCGCGCGGAAATCCAACTATTGAGGTCGACGTCCGCCTAAGCGGCGGCGCGGTTGGCCGCGCTGCCGTTCCCTCGGGAGCCTCGACCGGGGTACACGAGGCGCTCGAATTGCGCGATGGCGATCCCAGGCGTTACCGTGGCAAGGGCGTACTTAAGGCGGTTGGCAATGTCACCACGCTGATCGCGCCCAAGGTGCGCGGGCGCGATGCCAATGACCAGGCTGGTCTGGACCAATGCCTGCTGGAACTTGACGGCACCGAGAACAAGTCCCATCTGGGCGCCAATGCGATGCTTGGTGTTTCGTTGGCAACGGCCCACGCCGCGGCCGCGGCCAAGGGCGTGTCGCTGTATCGGTATCTGTCGCCTGACGCCCATGTGTTGCCGGTGCCGATGATGAACATCCTCAACGGCGGCAGCCACGCCGACTCCAGTGTCGATTTCCAGGAATACATGGTGATGCCGTTGGGGGCGGCGTCGATCGCCGACGCTGTCCGTATCGGCTCCGAGGTCTTTCATGCCCTGGCCGCCGTGCTCAAGGCGCGCGGGCAATCGGTCAACGTCGGCGACGAGGGCGGCTTTGCTCCCAATCTGCGCAATAACGAGGAGCCCATCGAGCTGATCCTGGAGGCAATCGTCAAGGCCGGCTATCATCCGGGCAAGGATGTGAGCCTTGCACTTGGACCCGGCTTCGAGCGAATTTTACGAAGACGGCAAGTATGTCTTCGCCCGCTCCGACAAGGGTGCGCGCAGCTCCGAGGACATGGTGCGCTATTACGGCGACTGGCTCGATCGCTATCCTATCGTATCGATCGAAGACGGCCTGGCTGAAGACGATTGGGCCGGATGGGAGCTATTGACCAAGGAACTCGGCGGGCGAGTTCAACTGGTCGGCGACGATCTGCTGGTTACCAATCCCAAACGCCTGCGCCGCGCAATCGATGAGAAGGCGGCCAATTCGATCCTGATCAAGGTCAATCAGATCGGGACCTTGACCGAGACCCTGACCGCGATCGGAATCGCGCGCGAAGCCGGCTACACCTCGGTCATATCGCATCGTTCGGGCGAGACCGACGACACCACGATCGCCGACCTGGCGGTGGCCACCGAAGTGGGACAGATCAAGACCGGTTCGCTCAGCCGCGGCGAGCGCCTGGCCAAGTACAATCGCCTGATTCGAATCGCCGAAGAGCTTGGAGCGCGGGCCGAGTATCCCGGATGGAGCACTTTCGCGCGTTGGCAGAAGGGCGCGCGATGAGCAGACCACCGGTTGCAGTGTTAATCATTTTCGACGGCTGGGGATTGCGCGACGCGGGCGAGTCCAATGCGATCCGCATGGCACGCACGCCGGTGATGGACCGGCTCGATGCGACCTGCGCACATACCGCGATCGACGCCTCGGGTGCGGCGGTCGGGCTGTTGCCCGGCGTGATGGGTAATTCCGAAGTCGGGCACCTTACTATCGGCGCGGGCCGGGTCATCTACCAGGATGTGATGCGGATCAGCAAGGCGATCGAGACCGGGGATTTCTTCGCCAACCCGGTGCTGCTTGAGGCAGCCAGGCGCGCGGGGCGCGATCGCACCCTTCACATCTGGGGCTTGCTTTCCGACGGCAGCGTTCACAGTCATATCGACCATCTAATGGCGCTGCTCGAACTGGCGGTCAAACAGGACGTGGCCCAATATCGCCGTGCATGCGGTGCTCGATGGCCGCGACAAGCCGCCGCGCTCGGCGCTGCCGTTCATCGATCAGCTCGAAGAGAAGCTGAAGGCGCTCGGACGCGGTCGTATCGTGACCGTGACCGGGCGCTACTACGCGATGGATCGCGACAAGCGCTGGGATCGAACCGAGCGCGCTTACAACGCCTTCGTTGATGGCGAGGGACTCCATGCGCCCAGCGCGCGTGCCGCCGTCGAACAGTCCTATGCGGCGGGCAAGAACGATGAATTCGTGGAGCCCACGGTGATTGGGCAGGCCCACCCGATGGCGGACGGCGACCAGGTTATCTGCATCAATTTTCGCGCCGACCGCGCCCGGCAGATGACGGCGGCCCTGGCGTTGCCGACTTCCAGGGCTTTGCCCGCCAGCGCCATCCGCGGCTGGGTTACGTGTGCATGACCGAATACGATCGCGCCTTCAACCTGCCGCTGGCTTTCGGCCCCGAAGATATCCGCAATACCCTGGCGGAACTGCTGGATCGCGCGGGAGTGCGTAATTTGCGCCTGGCCGAGACCGAAAAGTACGCGCACGTCACCTACTTTCTTAACGGCGGAGTCGAACAGCCCTTCAAGCTCGAAGAGCGGGTGCTGATTCCGTCACCCAAGGTAGCAACCTACGATCTGAAGCCGGAAATGAGCGCGGCCGCCATTGCCGAGCGCGCCGAGCAGGAGATCGAAAGTGGCCGCTTCGGCGCGATTATCATCAACTTCGCCAACCCCGACATGGTCGGCCATACCGGCGTGCTGCCTGCGACAATCCAGGCCGTCGAAGTCTCGGATGCGGCGCTGGGCCGCGTGATTGGCGCCGTCGAGCGCAAGGGCGGGGTCGCGTTGATCACCGCTGATCATGGCAACGCCGAATTCATGGCCGATCCGGCCACCGGTCAGCCCCATACCGCGCACACCACGTACTTAGTCCCGCTCATCCTCTTCGATCCCAAGTATCAGGGCGGGCTCGCCAACGGCGGAACGCTGGCCGATGTAGCGCCAACGTTTCTAGGCATACTCGATATTCCGAAGCCCACCGAAATGACCGGCCATGACCTGCGCACGCGGAAATCTCAGGGCGCGTAGGAGTTGGATGGACCGTCACAATCAAGTGGGGCGGACGTCCCGTCGGACGTCCCGTCCGCCTTAAGCGAGGCTTGCGGTCCCGCTTCCGGTGCGCAAATGTTGAGACCGAAGGAGCGGATTATCGCGGCTATCTTGCGAGGAGCTTGGAACGGATGGGGGGCGAAGAAAGGGGCGCGGCACCTGGGAGGCATGCAGACAAGCCGCTTGCGTCTATCCACGTTGTGCTTTTCGAATTTTGCCATGTTAGGCACGTCCTTTCGCCAGCGCGAAACTCGGGTCTCAGATTTATGGTGACGTTGCCAATCTCCCTGACAGTCGGTCTTCACGAGCATCCGATCGATCACGGCCGCCCTTGCGGAGATTCGTCCTGTTGCGGATCTCGTGCGGATGATCACTGACTGTGAACAGCTCTATGCCTTTGCGTACGGTAAATCATCCTTTCATGATTTGTCGCTTGCACCACGCGGAGGAACGCCGCGAGGAGATCGCTCATAGTGACGATTCCTACCAGTCTCCCATCAGCCACGATAACTCATTGTATAATCGGCCTACCGTTTGACAGAGTGAGCGACCTTCGACCGAAAAGCCGGCTGGCGCGGCGAAAGCGAAGTTCATTGCGCGCCCGCCAATTTGGGCAGATGGAGGGCAGATAGAAAGCGCGCGGAGAAAGCCGCCGGCCGCTCCCAGCGCGATAATCGCTTGAATTTATTGGGAAATCTTTGGTGGACGCACCTGGACTTGAACCAGGGACCTCTTGCATGTGAGGCACATCAGGTACCCAGCCGAGTCGTAGGAATCTACGAAATCAATCAATTAGGTGCGCACACCGCCGCACCAGACCGCACCAAATCGGTCCACGATTGGTCCGCAAATTGGCCCGCGGCACTCAACCGTTTGCACGCTCTTTAGCCGGTCGTGTCGCCCACGGTTTTGGGCCCAGCGCGTCGAGCGTCGCGACCGCAGCACGTAGGTGCTCGGGGCTCAGATGAGCATATCGGACTGTCATCCGTGATGACTTGTGGCCCATCAGGGTTTGCACGCGGAATAAGTCCACGCCGTTCATCACCAGTCGCGAAGCGAAGGTATGCCGTAGGTCGTGAAAATGCAGCCCTTCAAGTCCGGCGCTCTTTATCGCCGCATACCAAGCCCGGTTTAGGTTAAGCAGAAACCCGCCTCTAGGCGCAGTGAATACGTGGCGCGTAGCCTCGCTCTGACGCACGATGCGAGAATGGATGCGCCCCCGGCGTGCTTCGTTCAACTCGGTCAGCGTGCTACGAACTGTCGGATTCATTGGGATCCGTCGACCTTCGCCGGACTTCGATTTCCGCACGAAGATAGTACCTCCGATCAGATCTACCTCGTTCCAAGTCAGGTTAAGCAGCTCCCCGCGCCGCATCCCCGTATGAATCGCGACCGTGACAAGGGACCTTAGAGATTGCGGCAGTACATCTATAAGACGTAGCTCTTCATCGTCGGTACTCGCTCATTATTCTCATCCAACGGTTCGAACTGCGGCAGAGTACCTGGGGCAAGTCGCCGATCGCGGATTCCCATGCGAAGAATCGCCCGCAATAGAGTTAGGTGACGGTTGACCGTCGCTGGCATGTGCCCTTCGAGGAGTTCGTCACGCCATTCTTTCACTTCTCTCGTCGTAAGAGAGTCGGGCCGGCGTCCGCCGAAGCGATGAAGCAAGCGTTTGAACCCGATATCGCCGTCCATCACTGCCCTTCGTTCTCGCGGTTTCTCTTCCCGATAGGCTTCGAGCAGGTCGTCAAACAAAACCAGCTTGGCCTTTGGTTTGGGTGGCCATTCGCCCTTACGGATTGCCACTCTGATTTCTTCACGAAGTTCGCGCGCATGAGCTTTCGATGCAGCTCGGCGTTTGTATCGGCGCCCCGCATGGTAAACGCGAACGTAGTACCTTCCGGACCCTTTAGGCTCCTCGACAATGCCGATATCCCTACCATCACGCTTGTCACTCATTCCCATACTCCTTCGCGCGTTGGGTTCCGTGCAGAACGGAAAAATCATCGAAGTCCAGGATCCAGGCGCAGCTCTTGCCAGGAGATTAGATCGATCACTCGGTATCGCGGATCTCCTTTTCCGATCCTCACGCATGGTAGTTCTCCGCGACCAGTCGCATGCTGAATGTAACTCAACGACACGCCTAAGAAATCCGCAGCCTGCGCAGCCGTCAGCAGCTGATAAAGCTCGCGAACTTTCGCGCTCCCACCGGTTGCATTCAGAATACCGCGCAGAGCGCCCAACTGCGTGGTTGCGCCCTCTCGCCTTGCTCGTCGCGGGTCACCCATCGACCTGCTCTGCTTCGTCTTGTCGAACCGCTTCGGGCCGCCCTAGTTGCGAACGGTGTAGAACCCTTCGCATGGTCTGCGCATCTCAGCCACGTGATATGGCGGGCAAGCGCCCGGCCTCCGCTTGCTTCTAGGACGGCACGTCCGATTCCGCGACCACACCGCTGTCCTCGAAAGACCCTTCCGCTTTTCTGTTAATCGGTGGTGCTCCTAGGAACTGCACCCGCGTAGCAACAATCTCCGTACGTCGGCCGTTCAAGCCGTTACTCTCCCATTCACGCGTGTGCAGCCGTCCTTCCACGAAAACCTGCCGGCCCTTTTTGAGATACTCGTTGCAGGTCTGTGCGAGCTTGCCGACGACCATGACCTGGTGCCATTCGACCCGCTCCTGACGCTTTCCTTCCTTGTCGAGGTAAGGTTCGTCAGTCGCCACAGAAAAGTTCGCGACCGGCAGGCCGGTGGGCGTGTAGCGTATCTCCGGATCTTGCCCTAGATGGCCGATAACCATAACTTTATTGAGCGACATGACCGTTTCTCCTTTCGCGCTCCGCGTCCGAGTTAGCAGCCTCGGCACTGGGCTTTGTTTGCTCCCGTGACTTTGCTCGCCTTCCAGGCGATGTCTTCTGCCGCCGCTTCGCACTGCCCCTTCATCAGGGCAACGAAGCAAGACCAGTGAAGACAGCGATGCTCGCCGATAGGTGGGCCTTGAGATAGTTTTCTTCGCTTTGCACTTTTCGCCTGCAGCCGGCGCACTCTCCCTGTTGCATAGCCTCACTCCTCACACTGAAGTGCTGTTCTCCTTCTCGAACGCACGGCGAAAACTCTCGACTCGCAGCCCTGGCCGCAGCAGAAGTAGAGCGAACACTCTCTGGGTAGAAGGATGGCCGCTCGGGCGTTTGCAACGGACGCGCGCATCATCAATGAACCTGACAATGATCCAACGTGGGTCGCACTTCCTCGCCATTTCCCCATCTCTCCTTTCGCCGCCCGCTTCCGTTCCTGCGGCAGGGCGCGCATGGCTTGGGCTTGAAAACCCATCGCCATCTTTCCCCGCCGCCCTTCTCGCCATATCCGGAAGGGCGAGGCCGGAAAGGACTTGATGCGGAGCGCAGCGACGCGACCAATGAGCGCCGGCGTAGCGATGCAATTCCGACGTGACCGAGCAAAGCGGTCCTCTGGGACGGCGCGGATGGAATTGAGCGGAGCCAGCGCATGGCGGACGCATCTGGGGGACCAGCATCATGTGGTCCTCTCAGGAGCGGTTGCGCGATAGCTGTGTTTGCTGACGCCCGCGTCCACCTGGCCCCGAGTATGCTGACTCCAGAACAATACCGACGATTCGTCCGAATAACGGAGATTCCTCGGTGTAGGTCTTGAAGTGGCCGCGCACCTGATGAAGCCGCATCGGGCTGTCGGCCCACGATGCGCGGAGCCTTCCATTAGTGTCGAGGACATCGCGGAACTGAGGAACGTCGATAACGCTGTAATCCCGCGGATCGAACCCTGCCCTTTCCGGTAAGCCTTGACCCATTTTTGCGGCAGCCCGGCATTGCGCAATGAGACGTTGCGGCAGTGCATAAGGCTTATCGCCATCATCGCTGGCTTAAACAGAAACTCGCACTGCTCCATGTTTGTGGTAACCAGCCGGGTGGCCTGTTGTGACAATCCGCCCGCGTCGAATCCATAGGCGCCAGCGCTTATGGTGTGGCAGTCACCGTTAGTGATCCGAGCGGGCGTTCCGTCGGCCCTGACACCTCCATGAATGAATACCGGCGGCACTATGAGCGCACGCTCCCGCGCATCCTTTCGTTCGAAGCGCAGATGCTCGACCCACTGGCTTGCCTTGAAAACCAACAGGCAGGAAAGCACCCATTTCGCGTCGACGGCGCACCAGCGGTAATGCTCGCGAACATGCTCCCAGTTGTGACCCGTGAGCGCTTGTTGGCACTCCTCGTAAGATTGAAGCAGCATTTGATCGTCCCACGGGAGCGAGTTTAACGGCGTGCCCTGCTCGAACAGCGCGTGCAATTGATATGCTCGCTGCTTCGCCGGCGTGTCCCGCGCCTGAAGCGAAAAATCCTGCTCAAGTCTCTGAATGTGGCGGCGAGTTTGCTCTTCGATGTAGTGCTCGGGGTCGACCGCCCGGGTCAGCACGCCCCAACGTTCCGGAAGCAGGCGCGAGTCGAGAACTCTATGACCGGACAAGATCCGCGAGGGGCGTCGGAATTCGATAAACATCGTCCCAAACGGTGGCGCCAGACATGGAAAATCACTCGCGTGCCAGTATTCCCTGTCGCTCACCGCGTACATGTACTCCGCCGCGTTCTCGGCGACGATTACCTGGGCCTTGGCGACCTCTTCGGCCACCAGGGCGGAGACCTGCCGCAGCTGAGCTTTGACCAAAGCATCGTCCTGCCCTGGCATCGGCATCGAAACGAATACTCCTTTGATTATCGTGTCGGCGAAGCAACGCATTCGGACTCCTCTCGATTCCTTTGTACGGATTGAGCACTCGGAGACAGCGCCGGCAGAGGCCTTCGAGGTGATTCGCGAGCGCATCACCGAATCTCTTTGATTGCTCGGCGGGTACCGCTTCCCAGACCTGATGGACTTCGGGAAGCGCAGTGCTCCAGACCTGTTCGCCGGTGTCGTAGTTTACGGCTGCGAGCGCCGCGCAATCGTAAATCGGATTGAGCGCTCGTGCCGCCAACACCGGAAAGATGAGTGTGACCCGACTGCCACGCGCTGGCGCGAATTTCACTTGCGCGAAGACGATTGAACGCTCGGTGCCACTCCCCAGCTTCAGTTCAACAATGGTCCTGACCCGCAGCTGCCACTCGCGAGTAATGATTGGGACCTGCGGTCCATTGGCCGGATCATCGGGCTGGGACCACAGTCCCATTGGCACTCGATTAAGTGCGTCTTCGTACCGCCTGGCACTTAAGATCGTTCCGCTGATATAGCTGAAGCAAAGCTTCAATTCCTTGCGTTTGTCGGAAAGGCCGAAGAAAGCAGGCTCGCTATATACGAATGTGAACGGCGGCAAATCGCCGCAGGGCGCGTGCTCCCGCGTGGTCGCGAAGCGTCGCGTCGAGAAGGTCTTCGCTCCGCAGGCAGGACATGCGCTCGCCTGAGCGAGCGGTGAACCGCATTTCGTACAAAAGCGCATGTAACCCGTCTCCTTCCAACGCAGAACCGGCAGTCCGCCTCTGCGCCACGTCACCATCTGATGCCCCGGCCTTGAGTGACCTTCTGCTCCTGACGCACGGGGTGCTTTAGCCGCGCGGCAAGCGGGTCCTCGACCTCAAATGGATGGTACTTTCGCGAATCCGGGCGCTGCCTGTTGGACAAGTGCTCAAGTGCGATGTGCTTACGCTGCTCGCGGCCGATGACGCGGGCCAGCGCGCCGGCGTCATCGGTGTAAACACGGGCGTCATGCCGGGCGCGGCTGATCGAGACATAGAACTGCCGCTGGTTTACCAGTTTGGCGCTGCGTTCAGTGTCGATGTTGACAATCACGCGATCGACTGTCGCGCCTTGGCTCGCATGGGAAGTCGAGGCATAGCCATGGTCAATGTGGCGAAGCCGGGCGGTTGCGGTGGCGATCTCCCGGCCGTCGTCCATCAGCAGACGGGTCTGTTCCGGGTTGATGGCTGAAATCTTGGCGAATTCGCCGTTCGCGATTTTCAACGTCCGATCGGGAGAGCGGAACTGGATACGGTCGCCTGGCGCGAGCGTGCGTTGCTCCGGACGGAATACCTCCACGCCCTTGAACTGCGACGCGCGGTACTCAACGTTCGCACCGGTGTTGGTCCTGACTGTCAGACGACCGTTTTCGGAATCACTCTGACCGACGGTGACGTACTCGCCCTTGCCTATTCCAAGCTTGGCGCTGCCCCGGCTGAAGCGCACCAAATCGCCGGCCTGGTAGTTGCGTGCTTGGGCACGCTGCGCGCGCGTTAGATCTCTGCTTACCAGGATCGAGTGATCATAGTCCTCGCCGGCTACCTGCCCGCGCTCGACCAAAAGTTCGCGGATCACGCGGTTGAGTTCGCGCCGCTCCTCATTGGCAGGACTTATTACGAGCGTCCGCTGGCAATTCTCGTGCGAGCGCAGGTAGTCGGCGGCGATCGCGCGGTAACGCTCCGCCGAATCCATGATTGCGGTGACCCGTTGCTGCTCGAAGAGCGCTTGTGCGGCTTGAGCGATATCGCCGCCAGCCGCGAGTTCGACCACTCGTCTCAGCTTGGGATCGCGCTGGCGGCGAATGGTGTCGAGCCGCGCGGTCGTCATCCCGCCCTGCTGCATCTGGTAGATCGGACGGCCCGCCTCGATGGCGTGGTGCTGACGCTGATCGCCCACGAAAACGATCCTCTCTATCCGAGTCTCTTTGGCGGCATGGAGCAGGCGGTTAACCTGGCGGGTGGCGAGCAGACTCGATTCGTCCACAATCCAAAGCTCCTTGACACGTCGTTCTGGCAGCGGACTTTCGAGCAGACTCGCCACCGTTCTCGCGGGAATCTCGGTTTCGGTCAGCGCCTTTACGCTGCCGCTGGTAGGACCAAAGCCACGCACGACATAGCCTCGCTCCTGCGCCATTTCGCGGATTGCACCCACGGTTGTGGTCTTAGCCGCACCGGCTCGCCCGTCGATCGCAGTTATCCAATCGCGCGATCCGAGTGTGATCTCGGCCACTTTTGCCTGGTCAACTGCGAGGCCTCGGCGCGTAACTGAACGCGCGATCTCTTCGGGTCTAACGATAGGCAGGGCGGTCCCGTGGCCCAAATGCATCAGGTCGAGGTTGTCCCGTTCGAGGGTGACCATCTCGGTGGTCGTGAACGCGCCCTGTGGATGGAGAAAGCCCGTACCCAACGGGATGGTAGCTGGCATAGCGCCCTCGATGTGGGGCCGGACTTGGTCGAGCACGGTGTTGCCCATGGCTTGCTGAAGCGCTTCGGCCTCAAGCTCGCGACGATCGATGACCGCTTCACGCTCGGTGGCATGCGCGGCGCCATACGAAATCGCGGCATCGAGTATCAGTTTGAGTTCGCGTTGCTGCAGCGGTCCTCGCGTGTATGCCTGTCGTTTCAAGGCATCCAGCGGAATAGCAATGGTGTCCCCGCGGTTCCGCCATTCCGTTCTGAGCTCCCGCTCGTTCTGAGGCTGCTTGGATTGCCGTGTGTGGTAAGCAGCGATCTGCGCCGCCCGCGCGCCTTCGACTCCGAGCTCGGCCAGCCTCCGCTCGATGTCCTGCCGCCGCAGCGAAAATGCCATCACATGCTCGCGGCTGTAGCCGGCGATCTCCCAGCCTCCATCTCCGGCGCGGGTCTCGATCCGGTAGCCAAGCTTCTGCACCTGGTTTGCAAGCTCTGCGCGATAAACGGCGGTCGCCCAGGTTTGTGAGCGGTAGATCTCGACTGGATCCAGGCGCGCCACGCATCGTCGGCGCGGCGCGTCGCATTCAGAAACACAACATGGGTATGCAGGTGGGGATCCGGTCCTTGTCCATCCGGCGCACCCTCGGCCGGGCGAGCAGCGATGTGTTCGAAGCGTGCCGTGACTAAGTTGCCGGTGACGACCCATTCACTGCCTCCACGACGGCGCGTCAACGCGTATTCTTCCAACTGGCCAAGCGTAGTTTCGACCGCCGCGCGGTGGGCTTCGATTAGGCGAGTGTCACTGGCGGCGAGGCTTTGAATGCTCAGCGATTTAGGCGCGATGAAGCTGCCGTCCCACCCGGCACGGTGCGTTCCGTTGTGGTCGGCTGCCGTCACCAGCTCCTCGCCCGTGCGCGGATTAAGTCCGCGTAGCAGCCCGCGGAAATCCTTGACGCTGGCCTCCCCCGAAAGACCCAGCGCGAGCGCTCCTCGGCCGAACCACTGCCCCGCGACTGTGCGGCCTTCAGTGTAGTAGTCGTCGCGGGCGTATTTCTCCTGGTAGTACGTCTCAGCCTGGCCAACTGTCAGCGCTTCCGGCGACATCGTGAACATCGTTGTTACCTCCATTGCTTCGCGGAGCGGATGGCAGCGGATTGTGCTTTCGCGTCGCTCGGTGGCGATCCCGTCGGTGGCGTGGCCGTGACAACGCTCCGTTTATCGCCGAAGGCGCGCGGCATGAATGCCGGCTGGCGAGATACCAGCGGCGCGAAATCGATCCGAACCTTCGCGCGGTTGTGTCCCGCCATACAGAGATACGCTTCGAATGGCTTAAGCATCTGGACCTCGCCCGGCAGCACGAGGCTCTCGACGTTTTGGCGTGGCTGAAGGTTGAAGCCTTCACGGTAATTGGAGAGGCCAGTTAGCGTCGTCATGTCCATGCGGATGACCTCACGCCTGCCAATCTGCTCGCTTGCCCATGCCGCAGTTCCCGCTTCGTCGCACCGCATGATCAGCTTGGTAGTGGGCGAAACCGCCAGGGTGTCAGCTCGGTCGCGTCCATAGATGCTTCGCAGTTGCGAGATGTTCTGAAAGCCGAGCACCGCGCACAGTCCGCGTTTGCGTCCCCGCGTAACGAGGTTTTCCAGTTGCGGCTGAAAGCGCAGAACCGAGAGCTCATCGGCAGCGATCCAAACACGCGGACGTTTGTGCGCCTCGATCTCGGCCGCCATCAGCCGGCGGACCAAGGTATCGAGCCAGACCGCCTGAAGCTGGAGCGTGGCGTCGCGGGAATCCTCGGTAGAGGAGAGAAAGAGCCAGCCGCGTGGCTGCTCCGCCCACTGGCGCGCGCTCCAACTCGGGCATCCGGGCTCTGCCGGCGGCAAATATTCGAGCGGGCGTATCGCGTTCGCGGTCGTAGCGACGATGCCCGAGCCCTGTTCGTGAGCCCCTGGATCAATGAGCGGCTCAGCGGGTGTCCCGGCGAGCATCTCCTTAATCCGGTCCCGTGGCTGCGCCAGCAACCTCAATGCGGCGCTCGCATCGCGCGGCTCAATGCGTTCGAGAATCGCTTCGATAAGGGTCCGGCTTGAGCGGCGAAAGAAAATCGCGGCGGAGTTCTCGGCGAAAATGTTCGGCTGCTCCGGGACGAAGGTCGCGGCCATCGCTGCAGCGTCTGGACCAAAGAAGTCGGGCCGGATTTCCGACCACGGTGACCACGCGGGACAGCGTGAATCCAGCGGGTTCAGGACCATGTCCCCGCGCGCGGAGCGTGTTTACACTCGTCGCGAGCACCAGAATGCCATGTGCCATTTGGCAAAGTATGTAACCGAGGGCGAGAGCCTGAGACGTGAGCGGATTTCCAGGTTGCAACCGGGACCAAACGCGAGATGACGACGGCCTCCAAGATTGGCCCGAAGTAACGGCTGTCAAGACCGCGCGGATGGTTCGACATTACCCAGAGCTCGCCCGCGGGCACCTTGTAGACTCCAAATGGATAAGGTCGAAGCGATCGCCCTTCCTCGTCCTGAGCCAATGGAACGCTGTGGGGCCAGAGGATTTTGTTGACGCGCACGCCAAAGGCGTTGGTCTCAACCAAGTCGCCCGGAATCGCGGCAACGCGTTTGATGAGCGGCAGCTGTACCGGAACATACCGGCTAAGAACCGAAGCCGCCGAATCGTGAGGTTGCTTCAGGAATACGAGCGCTTGGCGTTCTGCTTGACCACCAACTAGTCGGTAGATGCCCACCGGCTCGCTCGTCGTAATGTTGAGCTCGTACCCAAGCGTGAACGGCAATCTGCCGCCAATAATGCATACGCCCGCGGCTAGTGCGCCGCCTATCAGGCCGACTGCGCAGTGGAGTATCAAGTGTCTGGTCATTGCTGTGGGTCTCCATCGGCGTCGGTGGTTTCCGCATAGGCGCCCGAGAACACAAGGTCGCGAGTAACCAACACACGGAAGTGATAGCCGGGTCTGATCTGAATCGTGGGTGCGATTCCTGCACGGTTGCCATGTGACCCATGGCCTGGTGGCCGAGCTGCTGTCCTGCACCCATCGCGGCCATCTGGCCGGGGCCCATCGAGTAGCCGCAACCGGACGATCCAGTCGACATCATGGGGTAGTCGGACATCATCATGCCGGCTGAAATCGCTGACATGAGCAGCGCCGGCGGCCACACCCTCGCGTAGTGGTGATCCACCTGATCCTGAAAGCCGGTGTAACCGGCAGCGTCGCTCCCGGTGAGGTCGGGCAGGTTGAGCTCGCCGCCGTTGGGGAAGACAATCCGCCGCCATTTCACCATCAGGCGTTGCTGCGACGGCACAAGCTGGTTGCTGTAAGCTCCGATGAGCTTGCTGCCCTGAGGAATGAGCACGTGACGTTCGGTCACACTGTCCTTCACGTCCTGAGCGACGAGCGCTAGCACGTCGCCGGGCAAATCGGAGTTAATGCCGGTTTCCAGCGTGCCGTAGATCACAGTGCCCGCGGTCATCGTGTAGGGTGAGGCGGCGTGCGGCTGAGCGATTATAGGACCGCTGCTCACTGCCATGTCCGTCCCTTGCTGCTCGATGGCTTCGCCGCCGGTCGATAGCAGGGGCGGAGTTTCAAGGACTTGCGAATGCCCAACCGGAGCCACGATTAGATCCGAAGCCAATGCCTTGTCGTATTGCTGCCTCCGTTGCTCAGCCGCTGGGTTTGGTATGGATGGCGGGTATAGCTTTGAGTCACAGGCTGGTACTGGGGCATGGGTGTAACTGCTGCCTCTGGCGCTGAAGTCGGAGAGGCGGCAGGAGCTGCCGTAATCTCAGCGTGCGCCACGCGATCCGGTTCATGGTCGATCCAACTGTCGTCCGCCTTCTGGTAAGTCATCTGCTTCTTCGTTGGCGTGACCTGGCCTGCATAATGCACGGCGAGGGCGCCGCCGACCGTACCGGCGGAGAGCAATCCGACGATGGTTAGCCCCCACCAGGGTTTGAGCTTCTGCACGAGATCTGTGGGGCCACCCGGTTGCTGTGGCACTTGGGTATTCTGCTGCATGACTTAGGCTCCGTTCCGCACGACCTTGACTTCCTGGCGGTCCTTGCCCCTACCGGAGACGAGCACGGCCTGCTTGAACAGGCGATCTGACGATCAGATAGCGACCCCTTACCTGGTAGTTGACGAGAGCGTCCGCTCCGTCGTCGGCGACCATAAGCGCGGGTGCGTCGGACCCCATCAGCTTGTCGGGAAGCTCGATATACACCTGTTCCCCATTATCGAATGCCTGCAGGGGTCTGAACGGCGCGTCGGGTCCGGATATGGTGTAGTCAAAGTTCAGCTTGTCCAGTGGCGCTGGCGTGGCCACCTCGGTTGCACGTTTCTGGAGCGCCGCCTTTAGCGCTGCCTCTTCTGCCAGGATTTGTTGGG
Organism: uncultured Pseudomonadota bacterium; assembly: GCA_963824565.1. GTDB lineage: Bacteria > Desulfobacterota > Binatia > Binatales > Binataceae > JAJPJA01. The sequence goes on along the minus strand of CAWGQB010000020.1, from coordinate 33,474 downwards.
GATAGTAGAAGGCGACGCGTGGCATGTACTTCGCGCCAGACCTGAGTGTCAGGTGATAAGTATGATGCGGCGTTAGGATAATGAGGTTGGTTTCGATACCCGGCGCCTTCGGCTTGATTAGAACCCTTCCGTCGATTGGCTGAATGAGCCAGCGCTCGGTATCGCCCGCTGCTGCGTTATCCACCGCCTCGCCTGGCGCGAGCTGGATTTCGCTGACGCGCAGCGGCTTACAAAAGACCGTGGGCTCGGCATCCGGGTCGTAGGGGAATCTGGTAGTGATTCCATCATGGACCACGCGCATTTCGTGATCATGGTGGTACGCCTCGACTGCAGCCCTTACTGAGGCGGGCTGGTCGTTCAGGACGTTCTGCGGTGCAGGCGGAGGCGGGTCCATTTCAAGCAGCTTCGCAGGCACCCACTTGCTGGGCGGTACAGCCGGTGCAGTGGCGCATCCGGACAACACCGCGGTGACAACTCCGAGAGCCAGCCCCTTTGTTGTGATGGTGTGTTTCATAAGCCTCGCTCTTCGCTCCAGTCGATTTGTGTGACGTAAAGGCCGATCGGGTTGGTGAGCAGTTTGTCGGGGTCGGGCGCCATTAATTGCACCGCCAGCAAAGCGCGCCAGTGGGTGGTCGAAAGCAAGTCGCCGTTTAAGTTCCGCGTGGTCTCGGTCCAATGCATTTCGTAGGCGCCGTTCGGCTCGCGGAGCGCCGAATCAACCTGCGCCTCTGTGGTTTCTTTTGCCGCCATCTCAAATGGCCCGTGACTGCGGTAGTAGGCGGGGAGCGTGGTGGCCGCGGTGCCACGCGCCATATCGTAAACGCGGTGAAGAGCCGCCTTTTCGGCCGCGCCGTCGGCCAGGATGCTACGTGCGTCGGTGATGAACTGCGCCAATTCGAAGCGGACAATGGCATCGGTTAGCGCCGTATCGCGTTCAACTGGTTCCACTACGCCCGCGATCTCGCCTGCGCGATTGAGTTCGATAACGTACGGAATGACGCGGGGTTTGCGGGCGAGATAAAGGCTGAGGACGCTCGATAGAATCAGTGCAACAGCCAGCGCGATAAGCGAGTGGCGCAGTATCCGGTTACTCTGCCCCAGACGCTCGTACTCCGAACGCAGCGCCTCCGAAGCGGCGAAGTAAGGACTTTGTGCCTCCGCGCTGAAAAGATCGCTGAGCGCCATTACGAACCTCACTACGTGTCCGTGGGGTTCTGAAGGTTTGTGACATCGATGGCGACGCCGCGCGTGTAGCTACCTGGACGACGCGGTTGACCGCCGGCGTTTCCGCCCCCTGCGCCGTTGGGAGACGGTGCAGGCAGATTCGGTTCCTGTGGTAACAAGGGGCCTAGACCGGACCCCCGGCCCAAGAGGTGCGGTCTTCTGCTGGCTTAATTCTTCCTTCGTCGGTGGCGCGGGTGGCTTGGTTTGCTCCGTACGACGCCGATCCCAAAGCCCCATCGCCTTGGTCGCGCCCGCGTCCGCAAGGTTCACCACGCCATTGAATGCTTGGCGGCCGAGTTTGCCGGTGAGTTCAACTGCCTTTGGGATTGCCTTGACGCCGTCGCGGATTGCACTTGCAACCGTGCTCGCCAGGATGATGTCGCCCAATGTCGAGCTAACCGTGTGATCGACGCGCTGCGCTGCCTTGGTTGGAATGCGAGTCGCAATAACCGCGAGCAGAAAGGCCTCGACTGCCGCCTCGATTCCGTAGTACCAGTTGGTCATCATCCGCGACTGAACTTTCAGATCATTGCCTGTCCATGCAGTGACGAGACTGGTCCCGACACCGACCATGAGGTACAGAAAGAACAGCCGAACAGCGACACCGAGCGCCCAGCCGAAGTAGCCCTCGCCGAAACGCCAGGTGAAGCGCGTGCCTGATATTGCGACGAGTGCGGTGCCCGCGACGCACGCCACGTAGCCTTCGACTAACGTTTCAAGCAGGACGCAAGCTATGAGCGCGAAGCAGATCAGTATCACTATCGCGGAAAGCAGGAGCAAAAGTGCGTTGAGCGTTGCGCTCGGATGAGATGCGCTCCAGCCAGACGCAATCGCCTGGAGGAGGACGAGTGCTAGGCTAAAACCTTGGGTCATTACGCCGCCAGGCGTCATAGCACTCGTTGGCACCTGACCTGTTGCGGACGCCCAGCCGGTGAAGCTTAGAATCACACCATTCTGGAGCCAATCCGGGCCACGCGAGAACAACAGATACATCGCCAGAATTCCGGTAACCGTCCGCACGAGATCGATCACGAGCTGCTCAATGTCCCGTCGGAGCGTGGTGATGATCGTTGCCCGCCGCTCGTATCGTTGAGCAAGCAGATTGAAGAGAAGCTCGCCGCCAGCTTGCTCAAATGGCACAAAGCCCAATTCGTCGACGATCAAAAGCGCGACCTTTTCGTAGCGCTGCTGCAGTCGGGTAAGCGTGCGTTCGTCGCGGGCTTCGAGCAGGCTCTGCACCAGGTCGGCGGCGCGGGTGAACAGCACGCGGAAGCGGCGCCGGGTAGCCTCCACACCCAATGCGATCGCCAGCATGGTCTTTCCGGTGCCGATCGGACCGGCGATGATTGTGCTCTCCGCCGCGGTGATGAATTGGCAGCTCGCCAGTTCGAGGAGCTTGGGTTTCGAGATGCCCTTTAGTGCCGTCCAGTCGACCTGGTCCAGCGTCGTGATGTCGCGGTACGATTACGCCCAAGGCTTCGGAGCCGCATACAATTCTAATCAGCAAGTCGTGGGTTTGAATCTGGCGCCGACGGAATTTAAATGTCCAATCTATTCAGGACGGCGCAAGACGAGCAAGTTTCCGATGGAGATCTGCACGGCCTCGCCATTCTGATTCACAGTCGTGGTTCTGACTTTGATCAACCCGAATTCTGGACGCGACTTCGATGGTCGCACCGCGAGCACTTCACTGGTGATCCGCAGCTCATCGCCTGGCCGCACTGGCTGCGGCCAGCGAAGCTCATCGAAGCCGGCTCCGACGATCCCGCCCGCGGGCTTGAGCTCGCTCTCGACCAATAGGCGCATGGTGACTGCGGCCGTATGCCAGCCACTCGCGGCCAAACCATGAAAAATCGTGTGTTGGGCGGCCGCGGCATCGAGATGGAACGGCTGTGGGTCAAACTCGGAAGCAAAACTCTTGATCCGATCCTCGTCGATCGGTAGGCGGCCAGAGCCAAAGGTCTGTCCAACGGCAAAATCCTCGAGATATCGCTCAGTCATCGCTGCAAACCCCTCTTGGGCAATTCAATGCTCGCTGCGTCTGGCGTTACTGATGGGCGCGGGCTGCACTTTGGATCTTTTCAAGGTACGGGAGCACGTCCGGAGCGAATGCCGGATGTTTCGACAGTTTCTCAAAGTGAGCCATCGCACGTGGATAAGCGGCGCCGATGCGCGAGTTTAAGATCGGCTCCAGACCCAGTTTTTCGAGATCCGGCACGCGGGGTTTCTCGTTATAAAAGAGGCCGAGCTCGGCTACGAAGCAGATGTCGGCAAGGGTCAAGTCGTCGCCCACGACGAACTTACGGTCGGGGGACAGTGCTCGATCGATTCCCGACAGATAGACACCAAACGCGTCGCGCATGCGCGAGTGGATTTCCGCTGACATCGCTTTGCTACCCAGGGCCAACAAATAGATCTGCGAGTCTCGAGCGAAGAGGAGGCTCACGTCCAGGAAGCTGTCGATCCTGGAAGCCTTGAAAGGATCGCTACCGTACAAGGGACTCCTGCTGTCGCCCAACCTGGCGACGGCGCGCATGATGCTGTTCGATTCGAAGATACCGACGCTCCCGTCGGGGCTGAACGCCGCCGGTACTGTGCCAAACGGATGCGCATCGAGAAACGCCTCAGTCTTATGCAGCCTGCCTTTGAATCCCACGTGACCGCGGACTTCTTCGGAGTCAGCTTCTTCACTTGGCGAGAGCGGATGCGCATCGAAGTCCCACAGCCAGGATTGGAGCCCTTTCGGCGCGTCGCCCCTTACTTCGATATCAACATCCGCCAGGCGCGCCGCAATCGTGGCCTTCCAAACTCTAGGGTTCGGTAGATAGGAGAATATACGTAATTGACGCATGCTCCTGTTCTCCGGTCAGTCACCAACTTTCGCGATATGGCCTGACTTCAACGTTGAAGGACCATGCAGATCGGTCCTGATGCACGACGTGCCAGACCTCGTCGGCGATCGCGGCCGGCTTGATGAAAAAGTCCTCAGGCGCGTCAGCGAAACGCTTACGAGTCCACTCCAGGTCGATGACCGCGTCGATGAGGATGTAGGCGACGTGAACGCCTTTCGGTCCCAGTTCCCGGGCCATCGACTCGGCGAGAATCCGTTGCGCGGCCTTGGTCGGCGCAAACCCTGCGAAGTTGGCTTTGCCCCGAAGTGCCGAGGTGTTGCCGCTGGCGACGATTGCTCCTCGTCCCGCTGCCACCATTGCGGGAGCCAGTCGCCGTGCGAGATACAGCAGCGCCATCGTATTGACCTGAAAATTCCGATTGAGCACCTGGGGATCAATTTCCATAAAATTGCCGAAAGCGCCGCCCACGGCATTGTGGATGAGGACCGTCGGCGTACCGAGTTCGCGGCAGATTGCCTCGATCGTACGATCAAGCTGGCCTTCGTCAGTCACATCGCACGGGTAGCCCTTCGTGTTTGTAACCTCTTGCTCCAAGGCAGAGAGGCGCTCACGCGTGCGCGCGAGCATAGCTACCTTGTATCCGCCAGATGCGAAGCGACGCGTGATCGATGCGCCGGTTCCGGGACCGGCTCCGGTTACGACAACCACTGGTGCGGTCTTACTCATGATTCCTTCCTGAGTGCTTGAGAGTAGAGAATCCGATCCCGCCTCAGCCGCTCGACCTCATCCAGGCTGTAGCCTAGTTCGCTCAAAATTGTCTCGTTGTCTTCGCCCAGCATCGGAGCGAGCGTCCGGATTGTCGCTGGAGTGCGATCAAAACGAGCCGCCGGGCGCGGCTGGCGAATCTTTCCGAACCGCGCGTTCTCGTGTTCCTCGAGAATCTCGTTCTCCCGAACTTGGGGATCACCCAAGAGCTCGAACCGGCTGACGACCGGAGCCGAGGGCACATCGTTCGCCAACAGCCGCGGGAGTATTTCGTTCGCAGTCCACTTTTCGATTTCTGCGGTCATTATTTCTCGTCGTTGCACCGCATTAATTGCTCTATCGCGTGGCGTTTTGAACCGGGAATCAGCAATCAAATCTTCACGATTCAGCGCGCGGCACATACCTGCCCATTCCTCATCCGAGAGCGCGCCCGCGGTGATGTAACGATCCTGCGTAGCGAAGATGAGATCCGGGCCAACTTCGCCGTCAGATGGGTCCTGCTCGTCACCAACGAAAGTCAAGCTCGGCATCGCCTCGGGCCAGAGATACGAAATCATCGCGTCGAGCATCGCGAGCCGCACATGCTGTCCGATTCCTGAGCGCTGCCTGGCAAACAGCGCGGCCCCAATCGCCTGTGCTGCCGTCAAAGCGGTAGTATAATCAGCGATTATCGTGCGAACCATTCGAGGGCGTCCGGTATCGCGGTCGCGCTGGATTTCGGCCAGGCCGCTCAGCGCCTGAATCACCGGATCGTACGCTCGCTGTTTTGAGTACGGTCCGCTTTCGCCAAATCCGCTTATCGATACGTAGATGATGTCCGGACGAATCGCGCGAACCGCATCCTCTCCGAGCCCGATGGCTTCGGCGGCGCCAGGGCGAAAGTTGTGCATCAGAACGTCTGCTGTAGCGATGAGCTTGCTGACGGCCCGAGGACCTTCTACCGACTTCAAATCGATCGCCAGGGATCGTTTGTTGCGGTTGCAGGAGAGAAAGGATGCGGAGAGGCCGTTGCGCCCGAACGCGAAGCGCCGCATCAGATCGCCGGCCGGCGACTCTACTTTGATTACATCCGCGCCCTGGTCTGCCAGCACCATAGCTGCGACCGGGCCCGCCACCATCGTGGTCAGGTCTATAACTCGCACACCGTCGAATGGTCCTGGCATGGTTTGCTCCATTGGGCTGTCAGCCTCGGCTTTGGAGAAATTCGATTTCGTAATCCAGACCGGGTTCGAGTAAGATCCAATGCGCACGCATCGTGCGACTGGTTCCCCAATCCGAATAGCGTCAGATCATGCCACACTATTGTTTCCTCGCCGCAAAGACCCGATCATTTCTTCGACATCGCGCAGCCGATCCTTCCCAAAGAAGATCTCGTCACCGACATAGAACGTGGGCGAGCCGAAGGTCCCGCATTCCACAGACCGTTCCGTAGTCTTGATTAATTCGTCCTTCACCTCGCGGATCTCGATCAGATTCGATCAATCGCGTCGCGTCGAAGCCGGCTTCCATCAGTGCAGTTCGAAAGACGGCCGGATCGTCCATTTTCTTGGGTCCGCCCACATGTTGCGAAACATCTCGTCAACGTAACGCTCCGACACGCCAAGTGAGCGACTGGCAATTGCGCCGCGCATCATCATGAGAGTGTTCACCGGAAAGAAAGGATTTGCCTCGAAGCGCGTGATTCCGTAACGATGCATAAACCGTTGGGTTTCGAGGCGCTGGTATTCGGGCTTGTTCCGGACACCTTTAAGAGTCTCGGCGGGCGAGCGATTGTTTGTCATCTTGAACACGCCACCGAGCAGGATTGGCACGTACCCGAACTTGGCGGCGGTTCGCTTCTCGATTTCGGGAATAACAAGATGGCTGAGGTAGGCATTGGGGCTCCCGAAGTCGAAATGAAACTCTACCTTGACCATGTATTTTCACCATTTCTCCGCAAAAGGCGAATCTCCTGTTCAAACGTCCACGCGTCGGGTGGTTGCTGATACAACTGCCAATAGGCGTCCGCCACCGCCTCAGGTCTCATCAGACGGCCAGGCGGCAAACTTTCCAGCGCAGCGTCGCCTTCACGCTCGCGCATCCGATCGCGTACTCACGCCGTATCGACGCCGGCATCAATGACCAGATGCGCGACGTGAAGGTTTTTTGGTCCGAGCTCGCGCGCCGCGCTCTGGGCCACTGCGCGCAGGCCAAACTTGGCGCTGGCAAAAGCGGCGTATCCAACACCGCCGCGCAGGCTGGCTGTTGCACTGGTGAAGAAAATGCAGCCGCGTCCTCGCGGCAGCATCAGCCGCGCTGCTTCGCGACCGGCGAGAAAACCTGCGTAACAGGCCATCTCCCAGACCTTGCGAAAAACCCGCTCGATCGTTTCGACCAGCGGATAATTGACATTTGCGCCGACGTTGAAGATGCAGACGTCTAGCGGCGCTTCTCGCTCTGCATCCTGCAAAAAGGTGTTGATTTGATCTTCCTTGCGGGCGTCGAGCGATCGGGCAAAGACCCGCCCGCCAGCGGCCTCGATTTCCTGGACCAAGGGCGTGAGCTTATCGCCGTTACGGCGTCCCGCGAAAATGGTAAAGCCCTCGCCGGCAAACCTCTTCGCGATAGCAGCTCCTATGTAATCGCCCGCTCCGATCACGGCTACCGAGGTATTACTTTTTCCCACAACGAGCCTCCTCCTTCCCGCCTACTTAATCAGTTGGCCGCTCATTTCTCGAATGAGGCTGTCGACTTTCGAATCAAGATCTCGCCCCATGCTTCAGCTTCACACACATCATCAGCCCGTTTTGCCCAGACCGGCGTGAACCGCGCGCTCCGCGTCGCTGAAAGTTCGCGCGGCCCCGAGTGCTTCGTCGAATTCGGCCATATCCAGCTTCCCGACGGCCGCTTCGAACGCCTCCACCACGCCCTCAAATGAACTTAACCGAGGTTTGAGCAATGAACGCGCCAGCAAAAACCCTTTAAATCGACGCAACTTGGCAGGACCGGCTGCTGACAGATCGACATTAGCCGAAAAATCGGCAATCTGGCTACGTGATTTCCCGTCCTTTGAGGGTGAATTTAGTCCGCGAATCGGCCAATTGGAACGATTTGAGATCAAAACTCCTGGCAAGCACGCCATTCCGGAAGCTATGATCGCGTCGGCTTTCCCAGCTATAACCCGCGAAGGGTCCGCGCGAAATTGGCAAGGGCCGAGGCTATCTCAGCCGGACTGTCTTCCTGGACGAAATGTATGCCCTTCACTGTGACTTCCGTTTGATTCGGCCAAGTGCGGCAAAACTCACGCTGGCGGCCATGGTCGAGAGCGCCAGGCTCCGTGTGGAAATATAGTTTCGGCACCTGGCTATGCGCGAGCCATTGACCGTAGTCGTTGACAATCTTCACCACGTCAGCCGGCTCACCGTCGAGCGGAATCTGGCGCGGCCACGCTAGCGTCGGCCGGCGATCCTCTCCTGGGTTAAGGAAGGGCCAGCGATATTGATCCATTTCGGCACTGGAAAGGCGGCGGATCATGCTGCCAGGCAACACTCGTTCCACGAAGGCGTTGTCGCGCAAAATCATATCGTCGCCGGCGGGAGAGCGAAATGCGCGGAACGTGGCGCGGGCCCGTTCTGGAAAATCGCTCCACGCCATCGGCATCACGATGGCTTCCATATAGGCGAGTCCCTGGACGCGATCGCGATGCTGATTCGCCCAATCGAAACCGAGCACGGAGCCCCAGTCATGAAGAACGAAGATGACGTCGTCACCCAGTTTGAGTTCTTCCCAAAAGGCAAAAAGAAAATCCCGCTGCTCGGCGTAGGTGTAACGATCGGGACCGGAATCGGGCAGCTTGTCCGAGTCACCCATGCCTATCAGATCGCACGCGACTAAACGGCGAGACCGCGGCAAGCCGGCATCACGTTGCGCCACAGATAAGAGGAGGCGGGATTGCCGTGCTGAAAGACAATCGGTGGGCCTTGACCTCATCGATGCAGGCCATGCGCCTGCCTTTGATTTCGAAATATTTCTTTGGGGCTAATGGCTTGGTGCTGTCGCTCACTGCCGTGGCTCCTTCCGTTTTCATTTGTGATTTGAGACTTTCCCTTCTGATTCAGAGTTAAGAGCCAAGCTCCTCAGTGGAACTGAATTGGGCCCGATCGAGACGTGTTGCGGAGCAGCATCCGGCGGCGCCTAAGCGCCAGTAGAACGTGCGGTCCGTTGCTCGATAATGGCGGCGCGCTTTTGATGAGATTGAAGAGGCCCTCACGTCCGGTCGCGATGTGTGCACTATGCGGAATATAGTTGGCCGACCAAAACCACTCGGCGGCCTTGTAGTCCCGCTTGTTGAAAAGCGTCTTGAAAGCTTCAAGGACAAGCGCCTTGTTCATTTCGTCAATTATCTTTGTCATTTCAGGTGATCTTGGTTCGAGAGGATGCTTGAACACGCCGTGAAACGACGCCGCTTTTCGCGCCGAGGTGTCCGCACCGGATCACATTGACGAAGATCCGTTCGGTAATGGGCCAGTAACAGAGATCGACCATTTGGCTACTCCTCTTTTTGTTTCCTGGCTTCGGTACCGTTTTTTCGCTCCATCATCAGGCAGCGTTCCTCTCGCCCCATGAAACCATCGATTGGCTCCTCTTTAGCAGCGTTACTGCCTCCCGAGCCGGGGCCTTGGGTTCGCAATCGCTGGCATCTTCTCGAGCATCTTCATCATCATAGATCGAGTCATGGTGGCGGGAAGGATCGCTCGCATGATCCGATTCATCCAGCCGGGAATGATGATCGCCCTATTGGCGGCAAGCCCGTTTAGGCCTTCTGCGACGCTCTGATCGACCTTCATCGGCTTGAACGACATGGTCTTGGGATTGAGTCCGAACTTGGCGAGCACCGGAGTGTCGGTGAGCCCCGGCGGCAGCACAGTCACATAGACCCCGCGCGGCTTGAACTCTTCGTGGAGCGCCAAGCCAAGGCTCTGGACATAAGCCTTGGCGGCGCCGTCATGCGCCATGAACGGCGCGCCCGTGTCGGCACCCATGGCTCCGACGAACAGAAGGCCGCCGCTCCCGCGCTCGGCAAGCTTGCGGCCGAAATGTAATGCTAGTTCGGCATGGGCAAGCGCGTTCAATCGCAGGGTGATGGCGAGCTCTTCGCGATCCTTGTCTGTAAACCTTCCCGGATTGGCGCTGCCCGCGTTCGAGATAACGAGACCTATGTCGAGATCGCGAGTCGCGTCGGCCAATCCGGCCATGAATCCCTCGTCGGAGAGATCTGCAACGACGATGCGATGCTTCACCCCGAAATCCCGTGAGAGCTCGGCGCCGAGCGCGTCGAGCAAGGTTTGCCGGCGCGCGACAAGCACAACGTTGATCTGCGAGGCGGCGATCTGGCGCGCGAATTCGCGACCGATACCGGACGAGGCACCGGTGATGAGCGCCCACGGACCAAACCGCTTGCTGTCCACTCTCATTTGCATTTCAATCAATCTCCCTGGGTCCAGCTTCGATAGCATTGACGACTTCGCCGACGACTGATTCGAATTGCGCCAGCGCCGCGACGGCCGAATATGTGACTCCGCGTCGGAATTCCTCCGCGTGGCCTGGAAGTCGGCCAAGCCCTGCCATTGCGCGCAGTTCACTACAATCTTTCCGTCCAGGCTCTGGATATCGGCCGCCACATTCTGTAGAGCTGAATCGTGCTCATCTCCTGACGGCACGCGGAGACCGTGCCGCCTCAAGGCGCTGGAAGCGCGATCTATAGAGGTTCGAGCACGAGCACCGGGATCTCACGGCCTGCATCAGCTGCACGAGCTCGGTAGGCAGGGAACATCGAATAGGCGGCGTCCGCCCGCCTCCACCACTCGTCCTTTTCTCTGCCGAAGACTTCGCGGGCCCGCATCTTTTGCTTGAGCGCGCCATCCTGCAACTCGACCAGCGGATTGGCGGCGACGTTGCGGTACCAGAAGGGATGGTGAGGAGCACCGGCGTTGGAAGCAACCACGGCGTAAGTGCCGTTGTGCTCGATCCTCATCAGAGGCATCTTGCGAAGCTTGCCGGACTTCGCCCCCCTGCAGGTCAGCACTATGACCCGCCTGCCGTTCAGTGTGCCACCCTCTACGCCGTTGGTCGCTTCATACAGTTCGACCTGTTCTCGGACTCGGTCTATCGGGCTCGGCTCGTACTCGCCATTTGGAGGCATAGCTGAATCTCTCCCATCGGCTATAGCCGCGCTCGCCGGATCAAATCGTGACGACGATCTTTCCGAACTGCCCGCTCGCTTCGAGATAGCGGTGTGCCTCGACAATCTGGTCGAATGGAAACACTCTATCGATGACGGGCTTCAGCGTGCCTTTTTCCAGACCATTGAGTACAAAATCCACCGCCGCTTTCTGGTGTCGAGGATCACCGCTGGTGGTCCCGATGTTGTACCCTTTTATCGTCAAGCTCTTTGCGATGAGATCGAGCGGGGCAACGGTCGTGGCTTGATCGCTGAGCGCACCGTAAAGATAAAGGAGTCCCTGGAATGACATCGCTTTGATAAGCTTCGGCAGCGTCGGTCCGCCGACCGGGTCGAACACAACACGTGCTCTCTGTCCCCCTGTAATTTCGTTGATCGCTTTCACCAAATCCTCTTCCTCGGTCGCGATGACATACTTGGCGCCGCCATCTGTGAGATACTGGCGCTTGGCACTGGTGCGAGTGAGCGCGATCGACTTCGCACCGACCGAATTGGTGATCTGGATTGCTGCAAGCCCTACGCTGCTCGATGCGCCCGGAATCACCACGGCGTTTTGTGAGGTAATCTTCGCATCCACGATCAGTGCGCCATAAGCGGTAACAAACATCATCCAAATCGACGCGGCTTCGACGGGGGACAGCCCTTTTGGATGCTTAATCACGGCGTGAATAGGCGCGAGCACGACCTCACCATACATCCCGTATTGATTCATCGAGAACGACGGGATCACATTGACCTCATCGCCAACGGCTATCGTGGTGACATCCCGACCGACCGAATCGACGGTGCCCACAGCTTCATAACCAAGCCGAGCGGGGAACTTGACCGGCTCGATGTACTCATTGTGGCGCCACATCGACTCGGCGCGATTCAAGCCGATGGCTTTCACCCGAATGCGGACTTGTCCGGGTCCCGCTTCGGGAACATCGACATTCTTAAACCTCAAAACCTCAGGCCCTCCGGCCTCTGCAAACTCTACGACGCGTGACATATAGGACCCCGCTTAACTGCTGATGCCATTTTCAGTCATTTGACCGCGCACTCGCCAAATACGATGTGCAACAAGTTGGGGCGACGCTTGGCGTCGCCCCAACTTGGTAGAGCTACTTCGCGCTGGTGTAAGCCTCCAGGCGGTAGCCTTCTGGATCGACGACGAAAGCCGCGTAATAGTTCTCGCCATAGTCGGCGCGCAGGCCCGGCTTGCCATTGTCCTTGCCGCCGTGTTTGAGCGCGGCGGCGTGGAACGCGTCGACATCAGCGCGCTTCGGCCCCTCGAAGCAGAAGTGCAGTCCTGATTCGGGGTTGGCCGGCACCGGATGCCTCACTGCCAGGATCCCGAACTCCGGACTTTTGGTGCCGTAATAGAGATATCCCGAGCCCTCGGCCACACACTTGTTGCGCAGCGGCTTGAGCGCCGCGTCATAGAAACTGCGCGCCTTCGCCAGATCCTTTACGCCAATCGATACGTGACTCAACATGGTCGTTTCCTCCTGGGGAATGTGTCTAACCAGCATGATGGTTAGATAGATAACGCAGTGACAGTTTGATGTCAACCAGTTTGGTGGTTAGAATGTGAGTGGAATGAATCGTACCAGCAAGATCTCGAGCACCATCGTAGCGCCCCGGCGCGACCTCTGCATCGACTTCGCCAACACGCGCTACTGGCGCGGCAGCGAGCCGGTCGAAACCCTCCACGATTTCGCGGAGATGGTGCATTGGTGCGACACGAACGCGATGCTCGGACGCGAGGCAGCGGAGCGCACTTTGCAATGGTCCGAAAAACACGCCCCCGATGCGGCCGCTATCCTTAACGACGCGATCGCTCTGCGCGAGACCATCTATCGAATCTGCTTTGCGATGGCTGACGGCAAAACGCCGGAGGCGCGCGACGTGGCCGCGATTAACGCGGCGCTTGATCGCGCACCCGAACGCCGTGTGCTGGCGCATCGCGAGAAGACTTTCGGATGGCGCATCGATCGCGACGCACTCAGCGTGGCGGGCCTGCTCGCTCCTGTGCTGTGGTCGGCGGGCGACCTGATCGTGAGTCCGGAAGTGGGGCGGTTGCGGCATTGTTTGAATCTTCAATGCGGCTGGCTGTTCATGGATGACAGCAAGAACGGCAGCCGCCGCTGGTGCTCGATGCAGGCCTGTGGCAATCGGGCCAAAGCGCAGCGTCACTACCTGCGCAGCAAGCAGAAGTAGCAAGCACGAGCGGAAGCGTGTGCTGGTTAACATCGTAGCTGCTGAAGTGAGCCGCCGATGTCGAAAGCCGGTTCGCTTGCGGAACATCACGCGTTGTCCTTGGCCAGGGACCTCGTTCTAATGTTGGTGGTGGTGTCTCAGCTGCTTTCCCGCGGCTCTGAAAGCGATCGTTGCGGGGCGCTCGCCTTTGTTGCGCCAGACTCTTAGTCGGCCAGCATTCCTCCATCTACCGGGATGGAGGCACCGGTCATGTATGAGGCGTTTGCGGAGGCTACAAAGACGATCACATGAGCGATCTCCTCTGGCGTTGCGAGACGTTTCAGCGGCACGGTGGAGACGAGTGCCGCCTTATTTTCATCTGTATTGGTGAAGCGCGTGAGCATACCGGTATCCGTAGTGCCGGGAGCCACTACGTTTACCCGAACGCCGGTCTCTGCGACCTCCAGAGCGGCGGACTTGGTTATTCCTTCCACCGCATGTTTGCTTCCGACGTAAACAGATGCGCCCGGAGCGCCGATGCTTCCGTAGGCCGATGAAACATTGACTATGCTTCCGCTGCCTTGCGGCAGCATCGCGCGCAATTCGTGCTTCATGCTCAACAACACGCCCAGCACATTGGTGTCGAATGTGGCCGCGTAGCTCTCTGCTGTCTGTTCAGTTACGAGACCGCGCGGCCCCTCGGTAGCCGCGTTATTGACGGCGATATCCAGACGACCGAAACGCTCCATCGTCTTATCGACCAGGCTTCGTACGTCGTCCTCGTGGCGCACGTCAGTACGCCAATACTCTGCTTCAGCGCCGATCTGGCGCAGTTCGGCGGCCAATTTCTGGCCCGCCTCGTCGCGTCGACCCGCGATGACGATCCGAGCTCCCTCTTTCGCGAAGGCCAGCGCGGTGGCTCGTCCAATGCCCGTGAGGGCGCCTGTGATCAAAACAACTCGGGTATTCATAGTGAGTTCCTTGGAGGTCAATTACCTCGTTCCTTTAATGTGGCGCCTGCCTGCTGACGGACGCTCTAGGTCGCTAACCGGAAGCGCGACATGACAAATATTTCCGCGAGCCATCACGTTGCCTCGTGAATATTCTTCCTGGGTGTTCTTCTTCACGCGTTCGTGGAGCGAAGGCCGAACATCCCTATCGCGCCGTTTTGCCGCCATCGGCGGCGAAGGTCGCACCGGTGCTGAAGGATGCTTTCTCGGACGCGAGAAACACGATCATCTGGGCAATCTCGTCGGGCTTCCCCATCCGTTGGAGCGGCACTCCCGCCACCAGGCTGGCTTTACGTTCGGCACTCCCGGTAAAGCGGGTCAGCATCGCCGTATCGATCGGTCCTGGAGCAACGACATTGACGCGCACACCGAATTCAGCGGTCTCAAGTACGACCGATCTCGTGAGCCCCTCGACCGCGTGCTTACTAGCCGCATAGAGTGACGCTCCCGCGGCGCCCAAGTGGCCATAGGTGGACGAGACATTTACGATGCTGCCGTGACGTCGGGGCAGCATCACGCGCAGTTCATGCTTCATGCATAGAAGTGTGCCGAGAACGTTGGTATCGAAGGTGGCGGCGTAGTTCTCGGCGGATTGTTCAGTTACCGGACCTGGCTTGCCCTCAGTGCCGGCGTTGTTGACGGCCACATCGAGGCGTCCGAAGCGCGCGACGGTTTTATCGACGAGGTCCCGGACATCGTCTTCATGGCGAACATCGGCACGCCAAAACTCCGCTTCAACGCCTGTCTCGCGCAGCTCAGCGAGTAATGTTTGACCGGCTTCGAGGCGCCGGCCGGAGAGGGCGATGCGCGCACCTTCTTTCGCGAAGGCAAGGGCGGTGGCTCGTCCAATGCCCGTGAGGGCTCCGGTGATCAAAACAACAGGTTTATCCATTGGGAGACTCCTCGGAACGCTACTTTAAAGACAAAACGGATCGCATATCCTTGATTCGGGACCTCTGCGAGCGAGCGAAACCCGCTAGCGCAACCATTCAGCCAATCGAAAGTAAGCTGGCGTTCGACCAGCGTCGACTGACCTGGCTTACGCTTGGCGTTGGACCAAGATCCTAGACTGAAACCGAGGTCCTGAGGTGCGATGCTCACCTGCGGTTTTCTCGCCAGGGAAAGAACTCGGTGACAGCGTGCACCTCCTCACCCTCACCACTGAGGTCACAGTACAGGTTGAGCTTGGCGGTCTCGTGGTTGGCTGCGCGAGGCGTAGCGACGCACGCGTAAGAACGGCGCCACTGGAGTGGATCTGCAAACGGCCGAAGAGTACGGGGCAATCTGGACGTAAACCTCCGCTCGTTGCTCGAGCGCGTTCGGTCGGGCAGCTACGTGGAGTCCCCCGTTCGCAGGGGCGGGATATACTGAGCGGACACGCCGCCGAGCCGCAGGCATCGCACAGCGGTGGCAGAGGTCGGCAGCCCGGAGTTTTTCACCGCAAATCAAAAACGACAGGGTGACCGAGCGGCGGTCGTACGATCGTAGATTCCAATCGCATGAATGCGCCGCATATATGCTGGACCGAATGCCCCGTCGCGGTCGCGGTTCAGGTACCGTGGAGCTTCATCCCGGGGCAAAGCCTCTGTCACCTGTCGGGCGAACCATTCGGCGCTCGGATGAGCGCTCATGGCCCAGGATCACCAGTACATGGAGCAATTTCAAAAACGCGGTCGGCACCATGAAGAGATCGATCGAAGCAATGCCCGCCGTTCGGTAATGACAAGGGTCTTGTAGTTGGGCCCGACCATGCATCCCACCGCCGTCATGATCATGACCGCCCTGATCAGGATGATCACGGCGGTCATTCGCTTGCGATGCGCCCTTGCTATCGCGGTCCTGTTCGCTCAGGCATCAGGCCGGACGCCACTTTTCCCGCCCCTTATCTGTATCGGCAGTCTGTCAGCGCGTCTTCATCTGCGGTACGCCTGACTCGCGTGGATTTTGCCCCTCGATTCGATGGTCGGTAGTACTCGAGGTGGCTGGTGCCTGAAGCCGACCGCCTACCCATTCCAGGCAAGCGATCCATTGGCGCCGGAACTTGGGATCGATCGGGTCCAAACCGGTAACGAGTTTGATAGCTTGGGGCAGGAGTTGGGGGAACACACGCAAGGCCATGCTGACGAGCAGCAGTGCCTGTTCGTCTGCTTCGGGAGGTAAGGCCCCATGAAGCTTGGCTCGCCGCAGGCGAGCGACTTGGGTCTGGAAGAACGCCTGCCGTTCCTCTTCCGCCATCAACTTACGCCTGCCGCCGTGAAGCGCCTCCCACTGCCACATGCGAGCAACGTCACTGTCGGCACAGCTCGCCGCAAAGCCCTTGACCAGAGCGGTTGTGAAGTCGTCCTCCGGGGTCGACTCCATCAGTTTTGCGCGATCGGCCAAATTTGCCGCAAGCACGGCTCGATACAGCCCCTCCTTGGAGCCGAAGCAGTAAAAGATCATTCGCTCATTGACGCCCGATCGGCGTGCGATCACACCGGTTCGCGCTCCCGTAAAGCCCTTTGCGGCGAACTCTTTGAGAGCAGCGGCCATGAGTTTCTCCCGGCTTCGATTCAAATCGCGTCGTTTTCCCACTGCTCGCCCTTTATGGTCTGCGTTTTGTTCTTTCCCGTTCCGCAGCCGTTCGGGGCCAGCTTCGCGCTACCCATCACCCGCGTCAACGATGGATGAGCTACGCCCGCGTCCGAGCAAGCCTTCGCACAGGGGCCAAGCTGTCATCGACTGAGCCCCAATTTGTGAAGCCGGGCAAATACCAGAAGCGGCATTCTGTGCTTGGCGCGTCCAGAGATCAGTTCAGGATGAGTCCTTAAGCGAACGCCTCCCGCAGTCAACTCACCGCGGGCAAGGTTGCCTGTGGACGAGCATGGTCCCGACCGGCGCACCGTAGTGGAGGGCCTCGAACAAAACGCTGGTACCGTGCGCGCTCCGAACTCGATCGGAGAGGCACGCGGTGATGTCGATTATCAACTGATCGGCCTGCGATTTTGCCACGGAGATCGCCGCCTCCTGGGATTCGAAGAAAGTGACCGCGGCGATTCTACCGCGCACGTCCCTGATGTCATCTGAATCGGCCACCGAACCCAGGACCAGATCGATTGACCGGGACAGGCTGTTCAGGAGAGGAGGCTGCAATTTTATGCCGCAGGCCAGGTGCAGCATGTACATGTCAAGCTCGAGGGTTTGGGCGCTCTCGATTACACCGTCCTGGAAACGCTCGTCTCCGGTGGACAAAAACGCCTCCTGATCGACGCTGAGGTGAGTTAGAGCCTCGAGCATGGCGCCGAGCCGCTCCTCGACTATGAAACCCTGGGTGAAAGAATCGTTCACCTTCGCCAGACCCCGAGCGTAAGCGTGCGCAAGAGACACAACGCCCCAGACGAACAGTAGTGCCAAACCAAGCAAGATGGACAACCATGGGTATTTCTCCGAAGCCCAATCCATCGTCGGCTCCTCCTTCATCCGACCCGCGCATTTCCCCGACGTATGGCAATTGATTGTGATGCGTGGTCGAGAGGTTAGACGGCAGCTCCATCTTCACGCGGGCGGCCGGAAGGAACTGGGGCACTTGCTGGACGATTCCCTTCCGGGCTGCTTATTAGCCTGAAATTCATTTTGCCCTCTCAGTGAAGACCATACCGGCTCCGGATTTCGGGGCGGAATTACCCCTGGCGTGCGGCGGGCAAACAGAGCCGCCGCCCGCCCAGGTGGCAAATCGGGGTGTATATTCAGCGCATGATCTGGCTCAAGCCGCTCGGCATCGCATAGATCGAGACGTCCTGGAATTGCGCCGGAACGTCTTTATCGACCTTAGTGTTCCCTCTCGGATACGAATAGCTCAGGTGCGCGTTCTGAAGGTCGTAGATCCAGACCGTTTCGTCGCCGGCGGGAATTGTAATTCGGTCCTCGCTAAAGCCATGCACAGGATCCTGGGTCCGATTGGTAAACTGAACCTTCCACAATTTTCCCGAGCGGTCGTAATATTCGTTCTGCAAAACCGCATACAAGTCCTTGTCGATGTAGAAGATATTGTGCGAGTAGCAGTAGCTACCAGCCAGCGAGGGAACCGGCACCGCATCGATTATCCAAACGTCGCGCAGTTCCCACTTGCCTGTCACTGCCTTGTGGAAGGGTGCCGAATGGCCGGTGTAGAAGTTCTTCGGATCGCTGCGCAGGATGCCATCTTCGTGCACCAGCGCCAGAATCTTTTTCTCGCCGATCAGATCAGGCTTGAACAGCGTCGGGATGCGGTTCATCCCATCCTTTGAGTCGTCATTGGCCCAGTCCGTCCCGTTAAGTGGGGCGCATCGGGCCGAGGCGGAAAGCCGCACCGAGCGGCGCAGGGAAGGAAGAAACACGTATATTTCCTGGCCGCGGGAAGGGTCGTCGGGCAGCAAAATCAAGGAGGTTGTATACTTGGACTGCTCGGGCACCAGTTGCTGGACCCATTCGCTGTAGAAATATCCGGGGGCGGCGGGATTGGACCGCGGGTAGCCGGAGTCGCTATTGTGCGCCAGGTTGAAGTACACAATCTGGCTCATCGACTGCGCGATGTTGAGGTAATGGTCTACCTGGTATAGGCCCCAGGAGTTCCACAATACGGACGGCGCGTATGCATAGTAGGCGTTGTAAAGGATCTTTTCCGCCATGTTCGGCTCACTCACCTTGGGGAAAGGCTGGCCCGCAACATAACCCTCGACCGTGTACGCGCCTTCTTTGACCGGTACAAGTCTGGCGGACTGGTTGTATTTCTCGGAATCTCGCCGATATTCCAGCGGCGGCATCAGTGGCTGCGTCGGGCCGACCTCGATATAGAAGTCGGAAGGCTGGTCGATGTGCCAGAAGTACCGGCCGCTGTAGAATGCCCTAAGAGGCAGCGACATGAACTTCTCATATTGGTGCCAGTTCTGGGCCGTGATGTGTGTCCCGTCAGGGATGCTTTCGGTGGAATCGGCCGGCGCGATCGTGTCATAGGCTGCGCGATTGAAAGTGTCGGTGGCGAACTGCTGCCCGAGCGCGGTGGATGCCGTTAGGGCGGTTAAGAACATAATCGCCAGCGGCGTTCCAATTTTCAAAGCAATTGCTTTCATGGTCCCTCCCAAGTTGGTGACCTGCTTATTTGATTTATATGTCAAACGCCGTTTTGCGCCGGCTAGAAGACAATCTCGCAAAGACCCGGGCAATCCCCAGCGCTTTCGGTTTTAGAGCCTTCGGACACGTATCCCATCGCAAATGTCCTATCTCATCACGCGAGCCAGTGCCCCACGGGTTGCTTTCACCAGGTCGCGAGCCTCGGCGGGCATGTCGTTATCAATCTGCACCGGCGAATCATTGTTCCACGTCACGGGTTGATTCTGAACATCCATTGCTATTGCATCACGCGGTCCAGGCCACCGGGACTATAGATTCCCTGTTCCAGGTATTCACCCGGGGCTTCCTTGTCCAGTTTTAGGTCATACCCGATGTCCGGAGATGCGTGATTATTCTGCATATCCATGCCCATTGAGAACGCGAAAGCCTTGGCCACCATCACCTGCTCGCCACGTACCGTGAGCGGGGAGCCGATGGTCCATGAGATATGGTAAATCTTTTCGTTGCGGTCGTAGTTCTCCAACATGTATGGATACATCATTTGTTTATCGACGTAGAGGATGCGTTCCGAATAGCAGTAGCCTTCACCCAGCGCTGGTAGTGGCTTCATGTTGATGACGTAGGTGTCGCGCACTTCCCAATGAACGTGATCGGGTTTTGGCCATCCGGGAAACGCGGCACCGGACTTATAGTCGCCGCCGACATAGTTAAGCCGCGATTCCTGGGTGTAGGCGTTGTCGGGATCGGCCACCGCAAGCAACAGCTTCTTTTCGCCGTAGAACTCCGGTTTGAAATAGGCAGGCTTCCAATCGCTGTCGTCCGCCAGGTAGTCAGTGCCCAGGATCGGGGTGCAGCGCGACGCGCTGGACAACCGTAGCGAACGGCGGAGACTGGGCAGAAACACGTACTCCTCGGTCAGCCTGGCGGGGTCGTCGGAGACCAGCTCCAAGGAAGTCGTGTAACGGGCCTGCTCGGGAGTGAGCTCGACGAAGCGATTGGCATTGATGTTGCCGTCCGCGTCGGGAACGGCAGTCGGATAAGGCGGATCACTGATGTGCATCAGTCGGTAGAAACTGTCGTCCGTGTCTTCGGGTGTCACGTTGCCGAAACTGTCCGTCAGCCAGTCATGACTCAACAGATGAGTCAGGAATGGCTGATAATACCCGGCCCAGGCGTCGTACATGATCTTGGCCGCCTTGTTGGGTTCGGCGGGATTGGGAAACGGAACTCCGGTCTGGTAGCCCGACCAGGTAAAGCCCCCCGTCTGCGGGTCGGGCACTAATTGTGTCTGGCCTGCGTATTTCTCGCTATCCTGGCGCATCGACTTGGGCATCGGATAGTTACCGATCGGCCCAACCTGGATCACGTACTCGGGCGTATCACCGATATGAAAATGGAGGTTGCCGCTAAACGCCACTTGCAACCAGGTCGGCATAAAACGGCGGTACTGGATCCAGTTTTGCCGCGTGATCCTCGTGCCCGGCAAAATCGTGTCGGGCGCCGAGGAATCAACCATCTCATTATAAGCATTGCGGTCGAATTGCTGGGCGTGCGCCGTTGCGGCCGCGGCCAGCGTTAGGGCCAGCAAGACTGTATAGGTCCGTTTCTTCATCGTTATGCCTCCCCCGTGTTTGAGTTAGAGAGCCTCCATTGAGCCCAAGCCAACCTATCCAACAACGGCAGTCGTTACCCGCCCTTCTGTCGGCCGGTCCGTTACCCTACCGGCGGCGCATCGCCGGGACTGTTTTTAGGGAGTGAGCGAGGCAGTGAGCTGCCGTTGTTTGTTCTGCATCTCGTCCATCAGGACATCTACGCCTTGATTGTTAATTACCCGATTGAACTGATTTCGATAGTTGGCCATGATGCTGATGTCTTCGACGGTTACGTCGTAAACCTTCCATTCCCCGTTTTCTTTTCTGAGGCGGTAGTTGATGCGAGTCGGCTCGCTACTGTCCGGCTGGGTAATCTGAGTGTTCACCTGCGAAAAGTCGGAACCTTCATGAGTCTCGCCCAGAAACTCGATCTTCTGTCCCGAGTAGCTCTCGATCTTGGCTACAAAGGCGTCTTCCATAAAGGCGGCAAACAGCGGAACAAACCGTTCGCGCTGCTCTGCTGTGAGTTGCCGCCAATGGTAGCCCATCGTCGAGCGGGCCATATCGGTAAAGTCAATCTCTCCGGCAACCAACTGGATCAGCCGTTGCCGGCGCATCTCCTCCGACGTCCGATGGTCCCGGACCACTCCGAGCACGTTCTTGACCGTATCCTTGACAAGCGTCATCGCATCGTCGGTCGCACCGTGCGCGACCGACGACAAGAGCGGGATAAGAAATCCCATAACCAGAGTTAATTCGAGAACATATACCAGTAACCTTGAACCGATTGGTTGGCGGGCTGAAACATACTCGGGGAATTTAGCGCCCGGCCGGAATGCCTTGTGAAGCATATGAGCGCCTCCTCTCCACTGTTGGGAAACTTGCCCTGGTTTGTTACAGGCACGATTGCCGGCCAGATACTGCGAACTTGATGCCATCAACACAAACTTGCACCTTCGGTAAGAATTGCGGCCCTCGCGTCAAGGTCCAAAGCTACGCGCGATTGAGATTTACGAAAAGAGCCGAGGACTGAACCACGCCGGTTTAAAGTGTTCTAACCATCGCTTTTCGCATCCTTCTTAATCTGTGAATACCTTAATCTCTGAATACCTCGGAATGGGTTAGCGAGTGAAACAGAACTATTCGTGGCGGGAAATGTCCAGACCAATAAGAACGAAGCCAATGACTATTCCCAGACCACCGACACACTGTTCCACATAGGTAAGAGGGTGATCCTTGTCCAGCTTGACCGCTGGCCCGATCTGAGCGCTGGACAGAATCGGTTGGGCCAGACCCAGAACTCCGGCAATCACAAGAATCGCTCCCAATATTCCAAGTAGCTTCATCACAGTTCCTTGGAGTGCTCAGGCATCCACATAGCAGGCGTGAATAGTCGCTTCACAAAGCTGTGCAGCCGGGCACGTCCCGACAATCAGTGAGCCATCGCCCTTTTTGCGCGCGGGTCGTTTTTTTTGAGAAGCAGCATCAAGGGCGGCATGCACAGGCACATTATGCCGATTATCTTGAGCGTATCGAGGTACGCTTCTGTACTCGCCTGGATTTGGACGTTTGTGTATATCCTGCCGATCGCCTGCCGAGCCGCATCCGGGGTGCTCATACCGGCATGCATCAGTTGATTCGTCAGTCCTGAGAGCCTGTCCCGGTAGGCGGGATCGAAGCGAGTGACATGCATGCTGAGCGTGTCCTGATGTATTTGGGCTCGCCGCTGGGTCAGGGTGGCTACCATGGAGACGCCGACACTGGCGCCAACATTGCGGAACAGGTTTATCATGCTCGAAATTTGATTGTTTTTCCCAGGCGGAACGTCGAGGTAGGCCAGGGTGTTGATCGGAATGAACAGGAACGCAACGCCCAAACGTTGGTAGACGTAGTCGAGCATATAGGTGTTGAAATTGGCCTGCAGATCGATCTGAGTCATGTGGATTATTGCCGTTCCGGTAATCAGAAAGCCGATCGCGGCCAGCCAGCGGGCTTGAATATGAGCCGACAACTGCCCAACGATTGGCATCATCATCATGACCGCCAGGCCCCCTGGAGACAGCGCGAGACCGGCTAATTCGGCGCTGTATCCGGCCAGGTTTTGTACGAACAACGGCAACAGCGTGGTAGCCACGTAGATTGCCACGCCGAGCACGAACATCATCAGGCTGGCGGCCGCAAAGTTGGAATTCTTGAACAGGCGCAGCTCGATGACCGGGTTCTTTTGCCTGAGCTCCCATATGAGCAATGCCACCAGTGAGATGACCGAGACTAAGGACAGCGCGGTGATGAAGTGGGAGGCGAACCAGTCATCCTCCTGGCCTTTGTCCAGCACCACCTGCATGCAGCCGATCGCGAGCGTGATCAGGCCGATGCCGATGTAATCTATGGAAGGCCTGAGATGGCCCGGTTTTCGCCGGGCGAGATGCTCCGTTAGATAATCCGGATCTCTGACGAAGTGGCTGGTAAGCAGCAGGGAGATGATTCCGACTGGAACATTGATGTAAAAGACCCACCGCCAACTGTAGTTGTCGGTGATCCAGCCGCCCAGCGTAGGTCCAATCGATGGTGCCAGGACCACGGCCATCCCATAGATAGCGAACGACATCCCGAGCTTCTCCGGCGGGAAAGTATCGGCGAGAATCGCCTGTTCGCTGGGCTGAAGCCCGCCGCCACCAGCTCCCTGCAATATGCGAAAGAAGATCAGCGCACCCAGACTCGGAGCCAAACCGCAAAGGAACGAACTGACCGTGAACAGCGCCACGCAGCTCATGTAAAATCTCTTCCGCCCCACAACCTGCGATAGCCATGCTGCAAGAGGCAGGATTATGGCGTTCGAAACGAGGTACGAGGTCAATACCCAGGTGGCCTCGTCGGTACTGGCCGACAGGTTGCCGGCGATATGGGGTAACGCCACGTTCGCTACGCTGGTGTCGAGCGCTTCCATGAAGGTTGCGATTGTCACCGTGAAAGCGATTGCCCATGCATTGACTGGATACGTACGGGCGGGCGCCACTTGGCTGGTGGAACCGGCTGCCGGTGCAGCGCTCATTTCAGCCACACCGTCGGCTCGACTGACATACCAGGTTCCAGACGATGGTCGCCGTTTTGTCCCGGATCGAAGGCGATACGAACCGGAATCCGCTGGACAACTTTGACATAATTGCCGGTCGCGTTCTCGGGCGGAATCAGGCTGAAGATCTCACCCGAACCAGCCCCGAGCCCAAAGATGTAACCATGGTAAGTGCGGCCCAAGGCGTCAACATAGATTTCGACTGATTGGCCGGGATGCATCTTGCGGATTTGGGTTTCCTTGAAGTTGGCAGTGACCCAGACGTCGTCCTGGGGAACCACCGCCATCAATTCCTCACCCGGTTGTACGCGCTGTCCCGGTTCGACGGTCTTCTTGCCGATCACGCCGCTCATCGGAGCGGTAATCTGCGTATAGCTGAGATTGAGCAGCGCCTGATCGAGCACGGCCTGGGCGGCCAGCACCGCGGCTTGCCTGGAAGCGATGTTCTTAAGCGCGACATCAGCCGCCGCATGATCCGCGGCGACGATCGCCACGGCAACCTTGGCTAAGCGGAGGCTTTCCTGATAATCCTCGCGTCGTGCGGCACCCTCAGCCGCGAGAATCTGCAGCCGCGGAACGTCATATTCAGCTTTGGCTCTGCTCGCTTCATCTTCACTAACTTTGCTAAGCGCGTTTTCGTAGTCGGCTCTGGCAGATTCGACCTGGGCCTTGGCCTGGACAAGATTTGCGCGTGCGTTGTCGACCGCGACCTGATAGTCGCGCGGGTCGATATCGGCCAAAATCTGTCCCTTGTCAACTGTCTCAGTGTTGATTACGTAGACGCGCTTGATAGTGCCATCGATCCGCGAACTGACCGCGGCGATATGACCGTCGACTTGAGCATCGTCGGTGTCCTCGTAAGAAGACAGGTAATTCCACACCGGCACCGCGAGGATCCCGCCGATCAGGATCACAACCACCGCGGCCATTCTGGTTAGCTGGCGGCGGGAAAATATGCTGGCCGGGGACCTTTGCGGTGGTTGATCCGCTCGTTGACGGTGGTATTCCTGGTCAAGACCGACTTGCGATGCTTCAGCTCGAGAATCATTCAGAATCTGCGGCTGATCGTGAGTCTCTTTTTGAGGGGATGGGGCTTCGGTCTCCACGGTACTGCACCTCCGGAATATGTACTTCTCTCCGGCCTGTGGTCGGAGTGATCAACCGCCCGCCTTGGTCGTCGTCGAAACTCCCTCATTGAACGCCGCGCTGGGCACCGCAGCGGTTTGCCACCCGCCGCCCAGCGCCTTATAAAGCGCGATCAAGTCCTCGACCAATAGTTGATCGCTCTGCGCCACCGCATCCTGGGCCGTATAAAGCGAGCGCTGGGCTTCGAGCACATTTAGATAGCTCGAGTAGCCTTCTTCATAACGTTCCCGTGCGAGCAGTGCGGTTTGCGCGAATGCGTGTGCTGAAGTCAAGAGAGCCTCGTGCCGCGTCCGTTCCTTGCCATAGGCGACCAGCGCATCTTCGACCTCCGCGAGCGCACAGAGCACGGTCTTGCGGTAGCTGTAGAGCGCCTGCTCCTCTTGCTCGTTGCGCGCTGCGATGGTGGCGCGAATCCGGCCGGCTTCGAAAATTCGCCACGTCATCGAAGGACCAACCGTCCACATCCGGCTCGTGCCGAAGAAAAAATCACTGGCGCTGATGGACTCGAGCCCGGTAGTTCCCGTAATCGAGAACTTCGGGAAACAGATCCGCGGTAGCAACACCGACGCGGGCGGTGGCGGCCGCGATTTCGCGCTCGGCGCCACGAATGTCCGGCCGCCTGCGCAGCAAGTCGGAGGGCAAACCGGCGGGTATTCGCACCGCGATGGCGTCGGGGTCTCCGGCGCCAGGAATCGGAGCTACGTCTGAGAGCTCGGCCTCGAACGCGTCGGGCTCGCGGCCAAGTAGTACTCCCAGGCGGTGGATCGCTTGCTCCTGTTCATTTTCCAGCATCGGGACTTGCGATTGAGTGCTGGCCAGCAGCGACTTTGCCTGGGAGACGTCGAGCTCCGGGGCATAGCCCATCTGAAAGCGTTCCTGGGTGAGCGTCAACGAGTTGCCTTGATTGCGCAAGTTCGCTTGAGCTATCAGGATGCGCCGCTGGAGCGCTCTGATTGCAACATAGTTATAGGCGACCTCGGCGAGCAGCGTTACGCGTACGTCGCGTTCGTTCTCGACCGACGCTGCGAGCTCGGCATTTGCCGCTTGCACACCGCGCCGGATGCCCCCGAACACATCGATTTCCCAGCTCGCGTCGAACCCGGCTTCATAGATGTTCTCATCTCTTGGAAGCAGTCGGGGAAAGAACCCGAAGGGTGTATTGGCGCTGTACCGTTGGCGATTGTACGAGCCGCCAAGGTCAAGCGTTGGAAACAGCCCGGCTTTGCTGATCACCAGGTAAGCCCTCTCCTCGCGGATGCGGCTAAGCGCGATTTTATCGTCGAGATTGGAGACCAGCGCCTGTTCGATCAGTTCATCGAGCCGCTCATCATTAAGCGATTGCCACCAGCGGGCGAGTTCAATCGCCGGCCCTGGCTGCGCCTGCGGCTGCGGGCGTTCATCAGAGTCGGCCCATCGCGCCGGCAGGTTCATGATCGGCGATCGGTAATCGGGTCCCACCATGCAGCCGGAGAGGAGCGGTATGGTCGCCCCGCCGACCAGAACCACCGCGATCACAGCGCTGACATACCATTGGTTATGACGCTCGCAAATACCTTGAATATCTCGCCAATGCCGGGCAAATGCATTCATTATTCAACGACCTGCGCCCGGGAACGAGTTTGTGCGCGGGCCTTGGATCCGTCCTGGCTCGAATCCCGGCCCTCGATGCGTCCGCCGACCGATTGCAGGCAACGAATCCACCGGCACCGGAATTCCGGGTCGATTGGGTCCAGTCCGGTGACCAGCCAAGTAAGTTGAGGCAGCGCGAGCGGGAAAATCCGCAACGCGAAGCTGACCAACAACAACATATCCTCGTCGACGTCGGCCGGTAGCTCGCCGCGCGCCTTGGCGCGGCGCAAACGTGCAACCTCCGCTTGAATCAGTTTGCGGCGCTCTTCTTCTGCCACGAGTCTGCGCCTGCCGCCGCCGAGCGCTTCCCACTGCCACATTCGTAACCCGCTCACATTGGCGCGGGCGGAACCAAAGCCATTGATCAGAGCATTGGTAAAAGTATCGCGGGGGTCTGATTCAACCAGGTCCACTTTTGCGCTCAGCGACTGCCCGAGGACCTCGCGGTAAAGGCCCTCCTTGGACTTGAAGCAATAGAAAATCATCTTCTCGTCAACTCCCGCGCGCCGGGCGATCGCACTCGTGCGCGCGCCCGCCAGGCCCTTGGCCGCAAATTCGCTCGCTGCAGCGGCCATCAGCCGGTCGCGAGTGCGTTGCAGGTCACGCTCTTTGTTCATCCCCACCTCCTCAATTCAGTGTTTACTGTGTACTTATTCAGCAACTCGCATATTAGCAGTCGAGCCAATAGATGGCGGATTTACTATCGACCGGGTACCAAGGAGATCGATCTTTTGATGGTCAGCGAACGATCCGGCTTTCAGGAGATGGTCGGCGATCTCGCCGGCGCGCTCGTTGACAGTACCGGGATCGAGCCGCGCGATCGCGTCGGCGACGCCGGCGTGCAATCGTTGTCGGCGTGGCGCCGAGATGCCTGCCAGTAGGGTCTGGCGCGCAAGTTCATGGGTGAAGGTGAAAGGCTTCTCGAGTCCCTCGGAGCTCGGTGCGATTATTCCTATCTGCTGGGCCTTCTCGATGACGGTGAAAAGCTCGTCAACGTCGACCTGGCTCGTCGCAGTCAGAAGTTGAAAGCTGAAACTGCGTCCGATCACCGCGGCCGTTGCCAGCACGCGGGTTTGATTCTGGTCGAGCCGCTCCAGTTGGCGGCCGATGATCAACCGGACGTTTTCCGGAACGTCGATTTCATCGATCTCAATTTCAGTGCGGAACTCGCCGGCCCTATCAAAGATCTTTCCCCCTTTCACCAGGTGCCGGTACACCTCCTCGACGAAGAATGGATAGCCTTGGCTTTCCTCAAAGATGAGGTTCACCAGACTTTCCGGAGCCTGGCGCCGGCTTAGGCCATGTAACATCTGCGCGATGGCACCCCTGGACAGCGCATCCAGCTTTAGCGGACGGATACCTAGCCGAATCAGCTCTTCAAAAGTTCTGACCAAGGCCCGATTGCTCTGCGTATGTCCGTCGCGAGATGTGACAATGATTACTACGCGAAGCTGGCCGACGCGATTGGCCAGATGATTCAAAAGGGTCAGGGTCGATTCGTCGGCCCAGTGAAGGTCGTCAACGACAAGTAACTGCGGACAGATTCGGGCTTCGCGCGCCAGCACCTCGGCAACGCTTTGCAAAATAGAGCGGCGCTGCTGCGCCGGCGGAAGTTCCAGCGGTTGCGGAATATCCGGAAAAATCCGCCGCAGACTCGGGGCCATCTGCGCCAGCTCCGCCACGTTGTCGCCCAGCCGTCGACGGTAATCATCCAGGCTAGCCGCGTGAGCGAGGCCGCTTTCGAGCATTTCGACGAAAGGAATATAGTGACAAGGATCATCTGTTTCGTAGCAGCGTCCGACGGCGCATTGAAAGCCGACGCGCGACGCATATTGCGACATCTCCATCGCCAGGCGCGTCTTGCCCACGCCGGGTCCGCCCTCAAGGATGACCAGCGACCCGTAGCCGTTGTTCGCGCGGTCGATGGCCGCGCGAATCGCGCCACGCTCGATTTCCCGCCCCACAAACGCCGTCCGTTCCGCGAGCGAAAACGGAGCAACTTCCAGCACCGCCGGCGCGGCCTGTGGATGATCGACGCGCGCTGGAGCGCAAGAGCTAATTGCGGTGGGCTGTTGCGCTGGCCCGATAGTCGCTGCGGCGAATTCCCACGCAATCGGGAAATCGGGGTCGGGCCGGTAGGAGCAGAAGTTGCCGGTCTTGATGCACCGCGACAAGATATCCCCCAGTGCGGCATCGCTCTGCGCGACCTTTTGGATTACCGCCTTGACCGCCTTGGTGACACTCTGCCGGGCTCGTTCCGAAGCTGACGCCGCCCGGCGATTACGTCCCCCGAGTCCCACGGCTCGAGCGAGCTCTCCGGTCAGCGCATCGATTTCCTGTTCCATCTGCTCAACGCGCTTGGCGTTTCCAAGTTTCTGAGCTTCTTCCCATTCTTCGTGCAGTTCTGAAAGCCGGTGTCGATAAGCGAACTTGGCCCGCTCGTCGAGCATCTCGCCCGCGTCACCCAGCCTGGTTATACTGATTCCTGCCTTTTCACGATCCTCATTGCCCTGCGGTAAGCCCCCCAACGGCTGACTGGTTTCGTCCTTCTCGCGCGGGCTTACAATCCCCACGAGATCGAGTACGTGGAATTCGGCTGCCGGATGACGCAGCAGATGCGCGAGGTACCCGAATCCCTTAGTGTCCTTTAGCCGAAAGGCTTCTCCGCCGTGGCCTACGGTCCAGTAGTCGCCCTCTTTGCGAAACACCCCCTCGAGGAAGGCGGACCGGACGCTGGGTGCAGGCTCGCCGGTTCCAGGTGAGGCAGATCGACTGCTTTGCGTCTCGCTTGCCATCTGATTGTCTCCAGGCCGTCTGGCAGTATTCTGGAGCATCGTGTCGCCGCGCCGGTGCGAGCGCCCGCCAATCCCCTGGCTGCACATTTGCTCGCTGCCGCAGTCACGAGCCCGCTGCGAGGACGATGCAGGTCACGCTCTTTGTTTATCCCGCCTCGTCATTAATTCAGTAAATACCGTACTATATTAAGCAGGTACCGTATTAGCAGTCAAGCAAGTAGAAAGATGCCCCGCCTGCCCTTTGCCTGTGCAGCTATACGGGCGACAAGTCAGCGTCTGTTCTGCCAGCCCTAAGAATTCCGGGCGAATAGAGGAAGCTTGGTGTTGCTGGACGCCGCGTTAGGCCTCGCCGGACTAGGGCCTTTTGCGCACGCACGATTTCGAAACATGCGAAAGGGGCGGGCTGCATCGCGAAATGCGAAGCACTCGACAGGGCGCCCGGGCCTATTTACTTTAGTTTAGTGATGAATTATTTATGGCATGACTATCGCATGAGGAGGTTACCATGTCGCCAGAACAATCCAATCGCTCCAGCCAACTGTCGCTCGCGGCACAAATGACGGAACCCGATGACCAACCGTACGTTGACGCCGCGCGGGCGTTGGTGAAGGCCGGTTTTCTTTTCGTCAATCACTTGGAGCGTCCGTGCCAATCCTACGATCTTACGCTGGCACAGATGGACGTGCTTGGCGCGCTTGCCCAGGCCGAGGGCGGGAGCCTCACCTGTTCGGAAATAGCGGATGGAACCTTGATCACAAAGGGTGGCATCACCGGGATACTGGACCGGCTCGAAGCCCGAGGACTGGTCAAGCGAATCCCATCGCCCGACGACCGGCGCAGCGTGCGGGTTCGACTCAGCGCGAAAGGCGTTGAGCTGTTTCGCAAGCTCCACCCACAAAAGGTCGGTTGCAACAGGTCTCTGTTCGAAAAGACGTTCACGCCGGAGCAGGTGAAGGAATTAAGTGGGCTTCTTGAGCTCCTCATTCGCAATTTGGAGGATAGTTAAATGAATAATCGTGTACGAGAACACAGCAGGGGACCCGCTTAGACTGCGCTAACGATCGCAGTGCGACTTAACGCGCGATTGACCTAATCGGGCCTGACCATGCCTCTGACGGGCTTCCCCAGATGGACCGCGAACCATTTTCAAGAAGAGCTCCTTCGCAGCCGCGCGCGGCAACGGATTATGGCGATGGCAGGGCGGGAATTCGCGGCCGTATTACGGTCAATCAAAAGTTGGCTCCAGTTGATCGTTGCGGCGCTGCTAATCGTGATGGACTCTTTCGATGAAGTTTCCCGCGTATTGGACCAACAGCCGCTGAAGCGCTCCATCTTCAAAAAAGCCGGCGCTCCTTCCGGACGCTTCGAAGTCTTTGCAATTGATGTAACTAAACGTGCGCATAAGGAAATGGAACGATGATGCCACAGCAACACGATTTGAGTAATACATGCGAGGGTACCATGTCGACGGCTGGTCTATCGAAAGCGTCACCTTATTTATACTTTCCGACCAATAGCTCTTTCCCGCATAGCCTCCTCGAGCGTTATGCGCTGCTGCCCGAGTTGCCGGAGATGATGGCCGCACTGGGAGACACGCCGCCGGCGCTCGGAATTCCCACCCTGATCGCTGAAATCTGGCGGCTGTTGCAGCAGCGCAAAGAACTGGCGCGCGTAATTAGCCGCGAATTTCAGAGCAGCGTTGAAAACGGCAAGTTGTTCGCAGAGGAGATAGCTCCGCCCGGCTACCAGTCACTCGCCGATTATCTCGACCGCGGGATGAACCGCGGAACCTTAAGACGCCGCAATGCGCTTGCGCCTGCGCAGTGCCTGATCAGAGCGCTGTGGTTCTTTCTCCCGACCCAGCAAGTGGAAATGGGAGAGGACCTCCATCCACTGACAGACGAGACGGTGATTACGACGGTGGCGCGGATGTTTCTCAACTGTCCAGCGAAGGCCTGGAAACACACTCCGTAACATTCGGCAGCCGGGGGAGGGCCGGCATCAAGGATCCTAATTTCAGGGCCGCCTCGGCCGCCTTCAGCGATGCCGCCGCCTCCAGGTAAGAGGCTATGTTAGCGTCATAATCCGCTTGCGCGATCACTTGATCCTTAAGGAGCAGGATCGAACGTTCAAAGTCAGCCTTCGTTTTATCCGCTGTCGCCTTGGCCTGGGCACCGCTTCTTATTGTCGAGATCGGCTTGAAAAGGGCGCGGGTCAATCTTGAACAGGAGGTCGCTTTGGTGAACAACTGACCCCTCCAGGAAAGGCGCCTTTTCGATAAGTCCACTCACCCGTGCGTCAACGACGACGTTTGGGGAGACGAGAGATATCCACTGTATTGATCCCAGCGAATGCCGCCATCACGGCGAGTGCGATCAACAATGGCTTGTCTTTGTAAGTCCGCATCTTTGAGCCCACCTTACCGGTTGCATCCTTACCGGTTGCATTCACTGACGATCTCACTGCTGACCCTGGATTTCGGAAATCGATGGTGTGCCCCAAGCGGCGCTTTTGTAGGACACTCTGATTGGCCGCTGAAGAAACATTGAGCTGCACTATTCGACGACTATTTCGTATGGGAAGAGGAACGCAGTGCTGCCGTCGTCAAACTGCACCGAATACATATGCCTGTGAGGTTATTTGAGTTGGCGCAGGATACGCGGTTGCTCGGTGAAGTGGCTCAACCCGTGGCGATCCCAACCCGCCCCCCAGTATCAACACACGGCAGGCCTTGCGACTGCTTTGGCCGTTTTCCCGATCGCAATCATTCATGGATACACCTGCGGAAATCCCTGCTGTCGCATCCTCCATTACCTGCCTGTCCGGATGAGTGCTTCCTGCAATCTTCAATTGCAGTCACTGGAAAAGATCTCCGCTTTGGGCTCCAGGGGCTTGGCTTCAGCCGCGGCCGGCTACCGCGGATTGGGATTCTCCGCCTCATTCATAGCCTTCTTGAAGTCACGGATAGACCTGCCTAGCGTGCCTCCGACATCACCGAGCTTGCTCGGACCGAACAGCACCAAAATGATTGCCAGCAGGATTAACAAATGGGTTGGTGCGAAGAGATCCATCATTGTCGAGTCCGTCCTTTCTCACCGTCGCTGCGACGTTGTCTATGTTGTATACTGGGACCGGCGAGGATTTATTCCCGACCCGCGGTGAATTCTGGAACCGCCGTCCATGACGGCGTTGGCGAAAACGACTAGTTCGGCACCAAGTCGCCGGCAGAAACCGCGAGACTGCTCCGCGCATCGTGGTCCGTGCGCTGGACCCGCTCTCCAACTCACGATCTCATCTAAATTTAGCGGCCGGAGCGGGTGAGCTTAACGAAGTCTTCCAGAGCGCCGCGGTTCACATCGGAGATTGCCCAATAGTTCATTCCCGATTCTGTCCAGTGGATGACATTGTACCCGCGCTGGCTGGCAGCTACTTCGGGCGCTGACACGGTGGTGGAGGGCCACACAAACAAATTGATGTAGTGTTTGTTGCGCCGATAAACCAACGCTGCCACGGGCTGATCGCTCACCACGTCTATCCTGCCGCCGATCAGTGGAAAGCCGTCGGCGGCAAAGTCCTGCACCTGCGGCGCAAAGTCCAGCTTGCCGTTGAACCAGGGCTTGACAGTATGCTGGTCGGTGGAGACCACGTCGGCCAGGTGGCTAACCATCAGCGAGCGTATGTGGTTAGAAACCACATCGTGCATCGTTCGATCTTCCGGAGACGGCAGATTAAACCTTGAAATGATCCCTGCGCTCAGAACAATCAGAAACGCGGCCGAGGCGGCGAGGCTGACTGCGCGCCATAAGTGTTCGCGACGCCGCAGCGTGGTACGGATCGGCGTCGGCCGCCTGCCTTGGGGCGCGTTAATCCGGCTCGCGATCGGCGTGGGTGATGGTTCT
>CAWGQB010000019.1:0-47832 GCA_963824565.1 uncultured Pseudomonadota bacterium | reverse complement strand
TATTCCAACGCAGCGCCACCCATTACTTCAGCTGTGTGACGTTTACCCTGCGATAACGGCCATTTCCTGAACCGGGCCCCTTCGTTCAAGCGGTCCGTCTCATTCCTCTTTAACGAACCAATTTGACTTCGCCGATTATTTCCTCTATTCGTGCGCCCTATCGTTCATGCAGTTTCGGCGAACAACGCCTTTCCGAGCTATTACCGCCATCAAAGCTCCAAAGGCCGGGTTGGCACGGTTGGTAACTGCCCGTGAGCAGGTACCTCGCTACCACGCGCTACGTTTATGGGCCCACACTGCCACGCTCGACATACAGGAAGCGGAGGATAAGTTGATGCCAGGCCTCGCTAAAGATCCAATTGCAGCCTGCCGTAGCGTGGCGCCCACCGCTACTCACTTCGTTGGCACAACAGCCCAATGATGTTACGCCGCAATTTATCCCGATTGTCGATTAGCGCGGGCTTGGGCGCGGTGCTGGTATTGGTAGCCTTGTCGGTATGGGGCGATCCCACCACGCTGACGATCTCCAACGCCAGTACGACGGTGACCAGCAACTCGTCAACCACGCTTGATTTTCCGATCTCGCGCGGACCCGATACCAGCTACGACGCGTTCGTCCAGTACCAGACCCAGGACGGCACCGCGATCGCCGGCACCGACTACACGGCGGCCAGCGGGTCGATGGTGATTGCGGCCGGCACCACCAGCGCGACGATTCCGGTGACGGTCGCCGGCAGCAGCAGCAATCCGGCGGACAAGACCTTCCAGATGCTGTTGCTGGGCGGCGGGGGCGCGGGGGGAGCTTCACGGCGAGCTTCGCCACCCATCAGACCTTCGGCACTGGCCATCCCGGTTCTCAGTGACGACGGCGGATTCAACGGCGACGGCAAGCCCGACCTGATCGTGGCGAATTTTAACAGCAACACGGTCTCGGTGCTGCTCAACACCACGGCCCCGGGCGCCACCACGCCCACCTTCGCCACCCAGCAGACCTTCGCCACCGGCAGCGACGCCGTTCTCGGTGACGGCGGCGGACGTCAACGGCGACGGCAAGCCCGACCTGATCGTCGCGAATTCCGCGAGTAACACGGTTTCGGTGCTGCTCAACACCACCTCCCGGGCGCCACCACGCCGAGCTTCGCCACCCAGCAGACCTTCGCCACCGGCATCGAGCCGGTCTCGGTGACGGCGGCTGACGTCAACGGCGACGGCAAGCCCGACCTGATCGTCGCGAATCGGCGGCAACACGGTCTCGGTGCTGCTCAACACCACCGCCCCAGGCGCCACCACGCCGAGCTTCGCCACCCAGCAGACCTTCGCCACCGGCAGCGCGCCGCGCTCGGTGACGGCGACGGACGTCAACGGCGACGGCAAGCCCGACCTGATCGTCGCGAATTTCGGCGACAACACGGTTTCGGTGCTGCTCAACACCACCGCCCCGGGCGCCACCACGCCGAGCTTCGCCACCCAGCAGACCTTCGCCACCGGCGCACGCCGGCCTCGGTGACGGCGGCGGATATCAACGGCGATGGCAAGCCCGACCTGATCGTGGCGAATCACGGCGGCAACACGGTCTCGGTGCTGCTCAACACCACTGCCCCGGGCGCCACCACGCCGAGCTTCGCCACCCAGCAGACCTTCGCCACGGGCACCGTCCCGTTCTCGGTGACGGCGGCGGATGTCAACGGCGACGGCAAGCCCGACCTGATCGTGGCGAATGATGGCGACGACACGGTCTCGGTGCTGCTCAACACCACCGCCGCCGGCGCCACCACGCCGAGCTTCGCCACCCAGCAGACCTTCGCCACCGGCAACGACGCCGTTCTCGGTGACGACGGCCGACGTCAACGGCGACGGCAAGCCCGACCTGATCGTCGCGAATCTCAACAGCAACACGGTCTCGGTGCTGCTCAACACCACCGCGCCGGGCGCCACCACGCCGAGCTTCGCCACCCAGCAGACCTTCGGCACCGGCAGCGAGCCGTTCTCGGTGACGGCGGCGGACCTCAACGGCGACGGCAAGCCCGACCTGATCGTCGCGAATCAGAACGACACCACGGTCTCGGTGCTGCTCAACACCACCGCCCCGGGCGCCACCACGCCCAGCTTCGCCGCCCAGCAGCCCTTCGCCACCGGCAGCGGGCCGCGCTCGGTGACGACGGCGGATATCAACGGCGACGGCAAGCCCGACCTGATCGTCGCGAATTACGACGACAACACGGTCTCGGTGCTGCTCAACACCACCACGCCGGGCGCCACCACGCCGAGCTTCGCCACCCAGCAGCCCTTCGCCACCGGCAGCCGACCGGTCTCGGTGACGGCGGCCGATATCAACGGCGACGGCAAGCCCGACCTGATCGTCGCGAATGACAGCAACACGGTGTCGGTGCTGCTCAACACCACCGCGCCGGGCGCCACCACGCCCAGCTTCGCCGCCCAGCAGCCCTTCGCCACCGGCACCGCGCCGTTCTCGGTGACGGCGGCGGATGTCAACGGCGACGGCAAGCCCGACCTGATCGTCGCGAATTTCGACGACAACACCGTCTCGGTGCTGCTCAACACCACCGCGCCGGGCGCCACCACGCCCAGCTTCGCCACCCAGCAGCCCTTCGCCACCGGCAGCGCGCCGTGTCGGTGACGGCGGCCGATGTCAACGGCGACGGCAAGCCCGACCTGATCGTCGCGAATGACGGCGCCAACACGGTCTCGGTGCTGCTCAACACCACCGCTCCGGGCGCCACCACGCCGAGCTTCGCCACCCAGCAGACCTTCGCCACCGGCAGCGACGCCGGCCGCGGTGACGGCGGCCGATATCAATGGCGACGGCATGCCCGACCTGATCGTCGCGAATAATTCGGCAACACGGTCTCGGTGCTGCTCAACACCCTGTACGCGGTCAGCGCCTCTGGCAGCCCGGCGACGGGGACGATCCACTACGACGTGCCGACCCCAACCCCGACGCCGACAGCTACGCCGAGCTCAACCCCGACGGCCACACCAACGCCGACCCCGACCCCTACAGCTACGCCAACGCCAACACCAACTCCGACCCCGCTGGTTCTAGCTATTGTTCAGCCTTCGTCCGGGGTTTTCTCTCCCCTTCTTTAATACCAGCACGACCCAGAAATTCCGCCTCGTCAACACTGGCAATGCCGCTTTGAGTATCAACAGCGTCACTGTCACTAGCCTCTTCAGAATTACCGGCAACATTGCGTTGGCACGCTTGCCGTGGCAAAAGCTGTGTGGTCAACGTCAATTTCAGAGCCACTCATGCGCTACCAACCATTGGCACGCTGAGCTTCAGCGACAATGCGTCCAATAGTCCGCAGACCGCGACCTTGGCGGGATTGGCGTGTTCCTGTTTGGAGGCTCTTATCTGAGTAGGTAGTGACCTTTTTGGCTCGTCTATCAACTTCCGGTGTCAAAGCGCGACTCGCGGTTTGGCTACGGCACTGAGTTCGAGTCGTGTTCACCAACTCAGGTTCGTTGTATTTCAACGACGCGTCCGGCGTGCGCGACGCGCCATGAGAAAGTTCCAACCGCGGCACCAGGCCGGGTCAGCTTGAACACGGGCGGCAACAACGTGGATATCGGCTGACATGGCAAAAGTGGCCCGGCGGGGCAGCCAGCAGCGTGTAGCGCACCTCGGGCGGATGACGCCGTAACTCACGGGAGGTTAGGAACGTAGGCTACTCCCACTTGTCAGGAAAAGGGGCAAGAGATGTATGTCACTTTTTGGGGATCAAGGGCGATGATGATGCACGTATCTAGTCATTAGAAACGGCAGGATAATCGACGGCAGCGGGAAGCCTGGATACACCGGCGACGTGACTATCGATGCCGGTAAGATTGTCGCCGTGGGCGGTAAGGCCGCGGCCGGCCGGCGCGAGTCGATGCCGCCGGCTTGCTGGTAACTCCCGGCTGGGTCGACATCCATACCCATTACGACGGCCAGACCTTTTGGGACCCGTATCTCAGTCCGTCGAGCTGGCACGGGGTGACCACGGTGGTGATGGGTAATTGCGGGGTCGGATTCGCTCCCGTGGCGCGCGGCTACGAGGAATTCCTGATCGGTATGATGGAGACCGTCGAAGACATACCCGGAGCGGCACTCGCCACGTCAATCAACTGGCAGTGGGAATCATTTCCCGAATATCTCGATGCGATCGGGCAAGATCAGGCGCGCTATCGACGTCGGCACCCAGGTGCCGCATTGCGCGGTGCGCGCCTATGTGATGGGCGAGCGCGGTATCCACAACAAGGAAGCGACCTCCGGCGATATCGCCAGAATGGCGGCGGTAGTGCGCGAGGCGCTTAACGCCGGCGCGCTGGGACTCAGCACCTCGCGCACCGCGGCCCATCGCGCGAAAAGCAAGGAATTTGTCCCCGGTACATTTGCCACGCAAGCCGAACTATTAGGTCTCGGCCGCGCTTTGGGCGAAGCCGGACATGGGGCGTTCCAGATTGTCTCCGATCTCATCGGCGACGAGACCGAGATGGAATGGATTGCGCGGCTGTCGAGGGAAACCGGGCGTCCCGCCACCTTCGGGGCGGTGGTCGGCAACACCACGACCGGGATGTTGCGCCAATTGATGCGGCTGGTGGCGGAAGCCAACGCCAACGGCGCCCATCTTGCGCCGCAAATCGCGGCGCGTCCGGCGGCCGCGCTGATGGGACTGGAGGCCTCGGTGCATCCGTTCATTACGCATCGCGCGTATCGCCCGCTGGCCAAACTGGGACTCGAGGAACGCGTGGCAAGGATGCGCGATCCCGCTATCCGGGCGCAGATTTTGAACGATGCTCCGGCGGTCAAAGAAGCATTAACCCTGTGGATGGTTACCAATTTTGAAAACTACTTTCAGCTCGGCGATCCGCCCGATTACGAACCAAGCCGGGAGATGAGTATCACCGAGCGCGCCAGGATCGCCGGCAAGACACCGCAGGAACTGACCTACGATATCATGCTCGAACGCGGCGGCCGCGAGCTTATCTACATGCCGTTTACCTATTTGGACTATAGTTTGGAAAGCAATCGCGAGATGATGCTGGACCCGGCGGTGATTCTCGGCCAGGGCGACGGCGGCGCTCATTGCGGTCTGATTTGCGACGCCACGATGCCGACCTTTCTGCTCACGCATTGGGTGCGCGACCGCAAACGCGGCGGGCTTTTGCCGTTGGAGCTGGCGGTCAAGCGTCATACGCGGGATACCGCGCTGCTTTACGGTCTGGCGGATCGCGGGATGCTGGCGCCGGGCCTGAAAGCCGACATCAATCTGATCGACTTCGATGGTCTGCATATGCACGCGCCCGAGATGTTCTACGACCTTCCCGCCGGCGGCCGCCGCCTAGTGCAGCGCGTTGAGGGCTATCGGTACACCGTCGTGAGCGGTGAGGTTATCTTTCAGAATGGCGAGCCGACGGGCGCGATGCCGGGTAGACTGATCCGGGGACCGCAAGCTGGCGGCGGCGAGGCGTGATTTTGCCGGTGACCCGTTTCATTCTGGTTCGTCACGGCGAGAGCGAGGGTAATCGCGACCGACGATTCCCCAACCATCTGGCGCCGTTGACGGAACTGGGCCGCAGCCAGGCGCAGACGGCGGCCGAATGGATTGCGCGGCATCATCAACCGCACTTGGTCGTGGTGAGCCCCTTCGTGCGGACCCATCAAACCGGCGCTATCATCGCGGCGCACTTGGGGGTCGAACTGGCTGTCGAACCCGATATTCGCGAGCAACACATGGGACTCATGATGGGACAGCCGTGGGAGACCGCGCGCAAAGATCCGACTTGGGATCGGATTCGGTTCTGGCTATGGCGTCCGGCGGGCGGCGAAAATTACGAAGACGTGCGGGTCCGCGCCGGCCGCGCGCTCGATCGGATGGCCCAGCTCCATCACGGCGGCGAGGTCGTCGTGGTAAGCCATGGTGGAGTGATTTCCGCCCTATGGGCACATGCCGCCGGGAGCTGGAAGGGTGTCCGCGTCCCGCGCAATTGCGGCATCGTAATTACCGAACACGCCGATGGGCGCTATCTGCCGCCAGTCATTCCTGAATAGCGCGATCAGGATTCCTAACGAGAAAATGTAGGCTTGCGAAGAATACCTTCGCAGCGGGTTACTTCACCGCGATTGCTCCCAAGTGCGACGCGGATTCGCGCGCCGAGAGGAGTATCGACCTTGACCTAAACGGAACTTCTCGCATGTCCTTCAAGCATAAGCCCTGTAGGACTAAAGTCCAATTTCCGTGGAAATGGAACGCGCTATCATTCGTTAACGGCGCATCCGCGCCCTCAGTTTACTCGACTGGAGGAAGAAGCACGATGAGCGGTTCCAACAACGGGGCGAAGCGGGTTCAGCGCGAGGTCCTACCGATTCCCGACCAGCCATATGCCGGGTTTGTGGCCTATGACGCGAAGGATCCCGACTCGAAGTTTGCGCCGATCGAAGAGTTGCACCCCCCGCAGGGCGCGCCGAATGTCCTGATCGTGCTCCTCGATGACGTCGGTTTCGGCGCGTCGAGTACCTTTGGAGGACCATGCCAGACCCCGACCGCTGAACGGCTTGCGGCAAACGGATTGCGGTATACGCGTTTTCACACCACGGCGCTGTGCTCTCCCACGCGCGCCGCGCTCCTGAGTGGCCGCAATCACCACACAGTGGGAATGGGTGGAATCACGGAGATTGCAACGTCGGCGCCGGGTTACAATTCGCGCCGGCCCAACTCGATGGCGCCGATCGCCGAGATTCTTCGGCTAAACGGATACTCCACCGCGCAGTTCGGCAAGTGCCACGAAGTGCCAGTCTGGGAGGCGAGTCCCGTAGGGCCGTTCGATCGCTGGCCCACGGGTTCGGGATTCGAATATTTCTACGGATTTGTCGCGGGCGAGACCAATCAGTGGTATCCATCGATCCACGAAGGCACCAGGATTGTCGATCCTCCGTCCACCCCCGAAGAAGGCTACCATTTCATGATCGACATGACCGATCGCGCAATCGATTGGGTGCGTCAGCAGCGGCTGCTGGCCGCTTCCAAGCCCTTTTTCATGTACTTCGCGCCGGGAGCAACACACGCACCGCACCACGTTCCGAAAGAGTGGGCTGACAAATATAAAGGCAAGTTCGATCACGGTTG
This sequence comes from uncultured Pseudomonadota bacterium, assembly GCA_963824565.1. GTDB lineage: Bacteria > Desulfobacterota > Binatia > Binatales > Binataceae > JAJPJA01. The sequence continues at coordinate 40,702 of CAWGQB010000019.1, read as the reverse complement.
GGACCAGCTTCGTGAAGAGACCTTCGCGCGACAGAAAAAGGTCGGAGTCATTCCTCAGGACTGCGATCTGACAAAACGTCATCCGGAGATTCCCGCATGGGACGACGAGCCCGCGGAGTTGAAAGCCGTGCTCGCGCGCCAGATGGAAGTCTACGCCGGATTCCTCGATTTCACCGATCATCATATAGGAAGGCTCATCGACGCGCTGGAACAGTTGCAAGTGCTCGATGATACACTGATCTATTACATTATCGGCGACAACGGAGCATCGGGCGAAGGTACCCTGCAGGGTAGCTTCAATGAAGTGATTGCCTTCAACGGCCTCAACGCGTTGGAAACCGCGGCCTTCCTGAGCGCGCGGGTCGACAAATTCGGCAGCCCGGAGTCGTATAATCACTATGCCGTCGGCTGGGCGCACGCGATGGACACGCCCTATCAATGGACCAAGCAAGTCGCATCGCATTGGGGCGGAACCCGCAACGGTACAGTCATTCATTGGCCCAAGGGCATCAAGGCCAAGGGTGAGGTGCGCCATCAGTTCCACCATGTCATCGATGTAACGCCGACGATCCTTGAAGTGGCGCAGCTTCCCGAGCCTTACATGGTCAACAGCGTCGCACAGGTACCGATACAGGGCGTGAGTATGCTTTATAGCTTCGACGATGCCAAAGCGGCGGAACGGCACGAGACACAGTACTTCGAGATGTTCGGCAATCGCGGCATTTATCATAAGGGCTGGACCGCCGTGACTCGCCATCGTACGCCCTGGATCCTGACCGGAAAAACGCCTCCGTTCGACGATGACGTTTGGGAATTGTACGACACCAACAAAGATTGGACGCAAGCCCATGACCTGTCGAAACAGATGCCCGAAAAGCTTCATGATCTGCAACGCTTGTGGGTCATCGAAGCGACCCGCAATAACGTTTTGCCGATGGACGATCGCGGCGCCGAGCGCTTCAACTCCGATGTGGCCGGACGTCCAGTGCTGGTGCGCGGCACCTCACAGATACTTGCCAGAGGCATGGGCGGATTAAACGAAAATGGGCTTATTAATATCAAGAACAAGAGCCACTCCATCACGGCCCAGGTGATCGTTCCGGAGGGAAAGCCCTGCGAAGGTGTGATCCTTTCGCAAGGGGGGATCGCCGGCGGGTGGATGTTCTATGTTAAAGACGGACAATTGACGTATTGTTACAACTTTGCGGGTTTACAGAAGTACGTAATCTCCTCAACGCAATCACTTCCGAGCGGCGAACACCAAGTGCGAATGGAGTTCGGATACGACGGAGGCGGGCTCGCAAAAGGCGGCACCGTCACGCTCTACATTGACGGCAATGCCGTGGGCTCGGGCCGGGTTGGAGCAACCTTACCCATGATTTTCTCCGGCGATGAAACCTCCGACGTGGGCATGAAGCGCGGCTCGCCGATGACACCGGACGTGCCCACTGAAAACAATGCGTTTACCGGGACAGTGCGGCTCGTAGTAATTGAGACGGACCCCAAGGCAGAAGTGGAGCATCTCATCTCACGCGAAGAGCTGCTGCACATCCTGATGGCCCGGCAATAGCAAATGGCCGTCTCTGTTCCGTAGCGCCGGACTCCATGCCGGTTACTCTTCTTCGTATCAACGTTCTTGACCGCAGTACTCTGCGTTTATGGATTGGGGTAGATTCGCGTAATCTTTGACCCTTGTATGCCGATCCCGGCCATCAGTCCCTTCTGGTTGAAGATAAAGGCGTAAACGCCCTTCTGCAGTGTCGTCGTGGAAAGGTTCTTGCCAAAGCCTTTGTCCAGAACGACCAGGCTTGGCCCGGTACCGAGCTCCCAACCGTCGGTTCGGTTAAGATATCTGAGCGACGCGTGATCCATAAAGAATAACACGTATCCAAACGACTGCGCGCCCGCCTGATATCCAACCGAGGCCGCGACCGATCGATAATAGCCGGCCGGCCGGCCGTGAATACGCAAAACTCCGTCGCCGTACTGCCCGGCAACGATAAAGCCGGCCTTCACGATACTTGGGAACACGAGAATACCCTTCGATTTCTGAGCCAGGGCCAAGGCGCCAGGCGTGTCCTGATAAAGCCCAGTCAGAGCTTGTGAAGCATTCTGATTAATCGCGCTGGCGCTCGCGGCTAAGGCCTGACCACAATTCAAGACGTTGAAGCAAACCGCCATCAGCAACCAGACGCCGGCGTGAATCGGGAGTCTGTTTATTCGAGGGCGCTGCGCACAGTCAATAGGTTTCATCGCGATCTCCTGTTCGGCGGAATTTGCATAGATATTTCGTCGGCAATTGCCATTCTCGACCGGCCGCAGCCTTACTTGTGGAAAGGCACCTCGGACCATGATTGTTGAGTCATGATGAAGGGGTCGGGAGTGACGCTTAGCTCGCCGCGGAACGGCCAGTCAAGCGCGATTATCAGCACCACGACCAGCGCCAGCGTGGCCGCGAGGGTGGCGGTCATCGCGATGTGCATGCCGAAGTGTTGGTAGCCGAAGAAATAGGTATAGCCGGTGGTGATCGCCGCGCCGAAGAATACGATCCACCAGACCACGCCGGGAACGTGCCCCTGAACCGCGGAGAGGCGGCTGCTACGCGTCTGATAGAGCTTGTTCCAAGCCCTAAGCAGCTCGGCCTCGATCACCGCTTCACCAAGGTTTTGGGGTTGGATCGTTGCGATCGCGGTATTGAGCTCGCGTAGCGGTTTCCATCCCTGGTCGGGTGTCTTGCCGGCGCGCTGGATCGGCCATTCCTCGTTGATGACAACGCTGACATAGCGCGATACAGCATCGCGGATCGGCTGGCCCTTGGCCTGTTGCAAGCCCTGGGTGTCGAGGTAAATTCCGCCGGCAAAGTCTGATTCGTTCTCCACGATATCAGACGCCTTGCTAAATGATTCCCATGTAGCGATAGCGATGAAGGCGAGCAGCACCGCGTACAACACACCGATGACGGCAATCGTGAAGCCGGCAAGATCGTTGTGAGCTCTGCGCAAGTCCACGTGGACCAATCGATGAAAGACGAGAAGCCCGCCGCACGAGACCGCAGTGGAGAGCGCGACCAGAACGGTTCCCCAGAGCCATGTCGGGTTGTTGTAGATCCAGTCGGTGATCATCCTCTCCCTCGATTCACGATGTCAGATTTCAATGAAATTTTGTTTTTAGTCTCCGATTGCAGCTACCCTATAGGCCCGCCTGGCTCGCGGAGCAAGCTCCCAGGAATCCATAACTCCCGCTTATCCGCAACCTTTTCCCGAGAAGGATAAGGAGATTCAGGCTGGATGACCCTCCTGACCGAGCGGTTGGTTGACATGGCGGTTACGCTTGGATAACGATTAGTTGCACAGTCGGAATTTGCCTTATCGAGAGCGGCGGAGGGACTGGCCCGATGAAGCCGCAGCAACCGGCCCGTTAAGGGTGCTGGTGCTAATTCCGGCAAGGTTTCCCCGGTCGGGGGTGGCCTTGGCAGATAAGGTGAGAGCGTAACAGCCCTTCCCTTATCATTGCGTGATCCGAATCCGTTATGGACGCGCAATTGCGCCCCTGACCATAGGACCAGTTTGGGTTCGGTTGAAGGCATGGGCGGAATTGTTCAAGGAAAGGTGCTGATTGTGGGAGCCGGCGGGCTCGGAATTCCCACCGCCGTGCGTCTGGCGCAAGGCGGCGTCAGTCACATCACCCTTATCGATCCTGAACTAATCGAACTCTCCAACCTGGCGCGTCAGGTTATCTACCGCAACGATGACGTTGGATTATCCAAGGCGGAAGTCGCGGCCTGGCGGCTGATGGCTCGGTTTCCCGGCCTGGAAGTAACTCCGATTGTGGCCGCGCTAGGAGATGATAATGCTACCGAACTGATCGCGCGGCATGATTTCGTAATCGACGGCACTGATAATCCCGCGATCAAGTTTCTAATCAACGATAGCTGTATGGCCGCGGGCCGGCCGTTCGCGTATGGCGGCGTGTTGGGGTTTTTCGGTCAAGCCATGACCGTGCTGCCGGGGCGGACTGCCTGCCTGCGCTGTTTGTTTGAAGCTCCGCCGGCGGAAAACGAAATCGCCAGTTGCCGCGAAGCCGGCATCCTGGGACCGGTGGCTGGAATTATCGGCGCGATGCAGGCCGACGAGGCCAGTTTGTTTTTCCGCGGCGCTCAGCCGCGTTTGTGCGGCGCAATCCTGACCTACGACGCGCGGACCGGACGCACTCGCGTAACCAATATAAGTCCGCGACCGGGATGCCGATGCGGCGCTTACGTCGAACCGGGCGCCCATTTCGACCCGGGCATAAGCTCAGGTCCCATAACCGAAGGAAAACTATGAGTTACATCACCGCTCTGAAGTGCCGTGAATGCGGCCAGGAGTACCCGCTCGAGCCGCTGCACGTATGCGAAACCTGCTTTGGCCCGCTGGAAGTCGTCTATGATTACGCGCGCATCCGCCGCGCTCTGACCCACAAGGTCATTGAATCGCGCGCGCGCAACCTGTGGCGCTATTGGGAACTGCTGCCGGTCGACAAGGAGCCCGACGTGGGAACTTTTTCGGGCTTCACGCCGCTGCTGCACGCCAAGCGGCTGGGCGCCGAACTTGGACTCAAGCGCCTCTATATCAAGGACGATACGGTCAATCATCCGACGCTGTCTTACAAAGACCGGGTGGTCTCGGTCGCGATCACCAAAGCGATCGAGTTTGGCTTCACCACGGTGTCATGCGCCTCGACCGGCAACCTGGCGACGGCGGTCGCCTCGCACGCGGCCCGGGCCGGGCTCAAATGCTTCATCTTCATGCCCGAGGGCGTGGAGTCAGGGAAAATCGTCGGCTCCGCGATATACGGCGCCAAGGTAATCACGATTCGGGGCAATTACGACGACGTCAACCGGGTGTGCAGCGAAATCGCCGACAAATATGGCTGGGCCTTCGTCAATATCAACCTGCGTCCGTATTACACCGAGGGCGCCAAGACCTTTGGCTTTGAAATCGCCGAGCAGTTGGGTTGGAAATTGCCCCAACACGTGGTCATCCCCACCGCCGGCGGCACCATCCTGCCCAAGGTCGCCAAGGCCTTCAAGGAACTGAAGGAAATCGGCCTGGTGAAAGGTCCCGACCCAAAGATTTATTCCGCCCAGGCGGCCGGTTCCGCGCCGGTAATTCACGCCCTGCACAAGGGCACGGACCTGATTAGCCCGGTCAAGCCTAATACGATCGCGAAGTCGATCGCGATCGGCAATCCGGCCGACGGCTACTACGTGCTCGGCGCGGTGCGCGAGTCGGGCGGATGGGGCGACATGGCCACCGACCCCGAGATCATCGACGCTATCAAGCTGCTAGCGCGCACCGAAGGTATTTTCGCCGAACCCGCCGGCGGCACGACTCTGGCGGTGACCCTCAAGCTCATCGAGCAGGGGCGGATCAACCCCGACGAAAGCGTGGTAGTGTCGATCACCGGCAACGGCTACAAGACCCTCGAAGCGGTCAGCGAGTCGGTCGAAAAGCCGTACGTGATCGAGGCCCGCTTGAAGGACTTCGACCAGCTCTTCGAGCGGCTGCAGGACAAACAGGCGATGGCCGGCGCGGCCTGAAAGCCGCTTGTGTACCTGAAAGCCGCTTGTGTAAATGACAGCCCTCAACGTAGGCTGATAAGGATAAGGAGGTAATGTAACCAGATGCCAGTTCGGGTTCGCGTCCCCACTCCGCTGCGCAGATTCACCGCCGGCAACGGCGAAGTAACCGCCGCGGGTGCCTCGCTTAAGGACATTATCAATGATCTCGAGAGCCGCCATCCCGGGATGCGGGATCGGTTGCTGGATGAAAAAGGCGAGATTCGCCGTTTCGTCAATATCTATGTTAACGGTGACGACGTCCGGTTCCTCGACCAACTGAACTCTTCGGTCAAGGATGGCGACGACATTTCCATCGTTCCAGCGATTGCCGGCGGACGTTAGCAGCGAGCCCGTCCCGGTCAGGCGCGCTGACAGCGTGCTCGACCTGATCGGGAACACGCCGCTGCTGGAAATCACCCGCCTGACCGCCGGGCTGCTGCCTCCAGGCGTGCGCATTCTTGCCAAGCTGGAGTTTTTCAATCCCGGCGGCTCGGTGAAGGACCGCGCGGCCCGCAAGATGATCGAAATCGGCCTTGCCAGCGGCGCGCTATGTCCCGGCAAGACCATCATCGATTCCACCTCGGGCAATACCGGAATCGCGCTGGCGATGATTGGCGCGACGCTTGGGTATCCGGTCGAACTGGTGATGGCCGCCAACGTCAGCCGCGAGCGCAAACGGGTGCTGGCGGCTTTTGGCGCCAAGACCATCTATTCCGATCCACTGGAAGGATCCGACGGCGCCATCGTGCTGTGCCGCAAGATCATTCATGAAAATCCCGAGCGCTACTTCAAGCCCGACCAGTACAACAACGAGGCCAATCCGCTGGCGCACTTCGAAACCACCGGTCCGGAAATCTGGCGACAAACCCGCGGCGAGGTGACCCATTTCGTCGCCTCGATGGGAACCAGCGGCACCATTATGGGAACGGGGCGCTACCTGAAGACTCGCAGCCGGACAATCCAGGTGATTGGTGCCGAGCCCGACGACCCGATGCATGGACTGGAGGGGCTCAAGCACATGGCCTCCTCGATCGTGCCCGGTATCTATCACGAGGCCGAACTCGACCGGAAAATCGCGGTTTCGACTGAAGACGCGTACGATATGGTTTACGCGCTCGGCCAGGTGGAGGGGTTGCTTCTGGGCCAGTCCTCCGGTGCCGCGATGCTCGCCGCGTTGCGCGTTGCCCGTGAGCTGCGCGAAGGATGCGTGGTAACGATCTTTCCGGACTCCGGCGACAAGTACCTGTCGACCAATCTTTGGATTGGCTGGAAGGCTTGGGATAAAAGCAAGCTTAAGGGGTTCCTGGAACGATGAACACCGGGCGGCGCCGCGAGCGCTATTATCTCACCTATCCGCGCAACCTCATCAAAGAGCCGCTGCTCTACCATTTGGTCAAGAAATTCGATCTCATGTTCAATATCCGTGGCGCCAGCGTTTCGGATGAGATCGGGCTGGTCGCAGTCGAGTTCGAAGGTACCAGCGAGCAAATCGAGCGCGGCCTGGAATGGCTGCGCCAAAGTGGCGTCACGGTCGAGCGAATCGAAAAGAACGTAATCGAATAAATCTCACCGCACCGCCTTGCACAGTCCGAACCTTGCTTACCGACGCACAAATCGAACGTTATAGCCGGCAGATAATTCTGCCGGAGGTGGGAGGCCGCGGCCAGGAGCGCCTGCTGGCGGCGCGGCTCACGGTACTGGCCGAGATCGACGATCTCACGCCGGCACTCAACTATCTGGTTGGCGCCGGGGTTGGAAGTATCGGTTTGGATTCTCCGGCCGGTAGCGAAGCGATCGGCCAGGTCGCGTCAGAGATGAGGGAACTCAACCCCGACGTACGCGTCGAGACCGCCGCATCGGGGTCAGCATCCGATGAAACGCTGCTGATACTGGCCGGAACTGAACGAATCATCGAGACGGCACGCCGGACTAATGGGAACCCCGGTTATCGGCGCGTGATCCTAGCCCGGTTGGGTGAGCCTTACCTGGTAGCTATCCTCGGTTCGCGGCCCCCATGCCTGGCATGCGCCGGCAAGTCACTGCTGGCGCCGATCGAAGAGCGCGGAGGGTTCGGAGGACTAGTCGCGATGGTTGCGACGGCCGAGACTATCAAGAGTCTGCTCGAAGTGGGACCGCAATCGGCGCGCCTGATTGAATTCTCCGGCTGCGAGTCGCGGCCAAGGATGCTTGAGATTTCGAAGTTGCCGCATTGTGCCGTCTGCTCTTCATTCCCTCTCCCCTCCCCCCAACCCTCTCCCTGGTCAGGGAAAGGGGATCGGAAGAAGCAGGAAGAATGAGCGTTTCCGATACCGTCTTGAAACTCGATCCACCAGCCCAACTGTGGATGTTCGACTTCGACAATACCCTGGTGGCGTTGGAAGAGACCGTCGACTGGGCGGCGAGCCGGCAGGAACTGGAGCCAATGCTGCGGGACGCGGGATGCCCGGCGGAATTGTTTGTCGAATTCCCGCGCGGGAATCTTTCACTCTACAACGCGATTTTGCATCGCCTGCGCGAGGCGAGCTTCACTCCTACAATGCCGCCGCGCGATTTGCTCCAGCGCGCCTCCGACATCATCGAGTCGTTCGAGCTCAATGGAGTGGATCGGGCGCAACCGCTGCCGGGAGCTTCGGACTTGCTGATTGAACTGGCGCAACGCCATGTGCCGGTGGTGATTGTGACCTCGAACTCGTCGCGCCCGGTGTACCGATGGCTGACGCGGGAGCGCCTGGTCTCGACCGTCAGGATAGTGGTCGGGCGCGACACGTTTTTGCCCCTCAAGCCCGCACCGGACATGCTCAAACGCGCCCTTGAGCATTGCAAGGCGGATGCAAGCGCCGCGCTGTTCGTGGGTGACAGCGACGCCGATCTGAAGGCGGCCGGAGCTGCCGGCGTGCGCTTTGTTGCAATCGCATCGGGTCAACATGCACGCAGCCGCATGAGCGCCAACGGCGTTGATCCCGTGTTGTCCTCACCCGCCGAACTGCTGCGCGCCATCCGGGCGGATTGAGCCACCGCACCATATGCGGACGAGGTTGCATCTGGACTCGCGCTGACCTTTACTCAGTCTGGTCGCGGTTTTGCCGGTGATGCTTGAGACGTTAAAGAATCCCGCCTTGTTGAAACTCGATTTGGCGTTGCGGGGAGTGGATGCGCCCTGGGCTGCGGACGCCGGATGGCTCGAATTGCAGTTGGATGGGGAGATTTGGGCCCGCGCCCGCATCGACTCCGAATCGCCGTTAAAACTGGTCCACGGCGCGCAGGGCGATGTCCTTAGCGATGGCTCCTCCGAAGTTACGGTTCGGATAACGGCGGAGCCCGAATATGTCCGGCAAATCAGCCGTGGGGGAGTGGCGCTCGGAAGGGTCGCGGTGGTTCGCGGCGCGTACGCGGTGGTGGAATTGAATGGCGGATGCGGCACCAGCCTGCCCGGACGTGTATGTGCGCTGTGCCGGGGACGCGAGCTGACCGAGAAGCCCGGCGAGATCTGGCCGGTGGAAGACGTTATCGAGGCACTCGGAGCGATCTTCAAGGAAGGGGCAGCGGAGTTCGTCCTGTTTCAGCTCGGCTACCTGCCCGGTGACGACGCGGGGTTGAAGGTGCTCCTGCCGTACATTGAGGCGGTGCGCCGGCATTTCGATACGATGGTCGCCGTCACGATGCATCCGCCAGCCGACGTGCGTTCAATCGAGCGCGCCTACGCATCGGGTGTCGATGCCCTCAATTATAACCTCGAGGCGGCGGATGCGGAGAGCTTGCAGGCCAATTTCCCGGGCCGCGCGCGCTTTTTGGGCCGCGATCGCTATCTCCATTCACTCTCCCATGCGGCCAAAGTTTTCCCGGGCGGCGCGGTTTTATGCGAATTGACCGTCGGGCTGTCTCCCGATGAAAAGATTCGCGCCGCGATCGCGGAGCTTACTGAAATCGGCGTGTTGCCGATTCTCGGCGTCGATGCCACCCGCATTGCGGGCCGCTCGGCGTCCGATCTCGCCCCTTTGTATGGCGATTTGTTCGATGAAGTGCTCAAGTCGGGACTTAACATGGCTTGGGCGCGCGATCTTTCCCATGCGATCACACCCATGGAGGCGCGCTACTTTGTAGTGAACGCGCCACAGTTGCCGGTGCTGCTTCACAACCTGACTAAAAACCGGATCGGGGCGCTCGCCACCCGCTCGTTGGCCAAGCTACGCCGTCGCCTGCGGGTCAAATGGGTCCGCGCGTCCTTCGACTCCTCGCGTCTGTGAGCGCCTCACCGTTGGATCAGAACGACTTTTCGGGTTCCGACCCGCAGACTCATCCGGAATTACTCGACGTTGAAGTCGACACCCGGCCCCTCGCGCGCGTCCTGCTTTCGCGCAGTGTCAGGCCATTTCTGCTGCTGATCGGCGTCGCGGTCTTCTTTTCGATACTGCGTGCGACGCCGCCGGCTGGCCTCGGCCAATCCGGAGAGCGTGCGCTGGCGGTATTCGCGCTCATCGTCATTTACTGGATTACCGGCGCGTTACCCCTGGTGATCACCGCGCTGCTGGCAATCGTGCTGCTGGGAATCTGCGGGGTGATGCCGTTGCGCACTGCCTATTCCCTGTTCGGCAGCGAGGCGGTGTTCTTCGTCCTGGCGGCCTTTATGCTGGCCGCCGCGGTCAACTACCGGGGGCTGGGCCGCCGGGTCGCAGTGATTGTCTTCGCACGCTATGGCCGTACGCCCCACGGCTTGTTGATTGCGATTTACCTCCTGAGCGCGCTGATGTCCTTCGTGATTCCGGAGCACGCCGTCGCCGCCATAGTTTTTCCGATCGTACTCAGCGTTGTGGGCTCCCTGGAGCCTGCCGCACGGCGCACCCGCTATCCGACCGCGATGTTTCTGGCGATGGCGTGGGGCACCAATATCGGCGGTATCGCCACCTTGCTGGGCGGCGCGCGCGGTCCGCTGGCTTTGGGGATTCTGACCGAGGCTACCGGTCAAACTATCTCGTTCATCCACTGGTCGATTGCCACTATGCCGCTGGTCGTGATTTTGCTCGTTATCGGTCATTTCGTGTTGACCGCCTACTTTGCCTTTGAACCGGTCAACATCGAAAGCAGTATCGAAATCATCCATCAGCGCCGCCTGCAACTGGGCCGCATCACGTTCGAAGAAACGGCGGTGGCCGCGGTTCTGGCGGTGACTGTGGTCGCCTGGTCGCTCTTTAGCGCCACACTCGGCCTGGCGGCCATTGCGATTCTCGCCGTGGTCGCTCTGTTTGTATTCGGCCTCCTGACCTGGGAAGAAGTGGAGAAGCACGTCAATTGGGGCATCATCCTGATGTATGGGGGGGCGATTGCGCTGGGCACCGCATTGGAACGCTCCAAGGCGTCCGCGTTTATGGCCCATGCCGTGGCCAGGCACACCAGCTCGCCGGTTCTCCTGATTGCGGCCCTTTCCTTCGTCTCGCTGATTCTGGGAGAAAGTCTTAGCCATTCGGCGGTGGTCGCCTCGATTGTTCCGGTGGGGCTGGGGTTAGCCGGTACGTTTGGCCTCGATGTACGGGCGCTAACGCTGGCGATTACGCTGCCGGCCGGCCTGACCTTCATCATGCCGGTCAGCACGCCTGCCAACGCGCTGGCCTATTCCGGTGGATATCTGCGGACCAGGGATTTGCTCGTACCCGGATCGATTCTAATCCTGTCAAGCTGGGGTAGTCTCAACCTGGTTATGCATCTTTACTGGCCGCTCATCGGCCTTAGCCCAATAGTGGCCCACAGCAAAGTTGCCTCGGCTGGCGGGACGCTCATGCACCTGTGGTCACGGTCTTGATTGGCCGGATGCGGAAGCAGCCAATAGAGTCGAGGCGACCATTTTCCTCGGGAACCAAGGATGAGCGAAGGATTCACTTTATGGCTTACCGGCCTGCCCGGCTCGGGCAAGTCGACACTGGCCAACCTGGCGGCCGAGGAACTGCGCCGCCGCGGCCATCGCGTCGAGATTCTGGACGGCGACGAGGTCCGCACCCATCTCTCCAAGGACCTGGGATTTTCCAAGGCGGATCGCGACGCAAATATCCGCCGGATCGGTTACGTATGCAAGCTGCTGTCGCGCAATGGCGTAATCGCGATCACCGCCGCGATCTCACCCTACCGCGAGACCCGCGACGAGGTCCGGCGCGAACATGAAAAGTTCGTCGAGGTCTACGTGAAGTGTTCGCTCGAAAAGCTCGTCGAGCGCGACGACAAAGGGTTGTACGCCAAGGCGCTCAGAGGCGAGATTCCATCATTCACCGGAGTCTCCGACCCCTACGAAGAGCCGCTTAATCCGGAACTGGTGATTGAAACCGACCGCGAAAAAATCCAACACGGCCTCCGGCGTCTAATCGCTACCCTGGAACAGCTTGGCTATATCGCCCCCGCCGCCTAGGCATGAGTCGCGTTACTGGATCGGCGGTTCATCGTCGCGCGGCATCGCCACCGGCGAGCCGTGATGCAGGACCATCTTCCACTCGTTGCCCGAGCGCTCAAATACATTGGTGGCCAGCACCGTCGACTTGGCGATGCCGTCGTAACCGCGCTGGGTCAGGTTCTCCTGCACCACTACAACCGCGACATCGCTATGCAGCAGAAGCTGGACCTCGGAGATCTCAAAAGTCATCTCGAAGGTCGAATCGAAGATCCGCTCCCAGCTATGCATAATCGGGCCCCATCCCGACAGCGGATGCCATCCCGGATGAATGCACACAATATGCGGTTCCTGTAGCCAGATCTTCTCCATCCGCTCCACTTCCAGGCTTTCGAAAGCGTCGTAAAAGGCACGGTTGGCTTGGCGTATTGCTTCTTTGTCCGACATCGGCGTCTTGGCTCCGAGTATCCCCACCAGATTAAGCGCCACCAACGGCGGCATCAACCCGATTTGACCCCGTTTCTCGGTCATCGCTCAACCAATATGCTGAAAGCAGTGGACCTGAATGCCGGCTTGGGTGGTCTGGCGGGCGATGCCCTTGCACCTGACGAGCCGGATAACCTCCACCGGATATAGAAAGCGATGGCAAGGTTGCGGGTAATTTTCGAGAGCGGCGAGCCCGAACGGGTAATCGAGTTCAGTCCCTCCAAGGCGCCTTTTCAGCACGACGGCGAACCCGGTTCGATCCTGGATGTGCTGCTTGGGCATGGTATTGCTTTGGAGCACGCCTGTGGCGGTAACTGTGCCTGTACCACTTGCCATGTGATCGTCAAGCAGGGATTCGACAAGCTCGCGGAAGCGCAAGAGCGCGAAGAAGATCTGCTCGACCGGGCGCCTGGCCTGACCCCCACCTCACGCCTGGGCTGCCAGGCGGTGATCGAAGACGAAGACGCGGAACTGGTGGTAGTGGTGCCGCGCTACACGATCAATCAGCAGGTCGGCGAAAGCCACTAGCTGTAGCTAAGCAGCCCTCTGTTCCGTAGCGCTGGCCTGCCTGCCGGTTCCTTTTCTTCGTACTGAAGTCGGTCAACCCTTACCCGGGAATAGTCCTCAATCTCCGGCCAGTGCGCGTGGCCGCGAACTGGCGTTAAGGTGGGCGATGCGATCGGCAATCTGACTGCTCATCTGGCCCAAGTCCTGGCTGAGCGCCGCTGACCCCGCCGTGTCATCGCCCTGAACGGGAGCGCTGGCGCTCGACTGGCCGCTCGCCAGTACATGCCCATCTCCAGCCTCGATTGTCCAAACCGCATTGAGTCGCGATTGGCCGCTTTCGTCGGCCTCGAAATGCGTCACCCACACTTCAACCTGATAGTCGACATGCGTGTCGGCATACCACGGGTAGGTAATGATTCTTTGGGTGCCTAGTATGCTCGAAAGATTCTGACAAAGAGTGCTTTCGAAGTTCTGATCCAGGGGCTCGGCCCAGCGCTTTTCATCTGAGACCGTCAGACGGTCCGAGGATGTGCGCGTAACCACCCCGGGGCGTTTGAGATATTCGGGAAACTTGATCGGTCCGACACCGAGGGAAAGTTGCGCCGTCGATGCGGTCGAAACATTTGTGGCGGCGTCGACCGGTGCCAAAAGAAAGTATTGAGTGCGGTCGGGTTGGGCCGCGAGCGGATTGCACGCGGCCGCGAGGCAGGCCCAAAGACTTAGTATCCCAAGTGACGCGTATCTTTTCATAAGTTTTACCGGCTGCCGGCAGCGTCGTACTTGCCGCGAATGAGCGCGCTCGGATTGCGCTGCAGGTAATCGGCCAGGTCGTGAATCGAGCGCGAGGCGTCGGACAGATTGTCCAATGTCGCGTCCAGCTTATGGGTTATCGGAGACCCGGGACTGACAATAAGCTGAGCCGATGCCATGGTGGCGCGCGCCTGCACCAACGCGGTCTGCAAATCGGCAGAAGACTTTTGCAAGCTCGCAATCAGGGGATCGATCTTCGGGCTGGTCCGGTCGATGGCGCTTTTTGCTGCGATCACGGCCTTGTTGACATTACCCAGCGTTACTTTGGCCGAACTGATGGCTTGTCTTAGCGCGGGATCCCCAACGATGCGGTCGATCGAGGCGATGGCCTGATGCAACTCGGGGTCGGCGGCCAGTTCCTTGACCGATATTCCCGCGTCAGTGATCGAATTGACCAGCTTGTTAAGGTCGACTTTTTCGATCTTTGCCAGCGCCTTGGTCGCATCCTCGCGGATCTGCTCCATGTCGGTCGGAATAGTCGGGATTTCAGGGTACGCGCCAGTGCCGGGCTGAATGAAGAGATGGACGGCAGTTTCGGGATGGAAACTGAGGTCGATGTAGAGCAGCCCGGTCAGGAAGCTCTCCATGTTCAGTTGGGCCCGCAGCCCCTGACTAAAAACCAGGTTCTCGAATTCCTTGGGCTCCAGTGCCGCTCCAGTGGCACCCTTATTCTTGAGTTCACGCTCGTCAAGCTGAAAAACCACCGGCAAAGGCCATGCCACGGGTTGGCTTCGGTTTTCCGCGGTTCTGACGAGAAGGTCATACTTGAGCTTACCCTCTTCGGGCGTAAGCCTCAGACCGATGGTCTGCACGGTGCCGATCTGAACGCCTTTGACCTTGACCGCGGCACCTACCTTCAAACCGTTGAGGTTGCCCTGAAACATGCAGATGTAATAGTGCGGGTGGCTGAACAACTTCCCCGAGCCCAGAATCACGATAACGATCGCCAAGAGCCCGAGGCTGGCTAGAACGAAGCCTCCGATTGCTGCGGAACTTACCCGTTTAGCCATTGCCGGTCGCTGCTCCGTTTTTCTCTTTCCCGCGCGTCAGGAATGTGCGGACACGGGGGTCTGTGGAATGGGCGAGCATCTCGTGCGGATCGCCGGTCGCGATCTGGGTGCGCGATTCGGCGTCCAGAAACACGCTGTTGTTTGAGATCGCGAAGATGCTGGCCAGTTCGTGAGTCACGATAACAATGGTAGAACCAAGACTGTCGCGCAGCTCCAGGATCAATTGGTCCAGCAGGCTGGAGCTGATTGGATCCAGGCCGGCCGAGGGCTCGTCGAAAAACAAAATCTCCGGATCGAGGGCCATCGCCCGTGCCAAACCGGCCCGCTTTTGCATTCCGCCGCTGATCTCGCTGGGGTAGAAGTCCTCGAATCCCTTAAGTCCAACCAGCGCAAGTTTGAGCGAGGCTATTTTTCTGATTTCATCCGCGCCGAGGTCAGTAAACTCGCCGAGCGGAAGGCCGATGTTCTCGGCCAACGTCATCGAGCTCCACAGTGCGCCGCTCTGGTAGAGGATGCCAAAGCGCCGCAGCATTAGTTCGCGTTGTTCCGGTTCGGCTTTGGTGAAGTTAAAGTCGTCGTACAGGATTTCGCCGGTGGCCGGTTCCTTCAGCCCGATCAGATGGCGCAGCAGCGTGCTCTTTCCGCAACCGCTACCGCCCATGATGATGAAGATGTCGCCGCGCTTGACGGTGAAATTGAGATTGCGCATCAACACGAAACTGCCGTAGGCCATGGTCAGGTCGCGCACCGTTATATGCGCTTCGCCGGTGGCCGACGGGTTCGGTGGTTTGGTGTTAGCTGCTATCGCCGCCATGGCCTCCTCAGATGTGGAGATAATTGAAAGCGACCGCGAAAACGCCGCATGCCGCAACCACCAGCACGATCGACATCACCACCGCCGCCGTGGCCGCATCGCCCACCGCCGACGAGCTGTCACCGCATTGGAAGCCCCTCAAGCATCCCGCCAGCCCGATTAATCCACCGTAGGTGGTCCCCTTGACGAGGCCGCCCACAAAGTTGACAAAAGTAAGCGTCGAAATGGTCTCACGGATATACAAACGCAACGACAGATCCAGCATCACGACTCCGACGAACGCCCCGCCCGCAATCCCGACGAAGTCCGCAAACAGGCACAGCAGCGGCATCATCATGAGCAGCGCCAACACCCGCGGCAAAACCAGGAATTCCATCGGAGAGATTCCCATGGTCGTCAGCGCGTCGATCTCCTGGGTCACCTTCATAGTGCCCAGTTTGGCGGCGAAAGCGGCTCCAGTACGCCCTGACATGATGATCGCCGTCATCATCGCGCCCATATCCCGCACCATTCCGATTCCGACCAAATCGGCGACATAGATTGCGGCCCCGAACTGGGAGAGCTGCACCGCACCCATGAAGGCCAGGATGATCCCGACCAGGAACGAGATCAGGCATACGATGCCGACTGCGTTGGGCCCGCATTCTTGCACGACTTCCATAAGATCGATGCCGCGGTAGCGGGCTTTGCCGCGGACGAACTTGGCCATCGCCAGCGAAAGATCGCCGAAAAACCCCAGGAAGTCGGCCATCGCTACACTGTAGGACAGGGTCCAATCACCGACCCGTTGGAGCAGCGGTATCCGCTTCTCCTGGCTGCGCGCGCCCTCTTTTTCCGGCACCGCCTCGGCCAGCTCGATCAGGCGCCTGAGGCCCGCGGGCAAGCCTTCGCGATCTTCCTTTATATTGCGCTGCCGGCAAATCTCCTCGACCTCGATCAGGAACGAAACCAGCCCGCTGTCCCATTCGGTTAGCGCTGCGGTGTCGTAGCTGAGGCGCTTTGGGGTGGGCTGCTTCTGCAATTCGGGAATGACCAGGTTGGCCGGCGGCAGGTCCCGGCTAAGATGCCAGCGGCCGGAAAGCCGGACCATCAGCGTCGCATCGCCTGCATGGTCAAACGCCAATTTCCCCTGCCGGGACTGTAATTCAGCAACGCCCATCAGGGTTCCTATCGGTTACGTTCCGCGCCGGCCCGCCCACATCGGAGAGCGTTTGAAGATTAGCGAGTGCCCCATATTCATCGGATCATGCCGCGCGACAACTATGTCAGCTATAGAGGGAGATGAAAATGGGACTTAGGTCTTAGAAAAATGGCGGGAATGTTGGCTTCGTGGCACAGGCTTCCAGCCTCTGGTCCGGGTTTTGTCCATTTGGCGCAGGGAATCACAGGCTGGAAGCGCATACGCTGTCCCACGCAACCAATCCGGACTGTAGGTGCGGTGGGAACAGCGCATGCGCTTCCAGGCTGTCCAGCAGCGGCTTTAGCCCATCAGGTCCGCGTACGACCCGGCTAGCAAGTCGGCTGGCCGGATTCCCAGCGCATCCATTAACGCGCGGGCCTGGGCTTGACATGCCGCGACATCGCGCTCCGATGTTACCTGGACCTCCAGTTCGACGAACGCGCCCAACCCCTCCACTTCGTCCAGGTGGATGCGGACGTTGTCCAGGCGCCACAATTGCCGGCGCTTGTGGCCCTGCCCTCTCACCTAAACATCCATAGAATCAAATCCGACCCGCTGAGTGGTCGTCATTTCGATGACCACAGAGCGCCCGCGGGAACGCAACAGTGGCCGCGTTGAAAGGGCTCTGGTTGATTTGTGAAAATTAGCGGATTGGCGCATAATCACGTTTGATTTACCTAATCGGGATCATCTCCGGAGATTAGACGGCTCAAACTCTAAGTGCTGTGCTATGAAGCATAGTTCCGACGCGTTTATAAAATCCTTATCTGAACGATTGAGAACACCTGCACGACATCTCGTATTTTTACTGAGTGCGGGAGCGAGTTGCGCGGGAGGCCTTCCAAATTTGGCGCAGCTAAAGGACTCCGTGAAGGCAAAATTGCCGGCTGAGTAGGTAGTGTCGTGAAGGTGGTGGAAAAAGCGGAAAAGCGTCAGATCCGGCGAGTTGAGCCACAACTCAAGCCCGCTTGGAGAAGCGGGTGCCGGAGGATGACGCCATGGAGATGGATAGCAGGAGTGGAGAAGCAGGAAAAGGTTCGCTGGAGGAGCTGATGCGGGAGCGCATCCGGGCCGCCATTGAGGCGATAGTGGATGAGGAGTTGGAGGCAGCGCTGGGCGCGGGGCGATCAGCGCGGGTGGGCTCGGTTCGCGCAGGTTATCGGCACGGGAAGCGGGAGCGAACGTTGAGCACCAGCCTGGGAGCGACGACGATAGCGATGCCGCGGGCACGGTTGGAGGACGCCGACGGAAAGAGCCGGGAATGGCGCAGCCGGATGATTCCACGCTACCAACGGCGGACCGAGCGGGTGGATGAAGCGATCCTGGGGGTCTACCTGAGCGGTACCAACACGCGCCGGCTGCGCGGCGCACTGTCGCCCTTGCTGCGCGGGGCGCCGTTATCCAAGGACGCGGTGTCACGCTTGGTGGGGGCGGCTGCGGGAAGATTTCGAAGCGTGGGCCAAGCGCGATCTGAGCGAGCTGAAGGTCCGGTATATCTTCCTGGATGGGTGGTATCCCCGGGTGCGGATCGGGAAGAAGCGGGTGCGCGTGCCGGTGCTGGTCACGCTGGGCGTGTGCGCCAATGGTCAACGCGTGGTGCTGGACCTGCGGCTGTCGGGGGTGGAGAGCGAGCAGGCGTGGCTGGACGCGGTGCGGGCGCTGGCCGGGCGCAACCTGGGTACCCCGGAGCTGGCGGTGATTGACGGCAATCCGGGCTTGAGAGCGGCGCTTAAAATGCAATGGCCGGGGATCGCGATTCAGCGCTGCACTAATCACAAACTGTGGAACCTGCTGGCCAAGGCGCCCGCCCATTTGCGCGAGGAACTGGCCGAGGACTACCGGCGCATGATCTATGCGGACAGCCACCCGGCGGTAGAGAAGGCCCGCGCCGGATTTGTGCGTAAGTGGAAGCTGCGCTCGCAGGCGGTTTTTGCCAGCTTCGAGGAGGCCGGTGACGAACTCTTCACCTTCACCACTTTCCCGATCTCGCAATGGAAGGCACGGCGCACCACCAACGCGCTGGAGCGAATCAACGAGGAATTTCGCCGGCGAACCAAAACCCAGGCTTCGCTTCCCAGCGAAGAGGCGGTCCTCTTCCTGCTCTTCGGACTACTGCGCAGCGGCCAGGTTACCCTGCGCCGTCTGGTCGGTTGGCGCGATATCGATAATAGCAACTCGCGGGCACAGGCCGCGTAGGGATACTAACACTATAACCGCTCAGCGCCGTATCTTGATGCTAAATGCTTTTCCACCAATTGACAGACACCATCGGTACAATCGGTGATGGAAGCGCACGGCGTTCCTCTCTCGGTTCCTTACTGGGCGCTTTCGCTCGATGACCTTTTGCAAATCTACGGACGAGGTGAGAAAAATCCAATTATTAGGAATCGGCTGCAGAACTCGTCCTCTCGGAAAAAAAGGCTTTTCTTGCAAGCGCAGGTTGGACTGCTCCTACAATAGAGGATGTAACGGTTGACGCGCCCGTGCCGTTCGACCTGCGAGAAGTTTGGCATATTCTGGATTTCGAAAACCGGGCTACATATCCCCAGGCTAACAGCCAAGGCACACCTTGTGTTACCGCGGCCGGGAATCCAAAAACTTTGACGCCGACGCAATTCCGGCCTTATAAGTTAGGTTCAGCCGCACCCTTTAAGGGAAAAACCTTTGGTCAGTATAGCCCTTTGCCGGACCGTTTCCGGATCAAGCTCGCCGATGCTCGATTCAAGTTTCTTACTCGCGAATGGCCAGATCCGAGCGCGCCTGATCCCTTACCCGCATACATTTGCAAGTGGTTGGGGGACGACCAGCCTATGTCGATTCTGGATTTCAGCAGTGCTCCTGCAGAATCCGCAGATATTGCGATTGGCTGCATCCTAAACCTTTTGTTCATCACTGCTTCCTCATCAGCCGATGGAGTTGGACGTGCTAGACCCATTTTGATTGTCTTGGAGGAAGCACACCGGTTCCTAGGTAAGACTCCCCAAGCCAGCACGGGATTCGCCAGAGAAGCCGCCGAAAGAATAGCCCGGGAAGGGCGAAAGTATGGTGTCGGAATCATGCTGGTAAGCCAACGGCCATCCGAGCTCTCGGACACGGCTCTTTCGCAATGCGGAACTATCATCTCTATGCGGCTCACTAATCCGACTGACCAAGCAAGTGTTCGAGCGGCTCTTCCAGATGCGATAGCGGGTCTGTCTGAGGCACTCCCGGCGCTACGCACCGGGGAAGCCTTAGTCACAAGCGAGGCGGTTGCTCTTCCGTGCAGAGTGCTCGTTGATCGTCCCAACCCCGAGCCGCATGCTAGCGACCCACCAATCTCCTCCTGGTTCGGGAACGCAGAGAAAAACGACGTTAAGAGTGCTATCGATCGCTGGCGCGGCGTTTTGGAAAATACCTAAACTTCCGAGGCTCTAATGTTAGAGATGTTTTCAGTCACATCGGAACGCATCACTGAAATGGGGTACGAGGATGAAACGGCCACCGTCTTTGTTCGCTTCCGAAAGGGTGGGCATGCATGGCAGTATCGAAACGTCCCGAAGCAAGTCTAGGATGAGTTCGTCTCGGCCTCTTCCAAAGGACGGTTCATCAACGATGTCCTTAATCACTACGAGCATGGACCCGCTGAAATTTAGAGGGATGTCATAGCGACATTAGAGCGGTCTTTAAGCGCTTTCAGCAACAGATACAGACATCGGTCACCCAACGCGCCTCTACGGCGTAGCTGACAAGCAACCGCTTTTAGGCCGCAGATTCTTCGTCTGGAGGAAACTGCGGGTCACGTTTCGGCAGCGGCTTTAGCCCATCTGGTCCGCGTACGATCCGGCCAGCAAGTCGGCTGGCCGGATTCCCAGCGCATCCATTAACGCGCGGGCCTGGGCTTGGCATGCC
This sequence comes from uncultured Pseudomonadota bacterium, assembly GCA_963824565.1. Taxonomy (GTDB): domain Bacteria; phylum Desulfobacterota; class Binatia; order Binatales; family Binataceae; genus JAJPJA01. Next base: position 20,035 of record CAWGQB010000019.1, on the reverse strand, counting down.
GCGACATCGCGCTCCGATGTTACCTGGACCTCCAGTTCGACGAACGCGCCCAACCCCTCCACTTCGTCCAGGTGGATGCGGACGTTGTCCAGGCGCCACAATTGCCGGCGCTTGCGCACCACAGTCTTGAGCCCCAATGCCTGCTCGAGCATGAAATCCAGCTTTTGTCCGGGTGCTACCGCGATGCGGTCGTACCGGCTTAATTTGGGCGCGCTATCATCCGGCCGCCGGTAATAAATCAGCTCCTGTCCAGCACCATCTATCTGGCGCAACTTAAGTCTCCCAGACGGCACATTGAAGTAGGTATCGACCTGGCCGGCCGTGTACTCCAGCACCGCGCCTGCCGCGGCGGCCGCGCGCGCCATCGCGCCGAGATCGGGACATCGCGCCTTGATCTCGACGTTCTCCATCAGGACGCGGCGCTTTTGCGCCGCTCGCGCAGCAGTTTGTCTTCCCCCAGCAGGCCCGCGGCCGTCAGCTCGGCAACCCGTTGCGGCGCGTAGTCCAGATACTTGCCCAGCACGTTTTCGTTGTCCTGGCCCAGCAAACTGAACTGGTCGGTGATCTCCACCGGCGTTTCCGAATAGTGAAACGGAGCCTTGGGCAGCGCCATTTTTCCGAAACCGGGAACGTTCATGGGCTGCATTATCCCGCGCGCTTGCATTTGCGGATGATTGAGTACGCCGGGCAGGTCCAGCACCGGAGCGCTGATGAAATGATGGTCCTGCAACAGCTTGATTGGCTCGTCCCGGTTGGGGAAGGTTTGCAGCCATTTCTCGATGATAGCGACGGTTTCGAGTTTGTTTTGATTGCGGGCCTCCTGCGTGGCGTAGCGCGGATTGGTAATCATCTCGGGCTTTCCGATGAGCTTGCAAAAGCCTTCCCATTGATGGGCCAGCACCACCACGATCGCAAACCCGCCGGTAGCCTTGAAGATTCCGCACGGAGTGGCCTCGTCGCGATGGGGACCACAAGGCCCTGGATTGACCCCGGTGAACAGGTGGTTGATGAGCGGGATGTCGTGGATGTGGAACAGGCATTCGAACAGCGCGAGATCGATATACTGCCCAACGCCGGTCTTTTCGCGGTAATAGAGCGCGGCATTGATCGCGGCCACCGCGTTGACCCCGCCGTTGTTGTCAGCGATGTAAGCGCCCGTATATACCGGAGAGCCACCCGGGTTGCCGGTCAGATGGGTCATTCCGCTCATCGCCTGAGCCACCGCGTCGGTGCCCGGCAGTTTCGACATCGGCCCGTTTTGGCCGAACGCAGAGAGCGAGCACATGATCAGGCGCGGGTTTACCTCCTTGAGCCGTTCCCAGGAGAACCCGTACTTGGCCACCACGCCGGGAGTGAAGTTTTCGATGAAGACGTCGAAATGGCGGATTAGGTCGAGGGCGATTTTGGCGGCCTCGGGCTTCTTGATATCGATACAGACGCTTTGCTTGCCGCGATTCCAGTAGCAATAGCCGGAACTTAGTCCGGCCGGGCCAACGTCACCGGAGTAGCCACGGACAAAGTCGCCGACCGGCGGCATCTCCAGCTTGACGACTTCAGCGCCCAAGTCCGCCAGCATCTTGCCGGCCACCGGACCGGCGATGTACTGCCCCATTTCGAGCACGCGCACTCCGCTAAGCGCCCGCTTTTCCATCAGTTCACCTTGTTCCTTTGCTATGAAGAGTTGAAAGATACCTGAGCCGGCGGTTGCCTATTGCGGTGCCCCCGGCATCATCTTGCGAATAACGTCACTCAGGCTTGGATCGTCGGGCGCGAAGTCGAGCCGATCCATCCCCATGTATTCGTTTTTGGGCCGTTCCTCCCGGGGGACGTCGCAATAAACCTCCAACTGGTTGCCGTCCGGATCGGTAAAATAGACGCTCTTGGTAATCCCGTGATGGACGGTAAACGAGATCGGTACGTCGCGTTCCTTCAACTCGCGATACGCCTCGATCAGCGCCTCCTCGCCGTTGAGCCTGAAGGCCACGTGCGACAGTCCGACCTGGCGGTTTTTCGGCGGTTCGGCCCCCTCTCCCACTTCCATCAAGCCAATCTCATGATGGTCGCGGCGATTGCTGGCCAGAAACGCCATCCCTGGAATCTCATACATCAGGTCGAGGCCCAGCACCTCGTTATAAAACTGCCGCGACCGCGCCAGATTGCTGACCTTCAACACCACATGTCCGATTCTTTCGGTTTTTATCATTGACTTGGCTCCTCGCTACTGCGCAACGGTTTGATGCGGGACTCCTTACCCGGACTGGGTTTTCCACACCCATAGCACTTCCACGGCCTCAAGCGTTAGGACTTTTGCCCTGCCTGATACGCCCCAGGGGGAGCCCGAACGGGGCTATGCGGCGGCCGGCGCTGCCAGCAGCGGTCGCCAACTGGTCGCTCACCAGCTTCGAGCAGCTGCTGGTGAAAACCGGGGCCGTCTGATTAAACACGCCCGCCACTACTGGTTGCCCTTGGCGGAGAGCCACCTGACACGGCGGCTGTTTGGCGGCATGGTGCACTTTTGGGGGTTGCATGGCGGCGAGACGCTTAAACCGACCCCTCCCGGCGCGGCTAGCGGCACCATAGACCAAAACTGGGCCAAAACCTTGCCGGGCGAGGCCGTTCGGTCTAATAGGGGAAGCTGAAATGAAGAGGCAAAACGGAAATTCCGGCTGATTACGGTGCTGGGCAAGGGGCGGATAACACGCAGCCAGACGCTCCGGCTGTGACATCATATAGGGGCAGGTCCCCCGAGATGCAAATCGGAAATTACGAACGCGTGAACCGGTCCATATTTCCGCTTCGTCCCCTGAGTCAGGCAACTGCACGCAAATTAGCCTGAGCGCGGCGCATGCCCAAGAAACGCGGTTCAGGGTAACCCATTATGGCAGTTGAATTTGAAAGTATTGATGCGGAGCTACCGATCCCAATTTTCACGCCAACGGCGATCCTTACCCGCTGTGGAGACTGTTGCGGGCCGAAGACCCCGTGCATTGGACACAGGCCGCCTGCGCCAGGGCTTCTGGTCGATAACCCGGATGGAAGACTGCCGTGCGGTTTTCCGCGATGCGATCGTGTTCAGTTCGCAGCGCGGCGGTATCGCGCTGCCCAACACCCCGGACATGGAAGAATTGGCGCCTGATGAAGTCGGTTCGGGCGAGCACATTCTCTACATCCATCCGCCGCGCCATGCCCCGATCCGCAAAGCTTTCGCCGGACCGTTGTTGCGCCATCGAGTAGGACGGCTGGAGGAGCGGGGACGGCGGCTGGTCGAGGAACTGGTCGATCGCGTGCTGCAACGCGATGAGTTCGATTTTGTCGATGACCTCGCAGTGAAGCTTCCGATGGTGATGATTCTCGACCTGATGGATGTCCCACGGGAGGACTGGGACAAAATACTGATATGGGCGCGGATGACCCTGGGTGCCGCGGACCCCGAATACCAGACCGGTTCGGCGTTGGAGACCAGACGCGCCGGCGACTATCACATGTTCAACTATTGCGTGCGGCTTGCTCAGGATCGGCGCGGAAAGCCCGGCGACGACCTGCTGAGCGTGTTCGCCAACGCTCAGCCCGAAGGCCGTCCCTTGACCGATCGGGAGCTGGGCTTCAACGGCCTGGTGTTTATCGACGGGGGCCTTGAGACCACGCGTAATGCGATCTCCGGCGGCATGCTGGAGATGATCGAGCGGCCCGATGAGTGGCGGCGGCTTTGCGCCGATCCCGGATTGCTGCAGACCGCGGTCGAGGAGATCGTTCGATTCACCAGTCCGCTTACGCATACGATGCGCACTGCCACTTGCGATTTTGAATTGGGCGGCAAGCACATTCGCGAAAACGATCGGGTCGTGATCTGGAACGCCGCGGCGAACCGCGACCCGCACGCCTTTGCCGGTCCGGATAACTTCGACGTGGGCCGCACGCCTAACGACCATCTCGGATTCGGCTACGGCGAGCATTATTGTATCGGCGCCCACCTGGCGCGCCTTGAAATCAGGTTAATGTTCGAAGAATTAATTCGCAGGAAGGTGGAATTCCGGCTCAACGGCAGGCTCGAACGCATGGCCTCGCTGCAGATCCGGGGCCTTAACGCGGATGCCGGTCCGTCTGGCTGACCCCCAGCGGGTCGTCGTTCCTAGAGTCCGCCGTTTCGCGGCGAAGACTTCGCGGTGGAAGTCTCTGCGCGCGATCGAAGAGTTTCTCACGCAGGCGCCGAGGACGACGCGCGGCAAGCGACGGCGCTGCCGCTGTTTGCGACGCACCCTATCTGGCACCCTACCACTTCTTTAACGGTCTCGACTTGCCATGCGATGACAGAGCCAGGCGGCGTTTTTTTCGGCGAGAAATGACGCGCGCGGCGTCGGGCCGCGATTGCTGTTATAGCGTCGAACGCTCTGTTGCGCTCCAGCGAACAGGAGGAGCATCATGGCCAATAATGAGTATGTCTTGAGCCACGCCCCTGAAGGGCCTGAACGGGAACGACTGGTCTCCTGGAACGCCAATATGACCCGCTATCGCAGCGGCATTTGGCAGCGCTGGGAATTCAGCAAGGCTGGCGCTGCCTGGAACTCGGAGCCGGACATGGGTCTGTGGCGCGATGGCTGGCCGAGCAGGTCGGTCCGCAGGGGCGGGTGGTGGCAACCGACATCGATCCGCGCTTCCTTACTGAGATCGAGCTTCCCAACGTTGAGGTGCGTCGACATGATATCCGCACCGATCCCTTGGAGGCCGGCACCTACTGATCTGGTCCACTGCCGTGCGGTCTTGAGCCATGTGCCAGAACCGCACCCTGTGGTTCGGCGGATGGTGGCGGCGTTACGCGTCGGCGGGTGGCTCCTGGTCGAGGATGGGGATTTTTCTTCGATTCGAGCTGTCGATGCCAAACATCCGTTCGCTGCGTTCTTCAATCAGAAGACCCGAGAGATTTTTGAGCGATCGGTAGCCAATCTGTACCTCGGCTGCCAGGTCCGAGGCTTGACTCGAGGAAGCCGGCTTGACCGATGTCGGCAACGAAGGAGTCGCCCTGATAGCGCGCGGAGGGGAGCTTGATTCCAGGATTGTGTGCATGGGCTTGCAGGCCGGGATAGAGCACGGATTTCTGTCGCAAACAGATTATGCCGAGCTCCAAAGCGTCTATAACGACCCGAGCTTCAGCTACATCACGCTGACTAAGTTTGCGGCATGGGGGAAGCGCCCCGGTTAACCAGATGCATCTGACCAAATCACAAGCGGCGTACTTAAAACTTCTGGGTCTTCTTGAAATCGTGTGGAAGCTTTTTGAGGTTTCAGATTTCCGGACGCATGAATTGCCCCGGAGGTCTAAAAACCCGCAGAATAAGATAAGCGGCGCGCTCGGCGTGTTCCTTATCGCGACGGCGAATGGATTCCAATTTCTCCGCTGCCTCCCGCGTCTTGCCTTCCATTAGTGGCTTCCTCCGCAGCACCCTGACCTGCCCATCCGTCACCATGGAGCCCCTCCCTGCTCCATTTCACGGATCCGTCTCTATGCCACTCAAGCCCTGGATTTGGTAGTATGCGTCAACTTGACACAAAGGTCCTGCGTGTCCCCTGATTACAGTACCCATCGGATGAAGGGAAAGGACCTTGAGGCATGGATATGGAAACGAATACTGACGCAGCCGTTACCGGCGCCGACCTATATAACAAGCTAAGCGTGCTCGGCCAATACGATTACGATCGCGAATCCTGCGCTCGCTATGCCTCAATCATCGAGGAGATCCATCGCCTGAAAGCCGAGCGCAAGGCGGTGGTCCTCGCCCACAATTACCAGCGGCCGGAGATTTTCGAGGTCGCCGACTACATCGGCGATTCCCTGGAGCTGGCGCGCAAGGCCAAGGACGTGCGCGATGCGGAAATAATCGTCTTTTGCGGCGTCCATTTCATGGCCGAAACCGCGAAGGTGTTCAACCCCGACCGCCTGGTGCTGCTGCCGGACATGAGAGCGGGATGCTCGCTGGCCGATAGCGTGACCGCCGAGGCCCTGGCTGAGCGCAAGGCCGAACTGATGGGCGTGTATCCCGACCTCAAAGTGGTCTCCTACGTAAACTGCACCGCCGACGTGAAGGCGCTTTCCGACGCGTGTTGCACTTCGGCCAACGCGGCGAAAATCGTCAACGCGATCGACTCCGAGCATATCCTGTTCGTCCCCGACCAGAACCTGGCCAATTACGTACAGGGTCAGACCAGCAAGCGGGTCATTTCATGGGACGGCAACTGCTACGTGCATCATCAGATAACGGTGGCCGAGGTAGAGAAGGTCAAACGCGGACTGCCCGGAGTCAAGGTCCTGGCCCATCCGGAATGCCGCGCCGACGTCTTGGGAATCGCCGACGCGGTTTTGTCGACCAGCGCGATGGTGCGTTACGCGGAACAGAGCGAGGCGACCGAATTCCTGATCGTGACCGAGTGCGGGTTGTCGGACCGCTTGCTGCTGGAAATCCCTAACAAGCATTTCTACAAGGCCTGCAAGCTCTGCCGCTATATGAAAATGATCACCCTGGAGGGGACGCTCGATTCGCTGCGCAACCTGCGCTACCCGATCGAGCTTAGCGAAGAGGTTCGCGAAGGCGCGCGCCGCGCGCTCGAGCGGATGCTGGAACTGAGCGCCTGAGCCGGGGTGGGGAACAAAACTCAGGGGAAATTGTCGTGGAGGAGCAACCTGCGCAGACCGCCGACGGTAAAGGACCCCTTGAGCAGGCGGCGCCGGTTGAGCGGCGACATCGTTTCGAACGGCCCAAAGTAGCAGTCGACACGGTAGTTTTCGTGGTCGATAAGGGGCGGCTGAAAACCTACCTGGTCCAGCTAAAGGCCGGGCCGCTGCGCGGCAAATGGGCATTCCCGGGAGGCTTGGTAAGGGTCGGTGAGCTGCTCGATGACGCCGTCAACCGCGAACTGCGCTCCGCGACCGGTCTTAGCTGCACGTACCTGGAGCAACTCTTTACCTTTGGCGATCCGTCGCGCGACCCCCGTTCCCACGTGGTTTCGGTAGCCTATATGGCGTTGATTTCCGACCCCGCGCGGATCATCGCCCCGTCGGGGAAATACGCCGGCGGCGGTTGGTTCGAGGTTCCGGACCAGTTGCCGCCGCTGGCTTACGATCACATGCAGATGGCCCACTACGCGTTCTCGCGTTTGAAAGCCAAACTCGAGTACACCAATATCGCGGCGTTCCTGTTGCCGCTGTCGTTCACATTCAAGGAATTGGAAGATTTGTACGGCGCAATCCTGGGACGCAGCCTGGATCGGCGGAATTTCCGCCGCCGGCTATTCTCGATGGACCTGCTGAAAAAGCTGCCGGCGGAGCGGCGCGGTCCCCATCGCCCGGCCGCGCTCTACAGCTTTCAAAGGCATAGCCCGCAGGTCGTGCAAATGTTGTAAAGTGATATACTGTTAATAGGAAAGCCGTGAACATGAGCCGAAAAAAGGGGCTTTTGATAGCGAGTGCCGCCACCGTGCTACTGGTGGCAATCTGTTTTGGGGCGAGCGCTATCTTCCAGCATCGGACCGCCGATAACCACGGCGACTACCGCAATGCCGGGACGCTGGATCCGGCCCTGTACAAGGGCCCCGCACACGACGCCTACATGGTCGCGCGCCAACACCCCGAATTGTTGGCCCAGCTCCATTGCTATTGCGGATGCGACCAGTTCCATGGTCATAAAAATCTGCTCGACTGCTTCCGCGACACTCACGGCGGCCATTGCGCGATTTGCGTCGGAGAGGCGATCGACGCGGGCCGCATGTACGAGGCGGGAACCCCGGTCGACCAGATCCGCGACGCCCTGCGGGCGCGCTACAATCGGCGTGAGAGCTGAGTCTTGGTAGGTATCCTCTCGACATACATCGAGCACTTCACCTACCTCGGGTTGCTGATTGTGCTGATGCTGTGCGGCCTGGGATTGCCCGTGCCTGAGGATGCCGTGTTACTGACCGGCGGTTTTTTGGCGCATCGGGGTCTGATTCAGTATCCAATCACCTTGGCGGTGTCATTTGTCGGCGTGATCACTGGGGATTGCTCGCTGTACTTCCTTGGGCGGCACTTCGGCACCGGTTTGTTGCGCTACTTCGGTCTGTCGCATCCCGGCTCCCAAAGAAGCATCGTGCGGATGCGCAAGTTCATGGACCGTCATGGCCATCGAGCGGTATTTTACGCCCGCTTTCTGGCCGGGTTGCGCGCCCTGGTTTATTTGAGCGCCGGGTCGCTGGGTGTGCCGATCTCGCGCTTTTTGATGTACGATCTGCTGGGAGCGGTGATTTCGGTGCCCCTGGTGGTTTCGCTTGGATACCTGTTCGGCAACCAGATTGAACATATCCTCCACTACATCGGCGGCATTCAGCGGGCACTGCTGATAATTGCCGGTTTGTCTGTTCTGATATGGCTGACACGGTTGTTGGTGACGTCCAAGCCTCCCGGGCAGAACAAAGCACCCCAGCCGGAAGCGGACTAAAGCAGCTTATCCCGCACGACGCGCCTGGGGCCCAATTCCCGCGGGCCCGTTTGACCCGAATGGCGGGGAACCGGTGATGAAACTCAGGTTTCCAGCGTTAAGTCTCAAAGCCAAACTACTGCTCATTATCGTGGTCTTGCTGGCAGCCACGCTGGGCGCGGAGGTGGTCATCAGCCTGAGCACGCAGCAGGCGATCGCGAACGCCACGCGCGAGAACGTCAAAGACCTGGCGGGCGCGATCCAAATCAGCGTGCAGGAACTGACCGCTGTCGGCAGTACCGACCGCGAACGGCTGCAGAACTACGTGCGCAACCTCCACAACAAGGGCCTGGAGGTATCGATTGCCTCCAGCGAGAACCTGATTATCAACAGCTCCAACCCCAAGCTAATCGGGGCCTCGCTCAATCCCCGCTCCAAGCAGGTCGTCATCAACGAGCATCTGGGTGCCGCCGACGCGCGCCGTCCAGCATCCTACGACTTGGTCCCGATGGCAGCGCGAAAGCACCGTTTATCTGATCCCGGTGGTCGTCGAGGACCATCTGATGGGCTACGTTCAAGTGATCGCGAATTTCGGCGACTATACCGAGCTGCTCAGGCAGGCGCGCACCAAGCTGATAACTCTGGCCCTGGTGATCTTCGCGGTCGGCATCGTGTTTTCCTATGCGCTGGCGTATCGCTACACGCGGCCGATCAATGTGATCGCGGCGGCGGCCCAGAATATCGCCGCGCGTGGACTGGAACCGGTGCCGGAGGTGCGCCGGCGCGATGAAATCGGCCTGCTGACGCGCAGCTTCAACGAGATGGTCGCGCAACTGCGCCGCGCGCGCGAGCGCGAGCAGGAACTTAACCGGCTCGAGCGCTTCACGGCCCTGGGTCAGTTAGCCGGCGGCCTGGCGCACGAGATTAAGAATCCGTTGCACTTCATCAGCCTGGCGGTGGATCAAATCCGTACGCGCTATGCGGGACAGCTCAATCAGGAGCGGGAGAATTTCCTGCGCCAAATCGCGATGATCAAGGGCGAAATCCATCGGACGTCCGGGCTGATTCAGAATTTTCTCCACTACGGCAAGCCGGTCGAGATCCGCACCGCGCCAACCGATCTCCAGGCGATTGTCAGCGATGTTCTGGCGCTGTCGGAATCGCGGCTGAAGAGCCAGGGAATCGAGGTCATCGAAAGCAACGGTTGGACTCCCACGGTGCTCAATGTCGACGCCGAAAAGATCCGCACCTGCTTCCTCAATGTGGTCGCCAACGCCACCCAGGCGATGCCCGACGGCGGCAAGCTCAAGATCGACTTTGCGCGGCACAACGGCGAGTTGCAGGTGAGCTTTGCCGACACCGGCGTTGGCATCGAGCCAGAGGTCGTCGGCCGCGTGTTCGAGCCGTTCTTTACCACCAAGCGCGAAGGCATCGGAATCGGACTGTTCCTGTCCAAGAGCATCATGGAAAAACACGGGGGACAAATTAAAATCGAGCCCAGTTCACCGCCGCCGGGCGCGGTTGTCACCTTCTCATTTCCGCTAAATGGCGCGCGCCCGCAGGCATGAATCATGAAAAAAGCTTCAGTACTGGTAGTCGAAGATAACGACCTGGAACGCCAAATAACGGCCGAGATTCTGCGCGAGGAAGGCTTCGCCGTCGAGGAGGCGCCGGGCGGCAAGCGCGCTTTGGAACTGCTGACACTAGGCTCCTTTGACGTGGTCCTGACCGACCTGGTGATGCCGGGGATGTCGGGCGAAGAACTGCTCGCCACCATCCGGCCAACCTACCCGGCGACGCAAGTCGTGATGGTGACCGCGCACGGCACTATCGACAGCGCGGTCAAGGCGATGAAGGCTGGCGCGTTCTATTACCTGACCAAGCCGACCGACCGCGAGACGCTGGTGATGACCGCGCTGAAAGCGGCCGAACTGGCCAACCTGCAGGAAGAAAACCTGCTGCTGCGCAAACGCCTGGAAGGCAAGCTTCAGATCGAAGGCATCGTTGGCCACGACCCCGAGATCGAGGAAGTGATCAAAATCGTCCGCAAAGTAGCACCTTCCAACTCCACGGTTTTGATCCAGGGCGAAAGTGGCACCGGAAAGGAGATCATCGCGCGCTCCATTCACAAGTTCTCGCCGCGCGCCGCACGCCAGTTCGTGGCGATCAATTGCTCGGCGATTCCCGAGAATCTGATTGAAAATGAGCTGTTCGGACACGAGCGCGGCGCCTTTACCGGCGCCACCGAGCGTAAAATCGGGCTGATCGAGGCGGCCGACAAGTCGACGTTGTTCCTCGACGAAATCTCCGACCTCGGGTTCGGACTTGCAGGCCAAACTGCTGCGCGTGTTGCAGGAAAAGGAAGTCCGGCGCGTGGGCGGCAACGAATCCTTCCACGTCGACGTGCGGCTGGTCGCCGCCACCAACCGCAACCTGGCCGAAGAAGTCGCCGAACAGCACTTCCGCGAAGACCTCTATTATCGCGTCAACGTCGTGACCATCACCCTGCCGCCGCTGCGTTCGCGCCGCTCCGACATTCCCGAACTGGCTAATCATTTCCTCGCCAAGTACAGCCACCACGCGGCCGGGCGTGTTAAGGAAGTCAGCCGCGAGGCAATGGAAGTGCTGCTCGACTACGCATGGCCCGGCAACATCCGCCAGCTCGAATCGGCGATCGAGCGCGCGGTCCTGCTGTGTGACGGCGACCGCATCACTCCGCGCGACCTGCCCGCCGAGGTTCTGGCCCGCAAGACTATCGGCCGTCCCGGTGAACGCAACCGGACGGACCGCTTCGAAATCCCACCGGAAGGAATCAACTTCGACAATCTGGAGCGGGACCTGATCATGCAGGCGATGGATAAGGCCGAGGGCGTAATCGCCAAGGCCGCCAAGATGCTGGGCATGAGCTATCGCACGCTGCAATACCGGCTGGAAAAATTCGGCGTCAAAAAAGAAGGCCGCGCCCTGGAGCCGTAGCGGCGTCGCGATTCCGGTCGCTTGGTAACCGGCTTTAACCTGGATCCCGACAGTTTGGATGCCGTCTCCTTAGTTAGTCAGAGACTGTCGAAAAACTACTTCCAGCTTGAAATTTCGACGCATGGAATGCGCCAAAGAGGGGTTGATTGATGCCCTCTCCCTGACCAGTCCCTGACCAGAGGGTGTCGAAAAATGACCTCGCCCGCGGCTGCGGACTTGGTCCGCAGCCGCAAACCGGGAGAGGTCGGCGCGGGATTTGCGCCAGCAAATCGCGTGACGGGTGAGGGTGCAGCGGAACCTGCAATCAACTCACATCGCGGATTCTCCCTCTGCGCCAATGCGTTTTGATGTTCCTTGAGTGTACCTGTGCTTACAAAGGTTAAACAAGGCTAAGATAAAAACAGGCACCCTCTCCCTCCCCTCTCTTATGGAAAAATGGGACAGGGCACAGAAAATGGCACTTTTGTTCCTTCAGCAGATGCTTCACTATTTCTCGACAGTCCCTGACCATGAGGACGGTTGAACGCAGGGATTCTAATTCACGTCGAGCTACTTCGCGGACGGCTTCACTTCCAGGGTAACGTCACAAGAACCACCCTCGGGACTAAAGCATAGGCTTGCGATCGTACCCGCGGTGCGTTGGTCGCTCGCCTGCCCCGCACAGACCCAATGGCCACCCGATCCATACAGCGCCACCGCGAAGTATCGGCCTTGGATCAGGGCTTCGCCCGCGTGCCTCACGCCGGGACCCAAATCGTAGTTATTGGTAATGCTGAACCCGTCGTGTCCGCCCGATGGATCGAACTGCATCAGGAAGACCTGCCAATGACGGCTATCATGGCTGCTCAGGTCCATCCGGGACGGGCCGGACGTGGAAAACACCGGCTTGTCGCGACATAGCCACGGCCGCGGCTCGGAGGCCGAGGCCGCGCCCGCGGCAATCAAGACCAGCAACAGCCCCGACAAAAACCTTATCGGCCCACGCAACCCCGCTGCGCATCCGAGCCGCCGCACAACACTTCTCATGAACGCACCTCAAGCCTCACGAACGCCGGCCTCCGGCCAGCTTTAAGAATTATCTCCGGACATTGTAGCTATCGGAGACTCCAAGTTTAATCGCCGGCCACCGCCAGCAGTTGCGACATGATGTCGTGGAGCAGCGAATCCCTGGGCGTGAAGATAGCCTTGACGCCCAACTGCTTGAGCGCGGCGCGATCGCGGTCGGGGATTATCCCACCCATTATCAGGCTCACGTGATCGGCGTGGCGCAGCTTGAGCTGACCCATGATTTCGGCGGCGATTGTCATGTGCGCGCCCGCCATGCTGCTGACGCCGAGGATTTCCGCGTCTTCCTGCAACGCCACTTCAACCAGTTGCGCCGGGGTCTGCTTGAAGCCCGCGATAATCACCTCCATCCCGGCCTGACGGCAGGCGTGGGCAAGCAGCTTGACCGCGTTGACATGGCCGTCCAGTCCGGCCTTTCCGAGCGCGATTCGAATCGGCCGCTTCGCCTTGGGCAGATTGAAAAGCTGGACCGCTCCGGCGCTATCCAGCACCGGCGGCACATAGCGCCCGCGGGTCACGCGCTCCAATGATTCAGTCCATTCCCCGACCGTGCCGCCGGCGCGCGCCAGGCCCAAGGTTGCCGGCATGATGTCGGCGCCGGCGCCCGCGCGTTCGAGCTGTTCGCGCGCTGTCGCCACCGCTGCCGAGTTGCGCCCGGAGCGCCATCGTTGGAGGTCCGCGATGCGCTCTGATTCGGCCGCCGTCTGTGCGGCGGTGTCCTCGTAAACGGGTTCGCCGCTGACCAGGCCAATTTCTCCGGTGAAGGCGTTGACGCCGACGTGAGTAATCTCGCCGGCTTCAAGCATCCCCTGGCGCTCGGTCAGGCGCCGCGTGAGTTGGCTGCTGATGATCTCGATCGCCCGTTTGTATCCTGCCTGGCGTAGTTCAAGCGCGATCGCGCGGGCGCGGCCGGAGATCTCCGCGGTCTGCGCCTCGATCACCTTGCTGCCCTCGAAGATGTCTTCGTAACGTCCCAGCTCGGTTTCATACATCAGGATTTGCTGGGTGCGCAGGCTCAGAAGTTGCTCGGCCTGGTCCGGCAGGCCCATCGCCTCGCGGAAGCCGGGAAGCTGCAACGCGTTAACGCGGGCATTGGCGGAGAGCACGACCGGCAGCGCCTCGTAGGCAATTCGCACGATGTTGAGTTCAGGCTGTTGTTCGGTCAGGGTCAGCGATCGCACCTGGCATCCGGCCCTGAAGGCGACATCCTTGATCCCGAATTCTTCGGCGCACAGCTCGCACCACAGCTTGAAGTACGCCCGCACCTTGCAGATTTCCGGCACCAGCTCGATCCCGCTGTTGATAAAGAAGGAAATCCTGCGCACAGTCTGCTCGAAGGCCGCCGGTTCAAGGTGCGGTTTGAGCGCATCCAGGAGCATCAAGGCGTTACCGAACGCATAGCCAATCTCTTCGGCCGGACCGGCGCCGCTTTCCATGTAATGGTAGCCGCAACAATTGATCGGGTTCCAATTGGGGACTCTGCTCGACGCAAAAACGAATCAATTCAGTGGACAGCCCCAGCGACACTTCGGGCTGAAAGATCGAAGTGCCGCGCGCGACGTACTCCTTGAGCAGATCGTTCTGAGTGGTGCCGCGCAGCTTGTCCCAGGCCATCCTCCGTTTCTCCGCGACCACCAGGTAGAGCGCGAGCAGCCACGGCGCGGTGGCGTTGATCGTCATCGAGGTGTTGATCGCACCCAGGTCGATTCCCTCGAACAGCGCGTCCATGTCCTGCCAATGGGAAATCGAAACGCCGGCCTTGCCGACCTCGCCCCTGGCCAACTGCGCGTCGCAGTCGAAACCGTTTTGAGTCGGCAGGTCGAATGCGATCGACAATCCGCGCTGCCCCTGCTTCAGGTTCTCGTGAAAACGGCGATTGGCCTGACGCGCATCGCCGAATCCGGCATAGGTGCGGATAATCCAAGGCTCACGTTGTGGCTTGGCACGGCCCGCGGCATCGGGAACAGCTCCTGGATTCGGATTGGCCATAATAGTTTACTTCTCCTTTTACCTGCGCGCCGACTCCTTCTGATGCCTCACCCTGGACATGGAGAGAGAACAGAAAGTCCGCTGATTAGAGCCTAACCGACTCCGGTTCAACGAAACAATCCAATCTGGCAAAGCGAGGATGCCGGACGTTGATCCTCCCCTCAATCGATTCGGACCCGCAGTTCGGCGATTCCTCGCACCAGCATCGAGCCCTTGTAGATCGGCTTGGCATGAGGATCGGCCAGACGCAGCCGTGGAAACGTTCGAACAGGGTTGTGATCGCAGTCGCCATCTCCAGGCGCGACAGATGGGCGCCGATGCAAAAGTGGATGCCCTCGCCGAATCCCAGATGCTCATTGGGATGGCGCGTGATATCGAACACCTCCGGATTGCTGAACTTGGCCGGGTCGCGGTTGGCGGCAGCCATCAGGATCAACGCCGGGTTGCCTGCTTCAAGTTTCACTCCCGCGATCTCGGCACCGGGCATCGCGAACCGCGGCATCAGTTGCAGCGAGCTGCAATAGCGCATGATCTCCTCGACCGCTCCGGTGATGAGCACGGGGTTCTCTTTTAGCAGCCGGATCCGTTGTGGATCCTCGAGGAAGGTGTAGATGCCATTGGCCAGGGTGTTGGCGGTGGTTTCGTCACCGGCCTGGACGATTCCGAAAATCATCGGCAGCAACTCAAACTCGCTGAGCATCCCGTTATCGAACGCCCGGATAATCGAGCTGAGTAAATCCTCGCCCAGCGGAGTGCGGCGCCGCCGCTCGACCAGTCGGCCGCGTAGTTCTTCTGCCCGCCCGCGCATTGGCCACCGACGCCGGCAGCTCGCTGCCGGGCGCCATCGCCCCAAGGTCCATCTGTGCCAGGTTCCAGGTCTTGAACAAGGGATAATCTTCGGGCGGTGCGCCCATGAATCCGATCACGGCCATCAGAGGAAACCGCTCCGTGAACGCTTCAACCAGATCGAACTCGGGACGGTCCGCCAGCCGGTCGAGAAGCCGATCGACCAGGCTCTGCACCTGCGGCTTGTATGCGCGAATCGACGCGGGCAGGAAGTGGCGATTGACGATCTGGCGCAACCGATCATGCAGCGGTGGATCGGTGAAGGTCATCAATGGCGCACCGCCGAACAGATCGAGATGCTCGGTGCCGGGGATCGGGGGCGGCAGACTGGAGAAGTGCTGAAAGTCGCGAAACACCGCGGACGCGTCTTGATAGCGCGCAACCAGGGTCGTCAGCACTCCGTTCAGCACCACCTGGCGCGGAGCGCCCTGGCGCAGGCGCGAATAATGCGGCCATGGATCGTCCAGAAGGCTCAGATTGGCGGGATCAGATAGAAATCGCTTTGGACTGATTCTGTCATCGTCGGCCGAAGCTCAATACCGCATTAAACCTGGCTATCCCAATCTGTATGCTTAGGAGATGCCCATAGGATATTAGGTTGCCGGTGCCAGAATGGGAATTACAAGCTGAGAGAATCGTCGACTATAATCCTTAATTCTTTCCTGGCTGCGTGGGAGAGCCTTCCAGCCTGTCGTTCGAGTTTATACGTTTTGAGGTTTGTTTCTGGATACCCTCTCCCTTTATTTGTAAGGGAGAGGGAGGGGAGGGTCTCTGCGTGGGAGTATCAAGATGCCGGGCAGTGAAGTTTGCGCCAAGTTGTTCAAGAATGGTCTCCAGCACTGCATCCGTATTGGTCAGCACCTCGTTGTCCCAAAATCGCATCACGCGAAACCCTAAACGCTCCAAAAAAGCCGGCCGTTCCCGATCCGAATCCACCTTCTCCAGGTGCTGGCCGCCGTCAAGTTCTATGACCAGGCGACGGTCTATACAACAGAAGTCCACAATATATGGGCCTATGGAATATTGGCGCCTGAATTTGGCCGCGGCGAGTTGCCGACCCCGTATCCGCATTCCGGCGATGGCGTTCGCATCGGTCTGAAGCCGGCGCAAATCGCGCGCAAAGGTAGTTAATATAGGTCTTCCAGGATTGACGAAAAGCACCCCTTGGTGAGTTTCCACCATAGCCTCATGGGTGTAACCGAAGACCACAATGTCCACCGGCTTGCCAAAGATGCCCTGTAACGCATCGGGCAGCGACTCTCCAGGAGGGAATGCCCTCCAGATCGGCCCGGGGATGACATCGTCGCCCAAGCTCTTTAAGTCGGGATTACCGCGGTGTGCTTTGCCGTTTACTCTAATGCTGGTACGACGGCGTCCTCGGCGATTCCGCACTCGTTCTTTCCCATGACAAGCCTGAAATAGCCCTGTTCACCCCAGTTTGGCCCGAGGGAACTTTTGAGCAGCCAATACCCTACCCCATTCTTGTCTATACCAAAGCCAACGATCAGAGCGGAAGTGTCCAGCGCCTTGCCACAAAGTCCACTGATGATGCCGCCCTTGTAGGACGGCAATATAAAGCCGTCGATGGCGACTGAGACCGGCTGCCGTTGGACCTGTTCCCGCAGCAATTCTTCATTGTTCTTAAGAATTCGGTAGATTCGCGTCGGTTTGCGGATGGCCGAGAGACATTGTTTGCATTTTCCAACCCTGCCCGTATACGGATAAGCGCTCTCCAGACAGAGACCGAGATCCATCGCATACGTCAAGCCGGCTTCGGCGCGTCCTCCATTGCAGCCGTCGGAGTATGCCGACTTGCCGCAGTCCACCAGCTCCTGCTCTGACAGATAAGGTAGGGACCCAGTCTCGATCTTTGCCCACCCCTCCAACGCTCCGGTCGCGCTGAAGGCCCAGCTTGAATCGCAAGAACCCGTTCTTTACCGGCGTAACTGCGCCCATATCGACCCAGTTCACGATCAGGCCTGAGGCCGCAACGGACGCGACCCCGAATCCAAGGAACCGGTGTCGTTACTCCCGGAAATGGAAAAGCCGACTCCCCAGGCTCGGAACTGCCAAAGCCGAAGTTATCCTGCGCCAACACGTCTGTTGCCGTCAGTAGCAATGTGATGAGAAGCAGCAGGCCTTTTCTTAGACTAGTCGTCGAGACTCTTTTCATCATCCAGGATTCCGATCCAAACTTGGTCGTGCACGAGCAGCCATAACTAGTGCAGCAGCAAATCCAACGGCCATTCCTCACTCGAGAGCGAGGCTTGGAAGTCCAACGCACCATAGCCGTAAACATTGTTGGGCAGCGAAGATCCATTTCGCGCCTCCACAGCTTGGATTGCTCCGCGCTTCGCTGCAACGCGGATTTGGACAGAAACCTGGCCGCAGTACTTTTCCGGACCACCGTCGCTAGGACCCCGTACCACTCATGGAGATGGCTGGGGTGCCTTAAGGGCATTGTCCATAACTGTCATGGTGGCTGACTCTGCCGCTTTGACGCTGGGTTTGAACGTTCCAGCAATGGTGCAACTAGAGGCCGATTTCAGAGCGCCCACGCAATTGTTGGTCTGGGTGAAGTCGGCGGCTTCTGGGCCTTCGACCGTTATCCTGTAGATGAAGATCGGCACGACTCCGGTATTGGTCATCGTTACATCGATAGCTGAGCTCTTGGTGCCGACGGCTATGGTTCCGAACGGCATAGCGGTGGCTGACTGGCTTAGCACGCCCCGCTCGGCGTAGGGTTGGAGATACTGAAGAACACGGTTGTTGTCGGTGTCGGTTGTGAAGAGGTTATCCGAACCATCGACCGCTACCGCAGTAGGATAAGAGAGCGTCTGAGCACTAGGCGCGGATCCATCCAGGTTGGGCCTGCCCGATAGGAATTGATTCCCCTGGCCGAACACCATGTCAGCGATAGGGGATTTCAGGGGCTGACTGAATCCGAGAATGCGATTATCCACACTGTCACCGACGTACATGCGGCCGTTAGAATCCAGTGCGACGCCAAGGGGCTTGCATAGGGTTCCTGCGTCGGTCAGACTGACGACAGGGCAAAAGCGGCTAGTAACAAGGACGCTTGCCCATACACCTTGTTTGCGGATTGGGTATCAGTGCCCAGGGCATTAAATTCAAGCACCCTATCGTTGTACGTATCGGCGACGAATAGATGGCCAGCGCTGTCCACGCAAGGCCGCCTGGGGTACACAAAGTCGCTGCGGTTGGAGTCGAGTCCTGATTGCATCCCCTGCCGCCGCTGAAGCTCGTTTGACCAAAGAGCTTGTTAGGCAGCGGGATGTTCCCGAAGCCTGCGTGTATTCGAGCACGCTGCTATGGTTCGAGTCACTCATAAAAACGTTTCCGGCCTTGTCGACAGCTACTCCCAGCGGGAACCATAACTCTCCGGTGTTTGCCTGGTCCCGAAGTTACCATTCTGGCCGAAAACAGCATTGGCTGACAGATTCGGAATTGGCCGCTGAAGAGGGTCTGGAAAAACGAAGCACGCGATTATTTTTGGAGTCGGCGACAAATACATTGCCCTGACCGTCAACCGCGAGTCCGCTGGGTAAATCCAGCCCATTAGCTGCGATTGATCCACCTTGATTGGGACTACTTCCGGTGAAACCCTTCTGACCGATCACGACGGCGGCGGGCTCGCCATTCTGAAAGGATTCGGCATTGCTGTATCCCAGCACCCGGTTGTTTTTGCTATCGGCAACGTAAAGGCGATTCGGAACCGAGCTACGGTCGACCGCAATGCCTATTGGTTGACTATTATAATTGGTTGAATCCACACTGTTAGGCTGATTCTCGACGAAATTGCCCTGCCCGAGGACCAAATTCGCTCTGGGGTTCAATCCGAACGGAGGAGTGAAGCGCAGCAACCTTTCGAGAGTTGTTTTGATCGCTGCTATCGACAGGTTGCCGTTGGTGTCGGACGCCACGCCAGCGGGCTCGCAGAGTGAACCTCGTCGGAAGCCATGTTGGCCGAGGAGTTCTCCTGTTGCAGGCATGGCTGGTGAAGTCACCAGCCTGGCCGAAAACCGCAACCGGCACCGGCGAGGCGTCGACACGGCGGCGTGAACTCAAGCACTCGGTTGTTGAGCCGGTCTGCAATTAAAAAGATTCCCTGAATTGTCGAACAGAGATGCCATAGGGGGGAGTTGAATCCGGTTTCGGCCGTCAAACTGGGCAAATCCGTGCCGAAAGAACCGTTTTGGCCAAAGACCCGGTTTGCGGTGGTATCCGCCAGACCGGTAGCGGGCGAGAAAAGGTATTCGAGAGCGCGGGAATTTCCCTCGTCGGTCACGAAGAGGTTCCCGGCTTCATCGAAGGTCCCAGGAGACCCGGCCACACAGCGTACGGGCATTGGGCGTGACAGCTTCACTACAACGGCCATTTTCGAAGAGTCCGTGCCTGCCCGATAACCAGGTCGGCGACCGCATCGGTCAACAGGGGGATAAAAAAGAAGCGAGGATGCGGTTGTTGCCGTTGTCGGTCACCCACAGGTTGTCCGATTTGTCTTAACTTCACCCCCACGGGAAGCAGAGGCTGTCAGCATTCGGAGCGGATGCGCCGAAGTTGCAGCGGTTTGAGGTAAAATTGCCAGCTTGACCAAATACCATAAAGGCGCCGAGATCGCCCGTCTGCCCGGTATGCGCCTTGATTGCGAACGGATCAGCAAAAACGGATGACCGATGGTTGTAGGTGTCCGCGAC
>CAWGQB010000018.1:0-353674 GCA_963824565.1 uncultured Pseudomonadota bacterium | reverse complement strand
CCCGGAGCCCCATCTTCCTGATCATTCCTGGCGCTCGATCAACCGTCCGGATGCGGGTAATCCCTAGCCCACAGGATGTGGTCTATTCATATGTTCGGCCAAGAGCTTCAAGCTGGTTTCGGTTGGCTCGAAGGAAATGGAGCATTGACGACGGAAATCTCGCTTGGGCGCTTGTCAGCCTGGTGTCGTTGAAGCCGACGTCGTCGAACTGGCGTCGATCCGATTAACCATCCGGTGATCCACCCGCCGCCGCCTTCAGAAATCCACGCGTGGCGCGGGAAGCGGACGCAAATCCCGCACATGATGAAGCTCATGGCCGCCGCCATCATCTCAAAGGTGTGAACGGCGCAATGTCTGGTCGCGAAACCGCGGAGCGATCCTCGCCCAACGACTGCATGCCCGAGTCGGCGGCGCCATGAATTGCGATCGCGAAATCCAGCTCCTGGGAGGCTACCCACAACGGATAGAGCGACGGATCGTGCAAGTGCGTTGGCCTAGGTATTGGGGCGGATGAAGCCCAGCGCATCCCTCGACTGTATTGTACTCAGAGTCATAGGATCTCCCGTCTGCGATGTTTTCCACAGCTTTGCCGGATCGGGCGGGAAAGTGTTTTTCATCCCGGCGAGCCAATCTCATACCCTTGCGTTTGTCGCAGCACCTGAACCAAACTGATAGGCAGAATCGGCGACGGCGTTAAATGTGGTGCGGTCTACGTTCCGAGCGCACTTTTTTGACGGGATTGCGACAAAAACGGCAGCTCGTTGGCTATCAAATGCCGCGCAAGTTTGTACATTTCACGACGGTTACCGGTTGCCATATTGGGAAGGAGATTATGCGAGTGGGATTTATCGGACTCGGGAACATGGACGCCCGACTGCCTGAACATCATCCGGGCCGGCCACGAGGTCACAGTTTTTGACCTCTCGCGCGACGCGGCCGCAGCGCATCTGAAAGCCGGCGCGACTTGGGCCGATAGTCCGGCTGAGTTGGCAACGCGCAGCGACCTCGTATTGAGTTCGATGCCTGGTCCTAAGGAAGTGCGGACGTTGTAGCAGGTCGGGATGGGTTGGCCGCGTCCATGGAGCGGGGTTCGATCTATGCAGACCTCAGTACCAATTCAGTGGCGGTAGTCAGGCGTCTGCATCACATGCTGAAGGAGAAGCAGGTCGAGATGTTAGACGCTCCTGTTAGCGGTGGCACCGCGGGCGCGCAGCGCGGAACGCTCGCGGTCTGGGTTGGTGGAGACCAGGCCGCATACCAGCGAACTGAACCGGTGCTGAAGGCCGTTGGCGACAAGCTCTTGCATGTGGGGGCGACTGGCTCAGGAACGATCGCGAAGCTGGTACACAATCAGATCGCGCTGACACTGATGATGGTAGTCGCCGAGGGCTTCACCTTGGGCGTGAAGGCGGGGGCGGATCCAGAAGGTTTGCTAAAAGCGGTCTCTGAAGGCGTGTTGGGGCGATCCAATCCACTGTCCATAGTTTCCGCAGTCGCGTTCAAGGGTGGCCTGGACAGCGTACAGTTCGCGCTGAAACTTGCGCGCAAGGATTTAGCGCTCGCAGCCGAACTGGCCCATGACCATAACGTCCCGACGCCGCTGTCGGCCCAATTCCGGCAAGAAGTCGAGGCTGCAATGGCTCGGGGTTGGGGCGCACGCGACGTCACCGCGATGTTCGCCTTTCAGGAGGAAATAGCGGGAGTAAAGGTGCGGGTTCCCCAAGACGTTGGCGGCGAAAAGTCGCGTGACCGAAAGCTGATGTTCTGAAAAAGCCCTTCGCATCCGGGACGGGACGCCATACGGCCAGTGAACTGATTCCGATATCGGCCAATCGGGGATACCGATCATGGCAAGTGCATAGGAGAGGCTCTCATGGAGAACCTCCAAGTTATATCGGCCGATTCACACGAACGGGTCGATCTCTGGGAGACGCGTCTGGATAGAAAATTTCGCGAACAAGCGCCGAGAGTCGTACGCAACGCCCAAGGAAGATGGGTACTTTCCGCGCCGGGATGCGCGGAACTTGGCGTGGCTGACTTGTTCGCACCCGGCAAGCGCGGCGCAGAGCTGCAGGAGGTTTTTAAAAAAGGGTTACGAAGCGGCCCGTCCTGGAGGATTGGGACCCGATTGAGTAGTGCGCGACCACGGCCACGACACGGTCGATCCCGAGGGTCCGCTGCTGGGCAAGCTGCTGCGCTCAGGCCCGGGCGGCACATGAATCGGAGCCGTCCGGACACGCGCGTGCGACGATATTCCGCCGTTTCTACAGCTTGGAGATGTTGCAGATGATTAAGGGGTACCAAATCATCGATTCCGACGGCCATGTAATCGAACCAAGCGACTTATGGGAGAAACACTTGCCCCCCGATCTTGCGGCGATCGCGCCCCAACGAAAGGGAGAGAACCACTGGTTTTACAATGGTCAAAAGGTTCCTCCGACCATGACCAATGTTCTCCAGGAAGAGTTCAAACGGCGCGAGGAAAAGAACTATAAGAGCGAGTTGGAAGCTAAATGGAGTCCGACATCACAGGTCCAGGCGATGGACCGGATGGGACTCGATGTTTCTTATCTCTACCCGACCAAGGGCCTTCAGCTCTGGGCTTTCCGGAACATGAATCCTGGCGTCGCCGCCGCGCTCGTGCGCATTTACAACGACTGGCTGTTCGAATTCTGCTCATACGATCCAAAACGGCTCAAACCGGTTCCGGGTCTCAGCCTCCATGATCCCAAAGACGCCCTAAGCGAACTCAACAGGGTCTCCGCGTTTGGCGCTAAAGCGGTGTTCGTGCGACCCAATCCGATTGCTAATGAGACCCTGCGGACTCTGGGCGATTTAGCCTATGAACCGGTGTGGAGCGAGGCCGAGAGGCTTGGAATCAGCGTGGGGATACATGAAGGGGGCGGCGCACTGCCGCGAGTCACCGACGGCCGTTTCACCAGCCAGTTTGCCTGTCATACGAACCATGTAATGGAACAGATGCTGGCCTTCCTGGCTCTATTGGAAAGCGGCGTCCTTGAGCGTCATCCCACATTACAATTCGCCTTCCTTGAAGCCGGCTGCGGATGGCTCCCGTTCTGGCTCTGGCGCCTGGACGAAATCGAGTACAAGACCAACGGCCTGTCGGTCGCGGCGAATGTAAAGATGAAGCCGTCGGAATACTTCCGCCGCCAATGCTACATCTCGATGGAAGTCGAGCCGTATCTTGGAGGCCTCGTAAAGTATATCGGCGAAGACCGCATTCTATTCGCGAGCGACTACCCGCATCCGGATCACGATCCGGACATGGCAGCGCAAATCGTCGAAATGGAAACCTTGGTCTCAAAACCGGTGCTTAAGCAAATACTCTTCGACAATCCCAATCGGTTTTACGGAGAGGTATGATCGCTAGCCTTAACCGGGGTTGATCGGCACGGAACGTCACGGAGGGAAGCATGTCGGTGCTTGTGACCGGAGCCGCGGGTAACATCGGCTCGAATATTCTACGCACACTACTGGAGGAAGGGGAGCAGGTGATCGGCTACGATGTAACCGCTCCGCCCCAGCATTCGGTAGTCTCTCCATTGCTAAAGAAGTTTCCCTTCGTAATCGGCAGCGTGGTCGATTTGCCGCTTTTGCTCAATACCGTCAAGCAGCACAAAGTCCAGGACGTGATTCATCTCGCGGCGATCATGGCGGGAGCCAAAGAACGGCCCGTGGAGACCGTACAGGTCAACGTTATGGGCACGATGAACGTACTTGAGGCGGGGCGAATCCTTGGGCTTCGCCGCGTAATTTGCACCAGTTCTTTCGTTGCCGCTGGTGCCACCGGCAAGGATCAATCGCGGCTGATTCCCGAGACCGAATACGCGTTACCGGTAAACGCGCGCGACGGTATCGCTCCCTACGCATCGACGAAGCTGATGTGCGAAGAGTTGACCTATATGTATCGCGCAGAGCACGGAGTCGACGCGGCGATTATCCGGCCTGCGCGCGTTTATGGCCCTGGCTTGCCCCGCGGTAGATCGGCGGGTGTTCCCATACAGGCCATCTTTGAAAAAGCCATCGCGGGTGAAGCTGTATCAGTTCCCCAGGGCGCGGATACCAGGATCGATCTTACTTACGTGAAGGACGAGGTAAGAGGCTTTATACTGACCTACCGAGCACCGACCCTCCCGAATTGGTTGTACAACATCAGCGCCGGCCGGCTCTATTCGATCGGTGAAATAGCCGCAGCGATGAAGCGAGTGTTCCCGAAAACAAAAATAGAAATAGGCCCGGGCGAATGGCGGGGAATTTCGGCGACCGACCCGCACACCGGACCCGTTCGCCCGGCTTCCGACATTTCGCGGGCACGCAAAGACCTCGGCTACGAGCCTCAGTTCGCCGACCTCGAGAAAGCGTTGACCGACTACAAGGCATGGGAAGAAGAACGGCGCTACTGAACAGCGACCGAGGCGCCGCGCTACGGAGGAGGCAATGAAAATCACAGACGCAGCCCTTTCAGGTGCGAATGGGACGTAAAATTCAGTGCTTTTCGACGACGCCACTGCGGATGCCAGCCAGATACAACTATTGACCGTCGAATATCCCACGCGTGTCGCCGACCTCCGGCGGAGGGACGTCGAGGAGCTTCACCAATCGCTAAAGGATACCCCATATCATGCGAATTGGACCCCGCTATGAAAAATCAGCCAGACGTAAGCAGCACCCAAACGGCCAGCGATTTGAGCCAGCTCTATTTCCGTCTTGGAAAGGAATTGGCGCGGCTTGGTCGCTTCGAGCATAAACTCGCGGCATGCCGATCTCCAGCAATGGCGGCCTGGTAAGGCATTCGAAGGCGCAGTTCCGCATGCCGCCCTTTGCGGGGGATGTCACCTACATCGATGGAGAAGTTATTGCCAAGGAGGCCGAATCCGCTTTCGGCGCGCCGCTGGTCACGGTGAAGCTGCGCATGACCAATCAGGACGGTGGAGTGCTGCTCGATGGTACTGCGGAGGTGGAACTACTTTTTAGGGTTGGCGGCCCGCCGGGCATGCCTGATGAGGGTGAATCGGCAACGCCGCCGGCCGCGGAGGCCTTTCCGACCGAGCCAAACAAAGGATCTTAATGCGTCGTCCGTGTCACGCTAAGATCGGGAGGAGATTGATGTCCGGATCCATGGTGACACGCCAGGGAGCATTGTCTTGACAAATACCGGACGGTTGCTAGTGACGCAGAGTCGCTCCGTTGCGCTGGCTCGCGTCACTGACATCGATGGGAAGGTTCCCCGTCCCTTCGCGCGCAGCGTGGCTCTCCACTCTACGCGCCGATTTAGCGGGCCAGCGCGAGAGGGCTTAGTTTGTCCTATGGTCAAGCCAAAGGAGGGCCCATTGCCAGAACTGAGATTCGACCATCGTGTAGCCGTAATAACGGGTGCGGGCAGAGGACTGGGACGCGCGTATGCCCTGCTCCTCGCGTCGAGGGGGGCAAGAGTCGTTGTCAACGACACCGGGGGCAGCTTGAAGGGGGAGGGCCTCGATGCCGGTCCTGCGCAAGAGGTGGCGCGAGAGATCAGATCTGCCGGAGGCGAAGCCGTCGCCGCTACCGCGTCGGTATCCACTCCTGAAGGGGGAAGCGGGATCATCAAAGCGGCGTTGGATCACTATGGCCGAATCGACATTGTCATCCATAACGCCGGCATTGTTCGCGCAGCGTCCTTGAAGGAGATGACGCAAGAAGACTTCGATGCGCTCCTGGATGTCCATCTAAGGGGGGCATTCCACGTTGTTCGGCCTGCCTTCGTGCATATGTGCAAGGCAGGTTACGGCCGTGTCGTGCTGACCTCGTCGATCGGCGGTTTGTATGGGAGTCACCACCAGGCAAATTATGGCGTGGCCAAGGCGGGCTTAATCGGATTGTCCAATGTCGTCGCACTCGAGGGCGTGAAGTGCAACGTCATCGTTCCCGGAGCCATAACGAGAATGGCCGAGGGATTGGACACTAAAGCCTATCCCCCAATGTCGCCTGAGATGGTAGCGCCCGTGGTAGGCTGGCTCGCACACGAATCCTGTTCGATCTCGGGCGAGATGCTGATTTCCATAGCCGGCCGAGTTGCAAAGGCCTTTATCGCTGAATCACGAGGCGTGTACCGAGGCACATGGTAGATTGAAGATGTGGCCGAACAGATGGATGCTATCCGAAATACGGATGCGCCCTTCATCGCAACGGGCGATGCCCATGTCGACCATATTCGCTACAGTTTCGAAATGGCCACCAAGGGTCAACGCTCTGAAATGAAATAAGCATGAGTGGTGGGCATCGCCTGACCAACAGCCGGAGATCAGCTTTCCCGCCGGCTTCCGTGGGCTCGAAAGAACCTAGCCTTTTACGTGTCGCATCGTCATCGAGTGACGAAAGCGGGACGCCGGATGAGTATTGATGGTAACCTGAGCAATTTCCCAATTAGACATTTTGTATGTGCGCCGGAACTCAAGCGCCGTCCCGCCTTGACGTTAAGGCCGCCGGCCAGTGCCGGCGAAATCAGCGTCGCGGCCATTTCCTGATGTACCTCCACGATGCTCTGGCCGAACAGATCTTCGATCAGAGGGAAGATTGGACCGGTGTGGCTCTGCAGGAGTCTGCCTACCGCGGCAAAGTCCCGGTTGATATAATACTCAGTCCAACAGAGCGGAGATTCAACGCCATCTTTATGTCTAAAGTCGCATACCGACAGGGACTCGTCACCGCTCGCAAGTCCAGTACCAGATGAGAGTTTTCCGTTAATTATCATAGAACCATCTTGATGGACTGCCTATAATCGAATCTTCGACGCCATGATCCTTTTACCAATTGCGTGGACGGCGACAAGCGGCTGGCGGGTAATTCGCGCGTTTGGCGTTAAATATGTCCGGACAGCTTTGTCACAAGACCGGAATTTATCTGTAAATTTGTTTGTCATTTAACGGTGACTGGAAGTAAATGGGCAGAACCGGCGGGCAGAGATATCAACCGGCCCCCCGACGACAAGCTCCGCCGGGAACACATGCATCGCAGAATTCGACCAAATTGAGGAAACCCCAATGGAAGATAACCTCCTGAAGCTTGACGGACGCATCATCGTGGTATCCGGCGCTGCGGGCGGCGGCATCGGTACGACCGTCACGCGCCTGGTTGCGCGCGCAGGAGCGACAGTGATCGCGGTGAGCCGCTCTCCAGCAAATCTCGATCGGCATATCGCGCCCCTGATGTCGCAGGGTCTTTCGATCACGCCGGTGGTGGCCGACGCGCAGACCGAAAAAGGCGTGGCCGCCGTCATGGAGCGCACCCGCGGCGCGCGGGGCGATCTTTATGGACTCGTCAATGTTGCCGGCGGTGCGGCACCGTCGACCTGGGGCCGCTCGACGCGGCTTTCCCGGGCCGATTGGCATGCGCTGTTCTCTCAGAATCTCGACTCCATGTTCTTTATGAGTCAGGCCGTCGCCGCGGAATTGAGGACACAAGGACGCGCGGGCTCACTGGTCTCGATCTCCTCAATCAGCGCCGTGAACTCGGCGCCTTTCCATGTTGGCTATGGCGCGGCCAAGGCGGCGATGTTGGCGGTGATCCGAACCATGGCGCTCGAGCTGGCCTTGGACGGTATCCGGGTCAACGCCGTGGCGCCTGGCCCGACCGAGACGCCTGCGTCGGGTACCTATGTTGATGAAGATCCGCAGCGTGACCGCCGAGCTATCCCGATGGGACGGCGCGGCCGCCCGGAGGAGATCGCCGGCGCTGTGCTCTTCCTGCTGTCGGACTTGTCGAGCTACATCACCGGACAGTGCCTGCTCGTCGATGGCGGCATCAATCTCAAATCGTCCCATCTCGCCGAGGATAATACCCCCCTCTTTCTCAAGGACGAATCATTTCGTGCAGCGATGAAACGCTGAAGGATATCCGGACAAATTTGACTGATTATCGCAAAGTGCTTGAGATTTGATGATTGATCGTCGGAGAAGCTCTGATATTAGTCTGGACAACATCAATTTCATTTTCTGCGAGGACCCTGTCGCGCGCGAGTCTAGAGCACTTCCCCGAGAGGAACCGGCCTCATTCGACCATAGGCTGCCATTTACAAGGTAGGAGGACGTCATGAACGAACCGGTCGACATCGCGGATTTAGTTCAAACAGCCGAAGAGCTGACCGAGCCGGTAACGATCGGCGCTGAGGCCTACATTTCCGAGGAGTATGCGCGGCGGGAGCGTGACAAGCTGTGGCGCAAGGTATGGCAGCAGGTCGGCCGCGTCGAGGAGATCCCTGAAGTCGGCAATTATCTCACCTATGACATCCTCGATGACTCGATTGTGGTCGTACGGACGGCGCCCGATAAGATCTCCGCTTACTATAATGTTTGCCCCCATCGCGGCCGCCGGCTCGTCGATACGCCCAAAGGCGGCCGCAACGCCTGCGGCAAGAAAAGGCAGTTCATCTGCGGCTTCCACGGGTTGCGGTTACAACCTGGATGGCGAGTGCATCCATGTGTTTGAGAAGGAGGACTGGAAGGGCGCGCTGACACCGCAACGCACGCACCTGGGCGAGGTCAAGGTCGACACCTGGGGCGGCTGGATCTGGATCAATATGGATCCCAACTGCGAACCCTTGCGCGACTATCTCGAGCCCGCCGCCAGCATGCTCGATCCCTTTGAGCTTCAAAACATGCGCTACAGATGGCGCCGGTGGCTGGTGTTCGACTGCAATTGGAAGGTCGCCATGGAGGCGTTCGACGAAACCTACCATGTCCCGGCAACGCACCCGGAGTTCATCAAGATTCGGCGACTTTCGTGGATGGGCCAGGGCGCAGGGAAAACATAGCAACATTGGCTATGACGCGCCCAAAGACTTGGATGAGAATCAGGCAAAGCTGCGGCTTGGCACGGTGACCCCCGCATCTCGACTGCGGAGATGCAGGTCTTTACCTGGGAACATGTGAACACCAACACCACCCAGACGCTGGTCGATGCGGCGGTCCGGCTGGCCGACGAGCTGCCGGAAGGAACTCCGCCCGATAAAGTGCTCAAACATTGGCTTGACTCCGCGCGGCGCGACGATGCCGCGCGCGGCGTGATTTGGCCGACCATCGATCCTCAGCATGTCGGCAAGAGCGGCACCGCCTGGCAGATTTTCCCCAACTTTCAAATTGGCCACGCGGTGAACAACGCCCTGTGCTACAGCGCCCGGCCGTTCGGCTACGATCCCAATAAGTGCATCTTCGAGGCCGTTACTTATGAGCTGTACCCGAAAGGGGAAGAGCCGAAGACGGAGTGGCTTTACACCCCGGCGGACGACGAAGCATGGCTTAGCGTTCTGCCGCAGGATTTTTCCAACATGGCCGCGGTGCAGCAGGGCATGAAGTCGGCGGGCTTCCGCGGCACTCTGCCCAATCCGTATCGGGAGCGCAGTATCGTCAATCTTCACCGCAACCTGGCGAAATACATGGGCACCGGTGCGCCACGGAAGCTCAAGTGAACATTTCAGTGGCACAGGCTTCCAGCCTGTGGTCCCCCTGAATACGGGTACGAAATCGGTTTCCCAAGTCACGGGCAGGAAGCCTGTGCCACTTAATTTATCGACGGTCTCTAATAGGGAGAAGATGATCGATGAAGGTCAATATCGGCGTTTTCGCACACAATTCCAAAGACTGGGAGCGTATCCAGAGCGGAGATTTCAGCCGCCCTCCCGCCACGCCCGATTATGAGTTTGTCCAAAGGGCGCTTGCGCTTGGCGATCTGGCCGAGCCGCTGGGTTTTGACGGCATCTGGGCGCCGGAGCACCAAGGCACCCCTTATGGAATGACGCCCAATCCGATCCAGACGCTTACCTATTTTGCGGGACGTACCAAGCGCATCAGCCTCGGGACGATGGTCGTCGTCACCCCATGGTGGCATCCCGTCCGGCTGGCGCACCAGATCGCTTATCTCGATATTGTCTCGAACGGGCGTTACGACACGATCGGGCTTGGACGCGGCGTTGTCGAAATCGGAGTTCGACGCGGTTGGAGTCCCGCGTGAGGAGAGCCGGCAGCGCTTCGACGAAACCCTCGACATCCTGAAACTGGCTTTTTCCCAGGAGCGGTTCTCCTACGACGGAAAAATCTTCAAGATTCCGGAGATGTCGCTGCGACCTGCGCCCAAGAGTCGCGACCTGTTTTCGCGCATCTATGGCTCATCTTCGAACCGTGATTCCCTCGAAATACTCTCCCGTCGCGGGATGGTGCCGCTGTTCGTTGGCAACAAGCCGATTGAGGACGCCGGGAAAGAGGTGCAGTTAGTGAACACGATCCGCCAGGAAGTTGGACTGCCGCCATGCCAGCCGAAGAACGTCCTGTTCATGTACTGCACGCCCACGATGGAGGAGGCCGAGGAAGGCTGACGAGTACCTTCTGGCAGCCAATAGAGATGTCGCTCTTCACTACGGATTTGCGGACCCCTCCAATTTCATCGGGGTCAAGGGGTACGAAGCCTATGCCAACAGGGCTGCCTTCGCCACGGCTGCGCTCGCCGCGGCCGTAAGCGGCAACGAGCAAAGCAAACCGACAACGCCCGGATATCATCCGTCGAACCTCATGATCGGAACGCCGGAGGAAGTCATCAAACGAATCATCGCCGCCCAGAAGGCGTGCTCTTTCTCGGAGATCACGATCGTTCCGCAATTTGGCACCATGCCTTACGACGAGGCGGAGCAGAGCACGAGACTATTCGCCAAAGAAGTTCTGCCCGTCATCCATAAGATGGAGGCGCCGCTTAACGCCGACTGCGCTTCCGTCCGCGTGCGGTCGCTTAATCTCGATCAAGCGCGAGTTATGGGATTGGATATGAAGTGCAAGCCGACTGCAGACACCTGAAATCGGTCTGACTGCACTTCGGGAAAAATACCGGCAGGAGCGCGACAAGCGCATTCGGCCCGAAGGCCAGAAGCAATATGTTGAAGCGGCGGACGACTTCGCGGACTACTATGAAGCCGATCCCTATTCACCGCCCGTGGTCCGCGATCCGATCTCGGAAGACATCGACGTCGCCGTCCTCGGCGGGGGCTTCGCTGGTCTGATTTCCGGCCGCCCGCATCAAGCAAGCCGGCGTCTCCAATCTCCGCATCATCGAATTGGCCGGGGACTTCGGCGGCGCCTGGTACTGGAACCGCTATCCCGGCATCCAATGCGATACCGATTCCTGTTGCTATCTGCCGCTGCTCGAAGAGGTGAACTACATCCCGAAGGACAAATATGCCTACGGTGCGGAGGTTTACGAACATTGCCAGCGGATCGGAAGGCATTTCGGCCTCTATGAGACCGCGCTCTTCGGCACCCTGGTCCGCTCGTTGCGCTGGGATGGATCGATCAAGCGTTGGCGGATCGGCACCAACCGCGGCGACGATATCCGGTCCCGCTTCGTCGTCATGTGTCCCGGTCCCTTTAACCGGCCGAAGCTGCCGGGCATCCCGGGAATCCAGAGCTTCAAGGGGCACACTTTCCACACCGCGCGCTGGGACTATGACTATACCGGCGGAGATATGACCGGTGGACTGGACAAGCTGGGCGACAAGCGCGTTGCGATCATCGGCACGGGCGCCAGCGGTATCCAGTGCATCCCCTTTCTCGGCCGCTACGCCAAGGCACCTGTACGTCTTCCAGCGCACGCCTTCCTACATTGACGAGCGCGGCAACCAGCCCGTTGATGCCGAAATGATAAAAGCCCTGGGGCCCGGCTGGCAGAAGGAGCGGCAGGCCAATTTCCATACGGCGGCGTTCGTGGGTTTTGGCCCGGGTGAGCCGGACCTCATCTGCGACGGCTGGACCGAGGTCAGCCGGAATTTGGCCGCGAAGCTGGAGGCGATGGGCTGGCCCAAGCTGACGCTCGAGCAGCTGATGGAACTCCGGGAGATTGAAGACTACAAGGCGATGGAGCGGATCCGCCGCCGCATCGACAGCATCGTCAAGGACAGCAAAACGGCTGAGGCCCTGAAGCCCTACTACCGATTCCTGTGCAAGCGGCCGTGCTTCAACGACGAATATCTGCCGACCTTCAACCGCCCGAATGTCACGCTGGTCGATGTGTCGGCGATCCAAAGGCGTCGAACGGATCACCGAGACCGGGATCGTCGCGCAACGGACTCGAATATGCAGTCGACTGCATCATCTTTGCCAGCGGCTTCGAGATCACGACCGATCTCAAGCGCCGCTTCGGCATCGACCCGATCACCGGCCGCGATGGCCTGTCGCTCTACGATCACTGGGCCGATGGCTACCGGACCCTGCATGGCATGATGAGCCACGGTTTCCCCAACCAGTTTTTCACCGGCTTCACCCAGGCCGGCGTGTCGGCGAACACGACCGCGATGTTCGAGCAGCAAGGCAGTCACATCGCCGCGTATCATCAAAGAAACCTTGGCTCGCGGAGCCGTAACCGTGGAACCGAGCTGGCAAGCCCAAGACGAGTGGGTCAGGATCATCCGGGAGGCATCGATTACCGACCGGAAATTCTGGCGTGAATGCACGCCCGGATACTACAACAACGAGGGCGAAGCGGTGTTCTGGTCCCATCTGGGCGAGCCCTATGGGCCCGGCTTTTACGCCTTTGATCTGCTCCTGAAAGAATGGCGCGACAAGGGCAATATGGAAGGCCTCGTCCTCGGGACATAGTCTACGGGGCGCAGCGGCCCTCCCTGTGCGCTCATCGAAGGGGGAAATCTCGGGCAGCTTCACCCAATGGTCATCGAACCGCAACATCACAACACGGGCAGAGTAGCGGCGCCCGGTGGTGGCGGCGGCGGTTCGCTGCTCGATCCTGGCATTGGTGGTGGTTGCCGCTTTGGGCCATCTTGGCGTGCAGACCGCGTCGCTTCTCGCGGTCCTCGGCGCCGCGGGCCTTGCAATCGGGTTGGCTCTACAAGGTACGCTGACAAATATAGCCGCTGGCATCATGCTGTTGTGGCTCCGTCCTTTTCATATAGGCGACTATATAGAGGTGCCAAGTAACAACATCAGCGGGACGGTCAAGGAAATTGGATTATTCGCCTGTCAACTCGAAAACTACGACGGCATCTTCGTCTTTGCTCCAAACGGGGCAGTGTGGAATGCAGCGTTGCGCAATTACAGCCGAAACTCGGGCCGGCTCATCAGCTTCACCGTCACTCTGCCCAGTTCGACCTCGGTGGACAATGCGTGTGAAATTCTCAAGTCGATGATCGATGACGATCCCCGCATACTAAAGAATCCTTCACCTGCGGTATTCGTCGAGAGCTATGACGCCAGCAAAGGGCTGCAGTTGACTTGCAGCTTTCGCACCACACAAGGCCATGCCGGCGAAGTACAGCGCGACGTAATTGACGAGGCGAGGAGGCGCCTGGATCAATCGGGAGTTGGCAAGACCGATCAGATCATCCGCAAAGTGCCCAATGACACAGATCCGTCACGGGTCATTGTCGCATAATGTATGAGGAACATTGCATCGACTTAATAAGAATCCGATTGGCCTGCATATGCTATGCGTAGTATGTTTGGCATTTGATTTCAGAGATTATTTTTGTGGAGGCAAGTTGTTCGACGCCCTTGAAGCAGGCGTTGGCGCAGGCACCGGAACCGGCCTTACCGAAGCGGAGGGGGTGAGAGTCGTCGTAGCAGTTGACGTTTGTACAGGCGATTGCGTCGGAGTCGCTGTTGCTGTGGAGGTTGGCGTCGGAGTGGCTGTGGGTGAAGGACTTGGGGTCGGAGTGGGCGTGGGCAGCGTCCAATGAACGGGACTTCGTGCCCAGATCAACGTCGTGAGATGTCCGGCTCGCGACTGGTTCATCCCAGCCACCGCGCTGAAGTGGCCAGTGGCGGGATCGTAGATTTCGGCGCTCGCCAAAGGGACATATTTCTGGTCCCATCCTCCGGCAATCAGCACTTTGCCGTTGGGAAGAAGCGTAGCTGAATGGGCATAGCGGACAGTTGCCATGGGCGAGGTGGGGAGGAACTTGTTTGCGGCGGGATCGAAAATCTCCGCCGACGAATCGGCGCGCCCGCCGGCTATCAGGACTTGGCCGTCCTTAAGGAGGGTTGCGGTATGCCCCGCACGATTTCGCAGCATCCTTGGACCATCGGCAAATTTCCCACTGCGCGGATCGTAAAACTCGGTCGTATCGACGGCCTCACTGCGCACGTATGGACTGCCGCCTGCGATCAATACTCGGCCATCGTTCAGTAGCGTGGCGCTATGGTAAATTCGGTTGGCTTTCATCGAATCGCCAGGAGTGAACTTGCCGGTATGTGGATCAAAAAGTTCGCTTCGGCTGTCGCCCCCTCCTGCTACCAGTACCCGGCCATCGAGCAACTTCGTTGCGCTTTGACCATAACGGCTCGTCAGCATATCGCCGGCGGGATTGAAGCGATTGCGAGTTGGATCGAACAACTCGGACGAGGACGAACCGCCCCCGATAACCAGGACCCTACCATCATTGAGCAGGGTGAGCGTTGGATCGTCGCGCGCGGTACCCATCGCAGCGGTCGCCTTGAAGCGGCCCGTCGATGGATCGAAGATCTCGGCTGAAGAGAGGATCCACGGCATCGCCGGACCAGGGAAGATAATCAACGGCACCAGCACAGTGTTCACGCCGCCGGCGATCAGGACCCGGCCGTCGCGCAGGACTGTGGCCCCATAGCGATCGCGATGCGCGGTCATATCCGCGATCGGAATAAAATGATTTGAGGCAATATCGAATATTTCGGCCTTGTCCAGGACGGCGGAACTTGCGCCGGTCGGGACAATCACGGTTCCTATCCCGCCGCTAATTAAAACCAACGGTGTGAAGGTGACGATCGGCGTACGATGCGTTACGTCATCTTCAGCACTTGCCGGGCCCAATACGGCGAGCACGGCAAACAGCGCGATCAGCGTGCGCACTGATTCAGAGAATCGCTTTCCGCTCATCGTGGTACGCCTGCGCTTCTGGCTCACTTCCGTGCAGTTCGGCCCATTGCTGTTCCTTGGATGCAACGTCAAGCGGCAAGCCGCGAGTTTCGTCAATAAAAAGGCCGAAGATTATGGCGCTCGGAATCCCCAGCAGAGCGAAGTAGATGATCACATTGGTGAGCCCCCGCATGGGTCCGATCAAAGCCGCGATCAGTATCTGGGCGAGAATGGAAAACACCGCGCCCGTGATCATCTGCCATCCAACCATGGTGGTCCGCAGCGCCGCGGGCAGCAGTTCGGTGGCGGCGGCGTTAGCGCCTACCGTCATCATCGAGGAGGCGGCCTTGAACCAGCAGTATCCGGCCAGCAGCCACAGCGTTGGGAACGCGAAGTCTTTTGGTGGGCCATGGTAAAACGCCAGCGCTCCGAACCATGCGGCAGCGCCGAAGCAGGCGACTGTAGGTACGCGGCCGAACCGCTCCGAGGTCCATGCTCCGGCCGGGAATCCGAGCATCCCGACGGCCATGCCAATCACCACCAGCATGCTCGCGCGCGCGGGAAAAAGGCCGATTACCGATACCGCCTCAAAGTAAAGCCACCCATTGACGGCAGTGCCTGCCATCGTATCGAGCGCGGCGCATACGAGCAGAGTCAGCGATCGCTGGCGATAAAGGGGGTGAAAAATATCGTAGAACGAGGTCTTGCGAAGCGTCGTGGCCTCGCGCGCCGAAAGCACTTGGTCGGGCAGCATCCTCGAAATGGCCGGCAATACCCCGATGCCCGCTACCGAGAGTGCAAGCATCCATCGCCAGGAGAGACCCCAACCGACCAAGACCGCTATCATCGGATACGCGAGTACTCCGCCCACTGCACTGGCAAACGCGGCTGCGGCCTGTCCGCGCGCGCGTCGGTTAACCGGTAAGTCTTCAGCGAGTAGCACGATCGCCGAGGAAACAGAGCCTCCCAACAGCGCGGAGATTGGGATCTCGAAAAGTGCAAACACTACCGCATTGGGTGACAACGCGGCGCCGGCGCTGAAGATCGGAACCAGCAAAAGGCTGGTCAAAATGATTTTGCGCCGGCCGACGCGATCCGCCATCCGAGCCAGGACGAGGGAACCTGCAGCCGACGCCGACATCCATGCGAACAGCCGCGCCAGACCTGGTTGGTCGAGCCGGAAACTCGCCGCGATCCACGGCGAGGCGACACCCGCAATCGATAGCGTGTAGCCCTGGTAGATCTGCAGCAAAACGATCGCCGTCAGGACTGCGGAGCCCTTGGATACCGGGGTGGCGTGGGACATTAACACTGGAGCCGGGTCGGTCATGATCGATTGCCACTAGTATCGCGCTACTCGCAAGGCGCCTTGCATAGCTAATTTCAGGCCAGCGATTGCTTGATGAGTTTGCAAGCCCGGATCAAATGGGACAGCCTGGCTTCAAGAGAGTCCCGCCAATGGGCGGCCTCTTCGACGGATTGCGGAAACGTAGCCACACGACAGATCACGCTTTTCAAGTATTTCGAAGCTGCGTAGATAGATTTTACCGGCTTCTCAGCTTCTTCCTGTCGAACGGGTAAAAACACGCGGCCCAATGCGCCCGTTCCCCCCGGCATGTCGATTGCGGTTAATCGCTTCATATTAACCTCGGAGGTCTAGTCGAATGCCAAAACCGAACGACCAGTGTCCTTGTGGTTCAGGCAAAATGTACAAGGACTGTTGCGGTGGGAAGCAACATTCCTAGACAGTGAAACGGCGGCGCTGACGATTTACCGTTTCGGATCAAGTTGGTGGGCGCCTCCGTCTCAACCAAAACCAACCATCCATACCCATTTTACATCCAAGAAGAGATAACCATGAGAATAAATAAACGGTTACCAATATTGGTGATTAGTGGCGCCTTGGCTCTGGCGGTCGGCGCGTTTGCCCCTTGTGCCTATGGGCAAGGTGCCGGCGGCGGTGGAGGCGGTGGTGCCGCAGGTGGTGGCGGAGGCGCGGCCGGCGGTGCCGGAGCTGGTGCGGTAAGCGGAAGCGGGGCGGGTATGGCAGGAGGCGGGGCCGGCGCAGGTACCGCCGGTAGTGCGGGAACCATGGGAGGAACGACGGCCTCCGGGATGGGGGCCCCCGGCACGGGTGCCGGGACCCCGGGCGGTTATTCGGCGCCTGGCATCAGTGGTTCCAACCCGCCGGCGGGAGTTGGCTCGGGAGTCGGCTCGAATAACACCAGCGGTGTTAACAATCCGAATGTCCCGAACCCTTAGTCCCCTAATATCATCTTTGAGGGCCCCTTGGCAGTTAAGGGGTCCAATATCCACCGTATATGACCCGCCCGATTTTTCGTGACCGCTCGATCTACCACCGCCGATAGCGCGCTGACTTTCGCGTCAGTACCCGCGCCATGCCACATCAGTTTGTAAAATTTCCCGACTAGTAACCTCCTTTTTACCGATCGGTCAAATAACTTCGATTTACGATTTTCAACTCGATTTTACACATCCGTTTACTCATATCGCTTTCTTCTTTCTCAGTATCACTGATAAGTGCTCTTCCTTATCCTTCTTCGCTCTGCGCATGGCTAACGCCAATCTTTGTTTCTCTAACGTGTTCACTGATGATGACTATCCCTTTTTCCACCCGCCACATGACCGAACCTGCAAACCTTTGCCATGCGACCTACCTTTTCATTGCTTTGGAAACTGTATGCGCGGAACAATTTATCATTCGGACAAACCATCACGTTTTGTTCGGAAAGGAGATTTATTGCAGTGGGAAGAAAACTGGCGATCTGGTTGATGTGGACAGCAGCGCTTGCGCTGGCTTCAGGCTGCGCCTCGATGTCGACCGAGAAGAAGTATGGGACGCTTCTCGGGGCCAGCTCAGGTGCCTTAATCGGTGGCGGTTTGGGATGCGGCATAGCCGCCGCCAACAACAAAAATGATGATACAGGATATGTAATCGGCTGCCCGGTCGGGGTCGTGGCGGGCGCCATCATCGGCGGTGTGATTGGTTACGTGATGACGCCGGAAGCACCGCCGCCGGCGCCGCCGCCACCACCGCCTCCCGCTCCGCCACCACCTCCGCCGCCGCCACCTCCTCCGCCAGCCCAAAGAATCATCCTTCGGGGCGTGCATTTCGACTTCAATAAATCAAACATCAGGCCTGACGCCGTGCCGATCCTCAACGACGCGGCCGACATTCTGAACCAGCATTCCGATGTGACAGTCGACGTGGATGGCTACTGCGATATTATTGGAAGCTACCCCTATAACTTGAGGCTGTCAGAGCGGCGAGCCAATTCAGTGGCCGGCTATCTGCAGACCAAAGGAATTGCGGCCAACCGCCTGGTCACGCACGGCTACGGTAAGACCCACTTCGTTGCCACCAACGCCACGCCGGAGGGTCGTGCCCAAAATCGGCGCGTAGAATTAGTGCCGGAAGGCCAGTAACGTCAACTTCGGCGGCTGCCGGTTCGTGCGCCGTTCATCCCGGTCGCAGCCCCACTGATGGGGCTGCGACCGATCTTCACAGCAATTACTAACGCGAATCCCAAACCGCGCCCTAGTTCGAATAAGTCTTAAGCGATCTGCGCCGCGGACAGTATCTGAAACACCGGTCTTGCGCCGGTCGTCTTCTCGCGTGTGAGCGGACCGCTATCGCGCTCAGACCTATCTGAGAGCCTAGATAGCCTACAAGCCGACCGATAGCCTTCAATTGGATGCGCTCGAACCTTAGGTATGTATCTTGCGTCGAACTGGCTCGAGTCGGCCCAGACTAATCCGTGAGCCCAATAAAACAGTCATTAAGATATTAAGATTATGAAGGCTATGCAGACCGCCAAAACCAAAAAGCGGAAATGGTCACGTGAGATCAAGACTGAGTCAACTTTTCCGCCTGCCGGCACTTTTACCAAGCCCGGCGAGGAAGTGGCGCGGATCATGGAAAACCCAAAGATATCACCTGGAGGAATAGGATCCGCAATTAAGATGGTCCAGATGTTTATCAACCGAGCCGGCCGAAAGCTCAGCACTAGGCGAAAAAGAGAGCTGGAAAAGGCCAAAAGACTCTTGCGTCGCAAGCTTAACACTGCCTCGCCCCAGCGCTAAATTTAAGATGTCGTTAGCCGCATAGGGGCGTGGTGTCTTTCCCATCCCTGTCTTTCCCATCCACGTAGGAAGATCTTACCGAGTTTCACCTACTTTCTCGAATAAAACTCAAAAATGGACGATGGATAGCCTTTTCGGCCTTTCACTAAAGACCGCTTGCCTCGCGCCCTGCTAAGCATCCACCGCGCCGTCGCCCATTGATGCCAAGCCAACCGCTGTATTATTCAAAGACTTGCGCTCCACCAGATGACGAAATACGCGTTCGTACTGATCGACCATGACTTCGGCTGTAAAGCGGCTCTCGAATTCCTGCCGGCATCTCTCACGCGACAGCCCTTCAATTTTGTGGACAGCCGTGATTAACTCATCGACGGTCTCCGCTATAAAACCGGTGACTCCATGAGCGAGGACTTCGGGAACGGAGCCGCATGGCCGCGCAATCACGGGTGTGCCGCACGCCATGGCTTCGATCATCGCAAGCCCGAACGGCTCGGGCCAATCGATCGTAAACATAAGGGCCAGCGCATTGCCCAAAAACTCGCTCTTTTCAGCATCGCCAATCTCGCCGATATATTCTACCGCGGGCGGACATAGGCGCGGCTTGATGACAGCCTCGAAATAAGCCTGGTCAACCGCGTCTACCTTCGCGGCAATCTTCAATGGAATACCCGCTCTCGCAGCGACCTCAATAGCTAAGTCAGGGCGTTTCTCGGGCGAGATTCTGCCAATAAAAGCGAGGTACTGTCCTCGTGTAGGGTTGAAGCGGAGCAGGTCCCGAGGGAGCCCATGGTAGATGGTTGCGACCCAGTTCATATGGGCGAGCGGACGGCGTTGTGAATCGCTAATCGAGACTAGCGGTACAGTGGAATATCTGGAATAAACCGGATGTAGTTCATCGATGTTCAGTCGGCCGTGTATTGTCGTAACCGTCGGAATTGCAGCGAGGCGGGCAAATGGAAAATTCCAATAATCGACATGAGAGTGGATCACATCGAAGCGGTCTTCCGCGTCCTCATACACGTCGCTCAGCATCGGCAGCTGTAGAATCGCGCCGAGCTCCGCTTGTCCCGCCAGCCGGAGGGCTTGTGGACATCCAGGCGCAAGTCTCGCGTTGGTCTGTGAGTCGCCGGAAGCGAACAGCGTCACTTGATGTCCGCGACGCA
Organism: uncultured Pseudomonadota bacterium; assembly: GCA_963824565.1. GTDB lineage: Bacteria > Desulfobacterota > Binatia > Binatales > Binataceae > JAJPJA01. The sequence continues at coordinate 333,527 of CAWGQB010000018.1, read as the reverse complement.
CCAATTCTTCAGTGATGTAAGAGACCACGCGTTCGGTGCCGCCATAGAGCTTAGGGGGGACTGGTTCGTAAAGCGGTGCAATCTGCGCTATACGCAGGCGCGGTCTGCCACGGAGCGATGCTCCGGACAGCGGCCGCCTGCCGGTGCCGTCATTCAAACTATCCAATGTCGTATTCCTCCGACGAGAAACTCCTATGGATCTATGATCCTTGAGCCACGCGAGGAGCGGAAGTATTTTGTTGATCAGCGACCAAACGCCGAAGGCGGAGATGAGAGTCGCCGGAAATCAATATTTGTTACCATTCGTGTAAATTCGGAGCTATTGAGCGAGGGGCAAGATCGGACAAGGAATAGACGGCGGCGTTGAGGTAAGAGAATTGGTCTATGGAGGGAGAATCGGGATGTGGATGAGCGTAGCGATAAGAAGCGGTTTCTGAAGGCCGGTCAGGAAACCCGGACCGTGATCAAGGTCGGCGCTGATTTCTACGTTCTGGCCTCATCGCTTGGTTCGCGGCGGCCCACTAAAGTGTTGGCAAACGGCGGGAGTTTTGCCGTGTTCGAGGTTGGCGGAGACTTCCTTGAGTCTCCACTCGAAGCGCTGGGCTTTTTCCACCAGGATACGCGTTATCTAAGCCACTTCGAACTCAAAATTGCTGGCGAGACCCCGTACTATCTTGATTCCCATGCCAGCAGTGACAACGCCCAGCTTAGAATCAGTCTAAGTAATCCGGACCTGGGAGTGCAGAGTGACATAATTGATCTGCCTCGCAACTCAATTCATATTGAGCGCGATTGGGTCTTGTACGGCGCAGCCCTCCTCCACAAGGTCGCGGTCCGAAATTACGCGCGCGTGCAAGTGCAAATGCCGCTCGATTTTATCTTCGGCGTGGATTTCGCAGACCTCTTCGAGGTTCGTGGTCTCAAACGCTTGCGGCGCGGCGACTATTCAGGGCCCACCGTTGGGTCTAACAGCGTCCGCTTCTGCTATCACGGCCTTGATGGCGTCCGACGCTTCACGGAACTGGACTTTGAGCCGAAACCGGTCGCGCTCGATGGCGGAGGCGCCTCCTACCTGTTTACGCTCGAACCCGACGAGCGCAAGGAGATCGAAGTTCGAGTGACTGGAGGGCGCGAGGAAGCAACCGTTCTTAGGAAAAGTGCGCATCCGCTGCGCTTTCAGCAAGCGTTGCGGGCGCGTCGGTCGGAGCTTACCGGTTTCGGGGCGGCATGGAGCGGGATTGCCGCAAGCCACGGCCTCATGGACTCGCTGATACGCCGCTCTTGCGCAGATCTCAACTCCATTATTAGACATACGCCGGAAGGAATGTTCATGATGGCGGGCATTCCGTGGTTCGCCACTCTTTTTGGACGTGACAGCATCATGACCGCACTGTTCGCGCTGCCGTTCAATCCCGACATTGCAGCCGGCACCCTGAGGACGTTGGCCGCCCTGCAGGGAACGGGACTCAATCAGTCGCGCGACGAGCAACCCGGCAAGATCGTGCATGAGGTCCGCGCAGGCGAAATGGCAGCCACCGGCGAGGTGCCCTTCGGGCGCTATTATGGAAGCGTCGATTCGACACCGCTGTTCCTGTGGTTATTGGGCGAGTATGTCCTGGTCACCGGTGACATTACAATCGCGTCGGACCTCTGGAGTAATGTCGAACGGGCCTTGGAATGGATCGAACGATGGGGTGACCGTGACGGCGATATGTATGTCGAATACATGCGTGAAACACCTAGCGGCCTCGCCAATCAGGGGTGGAAGGATTCCTTTGACGCAATTTCGCACGCGGACGGTACGCTCGCGCCGCCGCCGATCGCGTTATGCGAGGTACAGGGCTATGTGTATGCGGCCTATCGCACAATCGCGGAGGTAGCCGCGCGGCTCGGCCACGGAGAGCAGGCTGAGCGCCTGACAGAACGCGCCGCGGCACTGAGGTCGGCGTTCTTGCGCGACTTCTGGCTTGAACGAGAACGGACTGTTGCACTCGCACTGGACGGCAACAAGCGTCCTTGTCGGGTTATGACTTCGAATGCGGCCCACTGCCTGGCTACCGGCCTGCTGGACGCCGATCAATCGGCGGCGCTTTCCGAGCGTTTACTTAGCGAAGAAATGTTTACCGGATGGGGGGTAAGGACTTTGAGTTCCCGCGCGCTGCGCTATAATCCCATGAGCTACCACAACGGTTCTGTCTGGCCACACGACAATGCCATAGCAGCCCTGGGTCTCTCGCGTCTGCCCGGCCGTCACGCCGTGCTGCGGATCATGGACGGCTTGCTGCATGCGGCCGCCGATCTCCACACCGGGAGTTTGCCGGAACTGTTCTGCGGATTCCCCCGTGAGGAGCGCCTCGGCCCCGTTCCTTACCCCGTTGCCTGCCATCCACAGGCATGGTCGGCGGCCAGTGTCTTCATGCTCCTGCAAGCGATGCTCGGAATGCGGGTGATGGGCTTCGATCACAAGCTGATAATTAACTCGCCAGTGCTACCCGAATGCCTGGACTGGCTGGAGGTGAAAAACCTTAAGGTAGGCGAGGGCGCGGTTTCCTTCGTGGTTCGCCGCGCTGACGAGAGCTCGGTAGTTGAGCTAACAGAACAACGCGGCGCTGTCACTGTTGAGGTGCTAAGATGAATGCCTGAAACGCTGGATTAGCGGGCCGCCGGTTCATTTCTTGACGGCACATAGCGACACTAGGATCTCTGTAAGATGCGAAGGGTCCAGTGGCTTCGTCAGATGGGTATCGAAGCCGGCCTCCTTGGAACGCTGTTGATCTTCTTCCTGGCCGTACCCGGAAGCAGCAATCAGTGCCATTTGTTTACCCCACGACTGTGCCCGTAACCGGCGGGCCACCTCGTATCCGTCCATCACAGGCAGTCCAATATCGAGCAACACAGCATCGGGACAGAAACCGGATGCTGTGTTGAGGGCTGCGGCGCCGTCGTAGGCTAGCTGCACCTCGAAACCCGATAATCCGAGCAAGAGCCCGGTGCTCTCGGCGGCATCTTTGTTGTCATCCACGACCAACACCCGCAAACCGTTATGCGGTGCCTGTGCTGGCTCTGCAGGTGCGCCATCAGATGACTCCACCGGCGCCTCACGCCATACTGGCAGTCTGACGACGAATTCACTTCCCTGGTTCATCCCGGAGCTATAGGCGTCAACGCTGCCTGCGTGCAGCTCAACCAGCCTGCGCACCAGAGTAAGCCCGACTCCCAGACCTTCGTGGAGAGAATTCGGTGGGCGCTGGCCCTGCGCAAAGAGATCGAAAATCTTCGATCTCATATCTTCGGGAAGCCCGACACCGTTATCTGCCACCCGAAAAACGACTTCATCGCCTTCCTGGCTTACGGCCAAATTTATCTGTCCACCCTCCGGGGTGTACTTCGCGGCGTTATTCAGCAGGTTTCCCATTACTTGAGCAATGCGGCTCGGATCAGCTCTTATCATCAATGGTTCCGGGGGCACCGAGACAGTCAACCGATGTTTACGGGAATCGATCAAGGGCAAGCTGGTTTCAACAGCGGCGGAGACCACGGTGGAAACGTCCAGGGCCGCCAGTTGCAACTCGATTTTGCCGCGTGTGATCCGCGAGACGTCCAGCAGATCGTCGACCAGGCGCGTCAGATGCTTCACCTGGCGCTCGATAATGCCTTGAACCCAGTTGAGCCGGTTTGGGTCCGAGCGCACGATAGACAACACCTCGACCGCATTGCGAATTGGGGCCAGCGGGTTGCGCAGTTCGTGCCCCAGCATAGCCAGAAATTCGTTCTTCTGGTGGTCCGCATTCTGAAGCTGTTGATACAGAAGGGCGTTATCCAGCGCGATGGCCGCGCGGTTGGCCAGATCCTCCATCAGCGACCGAGTCGGAATCATTGAGCAGGCGGCCGCGGGGGCCCAAAGCAAACCCAAGTACGCCCACCATTCGCCCGCGCGCCATCAGGGGGAAACTCGCTCCCGAGCAAATCGGCGGCAAGGAAAGCAACTCAGCTGGCCGGCCATCGCCTTGGCCATCGAGTTCCTGGCGTTTCTGTACTGGCGGCTGATCTTGGATTGCCTGCGCCTTGCGTACCTTAAGGGCTTGTTCGACGCCCCGCGCGAGGGCTGCGGGAAGCGTCGCAACAGCCATCTTTGCGGGCCGCTCACCTGAAAATGTCCACGTCAATTCACTTCGCCCAATCCGGCCGTGTTCATCGACCGGCGTGAAGCTGCAAAAATCAGCCAGAGCCGGAACGACAACTGAGAACAATTCCTCGACCGTAGTCTGAAAGTCCAGCGAACGGGACAACGCTCTGCTTGCGTCGGCGAGGAAACTCGAACGGCGGTTCGCTTCCTCGGCAGCCGCGCGCGCGGCCTGCTCCCGGGCCAAAGCGATACGCTCTTCGGCCTGCTGTTTAACGCTCTGCGACATGCGGAACAGATCGACGAATACTTTAACCTTGGTCCGCAGAATTTCCGGAACCACTGGAGATAGAATGTAATCGACGGCTCCCAGTGAGTAGCCCTGCATGGTAAGCATTTCGTCGGAATAGGCAGTAATAAAAATGATCGGAGTATGTGCCGTCTTTTTACGGTTGCGGATCAGCGCGGCGGTCTCCAGGCCATCCAGGTCAGGCATGTTTACGTCCATGAGCACTACCGCGAACTCATGTTCGAGCACCAGCTTGAGAGCTTCCTCACCGGAGCGTGCCGTAAATATATTTTGGTCGAGATCCTGCAAAATTGACTGAAACGCCAGCAGCTTGTCCTGACGGTCGTCTACTACGAGTATCTTTGCCTTCTACTGTATCTCATCAGACGCCAAAAGCTTGCCAGTCGTTGCTAACATGTGAATGTCGACCTCTCGCTAAAAGGGGTCATATCCAGGATCCGCATCAGCGATGCAGCCATGAGCGCAGCACCGCCAGCAGGATGTCTGTATCCACTGGTTTTGACAGATAGTCCCAAGCACCGGCCTCCATGCACTTATCCCGATCGCCCTTCATCGCTTTGGCAGTAACCGCAATTATCGGTAGGTCCTTGCACTTGGGGATCTTGCGGATCTCGAGCATCGTATCGATCCCATCCATCTCCGGCATCATTATGTCCGTAAGGACGATCTGGATCCCCGATTGTTCCGAAAGCAGCCTGATCGCGTCCCGGCCATTGTCGGCGGAGAGAATGTTCATGCCCTGTTCTTCCAGGACCGAAGACAGCGCAAAAATATTGCGCATGTCATCATCCACGATCAAGACCGTCTGCCCTGCAAGGACATTGCTGGAATGACAGAGCTCATCAAGCACCCGATAATGGGCCTGAGGGAGCGTTTCGACCTTGCGATGCAGAAAGAGGCTGACTTGATCCAGCAACCGTTCCAGTGAATGGATTGGGCGCACCGTGGAGCTGCCGGCAAACGCATGCAAGGTTCCGTGTTCGTCGTGATCCCTTTCGGGATCTTCGCTAAAAACAATGATCGGCAGGTGCGAGAGCAGCAACTCAGATTCCGGAGCCCGCATCACGGCCGCCAGGCCCGAAGCTTGCGGATCGACGACCAGGCAATCGATCAATCTTTCCCGCAACATCTGGAGCGTACTTTCTCCATCAGGAACAGTCGTTATCTGTATATCATCGGCCTTTAGATAATGCACGATGCGCTCGCGCCGGTCATCATCCGGTTCGACCAGCAGCAGACTTTTGACGCGGCGGCCGAGGTATTCGTTGAGGCGATCCAGGAACGCGTCCAACGCGTCCTTGCTATGCAGAGGCTTGGGCAGGAAGGCCAACGCGCCGCTGCTGCGGGCTCGCTCCCTCGATTCGTCGGTGGAAATCACGCATATCGGAATATGCCGGTTCAGAAGATCGCTCTTGAGGCGACGCAAAACCCGCCAGCCGTCCATGTCGGGCAGATAAATGTCCAGCGTGATGGCGGCGGGCTTGTATTCCATTGCCAACGCCAAAGCCGAGGCGCCCTGTGATGTAACGATACCCTTGAAGCCCTTCTCGCGCGCGGCATCAAGCAAGAAGCGTGCGAAGGCAAGATCGTTTTCCACGATCAGGAGCACCCGGTCATCGGACCGGATGTTGGCGCGGTCATCGCCCACTTCATTAACCTGTTTGTAAGTATCGAGCGCTTCGGAGGCCACCGCCGGACTGACGTAGGTGCCCGAAAGTAAACGCAGGTCGCGATCGACTTGCTGAAGCTCTCCACCGCTGTCAGCCGCGATCGAACGGCCGTTGATATGCTCGAGCTGGGGAACGGCCAACGCTTGAGCGCCATTGCCGCCGTTGTGATGGGCCAGCACGCTGGTTGCCGCCTTACGCAAGGAGCGTGGCATGGTATAGATCTGCGGCAGATAAAGCGTAAACGTGCTGCCTCTGGCCGGCATGCTGGTCAGGCGGATTTCACCGCCCAAAAGCCTCGACAATTCGCGGCTGATAGCCAGCCCCAGGCCGGTGCCACCGTACTTGCGGCTGGTGCTACCGTCAGCCTGTTGGAAGGCTTCGAAGATGATCTGCTGTTTGTCCGCCGAGATCCCGATGCCGGTATCGGCGACCGAAAAGGCCAGCACGCTTGCGGCACGATTAAGATCCTCGTGTTCCGGGTTCCAGCCCCCATGGACCGGCTCGATAGTGAGTGTGACCTGACCTCTATGAGTGAATTTGAAGGCGTTGGAAAGCAGGTTCTTGATGATCTGCTGCAACCGCTTCGAGTCGGTCAGCATCGACTTGGGCAGTTGTGGATCCAGGCGGATCATGAAGTCGACGTTTTTCGATTCGGCCACATGGCGGAAGGTGCGCTCCACGTAATGCTGCAAGTCGTCGAAGGCCACGTCGGTCGGGTCGACCACGACCGTACCTGATTCGATCTTCGACAGATCCAGGATGTCGTTAATCAGCATCAGCAGGTCGTTGCCCGAGGAGTGAATCGTTTTGGAAAATTCAATCTGCTTGGGATTGAGGTTTCCGTCTGGGTTTTTGCAAAGTTGGTCGGAAAGGATCAATAGGCTATTAAGCGGCGTGCGCAACTCGTGCGACATATTGGCCAGGAACTCGGACTTGTATTTTGATGTCAGCGCGAGTTGCTCAGCTTTTTCCTCCAGTGCCTGACGCGCCTGTTCGACCTCCTGGTTCTTGCGCTCGACCTCTTCGTTTTGATGTACCAAAAGCCGAGCCTTCTCCTGGAGTTCCTGGTTGGTCTGCTGCAGTTCCTGCTGCCGGCTTTGTAACTCCTGAGCGAGGGATTGTGACTGCGTGAGCAGGTCCTCGGTGCGCATGTTGGCTTCGATGGTGTTAATGACGATGCCGATGCTCTCGGTCAACTGATCCAGGAAGGCATGGTGAGTGGAGTTGAAACCTTCCAGCGAGGCCAATTCCAACACGCCCCTGACCTGACCTTCAAAGATGACCGGCAGGACCAGAATGTTTTGCGGGGCCGAATCTCCCAGCCCCGAGGAGATCCGGATGTAAGTATCCGGCACATCGGAAAGCAGGATCTTATGCTTCTCCAACGCGCATTGTCCGACCATTCCTTCGCCCAATTCAACATGCTGCCGGGTCCGATTCTGTCCCTGCGCCGCGTAACTCGCCAGGAGGTTCAGTTGCTGGGCCTCCTTGATCGCGTCGAGCACGTAAAACACCGCGTGTTGGGCCCTGACCACGGGGGCAAGTTCGGACAGGATGAGGCGTCCAACCGTGTTCAGGTCCTTCTGTCCCTGCAACATGCGGCTGAATTTGGCGAGGTTCGTCTTCAGCCAGTCCTGCTCAGTGTTCTTCTGAGTAGTGTCCCTAAGGTTACGAATCATCTCGTTGATCGTATCCTTCAGCGCCGCCACCTCGCCCTGCGCTTCAACCGTAATTGAACGCGTCAAGTCGCCTTGGGTAACTGCGGTGGCGACTTCCGCGATAGCGCGAACCTGGGTGGTCAGATTGGCGGCAAGCTGATTGACGTTTTCGGTCAGACCCTTCCAGGTACCGGCCGCGCCAGGAACTTTAGCCTGCCCGCCGAGCTTGCCTTCGACGCCGACCTCCCGCGCCACTGTGGTGACCTGGTCGGCGAAGGTAGCCAGTGTATCGATCATGCTGTTGATAGTATCGGCCAGGGCCGCGATTTCGCCCATCGCCTCCACGGTCAGCTTCTGCTTGAGGTCGCCGTTGGCCACCGCGGTGACGACTTTGGCGATGCCGCGAACCTGACTGGTGAGGTTGCCCGCCATGAAGTTCACGGAATCGGTCAAATCCTTCCAGGTACCTGAAACTCCTTTGACTTTGGCTTGGCCACCGAGAATGCCCTCGGTGCCGACTTCGCGCGCCACCCTGGTGACCTCGGAAGCAAAGGAGCTGAGCTGATCGACCATGGTGTTGATGGTGTTCTTCAGCTCCAGGATCTCGCCCTTGACGTCGACCGTGATCTTCTTCGAGAGGTCGCCGTTGGCCACCGCCTTGGTGACGTCGGCGATGTTGCGCACCTGGCCGGTCAAGTTTCCCGCCATCGAATTGACGCTGTCGGTCAGGTCCTTCCAGGTCCCTGCCACCCCTTGCACGTCGGCCTGGCCGCCCAACCGGCCTTCGGTGCCGACTTCGCGCGCCACCCGCGTAACCTCCGCGGCGAACGAGCGCAGTTGGTCCACCATGGTGTTGACGGTGTTCTTGAGCTCCAGAATCTCCCCTTTAACGTCAACCGTAATCTTTTTGGAAAGGTCGCCGCTGGCCACCGCCGTGGTGACGTCGGCGATGTTGCGCACTTGGCCGGTCAGGTTGCTGGCCATGAAATTAACGCTGTCGGTCAGGTCTTTCCAGGTGCCGGCGACTCCCCTCACGTCGGCCTGGCCGCCCAACCGGCCTTCCGTGCCGACCTCGCGCGCCACCCGGGTGACCTCGGAGGCGAACGAGCTCAGCTGATCGACCATGGTATTTATGGTGTTCTTCAGTTCCAGGATCTCGCCTTTGACGTCAACGGTGATCTTCTTGGAGAGGTCGCCGTTGGCGACCGCCGTGGTCACCTGCGCGATATTCCGCACCTGCGCGGTCAGGTTGCCGGCCATCGAATTGACGCTGTCAGTTCAGATCCTTCCAGGTTCCCGACACGCCCTCGACTCGCGCCTGTCCGGCCAGCTTGCCCTCGGTGCCCACCTCGCGCGCCACGCGGGTGACCTCGGACCCGAAGGAGCTGAGCTGATCGACCATCGTGTTAATAGTGTTCTTCAGCTCGAGGATCTCGCCTTTGACGTCAACCGTAATCTTCTTGGAGAGATCGCCTTTAGCCACTGCCGTGGTGACGTCGGCGATGTTGCGGACTTGGCCGGTCAGATTGCTGGCCATGAAATTGACGCTGTCAGTGAGGTCCTTCCAGGTGCCCGATACGCCCTCCACCCATGCCTGGCCGCCGAGCTTGCCGTCAGTACCCACCTCGCGCGCGACCCGCGTGACCTCAGCCGCAAAGGAGCTAAGCTGGTCGACCATGGTGTTGATGGTGTTCTTCAGCTCGAGGATCTCGCCTTTGACGTCGACTGTAATCTTCTTCGAGAGGTCGCCCTTGGCCACCGCCGTGGTGACGTCGGCGATGTTGCGCACTTGTCCGGTCAAGTTACTGGCCATGAAATTGACGCTGTCGGTCAAATCCTTCCAGGTGCCCGCCACGCCCTTGACGTCCGCTTGGCCGCCCAGTCGGCCCTCGGTGCCGACCTCGCGCGCTACTCTCGTGACCTCGGAAGCGAAGGAGCTGAGCTGATCGACCATGGTGTTGATGGTGTTCTTCAGCTCGAGGATCTCGCCTTTGACGTCGACCGTGATCTTCTTGGACAGGTCGCCGTTGGCCACCGCCTTGGTGACGTCGGCGATGTTGCGCACCTGGCCGGTCAAGTTTCCCGCCATCGAATTGACGCTGTCGGTCAGGTCCTTCCAGGTCCCTGCCACCCCTTGCACGTCGGCCTGGCCGCCCAACCGGCCTTCGGTGCCGACTTCGCGCGCCACTCGCGTAACCTCCGCGGCGAACGAGCGCAGTTGGTCCACCATGGTGTTGACGGTGTTCTTGAGCTCCAGAATCTCCCCTTTAACGTCAACCGTAATCTTTTTGGAAAGGTCGCCGCTGGCCACCGCCGTGGTGACGTCGGCGATGTTGCGTACTTGGCCGGTCAGGTTGCTGGCCATGAAATTAACGCTGTCGGTCAGGTCTTTCCAGGTGCCGGCGACTCCCCTCACGTCGGCCTGGCCGCCCAACCGGCCTTCCGTGCCGACCTCGCGCGCCACCCGGGTGACCTCGGAGGCGAACGAGCTCAGCTGATCGACCATGGTATTTATGGTGTTCTTCAGTTCCAGGATCTCGCCTTTGACGTCAACGGTGATCTTCTTGGAGAGGTCCCCGTTGGCCACCGCGGTGGTCACCTGCGCGATATTTCGTACCTGCGCGGTCAGGTTGCCGGCCATCGAATTGACGCTATCAGTCAGATCCTTCCAGGTTCCCGACACCCCCTCGACTCGCGCCTGCCCGCCGAGCTTGCCCTCGGTGCCCACCTCGCGTGCCACCCGCGTGACTTCAGCCGCGAATGAGCGAAGCTGGTCCACCATCGTGTTGATAGTGTTCTTCAGTTCGAGGAATTCGCCCTTAACGTCAACGGTGATTTTTTTGGATAGATCCCCGGTCGCGACCGCCGTCGTGACGTCGGCGATATTTCTAACCTGTGCGGTCAGATTGCCAGCCATCGAATTGACGCTGTCGGTGAGATCCTTCCAGGTGCCTGCAACACCTTTGACCTTTGCCTGTCCGCCGAGCTTGCCCTCGGTGCCCACCTCGCGTGCCACCCGCGTGACCTCTGAAGCAAAGGAACCGAGCTGGTTGACCATCTTGTTGACGGTTTTGGCCGTGCGCAAAAATTCTCCCTGCAGCGGCCGGTCGTCGATCTCCAACGCCATCGTCTGCCCAAGGTCGCCTTGCGCGACCGCACCGATCACGCGGGCAGTCTCGCTGGTAGGATGGACAAGGTCGTCGATGAGCGCGTTGACACATTCGATCGAATCACGCCAAAAGCCGCTCACGTAACCCAGTGAAGCTCGCTTATTGAGCTTGCCTTCGCGTCCCACGACGCGGCTCAAGCGTTCCAGCTCCCCGTACATCCGTTCGTTTTGCTCGACGATGTCGTTGAATACCTCGGCCACCTTGCCGAATAGACCAGTCCATTCCGCCGGCAGGCGCACCGAGGCGTTACCGCGCTGAAGTGCGGTCAGAGCACTTAAGATCGCCGTCATCTTGCTGTTAGAGACAAATTCATCTTTTTCGGCTCGAGCCGAACTGGTCTGTTCCAGCACAGTGAACCTCCCTGCGTTGTGGCTTGGCAGGCAACCTTCTTACTTCCAAATAGTGCTTTATAAAAAAAAGGTATCCCTTCGAATACCAAAACAAAGAAAAAATCTTCCAAGCGTCCTTAAGAAGGCTCGCCTTTAGCAAACCTTGTACCGACTCCATGCAGCAAATGTCTGGACCAATTTAGAAAAGGAGTACGTAATGTGTAATTTTTACTGAGTAAAATTTAGCGATGCCGGTCCGTAACTTTTGCTGCGGCGGACGAACGAACTCAATACGGCAGAATTGCAATAAGTATGGGCCGAGCGTCAAAGTAATTCGGAACGCCGTACTCTATGATGCAAACTTGAATTAACGGACCGAACTCGCTCGGAAGTAGTGGCGCTAGTATGAATTGGCTGGCAGGGAAGGGGCGCTTGGAGCGGCGGCGAGGCAGTTACGCCCGACGGCGGATGCCTGAAGTTAGCTCCCGGATTGCTCTTTGTAGACGTCCCAGGCGGCCGCCTTCGCTTTCGGCTGCGCCATGCGCCTGGGACTGCTCGGCTTGACGAGGAGAAGGTTTGGAACCCCCCATAGGCTCAGCCGTACGGCGGATCAGACCCAGGATTGCCGTGGTAAGTTCGGCCGCGTCGTTAGGCTTGGGAACGTGTAACTGAAAGCCCGCGAGCAGGGCGCGGCGCCGGTCTTCAGGCCGTGCCAGCGCGGTCAGCGCGATAGCCGGTAGCCGGTCCTCGGAATAACCACTCGCACGAACTTCGCGAATCAGATCATATCCATCGCGCCCGGGCATGCCGAGATCGCTGACCAGAACGTTGGGACCGAACAGATCCAAACTAATCAGGGCTTCTTTCGCGGAGCTGGCACTCGCCACCTTGGCGCCGGCCGCAGTGAGGATTTGCGAGATCACCGCACATGCGTCAGGGTCGTCATCCACAATCAGCACCCGAACGTTCTCAAGTTGATCCTCGTGTTCGAGCGAGAAGCGTTCGGAAGGGGTGGAATTCCTGACTGATCCCGGATTCGTATGCGGCAATGACCGGCAGTTGAACGGTGAATTTGGCCCCGCGTCCTTCGCCTTCGCTGCGGGCGAAGACCGTACCGCCATGCAATTCAGTCAGATGCTTGACGATGGCCAGACCCAGGCCGAGGCCTCCATGCATGCGGTTTTTGCCGGCATCTCCCTGGCGGAAGCGCTCGAACAGAAACGGCAGCAGGTCAGGATTGATGCCTTGGCCATTGTCCGCCACGCTGATCTCGATATTGGATTCGACTCTTTCCAGGCTGACCTGAATCGTGCCGCCTTTTGGCGTGAACTTGACCGCGTTGTTGACCAGATTCCACACGATCTGTTGCAGGCGTGAAGGGTCTCCCGAAACCAGGCCCGCAGCCTGGTCCAGGGCTATATCGATAGTCAGGTCTTTAGCCGCGGCCGCGGGGGATGAGATCTCGAGCGCGCTCTTGACCACAGTGGCCGGGTTGGTGGGCTGAATCTCCATGCGCAGCTTTCCCGAAGTAATCCGCGATACATCGAGGAGATCGGAGATAAGCTGGGTCTGGATCATGGCATTGCGCACGATCGCTTGAAGCCCGCGGCCGAGCTGCGCGGGGTCATCGGGATTGCGCTGTAAGGTCTGCGACCACAGCAGGATTGAATTGAGCGGAGTGCGCAATTCGTGTGAAAGGTTGCCGAGAAATTCGTCCTTAAGGCGATTGGCTTTCTCGGCCTCGGTGCGGGCGGTGCGTTCGCTGGCCAGCAGTTCCTGGCGTTGCTCTTCCATCGCGGTGCGCTCCGAGATGTCGGTGGCGATGGCGACGCTGGGGAACGAACGTGCTGAGATGTACCATTCGCAGTGAACCCTGCGGCGGTCGGCGTGGACCAGTGGAAGTGTCCCCTGCCAGGTGTGTTGCTGAGCGAGTTGGGCCACAATCTCCGCGGGCTTTCCTTCGGTGCCCGTATCCAAAAATGAGGCGAGCGTCTGTCCGATGATGGCTTCGCGTGTCCACCCCAGCATCCGGCACATCGCGGGATTGACCTCCACGATAGCCAGATCATGGTCGAGCATCAGGATTCCACCCAAGGCATTTTCAAACACCGCTTTGAACCTGGCGTCACTTTCCCGCAACCGGTCCTCGGCCTGGCGGGCGCGCAGAAAAGCCTTGGCGGTGGCGATCAGCACGGGGGGTTCCACCGGATGGGTGATGTAACCATCGGCGCCAGCGTCGAGTCCCTGGGCCCGGTCAATTTCCTTAACAAAAGTGGCGGAAACGTGGATGATCGGAAGACGAGCCGTGCGCGGATCTTGGCGTAACCGCTGGCAGACTTCGAAACCGTGAATATCGGGCAGGTTAACATCGAGCATCAGCAGGTCGATGCCCTGGGATGCGAGGTCGAGGGCTTCCTGTCCGGTCGCCGCTTCGATGACGTCGAAGTGGGCCGAGCGCAGTATGCGCGCAGTCGAATACAAGGTAGCAGGGTTGTCGTCGACCACCAGGATCCGCGCGGGTTGGTCATCAGGCATGTTCGCGCTCCTTAGCCAAGGATATACCCGCGTCCGCCTGCGGTGCCGCGATTTTTTCCGCTTCAAAATGGACCGGAATAATTACCGAAAACGTCGATCCCTTGCCCAGCTCGCTTTCTACCTCCACGATGCCGCCCAACAGTTCGGCCAGCCGCTTGCTCAGCGACAAACCCAAGCCTGTGCCGCGCCAGCGCTTTTGAATGGGCGAATCGATTTGAATGAAGTCCTGGAACAGGGCTCCCAGATGCTCTTTAGCGATGCCAATTCCGGTATCCGCTACCGCAAAGGTCACCCAGCCTGGCACTTTACACCGCGCGGTTACGCGCACTTCGCCTCTTTGGGTGAACTTCAGCGCGTTGGAAATGAAGTTGCGCAGAACCTGCGACAACTTCTTGTCATCGGTATAGATGCGCGGCACTTCGATCGGTTCTTCAAAAATCAGCGACACCCGATCGTGATCGAGAATAGGCCTGAACATCCCTCTGAGTGCCGCAAACAGATCCACCATGTCGAACCACTCGGGCGAGATCGAAACCCGGCCGGCTTCGATTTTCGCCAAGTCGAGTAAATCGTTCACCATTTCAGTCAATTCGACGGCAGAATTCTGGATAAAGTTGAGTTGCTTTTCCTGCTCCGCAGTCAGTGGCCCGTCCATCCGATCCAGCAGCAAACGGGTCATACTTCTTACAGAACCCAGCGGCGTGCGGAACTCATGGCTCATGTAGGACAGGAACCGGCTTTTGAGTTCCGAAACTTCGCGCAGCTCAGTCGCGCGGTCATCAAGTTCGGCGTACAGTGCAACCACTCCACGGTTGGTTTCATCGAGTTCGGTGGCGAGCGCTTTAACTTCGGCCGCACGCTGGTTGAGTTCTGCCCGTAGCGCGTCGCGTTCCTCGCGCAGGCGGTAGACCTCGGCGGCAATTTGTTTAATCTCCTTGGGCTCGATCGGTGAGCTCATACCATCCTCAGGGCCAGGACCGTAGTATCGTCTCTGCCGCGCTTGAAATCCCGATATAAGACCGCGGCGATCAAAGCAACGTTGCGCCGAACCAGACCTGGATAATCGGCCAAATTCCATCTCCCCTGCAAACCATCGGAATGCATGAGCAGCAATTGATTATCCGTCAACGGGAATTCAAACTCCTGCACTTTTCGGATCTGAACCAATTCCGATCGAGTAGCCGTTGTGCGAGAGGCCAATTTACCGGCCGCATAAACCAGACGTCGCTGTCCGTCGTCAGCGCCCGCTTAAGCAATGATGTTGCCCGAGATATTACCGATGCCAGCATAAACCAGAACCCGTCGCTCGAGATCCACCTGCGCGATGGCCAAAGCTGCACCCCGCGTTGAACGCAAAGATTGATGTGCGTTTTCCAAATAAGCGCCGGGCGAGGCAAACGGCTCCTGGTCGAAAACGCGCATCGCTTCGTTGGCCGCTTTGGCGGCCAAGGGTCCATGGCCAAGTCCGTCCGCGACGACCGCAGCGGCCATCGAACTGGTTTGCGCCACCCGCCAACCATCTCCGCATTCAGTCTCCGCCGGTGCCGGGGTGCTGATCGCCGCCCATTCCAACAATTTCCGGCTTGGCGCCGCTTTGCCGCCATCTTCAGCGGCAACCTGGCAATAGACCGCGGTTCCGCGTTCAGGCATCGAATAGATGTCGAAATCAGTCGATAGACGGCGCGCGGCGCCCAACCCCTGACCCAATGAGCCTCCAGTCGAATAACCGTCGCCTAAGCATCGTGGGACATCGGCCATGCCGGGACCGCGGTCGAGAGCGAGCATCTCAACCGCTTTATGGCTTGAGGAGGTCCAGGCGCGAACAATGATTTCTCCCTTTTTGGCGTAGAGCAAAATGTTGGTCGCGAGTTCGGTCGCAATGATCGCTATCTTGCCGCCATCAGACTCCGTCAGGCCGGCGTGGATGGCCGCACGTGTGGCGGCCCTTCTACTTTCCCCGACCTGGCTACGGTCGGATATGGCGACCGAGTATTGGCAGACAGTCACCGGGGCATCCTGTTCCGGTCTTTCCATCTGATAATCATAACGCGGGTGCCTGCTCCGGGCTTGGAATCGATTTCGAATTCATTGACCAGGCGCTTGGCGCCCGACAAGCCCATGCCCAAACCCTTGCCGCTGGTCCAGCCGTCCTTCATCGCTAAGTTAAGGTCCGCGATTCCCGGGCCATCGTCGGAAAAGGTCAGTCGAAGGCCCTCTCGGCCTTCATCCAAAATCCTCTCCATCTTAAGCCGGCCGCCCCCTCCATAGATTACCGCATTGCGGGCGAGTTCGCTGGCGGCGGTCACCATTTTGGTCTGATCGACCAGGTTAAATCCGGCTTCTTGGGTAGTCTTTCTTACCGCCTGCCGGGCAAGCACAACATCTTGCTCCGAGCGCAGTGGCATCGTTTCACTCTTCGTCACCGGCATTGCTGCCTTCCTCGGAGGCGTCGCTGAGCCATCGCATACCCTGCTCGATGTTCAAGGCAGTTTTCACCCCGGCCAAGGTTAAGCCCAATTCGACCAGCGTAATCGCGACCGCAGGCTGCATTCCAACTAAAACGGTTTGTGCATTCATTAACCGGGACATTACTGAGATGTCCGCGATCATCCGGCCGATGAAAGAGTCCACCAACTCTAGCGCGGAGATATCGATTAGAACGCCGCGCGCCCCAGTTTTCCCGATCCTGCCAGTCAAGTCATCTTGCAATTGCAATGCCATCTGGTCGTGCATTTCAACCTGGATGCTGACGAGCAGAAATCGGCCCATCTGCAGTATCGGGATTCGTTCCATGTGCCCGAGCCTCGGCTTAAGCCTTGTTAGTTGCGGTGATCGTCAGTCCTGATCGTTTCAGGGCCAGCGCGAGTGCGTCGGCCAAAGTTGCTCGCGTGACCACGCCCTGAAGATCAACTCCCAGGTGCACGATGGTCTGAGCGATTTGCGGACGTATGCCGCTGATGATGCAGTCCGCACCCATCAGGCGGATTGCGGTAACCGTTTTGAGCAGATGCTGCGCGACCAAGGTGTCGACCGTTGGCACCCCGGTAATGTCGATGATGGCAATCGGCGCGCCAGTCTCGACAATTCGCGTCAGCAATGACTCCATCACGATTTGCGCGCGGGAACTATCCAGCGTCCCGATCATCGGCAAAGCCAGCACTCCGTCCCAGAGCTTCACCACCGGAGTCGATAGTTCAAGCAGTTCTCTTTGCTGACGGCCGATGACCTCCTCGCGGCCCCGCTGAAAGGCCGTGACGGCGTGCATTCCGAGCTTATCGATCGCCTCAGTGGCCAACCAGATCTCGTCGACTAAAACTGCCGGGGCCTTCTCGTGTTCTTTGCGCAGCCGCATAAACAGCGGCTTCTTTAGAGAAAAAATGAAAGTCGCCGTCTGTTCGGAAGTGAAGCCCTGCTCTGCCCTCGAATGGGAAACCTGCTCTAGAAACTCGCGTACCGGTTCCCATTGCGGAGCTTCCAGATCATTGACTTCACCATGGCTGAGGGCTTTGCTCAGTATGCTCAAGAACTCCCCGGTCTGAGCGGAAAGCTCTGCTTGGCTGATTCGTGTGTCATTGCGCATGGCACCAGCCAATTCGGCCATCCATTCCTTGTGCAGTTCGTTTTCGTATTTTTTCAGTATTTCGGAAAGGCCAGATTGCACGTCAGTTTCCCTTCGCATTTATCTAGAGGGTAGCAAAAAACATTCCAAGCCGATACCCATGAAAAATGCAATAGGCAAATCGTTTGACTTGGATTTAAAATGATCGGATTTCGGCTGCTCGAACACGCTACGTGCTCGTCTTTGCTTCTGCGCCATTCGACGCGCGAAGTGCCGAGCGCCAGAACTTCGTGTCGACGTGAAGAAATCAGCTATAATATTGTTGCGTATGGAGCAAGCGCTTCCCGCTAGTGTTGTGGTGTTCTCGCTGCGTGCGAAACGTCATCACAAGTGGCGGCAATCACATGACGAGCAATAGCGAACCCGCCATGCATGCGTCGAAACGTACAACCAAGGGCGCCACGCTGGCAGAGTTGCGCGAGTCGGCGGCGGAGTGCAAAGGTTGCGATCTCTGGCGCGACGCGACGCAGACGGTCTTCGGCGAGGGCGTCGAAAAACCCGATATCGTTCTGATTGGCGAACAACCGGGGAACCAGGAAGATCTTCAAGGCAAACCGTTTGTTGGCCCGGCAGGCAAAATTCTAGACCGGGCGTTGGAACAGGCGGGCATCGAACGCCGCGCCATCTACATCACTAATATCGTCAAACACTTCAAATGGACGCGCAAAGGCAAGCTGCGAATTCACAAGAAGCCACGCGCCGACGAAATTGAAGCCTGCCGCCCCTGGCTTGACGCGGAAATCGCTCTGCTTAAGCCCAAGCTAATCGTTTGCATGGGAGCCACGGCAGCGCACGCTTTACTGGGCAGCAAATTCAAGCTGACCCAGCATCATGGGGAGTTCGTATCAACGTCACTTAAGCCCCCGATCATCGCGACTGTTCATCCCTCTGCGATTCTGCGTGCGAGCACGGACGAAGATCGTCACAGTATGATGGACCAATTCGTGGTCGATCTGAAAGCAGTAGCGCGCAAGCTCAAGGGCTGAACATGTTACTCCGCATCGAATTTTCGCGGCGGTTCTGGCGGCCTACCTCCCGGATGCGGTAGCCAGCGCCGCGGCTATGCGATCGGCGAGGATGGCCAACGCGCGGCTCATTCCAGCGCTGACGGCGTCGGGAATGCCCGAACCTGCATTGATAACGATATGTTCATCGCGTCGCAATTGCACTGCGCCGTTATCCCCCGATTCAAGCGTCCATTGAGCATTCAGAACTACGTGTCCCTCAAGATCACTTTCGAAAGTGCTCAGGTCAACGGTGATGCGCCGAAGGCGTTCGGAGGGCAGGGGTTCACCCGGCTGGATCACGAAGCCTTCGGGCAGCCGCGATGCCAGATCCTGCGAGAGTACCCGGCCCACCATGTCGTCGAGCGGGGCGGCCCAGCGGTAGTTTTCGGAAACGTCCAGCCGATTGGGTGAAGCGCGTCGCACCAGCTCAGTCCGGTCGAGCGTCTTGGGCACAATTACCGTGGCGATCCACACTGGATAGCTGGTATGACCATCCGCGGCGACGGTCGGAGCGATTGAATTCAAGGTGTAATACTGTATGGCCGGGCTTGAGGGACAGGCGGTCAACACCGCCGCAGCCATCACCCAACCAAGCCACCGCCAACCAAACCGCCGCACTGTGGTGGGTGTCGTCACTGTTCAGCCGCGACTCGACCACGGATCAGCGCTTCGGGATGTTCGTCGAGATAATCCGCCAGCGCGCGCACGGACCGCGCCGCATCGGTCAATTCACTGATCAGCCGCGGCAGATCGGGATTCTGCGCCGTCTGGCCACCCATGGTCCGGTTCGCGGTTGCCAACGCGGACTGAGTTGCATCTGCCGCGCGGCGCAAACTCGCAATCAAGGGACCGATCTGTACACTGGCTTGTTGGGAGGCATAATTGAGATTAGCCAATGTTTCATCCAGCGATTTGATCGATCGTTTCGTTTCAGGCGACGTAACCAGTTGGTTCAGATTATTGGCTACTTCAGTCGCCGACCGCGAAAGATCGTCGAAGTCGCCCGCTGGCACGGTTGGTATCTCCATGTGGAAACGCCCTTGAATCAAATGGGCCGCGGCCGGGCGCGAACTGAATTCGAGTGCTACCAGCCGCTGGCCGGTCAGCAGGCTGGCACTCGCGAGACGCGCTCTCAAGCCCTGCTCAATGAGGTGGTCGAGCAGTTGATCCATGGTCGTCTGGAGGTTTTGATCCTGAGGCGCTATTCCGGCGATCTGGTTGGGCTGCAGTGCGATTGTGACCGGGGTCCGAAGAACGTGCGTCCGTTGATCGTATTCCAAATGCATATCGGTCACTCGTCCGACGCTGATTCCCTGCAACTCGACCGGTGCCCCGATGATTAAGTCGCTCACGCTGCCAGGAAATTGAACGGTGTAATATGCGCGAGGGCCAATAATCTGGGAGCGGGCGGTGCCTTCGTCATCGTAAAGGCGGAACTCATGTCCCGGCGGGATTGGCGCCGAATTTAGCGTTTGCACCGGAGTGTCAAAGGCAATGCCGCCCGCAAGCAAGGTCTCCAGCGAGGCGGCAGTCGCCTTCAGACCATTGGCACCGGCCGATATAGCTACTGAGCTCAAACTCCAGAAAAGGCTTTCGGGACGCACCAGCTTGTCATAAGGCGCCTTGATCAAAATGTGGATATTCACCCAAGCCCCGGCGGGGGCGAGTTCATAGCCGGTGACCTGCCCTACAGAAATACCGCGGTAATAAACCGGCGAGCCTTGACTGAGGGACCGGATCTGCTGAGCCCGCAGCCTGAAGCTGGTTCCCTGCAATGCCGTTTGCTCTACGGGAGGGTTGTCCAGCCCGACAAAATGCCGCGCCGGCATGCCTTTGACTCTGGCAGGATCCATCTCGATGTAGGCGCCCGAAACGATGGTTTCCAAACCGGATACACCGCCGGGGGTCAAACGCGGACGCACAATCCAAAAGCGCGCCCCTTGGGTGAGATAGTGCGAAATCTGACGGGTCATGCGCGCGGTCACGACGACGCGAGTGAGGTCATGGGTCAGGCTGATCGCCTTGACCGTGCCAATGTCGACGGAGTTGTGGCGGATTTTCGTGGTTCCCGCCTCGACGCCGTCCGCAATCTGAAATGTAATAGTGACAGTCGGTCCCGCCGCGGCCAATTCGTTCCAAGCCAGCCAGGCCACGATCAGAACGGCTGTCACTGGAACGATCCAGACCCAGCCGATCAGCCGATGGCGAGCAATACGCACGCGTGGGGGTGCTGGATCATCGTCGCGCTGGCTCATATGTTCGCCTTGGCGGCCGCGTCCCACATGATACGCGGATCGAACATCCGCGAGGCTAACATCGTCAGCAACACAACGGCGCCAAAGGCGACGGCGCCAGGTTCGGCCCTGACTGTTGTTAGCATTTGGAATTGCAGGAGCGCGGCTGAAATCGAGATTACGAACACGTCCACGTTTGACCATCGGCCAATCAGGTCGATTGCCCTATACGTCCGGGTACGTGCTACCAGTCGGCGGGAATCCCTTTGCCGCGTCGATATTAGAAACCAGGTGAGCCCAAACAGTTTCATGATCGGCACCGCGATGCTGGCGATCAGCACAATCAATGCCAGGGGCCACATTCCGGTCTGGAACAATTCCTGAGCTCCCTCCAGGATAGTTTTCGAATCCGTTTTGCCAAACTGCACCAGGCTCAATACCGGAAGCAGATTGGCGGGGATATAAAGAAGGTATGCCGCGATCACCAGCGCCAGAGTGCGTTGGTAAGCGCGTGGCTTGCGGGCTTCGACTCGGCCCCCGCAGCGCGGACATGGCGCCGCCGCGGCCGATGGCGCCAGCACCAGTGCGCAATGATGGCACGTCATAGACTCGCGGAAATCACAAGTGGCATCGCTCGAAGGACCGATTGCGGCCCAGATCTGCTGTGGGTCCACGAACGTGCGCAGCGCTATCACCGCCAAAGCGAAACCTATAAAGCACCATCCGCCGGCGGCTACGTCCACTATTACCATAGATTTAATTTTGGTATAGGCGACGATCGCTCCGACCATGAAAACATCCGGCATTACCCACCCATCGAGTGTGCGCGACCAGCGATACACAATGCCCAGCCACGATGGCTGGCGGCGCTCGATAAGACATGCGAACACAACCGCCAGCGAACAGATCCATACAACAGGAATTACGATCGCCAGGATGCCGACCATCACGGCGAGCGGCCATATCGAACCGGTCCACAGGGCAGCGACACCGGTAGATACCAGGTCTGCCCGCTCGCGCCCGTAGAAATGGACAACAAAAATCGGATCCAACAGCGCCGGAAGGCTCAGCACCGCGGCGGTGATGGTCAGAGCCAGGCCGAGGTTAAAGGGAAGGAGCCGGGGCTGAGAAAGTATAGCGCGACAGCGCCGGCAAGATGCGGCTATCCCGGGATTAAGCGCGGGTGCCAACTGCACCAACCCACAGTCATGACATCCGAGTTTGGTCACCATAGAACCTGTAACGAGGCTCTTCTGGAAATGCAGATCCTATAATCTCGTCGATTATCTGATTGTGATGCTTGGCCCTCCGACGTACCGTTAGCCATTTCCGGGCATAGCCCCGGCGCGTTCCCAGAAGCGCAGTTTCCGGCATGCGCGAA
Source organism: uncultured Pseudomonadota bacterium (assembly GCA_963824565.1). GTDB lineage: Bacteria > Desulfobacterota > Binatia > Binatales > Binataceae > JAJPJA01. Next base: position 311,491 of record CAWGQB010000018.1, on the reverse strand, counting down.
CAAATTTCACGACGTCTTTGGAATCCTTCAACTGAATGAACCCTGCATCCAGTTCGTCACGACCGACTACTTTTTCCAATAGCGGCATGGCGCTTTCGGCGTAAGCGATAAACTTCGCATGCGCAAACGCATCGGCGATGAAATCGCGAGCGGCCGGATCCTTGCTTAGAACCAAGCCGGCATCGGGTGCGGGTAGCAGGGCCACCGCATCGTAAAGTACCGAAGGACCGCCATCAATTTTCTGCTGAACGCCAATCCAGGAGCCGTCGCTGCCCTCGACCTCGCCCGCCCTCGGGGCAATGAACTCGAGCGTCGCTCCTTCTTCCTCCAGCGCATTCTTCAATGCTTTTACCAGGGGAATGCTCACTCCGTCGGTAATCAGCGCACCGACCTTCCGGCCCTCAAAGCTTTCGTGTGAGTTACGCAGAATGCTAAGCGCTGGGGATTCTTCAAGGTCGCTCCGCGTCGGGCGTGCCGCGGCGGCCGGCTTCGGCAACTCGCGCAGACCGATGACCTTTGCCACGTTTTCGGCCAAACCCTTGTCGACGTTTAACAGATGAGAGACCATCCGCGCCCTGATTGCCGGCTTCTCTACCTTGCTTAGTTCGAACGCAAAGGCCGCCGCGATATGGTCTTGCTCGACCTTGATTTGGCTGATGTAGAACTGCCGCGCCTGGCTATAATGATCGGCGAACCTTTCGGAGCGAACGCGCACTTTCGGCCCCGTCTCTTCCGCAGGGTAAGAGTGGAATCCAAACTCCGGCGTCTCGCGCGGACCGCCCAATTCACCACCCCAGGAATTGGGCTCATAATTCGCGCGGCTGGCGGGATTCGCCATTGCCATATGCCCGTCCTGCTGAAAAGTGTTCACAGGGCACTTTGGAGCGTTGATGGGAATCCGGGTGAAATTGGGTCCACCAAGCCGGCTGAGTTGGGTATCCAGATAAGAAAAGTTACGGCCCTGAAGTAACGGATCGTTCGTGAAGTCAATGCCTGGGACGATGTTCTGAGTGCAGAACGCAACTTGTTCGGTTTCGGCGAAGAAGTTATCGACGCACCGATCAAGAACCAGTCGTCCGACTTTTCTGATGGGAATCTCTTCCTCCGGAATGATTTTCGTAGCATCGAGGACGTCAAAGGCGAATTCATCGGCGAATTTGTCGTCGAACAACTGGAATCCGAGCTCCCACTCGGGAAATTGCCCCGATTTGATAGCTTGCCACAAATCGCGTCTATGAAAGTCCGGGTCTGCCCCGTTGATTTTTACCGCCTCATTCCAGACCACCGACTGCATGCCCAGTTTCGGCTTCCAATGAAATTTCACGAACCTCGACTTTCCCTTGGCATTGACCAAACGAAAGGTATGAATGCCGAAGCCTTCCATGAATCGGAACGAACGAGGGATGGCGCGATCTGACATGATCCACAATGCCATGTGAATGCTTTCAGGCGTCAACGATATGAAATCCCAGAAATTGTCGTGGGCGGTCTGCGCCTGCGGAAAGCCGCGGTCCGGTTCCTCCTTGGCGGCGTGGATCAGGTCGGGAAACTTGATCGCGTCCTGGATGAAAAAGATCGGGATATTATTTCCGACGATGTCCCAATTGCCCTCTTTGGTGTAGAGCTTAACCGCAAACCCCCGTACGTCACGTGCAAGGTCGGGCGAGCCTTTGTTGCCGGCCACGGTCGAGAAGCGCACAAAAGCAGGCGTTCGCTCTTGCGCTCTTTGGAAGATATCGGCTCTTGTGAGGTCGGAAAGCGAAGCATAGTTTTCGAAGTAGCCGTGAGCTCCGAAGCCGCGGGCGTGAACGACCCGTTCCGGGATGCGTTCGTGGTCGAAATGAAAGATCTTTTCGCGGAAATGAAAATCTTCCAAAGCGGTAGGACCGCGCGATCCTATTTTGAGAGAGTTTTGATCGTCGGCAACCGGCGTTCCCTGTTGCGTCGTCAGGGTCCGAATATTATCCGCATCCACGGTCTGATGAGTCTCACCGCCGCCGCCTCTCATCACTTTCTGCTCGCCCAACTGCGCATGCTTGTATCCACCGTTAGAGACCTTATGAGCCATCGGAGTCCTCCGTTCGTGCATTATCGGTAATCCCGGGCGGCAATTTCACTTTCTAATAGAGAAGGCGCGCGGTGCGCGACGAATGACGCTCCATATAGCGCTTGCCTTGACGAGCACCTGAATGTTTCATAGGTGGTACGTCACTGCGCGAGTTCAATCGTCTGAGATGTCCGGCGCTGTCTCTTCTTTTAGAGATAACAGCCGTGAACGAGTATCTACAAGCAAATTGTTAAGAGGTAATGCTATCTGACACCAGATCGCTTTAGCGCGTAATCAGACCACTGTTATTGGACGGAGGCTGCAGTGTAAATCGGCGCGCCTGGCCGAACGGCAGGCGCGTCGTCACCTCGGTCGGCAGAGTGTCGCACCTCAAATTTTATACTTCGGCGTGTGGAATTGCTGGTATCATAATGCATATCGCCGAGCAGATATCTTTTACATTGCCGTGCTTTTAACTATTGGCAGCGCATGAATATGAAAGAAAATTCGAACGGTGTGACAATGGCGCTTTCATTGCCCCGGAGTGGCGAACTCACTGGGCGCTTAAAGGACCACGTGAGAAAACAGCTTCGAAGGATGAAGCGGACCTACCAGCGCTCGGTCATGAGAAGCGATCCCGCAGCGGTTCATGATTTACGCGTGGCCACGCGGCGGCTGGGAACCGTTCTTGACGTGGTCGCATTCTGCACGCCGCAGAAGGCCACAAAGAAAGCGCGCAAGAGGCTCAAGAAGCTCCGTCACGTGCTGAGCGCGCAGCGCGATATCGACGTACTGCTCAAAAAGATGCAGGAACGGGCGAGGGCGGCCGTCAGCACGCGTCGCAAGCATTTGTGGAATGTGGTGATCCGCGAAACCCGTAATGAGGGCGAGGTCGCCCGCAAAAAATCAAAGCATTGGCTGAGGAGTTTTGATATCGACCGTCTTGAGGAGCAGATCAGAACAATTGTACACCAGCATCTGAAAGGCGATTTCCCTTGGAGCGATTTGAGCGCGGCGGCCCATCACGCTGAGCAAAAATTGAAGCAGACGGCTGAGCAGGCGCGCGCGGCTTCGGATTCCTCGGGGTTCCATGAGGTCAGGATCAAGACGAAAACGTTACGGTACCTGGTGGAGCTTGTTCCACGGATCCTCGGCGATGACAGGAGCGACAGCCGTGTCGAATGGCTGAAGAATATCCAGGATGAACTCGGGGAATGGCACGATGAAGCCGAGGTATGCCGCAGATTGACGGCTATTCTATCGGGCGACGCCCGATTGCAAGCTGACCCAATCGCCATCGCGATAATCGACGCGGCGCGCAACCGAACCCGCCTCAATGACGATCGTGCCCGCCGTACGATCGATTCGCTGGGCGAGGTCAAAGCAAGCGAACAAACCGGCATAACGGCTGATCTCGATGGCGCTGAGCCGCTTTTGGATCGCTAGTCACCGCACCGATGCTCTCCCGGCAGACAACGAAACCGTTGGATTGGCCGTCTGACGGCTTTGCCCCCAGGATTTCCCTGGCGCTCTTTCCCTGAGATCGGCCACATGCCGGGGATGCTGCTTGCTAAATGGAGGAATTCTCCGCACCACCGGCACGCCTCAAATAAACCGATTCAGGAATTCGAGCGATCGCAATTTACGGTCGAGCACGGTGGCCATGAAGCGGGCGAGGGCGGCTTCCGCGTCGCGCCCGGCGCATTGCTCGGGAGGCGCGGCCTCCAGCGCGATGGATCCCAGATGTGCCAGGGCAGCGACGCTGGGCGCACCCAATCCGATGAACGCATCGCTGACGCCATTGCGGCAGAGCTGGCACACGATTCCGCCGTGCGACGGTATGAAGACAAAAGTCGTGGCCGCCTCCGAAGGCGCCCGATTGCAGATTTGGCAGCGGCGAAATTCAAGCTGATAACCGGCCCAACGCAACAGGCGAAGTTCGAACGCCTGGCGCAGGGCGCGGCTGGCGCCGTGGCGAGCCACTGCGCCGAGCGCGGCGGCGAGTATCTGGTATGCGCCGGAGCTTTCCGCTTCCTCGCGGCTTAGCGCGTCGGCCAACTCAACCATGTAGCTGCCCAGCGCAATTTTGCCGATATCGTCGGTGAGGTCGAACGGCGCCAAATCTCCCGCCTCGGCCCGGGTGATAAAAACCAGTTCACCATGCGGGCGGCGGCGGAAGTAAAGCATCACATGCGAGAAGACTTCCAGCTTGCGCTCGAAACGCCGCCGCGACTGTTTGGCGCCCTTGGCGATACCGCCGAGCTTGCCGGCTTCGCTGGTCAGCAGGGTGACAATCCGATCGGATTCGGAATAGTCCCGGGTGCGCAGGACGATCGCGGCACTGGATTCTTCCGCCGGCATGATTCAGATCTGACGCAGCATCGTCTGCTGAATCCGCTTGACCTGCGAGCGCATGTTTTCGACCGCGTCCAGCGGACGGCCGCCCTGCGAAGCGTCGCGCACCAGCGCGTCGAAGCGAACCAGGATATTGGCGATCTTGGTGTGCGCCTCGACCATCGCGCGGTTCTTGAGTTCCGCGCTTTCCCATCCGCGCGCCACATACTCCTGCAGTTCCTGGGTCTGGATCAGCAGCTCGCGCGCCTCTTCCTCATAGCCTTTGATTAGGTGCTGGATGGTGTCGCGGACCTTGGCCCGTTCCTCGGGATCCTTCCACAGCACGTGCTGCAGGAAGAACAGATCGTCTTCGGTGACCTGGCTGCGCTGCATCAGGAAGGCGTGGGCGCGCAGCAAATCCAGCGACATCCGGTAACGGCGGTCCGAGGCGATGATTTGCTGGCGGCCCAGTTCGCGCCTGATATCGGCGATCGATCGCAGCACCGCGATCGGTACCGGCACTTGCGCCACCGCGTGCACGCAGCTCTTCCAGTTCCGCAAAACGAAGCCGTGTCCGGTTCGCGGGCCGGCCCGCCTCCAGCATTTTGAGGAAGCGGAATTCCTCACCGATATAGTCGGCGAGGAAGCGCAGCATGAAGCGGTCGTACAGCGCCGTGAGTTCCTCCTCGTCGGGCAGTTCGTTGGACGCCCCGAACAGGGTGATAAGCGGTACGGTGATGCGCTCGCGGCCGTTGTGAAACAGGCGTTCATTAATCAGCGTCAGCAGCGCGTTGAGGATCGATGAGTTGGCCTTGAAGATTTCATCCAGGAACGCGATATGCGCTTCGGGCAGCTTATGGGTGGTGACGCGCCGGTAATCGTCCTGTTCCAACGCCTTAAGGCTGACCGCGCCGAAGATTTCTTCGGGCGTGGTGAACTTGGTCAGCAGCCATTGGAAGTAATCGGCGCCTTCGATGCGCTGGCACAACTCCTCAGCGAGCATCGACTTGGCAGTCCCCGGCGGTCCGATAATCAGCACATGATTGGCCGAAAGCAGGGCGCATAAGGCGCCATCGATCAGTTCCCCACGTTCGAAGAACTGCGCGTTAAGTTCGTCGCGGATGCGGGCAATTTTACCCTGGGCTTCAACCATCGCTGCCTCGACTCAAAGGTTATCAGAGCTTGGCGAGGGCTCAAAGTACGCGGCCTGTGAGGCGAACGCTCGCGCCGCAGCTTGCCAGTTGGCGCGCGAAGGCGCTACAAATCAGCCAAACATCGTGCCGCGGCGTGTTCGAGCCTGGCGGAACAAGACCGTTCTCAACGCGGAGCGACCGGAGGATATCCATGGAAAAAGCCCTGGAAGGCGTCAAGGTTCTCGACCTCACCCAATACGAGGCTGGCACCTCATGCACCGAACTGCTGGCCTGGATGGGCGCCGACGTGATCAAGGTTGAGAGTCCCGGCAAGGGCGAACAGGGGCGCTGGTCGGTTAGCGAGCGTCCCGGCGTCGATTCCTTCTATTTCATCCTGCTCAATGCGAATAAGCGCAGCATCACGCTCAACCTCAAGAGCGAGAGCGGCAAGGCGATGTTCCTGGATCTGGTCAAGCAGGTCGACATCCTGACCGAGAACTACTCGCTCGGAATCATGGAAAGTTTCGGGCTTGGCTACGACTATCTGCGCACGATTAATCCGAAGCTGATCTACCTGACCATCAAGGGCTTCGGAACCTATGGTAAGTACAGCCCCTATAAGAGCTTCGACATGATCGCGCAGGCGATGGGCGGGGCGATGTCGATTACCGGCTACCCCGACCGGCCACCGCTCAAGCCCGGACCGACGATCGGCGACACTGGTACGGGAGTCCATGCCGCGTTCGGGATTCTGGCCGCCTACATTCAGCGGTTGAAGACCGGCAAGGGCCAGAAGGTCGAAGTGTCGATGCAGGATGCGATCGTCAATTTCGTCCGCGTCCCGATGATGGGTACCCACACCAGCCACAAACCGACCAAACGCACAGGCGAGAGGGGCGCGGGGATGGGCGTTTATGGCGTCTACAAGTGCGCCCCCGGAGGCGATGACGATTACGCTTTCATTTTCACCAGTAATGAGGAAATGTGGCAGCTTCTATGCCAGGCGATGGGTCAACCGGAGTTGGCCAAGGACGAACGTTTCTCCACTGCCAAGCTGCGTTCGAAGAACGTAGAGGAATTGACCACGTTGCTCAACGCGTGGACCAGCACGCATACCAAATACGAAGTGATGAAGATTCTGGGCGACCTGGGAGTTCCATGTGGAGCGGTGCTGGACACCCTCGAACTGCTCAATGACCCGCATCTGCGCGAGCGCGGCATGATCGTCGACCTCGAGCATCCGGTGCGCGGCAAATTCTCGATGCCGGGATGCCCCGTCAAGCTCGAAGACTCACCGGTCGAAGTCCGATGCGCACCGCTGCTGGGCCAGCACAATGCCGAGGTGTACGGCAGTCTCCTGGGTTTAAAGGCCGAGCGCTTGGCACAACTCAAGGAACAAGGCGTGATTTAGGGGCGCCGTCGGACGCTGAAAGAGTAGTGGATTAACCCTCGGCAAGAGGGTTGCTCGCGTCTCCATTTACACTAAGCTGTGGATGCCGCCGCCGGATGGCGCGACGGCCACGAGCATGGCACGCCTGCGTAATTCAGCCCGTATTCTCAAGCAAGCCCGCCGCGGTATGGAGCCGGTGCGAGGTCCGGGGAGATTTATCCCCGAGGTGGACTTTTTCTCGCTCGAACCCGAGCGTCTATTCCAGCTTGCCGCGCCCTTGGAGATTGAGATTGGGGCCGGTAAGGGAGACTTTATCCTGGAACGGGCACGGGAATTTCCGCAGCGAAACTTCCTCGCGATCGAGCGCGGCGGGGCGGTGTTTCGATGGCTTTCGGTACGCTCTGCAAACAGCGGTCTGTCCAACCTGCGCGCTATCCGCGCCGACGCCCGCCCCGTGGTTAACCTGATGCTCGCTTCGGCGAGCGTAGCCGCCTACCATATCTATTTCCCGGACCCTTGGCCCAAAAACCGCCACTCCAAACATCGCTTATTCAGCCCGGCCATGGTCTCCGGCTTGGCGCGCACCCTGGAACTCGACGGTCGCCTGTATGTGGCGACCGATGTGGATTGGTACTTCGATCCATCTGTGTCGTTACTCGCTGAGCAGGGTTTCCAATCCGCGGCGGACGTGGTCCCGGGCGCTGGCAAAACCAATTTTGGCCTCAGGTTCGCGGCCGCAGGACGGCGATTCACGCCGGCTGCTTTCAGGTGGACGGCGTTAACACCGAGTATGAGCAGGTTCATTTCTTGACGCAATTAAAACGTAGCTATAGCATCTCTATGCAACGCTGGGAGGCGGCTTGCGTTGGCGCTCCGTAATTTATACGCTCTAGACGGTTCGCATGAAGTATTGGCGGTTTTTGGCGCTTGCGTTGGTGTGCGTGCTGTGGGCGGGATGCACTACGCGACAAATCCCCTCCGGCCAGGATTTTTATAGCCAGGGCGAGAACTATTATAACCGCCACCTCTACAAAGGTGCGATCGACAACTATCAGCATCTGATCGACCAGTATCCTTTCAGCGCGTACGCCGAAGACGCCGAGCTCAAAATCGGACTGGCGTACTATGAGATGAAGAACTATCCGGAAGCGATCAACTCGCTGTCGGACTTCGTCCGCATGCATCCGACCAACAAGAACCTGCCGATGGCGTCGTATTATTTGGGGATGGCGTACTACGCGCAGATTCCGGCACCGTGGCAGGACCAGTCCGTTACCGAGAAGGCCTTGGTGCAGTTCCGGCTAATCGAGCAACAATATCCGGAAAGCCCGTTCGCCAGCCTGGCTCATGACCGGATTGAAGTATGCCGCGAAATGCTCGCCCGCAATGAGTTGATGATCGGGACGTATTATGAAAAGCGCGCCAATTATCGCGCGGCCGAGTCACGATTGGCGGAGCTGATGGAGCGGTATCCGGAAACCCCGGTCGCTGCCCAAGCGCTCTATGACCTTGGCGTCACGCTGGAGAAAGAAGGCAAAAAGTACTCGGCGGCGCAAGCGTTTGCGGCCGTGGACAGCCATTTCAAGGGCACCAAATACGCGGCGGAATCCGAAGTCCAGCTCAAGAAGCTTAACCAGCCGATTGACAGTGAAGAAGACCCGCTGCGGATGGTGTTGGCGGAAAGCGGATTCGGACCGCCGCAGCCCGAGCCTCCAGTGTTTTTGGTGAAGCACCATGAGGACGCCAATCCCACACTTGCGGATAACGACAAGTACGGCCCCGAAGGACTGTCCCCGTTGGAGTCCCCAACCGTCGGCTGAACTACAAAAGGATCAGGCCGGTTCGAATGAGCCGGTAACTCTGCAAGGGATTCGGCTGGCGTCCTCCGCAACACCGCTTTCGGTGATTTTCGACGTCAGCTGGACCGGTCAAATTCGAAAAACATTTGGCCAGCGGTCCCGGTTTTTCCTCCCTGACGGTGCACCTGATCAACACCCAACCGGATCCGAAACTCGAACATCATATCGTGTTCGACCGTTCAATTTTCAAGGACTACGATATCAAAACCGATGCTGACGGGACCACGGTGACGGTCAACACCACGGCGGTGGCGCGATTCGCGATCATTCCGTTGGAAGACCCCTCGCGCCTGCTGGTCACCTTCACCCCCGAAGAAAAGGATCTCAACGACAGCCAAGGCTCCTAGCGCCTCAAGCGGTGCGGTTTCCCGTCCGTCTTGTCCATGGGGCCATCCCTACACGTCATGGCTGGGAGGCGGGCAGGGACGCCCGCCCCACTGGCTCGGCTGTAAGTGCCACCTACCAGCATCTGCGGATCAGGCGCTTACGAATTCAAGTTTCGCGAGCGTAGCACCTGTCCCGGCATGGTGCCCTTATGCTGCCCGTGTTCGTACAGGATGTCACCGTTTACGATCGTGTACTCGACTCCACGCGAGGTCGTCACCAGGCGCAAGCCGCCGCCTGGCAGGTCGTGCCTGGATTCCGGACGCTTCGCGCATCCGACATTGTCGAAGTCGAAGATCGTGATGTCGGCCGCCGAGCCTGTTGCCAGCCGGCCGCGATCCGGGAATCCAAACAGGTCGGCGGGCTGCGAGGTGATCCGGCGCACTCCCTCCTCGAGCGTCATCAACTGCTTCTCCCGCACCCAGCTTCCGATTAGGTGCGTGGGATAGCCCGCCATACAGATCATATCCACGTGCGCGCCGCCGTCGGCCTGGCCTACCAGTGTGCTGGGGTCCTTGATTAGCGGCGCCAGCCGGTCTTCGCCGCGATTGGTGACCGCGTAGCGGGTCCGGAGGTCGTCTTCGATGGCGAAGTCCAGGAAGGTATCGAGCGGATCCTGACCGCGTTCGCGCGCGACGTCCGCTACCATTTTGCCCTCGTGATGTTTCAATTCCGGATCGCCTACTTCATCGAACCGCACGCGGTCCCATCGACCGGCGAATATCTGGGGCGTCTTCAAGACCTCGCGGAAGGCATCGCGAAAAGCCGGGTCGCGATACATCTGCTTCTGAACTTCGGCGGGCTGGTTGAAAACTTTCTGCCATGACTCCAGGCTGGCCAGCAGAAATGGGTTGCGCAGGCTGAACTGGGGCTCCGACGGATAAGCGATTACCTGCGGGATACCGCCGCGCGCGATCAGTGGCGCCATTTTGTTCAGCGTGTCGACGCTGGTGTTGCCTCTTCCAGCACCAGGCGCCAGACCCAACCAGGTCACCGGACGCGCGCTTTCCGTCAGCATGAAGTCGAGCAGATCGGCTTCCTCATCGGTTACAATCGCGAGGTCCTGGTTGAGCGCGATTTCGATCGTTCCTTTGCCCAGTTCCCTGAGTGCGTTGGCGTAGGCCTTGAGTTCTTCGCGATCAGCCAGGCGGCACGCCAACGGCCGGCCTTGGTAACCGATATGCTGGCGAACCCGGGTCAAAGAGAAGCCTACAGCTCCGGCGGCGACCGCTTCTTTAAGCAAAGCTTTAATTTTGCCCCGCTCCTCGGGACGGGCGGCGCGTTCCATCGACTCCTCGCCCATTACCATGTGGCGGAATGGTGTGAGCGGAGCCAAAAAACCCAAGTTAAGCCCGCTGCCGCGCCGCGCGGCGGCGTCCATGAATTCCGGAAAGCTTTGCCAATCCCAGGTGATTCCCTGGGTGAGCACGTCAAAGGGGATGCCTTCGACGTTGACCAGGTCCCAGGTGGCGATGTCGCGGTCCGCCTCGCGGCATGGCGCGATGCCGACGCCGCAGTTGCCCATCACCACGGTAGTGACACCGTGCCACGACGAGCAGGTGATCAGCGGGTCCCAGCACATTTGCGCGTCGTAATGGGTATGCGGGTCGAAGAATCCCGGCGTCACCACCAGATCGGAGGCGTCGATGACGCGGCGGGCTGAATCTTTGACTTGTCCGATTTCCGCGATACGGCCGCCGGTCTATCGCGAGGTCCGCCCGATAACGCGGCGCGCCGGTTCCGTCGACTATCGTTCCATTTTTTATCACCAGGTCGTAAGCCATCGTGAGACTCCTTCGTCCCGGTTAAAGGTTGATCGGAATATGACGGGTAATCCGTCCGCATCATAATCCCTTCCTGGCCATGGGCTCAATCATCTGCGGTCAGGCGCGCTTGTAGATGAGGTCCTCTTTGGAACGAATACCCTGGGGCGCCTGATCCGCGCCCGGAAACTGCTCCTTGAGATGCTCTTTGCGGCTCCACGAATGGACCACGCTGCGATGCGCAATCTTCCAAACTCCCTTGCGCCGTTCGAACCGATCGATATAGCGGCCGCAGAATTGGTAATGCATCTGGCCACCGTCTTTGTGCGGGCGCCGATGAACCGCCAGGAAATAGGATTCGGAATGGGCGACGTCGCCCTCGACCTCGACCAGTTCGTTGCAAATCAGATGTGTGGTGGCGGTTTCTTTCTCAAGCACAGGTACCACGTAGGCGACAAACTCATCGGCGGTCCCCTTCCATAGCCCATGCTCATCGATTGCGTCGTCGTGGTAGACGGAGCGGATCATCTCGCGATCGAGCCGGTCGATTCCGCGGCAGTAACGCATGATCACTTCGTGGATTTCCTGTTTATCGAGCAATTGCTGTAACGCCTCGTTGCTGACTGACGCCATGATCGGCCTCCTTCAAGTTGCGAATGGCGGAGTGTCTCGGTAAAGGCCCTGCGAGCCGGAGATTAGCGGAAAGCGCGCAAACCGCGAAGAGAACGGATGTTCCGCCAAGTGGCGCCACTGGTTGAGGCTTGGGCTTCATAGTAGGGTCTTCCAGCCAATTTTCCGCACGGAGGACTAATTCCATGGCAGGCCTGAACAACCCGCTGATCAAATTCGACAACTACAAGGACAAATATCAACACATCAAGCTGGAACGGCGTGACGGCATCGTTCAATTGACCATCCATACCAAGGGCGACACGCTGAAGTTTTCCAGCCTGTTCCACACCGAAATTTGCGACGCGTTCACCAACCTGGGCGCCGACCACGACAACAAGGCGATTATCGTCACCGGCGCCGGCAAGGAGTTCTGCACCTCGGTTGATATCGAGACCTTCGGAGACTCCTCGCCCGAAGCGACTGCGCGCATCCATTGGGAGGGCCGCAAGATGCTGACCAGCCTGCTCGATATCGAAGTGCCGATGATCGGAGCGGTCAACGGTCCGGCCACCGTCCACGCCGAACTCGCCGTGATGTGCGATGTGGTGCTGTGCACCGACGACGCGACCTTCGCCGACCATCCGCACTTTCCCGCCGGCGTGGTGCCGGGTGACGGCGTGCACGTGGTCTGGCAGCATATCCTGGGTCCCAATCGCGGGCGCTACTTCATGCTGATGGGCCAGGTAATTCCGGCGGCCGAGGCGCTGACGCTGGGAGTCGTCAACGAGGTGGTGTCGCGCGACAAGCTAATCCCGCGGGCGTGGGAAGTCGCCGATACGCTGCTCCAAAAGCCGCTGCTCGCGGTTCGCTATGCCCGCCTGGTGCTCAATCAGAATTACCGCCGCCTGATGCTCAATGACTTGGGGTACGGACTGGCGATGGAAATGCTGGGAACGGCGGCGATGCTCGACCGCAGCGATAACTTGCAGGCTGTTGAAAAAGGATTTTCACAGCCTGCTCCCTCTCTCTTATCTCTCCCAAGGGAGAGAAGATTGAGAAAGCAGCCAGTTTTTATGCAGGGCGTTGATAGCATGCATGGTTGCGACTCAATCAATCTTACTTTCTCAACACCCTGCCAGGTGGTTCGGCGGATACCGGCGCATCTCGATTTTGCAGACCCTAAGCAAAAAGTTAACACTTCGTGGCGTGCGCGTGACTGTGCGCAGCGCTAATGTGAAGCACAGAGGATTCTTGCCATGGACCAAGACCAGATCATACACCTCGCCAACGCCCGGCAGGTTCCACCCTGCACGGTGGTAATCTTTGGGGCGTCGGGAGACCTTGCGATGCGCAAGCTAATCCCGGCGCTGTACAGCCTGGACGCGTGTGGCGAGCGCATGCTGGCCGACGAAACCATGATCCTGGGATGTGCCCGCCGGCCGATACCAATCGAGCAGTTCCGGCAGCGACGCGCGCGACGCGATCAAACGCTACTCTGAAGCCAAAATAAATGACGCCTGCTGGGACCGCTTCGCCGCCCGTCTGGATTATCTGTCCGGAATTGGCGAGCCCGATAGCTTCGGCCGGCTCAAGGCCCGGCTGGAACAAATTGAATCGTCGGGAGGGCTGCCGCCCAACCGAATCTTCTACCTGGCGATTCCTCCGGACGCGATTCTCGACTGGGTCCAGCGCCTGCATGAAGTCGGCCTGATTTCGCCCCCGGGTGCATCGGGCTTCAGCCGTATCGTGGTCGAGAAACCGATCGGCGTGGACCTGAAGAGCGCGATGGCGATTAACAGCGGACTGCACAAGTACCTGGACGAAAGCCAGATCTTCCGCATCGACCATTACCTGGGCAAGGAGACGGTCCGCAACTTGATGGTCCTGCGGTTTGGCAACAGTATTTTCGAGCAGGTCTGGAACAGCCATCATATCGACCATGTTCAGATAACCGTGTCAGAGGCCGAAGGCGTCGGTTCACGCGCCGCCTACTACGATCACGCTGGCGCCCTGCGCGACATGGTTCAAAACCACATCTTTCAGCTGCTTACCCTGATTGCGATGGAGCCCCCGGTAACGCTTGCTCCCGACGCGGTTCGGGAGGCGAAACTCAATGTCCTGCGTTCAATCAAGCCGCTGAGCCCGGAGGACGTTCCACAAGCGAGTGGTGCGGGCGCAGTACGCCGCGGGTCAGGTGAACGGAAAGGTGTTGCCCGCCTATCTGGATGAGAATGGAATCGCGCAAAACTCGCCCACGGAAACTTATGTGGCACTTAAGCTTTTCGTCAACAACTGGCGCTGGTCGGGGGTGCCTTTCTACCTGCGCACCGGCAAGACGCTGCCGCGCCGCGCCAGTTCCATAGCGATCCATTTCAAGGAGCTGCCGCGCATTCTTTTCGCCGAAGCACCATCGGCTGCCTGCCAACGTCCTGACCCTGAGGATTCAGCCCAACGAAGGATTCTCGCTCGAGGTAGTCGGCAAGCAGCCGGGGCTGGACCTGTCGATTCGCCCTGTTTTCATGGATCTCCAGTATGAGCGCGAATTCAAGGGCCGCTCACCCGAGGCTTATGAGATGCTGCTCTACGAGGTGATGGTCGGCGATCAGACCCTGTTTGTGGATGCCGAGATGGTCGAGCGCTCCTGGCAGTTCATCCAGAGCATCCTCGACGTTTGGAGCCGGGACGAAAGAAACGGGCTGACGTCGTATCCGGCCGGAAGCTGGGGACCCGAAGCCGCCGATCAACTGCTCAAGGCGGATGGCCGCTCGTGGATCGAGCCTTGAATCGCACGCCTATCGGGGCGTGCATCATGGTTTCATATCGTCGGCGCGGGCCCCGTCGGGGCATCTGGAAATGGACCGCGATCAACGCTAGGCTGTCGGTTCGCTCTTGGTTCGTGAGCGGCGCATGGCGTGGAATGAAGCCATAGCGCGGATCGAACAGGGCTTACGCATCGCGAGGGAGACTAGGTGAGCACGACGCAAGACTCGGATTCGGAGGATGAACAGGTCGTAATACTCGGCGCCAACGGGGTGATGGGAGTTGGCGCCGCCGAGATCTTTGCCGGTGGCGGCTATCAGGTAACGATGCTGGCGCGCGATCGGGCGAAAGCCGACGACGCGCTGATCGAGGTTGAAGGACTGGCCCGCGCCGAAGCAATCGGAGAACGAATCCAGGTCGGATGCTATGAGACCGATCTTCAGCGGGCAGTTTCGAATGCCGCGATAATTTTTGAAACCCTGGCCGAGGATCTGGAGCTTAAGCGCAAGTTCTTCGAGTTGGTGGACCGTTATCGGGCCCCTGATTCAATCGTTGCCACGGTTTCATCAGGACTTTCGATCGCCGAGATGGCGCAGGGCCGTAGCGCCGGCCTTTCGCCGCCATTTTCTGGGAATCCACCTGTTCAATCCGCCGCACGTGATTGTCGGGACCGAAGTCATCCCGCACCCGGAGACCGATCCGAAGGTGGTTGCGAAGGTGGTCCAGTTCCTGAACAAGCGCCTCGGACGCCGCCTGATCGTGGCCAAGGATTGTCCGGCATTTGCCGGCAACCGGGTGGCGTTCAAGGTTCTTAACGAAGTGGCGCAACTGGTGCCGGATTACGGTGTGCTCTTCCTGGACTATCTGATCGGGCCACATACCGGGCGTGCGATGGCGCCGCTTGGCGACTATCGACCTGGTCGGATGGGACGTTCATGAAGCGATCGTGGATAACGTTTTTACCCGGACGCGCGACGAGGCGCACGCGATATTCAAGTTGCCGTCCTCTTATGAAAGAAGGTATTGCGCAAAGCCGGTTAGGCGACAAGACGCCGGAACACGGCGGATTTTATCGCCGGACCGAAAAGCATCGTGAAGTCCTGGACACCAGCAGCGGCAAGTATCATGAGGCGATCGCGCCCAAACCGATAGAATTCGTTGAGCGGATGAAGGCCCTGCATCACGTGGGCAGGTACCGCGAATCGCTCGCCGTATTGAAGGAAGCTTCGGGAGGCGAGGCCGATCTCGCCCGGCGCGTGGTGCTTGGCTATGTCAGCTACGCGTTGAACCGGGTCGGTGAAGTGGCTGATAGCAACGGTGATATCGACACTATAATGAGCTACGGATTCAACTGGTCGCCGCCCTCCGTGCTGGTCGATCTGTGGGGCGCCCGCGCCACGCGTGGAGCTGTTGCAACGCTATGAACTGAAGGTTCCGCCGATCGTGGAGCGCGCCGCAGTGGAGGGAACCAAGCTTTACTCGGGCAGCGTGCTGGATTTCGGCCGCACTTTTGTCGGGTTAAGAGATATTTTTCGGGTTGTTAAGTGTTATTTCTGGGTAACGATTTATTTCCGATGAGGACAAGTTTATGAGCCAGCCGCCGGTTTTTATTCTGGGTGGAGCGCAGACCGACTTCGCGCGTAATTGGTCGAAAGAAAACAAGCACATCGTGGCGTTGATGCGTGAGGCGATGGTGGGCGCGCTGGAAGCGACCGGGATTGAGCCGCGCGAGGTGCAGACCGCCCATGTCGGAAACTTCGCCGCCGAACTTTACGCCCACCAGGGACATCTCGGGGCCTTTGTGGTTGACATCGACCCGGCGTTTTCAGGCATCCCGACCAGCCGTCACGAAGCTGCTTGCGCATCGGGATCGATCGCGATTCTGGCCGCTTCGGCGGAAATCGAGGCTGGACGCTACGACCTTGCCGCGGTTGTTGGGGTGGAGCAGATGAAGACCGTTGACCCGGCCACTGGCGGCGACTACCTGGGCACCGCGGCCTGGTACGAACGCGAGGCTAACGGGATCGAGTTCCCCTTTCCCAAGCTGTTCGGACGCCTGGGTGACGAGTATGACAAGCGCTACGGTCTGAAGGACGAGCATTTGGCGCATATCGCCGCAGTGAATTACTCCAACGCCAAGCGTAACCCGCTGGCGCAGACCCGCAACTGGTACATGAGCGAGAGCCACGCGGTCCGGCAAAGCCGTTACAATGCCGTTATCGGCGGCCGCATTAAAGCGTCGGACTGCTCACAGGTAACCGACGGCGCGGTGGCGATCTTTCTGGCTTCCGAAAGGTACGCGCGCGAATATGCGCGGCGGCGCAATCTTGATTTGGATAAGATCCCGCGCATTCTTGGATGGGGCCATCGTACAGCACCGATCGAGTTTGACACCAAGATGGCCGAAAGCCGGGACAATCCTTACATACTGCCGCACACGCGCGAGGCGATACAGGACGCCTTCGCCCGCGCAGGCGTCGGCTCGCTGGAACAAATTGCCGCGATCGAGACCCACGACTGCTTCACCACCTCGGAATACATGGCGATCGATCATTTCGGACTCACCAAGCCGGGCGAGTCGTGGAAGGCGGTCGAAGAGGGCGCCATAGAGCTTGGCGGCAGGATGCCGATCAATCCCAGTGGAGGGCTGATCGGAGCGGGCCATCCGGTGGGCGCGACCGGGGTGCGACAGGCACTGGACTGTTTTAGACAGGTGAGCGAGGCGGCTGGCGATTACCAGGTCGAAGGAGCCAGAAAGATGGCGATGCTTAATATCGGCGGCAGCGGTACGACCAGTTGCGCGTTTGTGATCGGGATCTGAATTCAGAATTTTGAGGGCTTAATTCGGCGACCAGGATCGCATTGGAAAACAAAACTACCCAACCGCAGCAGTTAGTCGATCTGCACAACCAGCAGGTCGAAGCAGACGCCGATCCGAAGGATAGCGCCAAGTCGGATCGGTTCGCGTTATTATATGACCTGGGCTGCGCGTTCGCGGCGCGCATCGAACTGCAGGAATTGATTCCACTGATCGCGGCGAAATGCCGCGAAGTTCTCAACGCCGAAGGAATTTCGGTGTTGCTGCTGGATCAGGAAAAGAATCAGCTCTACTTTCCGTACGTCGCTCAGGCCGATCCAAAAATCATTCAACGACTGCGCAGCTTGCATTTTCCGGCCGAACTGGGCATCGCCGGAGTGGCCTTGAAAGAGGGCCGCGCGATTCGTGTAGTCGACGCCCAGCATGACCCGCGCCTGTACCATGGTGTTGACCTGGTAACCGGCTTGACCACGCGGGACTTGCTCGCGGTGCCATTGATCACTCACCAGGGAACGGTCGGAGTCATTGAGGCAGTGAACAGCCGCGGGGAGACCTCTTTTTCCGAGGAGGACCTGTCCTTCCTGGAGGCGCTGGCCGGAAGTATCGCGGTGGCAATCGAGAATGCGCGGCTATATTCCCAGGTCAGAGAATCGGAGGCCAGCCTGCGAACCCGAGTGGGCGTTCTGCGCCGCGACCTGGCGCGTACCGACGTGTTCAGCAAGATAATTGGGGCGACGCCGGGCATGCGGGAGGTTTTTCGGCTCATGGAAAGCGCCGCCGCCTCCTCTATACCGGTTTTGATTGAGGGTGAAACCGGCACCGGCAAGGAATTGGTCGCGCGCGGGGTCCATCAGGCAAGCGCTCGTTGCGAGAGCCCCTTTCTGGCCATCAATTGCGCCTCGCTGCCTGAAACGCTGCTGGAGAGCGAACTCTTCGGTCATCGTCGTGGCGCGTTCACCGGCGCCGTACGTGACAACCCCGGTTTGTTCCGGGCCGCCAATGGCGGAGTCATCTTTCTGGATGAAATCTCCGACATGCCGATGAGCATGCAGGCCAAGCTGCTGAGGGTATTGGAGGAAGAGGAAGTTGTGGCAGTCGGAGATAGCTTCCCTCGCAAGGTTGACGTTCGGGTGCTGTCCGCAACCAATCGGGATTTGCGAACCGAGGTCGAAAGAGGCAATTTTCGTCAGGATCTTTACTATCGTGTGGCGGTCTTCCCCATTCGCCTGCCGCCGTTACGCGAACGCCGCGAAGATATCGCGATATTAGCGGCTCATTTCCTCAATGCCGCAGTCGAACGCTACCATCGCCGGATTCGATGGCTTCGAGCCCCAAACGCTCGAAATCCTCACCCGGTACGACTGGCCCGGCAACGTTCGGGAATTGCGCAATGAGATTGATCGGGCGGTTGCGCTCGCCAAAGACGGCGACCTAATCAGACCCAACTACCTGACGGCTGTGCTTTCGGAGGCGCCGGGAAGCCGTGACCGTGGACCTTCGCTTCCGCCTTCGGCTACCAGACTGGGCGATGCTATCCGGTCAGCACCTACGCCGGCCGCGTCTGAGGCCGGGGAATCCGGTTCGTTGCGCGAGGCGCGTGCTGGTTTCGAGACCCGTCACATAGCTGAAGCACTCAAGCGCAATCAGAGCAATGTGTCTCGAACGGCACAGGCTTTGGGCCTTTCGCGGGCAGCGCTACAAAAGAAGATGAAGGCCTATGGTCTACGCTAACTTTTCTTTGCACCGCCAAGAATAGTGGCAGGCAGCGATCACGAAATTGTGGCCGTACGAATTAAGAAAGCATCGGAAATCCGGGGCTACTTTGCCTTGGACGCCTGCACCAACCCCGCGGCATCGGTCTTGCAGTATTCATTAGCGGGACAAATGGAGTCGAAAAGACCCGTGGGAAGAAAAATCGGAAACGCATGTGTTCGTAGTTCAGGCCGTTCGGCCGTTAGCGACTGCCGTCGCGGATTGATTGAGGAAAGGATGGCGATGGCTACGTTAGAGGTTTTCAGGATGCGCTTTCAGGCGTTTTGTGAACGCTTCGGACGTGATCCTGAACCTGACGAGCCGTTGTTCTTCGATCCGGCGCAGGAACAGCCTGTGGCTCCTGACTCTGCGGTCATCCGCTCACAAATTCAGGCAGCGGCAGCGGCGGCCAAAGTCGATGCCCGGCTGGTGATGGACTTTATGCGGATTAGCGGCCGCGGCCGGGCGATGGAATCCGCTGGCAACCCCCAGCGTCGTGCTGTTCCGGAGCGCGATCGATTGGGTTGGCTGCCGGGTATTCCTGAAGAGCCGTCAACCTGAGGCGCACTCCCTGAGCGGCTTCGAATCCCGTCAACTCGGCTCTGCGGCCATGATAGGGTCAAATCGAGATAAATGCGCGCGTTATAACGCGCGCATTTTTTTGGCCCTCTTGTTGCTGTCCAACCCGCGACTGCTAATTCCGGGTCTCTCGGGGCGTTCCTTGCGCCTTTGTGGTCACGTTCGCGGGGAATAGAATAGGTGACGACAGCAATCGCGCCGGAGAGCAATTCGATGCCATTAGTTGTTCCGCCAGAAGGCTTCAAGCTGCCGCCACCCATTGACGAGCCCAACATCTATCCGATGGAATGGCGCGTCGGAAACGCGGCCAAACTGGCCGAGATCTACGAGCGTGCAAAAGTCGAGGGCTTCAACCCCTCACAACTCCCGTGGCATTTGCTCGACCCCTCGGTTTGGAGCGCCGAAGAACGGGTCGCGCTAATGTACTGGTGGGCATTGCTGGCAAACTTCGACTCCTCCGGACCCCCGGTGTTCGCCCGTGCCATGATCCAGGCGTTCGAGGCGCATGAGGAAGATCCGGTGCGCAAGTGCTTCTTCTCCATCACGCGCGACGAAGTCAATCACGAGGAGTGCTGTCAACGATCGATCCAGACCTTGATTCCCGGCGGTCCTTTAAGCTTCGAGCCGCGGACCGCATTGGAGCGGGCTGCCCATAACAACATCGCCTGGCTTTACCACAATGGCGCGCGCTACTGGCGCGGATTCTGTCAGGCCGTCAACCGCTATCCTTTAGCGGTGCTGTTCACTTCATTTATGATGGGAGAGGTTGCGTCATCCAGCCTATTCCATGGGATGGCCTCCAAGACCACGCATCCGCTATTTCGCGAAGCCTTTCGCCATGTCGGTCGGGACGAAGCGCGCCATCTGCAGATTTGCATGGCCTTGCTTGAGAAAGACTGGCCCGGCCTGGGCGACGAACTCAAGCCCATGGTGACCAGGCAGCTGCGCGCCGGCTTCGTCTTTTTGTCGATGGTTCTGTGGGAACCGCCCGCCCAGTTTTGGGAGCTGCCGGAATACTTTCTGGCCAACCATCGAACCCTGATTGATATCGCGCGCGGGGCTGGTCTCGGGGTTCTTTCCTACGACGAACAAGCGGCGAATTGGCGTCTGGCGATGGCCCGAGTGGCCAAACTGGTCAGCCGCTGGGGGATCGAATTCCCCGCCATCCCGGAACTGGATATCGAGGGCGTCGATGTCGGCGACATCACTTCCGCAGATATCGTGCCGGTATTCTAGGCTCGCGATTGCGAAGAGGGATCCAAATGCGCGAAATCGTTAGCGGCGTCTTTACCTGGCCCTGGTTTTCCGCCCCGCACGGCTACAATTTCAACGGCTATCTGATTGAGGATCGGGGCGGTAACATCTGCGTCGACCCGGTCGAGCCCAGCGACGAGGTGCTGGCAGAGATCGCGCGACGCGGTGTTTCGCGAATCGTCTTGACCAATCGCAATCATGTGCGGGCAGCAAACCGGGTGCGTGCAACCACCGGAGCGCGCGTCGCGATCCATCCCGATGATGCCGCACACGCCCGCAGTCAGGGCGCGGAGTTGGACGATGAGCTGCACATCGGGGACAACATTGGCTCACTGACGGTCGTCGCCGTGCAGGGTAAGTCGGCGGGCGAAGTTGCGTTGTATTGGCCGCAGCGGCGAATGCTGATCGTCGGTGACGCCATAATCGGGAATCCTCCCGGAAGTTGCAGCTTGCTACGGGAACAGGTCATGGACGATCCGCCGCGGCTGCGCAACAGCGTGCGCGGACTGCTCGCGCTCGACTTCGATACCCTGCTCGTGGGTGACGGCGAGCCGATTCTGGGCGGCGCCGCGCGCAAGCTGCGCGACCTGGTCGAAACCTTCATTTGAGCCGAAAGCCGGTCTGCTGCCCAGGAACCTCAGCTGGATCAGGCTGACCAGCAGTTCCACCACGATGAGGAGAACAATCGCCGTTTCGAGCAGAAACAGGCGACGGTCCCGAGCCACGTCGAGCAGCAGCTCCAACGATTCCTGCACGCTGCGCAGCTTCATTTCGAGTGCCATGAAGCGGTCGCCGAGGTCGAACTCCTTGCGCAGGTCGTCATAGATACGGTCCATCGCGGAGTCTTCCCAGGTCTCGTCGGGCTTGTCCAACAAGTGCAGGACGGCGAGCACTTCCGATCGCGTCGAGATTGCCTCGCCGATGAAGCGATGCAGCGGGCGGGTCCGCATTGCAACCGTGCCCCTGTTCTCGAGCCGATCGACGAGCTTGCCGGCGCGGTCAAAGAGTTGCTCGACGATCCGTTCGTAATATTCCATCGCCGCGCTTTGCGCGACGGTCAGGGCGACTACGCCGGCGCGGGCGGGTGTCAGCCGGTCAACTTCCAGCTTTCCATCGTGAATCCCGGTCTCGCATTGGGGATCTTCGAGCACCGAGTAGTCCTCACGCACGACCTGTGCGGTCAGTCCCGGCCGCGCACGGTGCAGCAGTGCCAACTCGGACTCGCGGCGCTCGGCGCCGATGTCGTGCATCACCACGGCCCCAAAGGGATAGATGTACATGCCGCCTTCGGGTTCGAGGGTCAAATAAAGATGGTGGGCCGTTACCTTGGCGGTGGGAAAGGAGGCGGCAATCTGCCTGAGCGGCAGGTTCTCGACAAATGCAACCGCATAGAACTGATGAATCCGCCCAGCCACGGCGGGGATGGTACTCCACCAGACTCTGCCGATGCCAGACGGTTTTTGGCGCGCGGGAACCTCAGCCGAAGCCGCTCCACTATAATCTCGACGTCCGAGGTCAACCCCGCTGCTGTTGAAGCGACGAGAATGCGTCATTGTAACGGCGCTTATCTTGGGTTAGCCTTGCATGGACGTGTGGAGGGGAGGGCGCGATGCGCGCGAGCCTGCCGCCGGACGCAAGTAAGCGATGTTCGACGTGGTGGAACCTGCAACGCAATCCGGTTTCGGCAATAACAACGGCGTACGACCGCGCGCCCGCGGGAAATTCCTGATCGAGCTGATTAAGCCGTCACATTACGACGACGACGGCTACGTGATCCAGTGGTGGCGCGGTTGGATTCCGTCCAACTCTCTTTCCTGCCTCTACGGAATTGCCTTCGACGCCAAAACTCGCCGCGTGCTGGGCGACGATGTCGATATCGAGATTGAAACGTACGACGAAACCAACTCGGTGGTTCCGCTCAGACGTATCATCCGGCGCTTTCGCCGCAATGGATTAGCCGGTCTGGTCTGCCTGGTCGGGGTTCAAAGTAACCAATTCCCCCGCGCGATGGACCTCGCTCGCATTCTGCGCCGCAACGGAATCGCGGTGATAATCGGCGGATTTCACGTAAGCGGATGCGTGTCGATGCTTCCGGAGCTAACCCCGGAACTCAAGGAAGCGATCGATCTCGGTATCACGCTTTTTGCCGGCGAGGCTGAAGGGCGGCTCGACGAGATTCTTCAAGCGGCTTACGGCAAGCGGCTGCGGTCCTTGTATAACTTCATCCAGGATCTCCCGGGCCTGGAAGGACAGCCGGTCCCGTACCTTCCGCGCGAACTTATCCGGCACAACCTCGGCAATATCAGTTCCTTTGACGGTGGGCGCGGATGCCCGTTTAGCTGCAGCTTCTGTACGATCATCAACGTGCAGGGGCGCAAGTCGCGTTATCGCAGCGCCGATGACATCGAGCGCCTGGTGCGTGCGAACCATGGTTCCGGCGTCACCACCTACTTCATCACCGACGACAACTTTGCGCGCAATCGCAACTGGGAAGCGATCTTCGACCGTCTAATCGAGTTGCGCGAAAAGTATCACTTCAGGATCCATCTGACGATCCAGGTCGACACCCTGTGCCATAAGATTTCGCGCTTTGTGGAAAAGGCGGCGCGGGCCGGATGCAAACGGGTATTCATCGGGCTGGAGAATATCAATCCCGACAGCCTCAAGGGTGCGTCCAAGGGACAAAACCGCATCACCGAGTACCGCGCCATGCTGCAGGCGTGGCGCAAAGTCGGGGTTCTGACTTACGCGGGTTACATTCTGGGATTTCCCAACGATACGCCGGAAAGCATCGCGCGCGACATCGCGATTATCCAGCGCGAGCTGCCGATCGACATCCTGGAGTTCTTTATCCTCACGCCGCTGCCCGGATCCAAGGATCATAAGGATGCCTATCTGCGCGGAGATCGGCTGGATCCGGACCTCAACAAGTACGACCTCGAGCACGTTACCACCGATCATGCGCAGCATGACTGGCGAGCAGTGGGAATCGATCTATGACCGGGCCTGGCACCTTTATTACTCGCCCCAACATATCGAGACGCTGATTAAGAGAGCGATTGGCAGCGGCATCAATCCCGCCCGTCTGACCTCGATGATCTTTACTTTCTACGCGAGCCACGCCTTCGAAAAGGTGCATCCGTTGCAAAGCGGAGCTTTGCGGCGCAAACGGCGCAAGGACCGGCGGCACGAACTGCCTCGTGAGAGCCCGCTGGTTTTTATCCCCGCCGGGCCGGTGAGATTCTCCGCACCTACGTGCCGGCGTTGCGCTTCTTGTGGAGATTGACGCGGCTGCGCCATCGCCTTGCGCAAGATCCCTCGGTGCGGCATTATGCCGACCTCGCAATCACGCCCCTTGACCACGAGTTGGACGAAGACCTGGCACTGTACGAAGCCACCGAAGGGGCGCGCAAAGTCGCGGCGCAGGCCCGCGTCCGCGCCGTCGCGATGCGCGCTTAGTAGCCTGTCCGGGTAATGCCCTTTAACCTGTAAATGAAATGGGGGGTCGAGAAGGGCGAGGGGCTTGAGCGATGACCTCTGTCTGAGAGACGAAGCATGGACTGCCCCGTAGGACTTAGTTTTAAGTGCGCTATCGGGAAAAATATGATCTCGACATTGAGCACCGCCAGACGCTTTTTGCGTTCCTACTGGGAGCGTTGAAGTCGGGCAAGCGCGGCCTTAGCCACCGGCGCAGTCAATCTCGTCCATAGCCCTTCCATTAGAACCGGGCGCGGGTCGGCCGGCAAACCCAATCCAGTTCCGACCATCAATTTGCTCGGCACCCTTGATCGCGACACCTCGATCGCCGAGTGCTTCGACCATCATCAGTTTGCTTGATTTGGGTTTCTCTTCACACTATTTATCTAATGACGCCGGCTCAAGATTTCTAACACTAAACACTAGCTAATAATGCGGGAGGTGTCCCATGTCTGCTAGCGTTCACAAGAAAATCCGTCGCACAGTTTTGGGATTGATGATATTGAGCATCGCAGGTTGGAACCTCATTTCGCTTCGCCGCCCGCCGGGTTTTCATGCTCGAGGAGTTGCAGTGAGGCGCACGATTCG
Organism: uncultured Pseudomonadota bacterium; assembly: GCA_963824565.1. GTDB lineage: Bacteria > Desulfobacterota > Binatia > Binatales > Binataceae > JAJPJA01. The sequence goes on along the minus strand of CAWGQB010000018.1, from coordinate 286,741 downwards.
ATCGCCTCGAGAACCCGGCGTCATCGGCGCCAACCTTCCGATCGCGTTCGAGCCCAATCTCGGCCAAACCGCCGGCCAGGTGAAGTTTCTCGGCCGAGCCGGCGGCTATCGGCTTTTCATCGAGAATGACGAAACCGTCATCGCTCTCAACGGCGTGCGGAGTCGGCGGTGCAAAGGCCACGGGCCCGGCTCGATGCTCGAAGAGCCGCGCGCCATTAGGATCAAGCTGCTGGACGCCAACCCCTCGCAGAAAATAGACGCGCGCGATCAATTGCCCGGCCACGTGAACTATCTTATCGGCGCCGATTCCGCCCACTGGCACACCGGTGTTCCCCTCTACCGAACGGTTACCCAGCACGATGTCTGGCCGGGGATCGATCTCACTTACTACAGCGATTCCGAGCGCCAAATCGAGACCGACTTTGTGATCGCTCCCGATGCGAACCCGCGATCGATTCAGCTCGCGATCGAAGGTAACGACGACCTCGCTCTCGATCGCGATGGTAACTTGCAGATTGCCGCCGGCCATCGCTTTCTGTCGCTACACAAGCCGCGGATTTACCAGCGCCTCGACGGACGCGACCGAATCGTCGACGGCCGCTACGTCCTCGACACGGCGCAAGACACCCATCGAGTTCGCTTCGAGGTCGGATCCTATGATCGCCGTCGCACTTTGGTGATCGATCCAAAACTTGCTCTCGTTTACTCGACCTTTTTGGGCGGCAGTGCCTTTGATGAGGGCTACGCGATCGCGGTGGATGGCGAGCGGAGTGCCTACGTTACCGGACGTACCCAGTCGGCGGATTTTCCAGCCACGCATGGAACGCTGGATGATAAAGAAGACGCCTTCGTCACCAAGTTCAGCGCCGACGGCAAATCACTGGTCTATTCGACCTTGATCGGCGGAAGCGGCGGAAAGGGTTTCACCGAAGGGTACGCGATCGCGGTCGCCGGCTTCAACGCCCTCATCACCGGCGTCGCGGACACTTCCCACTTCCCCACGACGGAGCACGCCTTCCAGCGCGATACCCCAGAAGGCGGTGGGCATCCATTCGTGAGCGAACTCACCGCCAACGGGAACTCCTTCGTGTTCTCTACCTATATAGCCAGCGCCGACAAGGAAAAGTGCAATCCCAATGACGTGGGGGTTGATTGGGGCACCGGCATAGACCACGAAGAAGGCACCGACACAGTGTGGGTCACCGGTATCACTTGCTCTGCGCACTTCCCGGTCGCCTTTCCATTTCAGTCTTCTGATGAAGTCGATTACCCAGCGGGATTCCTTTTCGCACTCAACCGCCGAGGCCACTTGCTATATTCGACGTATCTGGGCGGCAACGGCTTCACTCAAAGCAACGCGGTCGCGCTCAATCACCACCGTCTCTTCAACAATTTGGGTGTCTGGGTAACCGGCACTACCGACGCGCGGAACTTCCCGATCAAAAATGCCTTCCAACCGCATCGCCATGGCCCCTCGGACGCTTTCGTCACGAAATTCGAATTCATCGGAGGCTCGCGGTTCGCATCGCTCGCGTACTCGACCTTCCTGGGCGGCGGTGCTGATGACGAGGCCCTCGGTCTCGCGGTCGACGGGGACGGGGACGCATATGTGATCGGGAACTTCTTTTCCTTTGATTTCCCGATCACGCACAGTCTTACTCCCCACTCTATAAGTATACCTGGGACGTTTATCGCGAAATTCAGCCAGGACGGCACTCAACTGATCTACTCCGATGCGCTCGCGGGCAGTCCCAACCAATCCGGCAACTCGATCGCTCTCTTTGACGGCTTTGCCTACGTTACCGGCTATACCGACGACCGAGGTTTCCCAGTGAAGGCCGCCTTTCAGGATTTCGCTCAGGGGGGCCGCGACGTATTCGTCTCGAAGATCAGTCAGGACGGTAAGTCGCTGGTCTATTCGACGTACCTCGGCGGCAACCAGGACGATGTCGGCAACGGCATCGCAGTCGGCCCGGGCGGCGCCGCGTTCGTGACCGGCTATACCAAGTCGCCCAACTTCCCGACCCAGCAAGCGTTGCAGACCAACCTGCTAGGCAGTAGAAACGCCTTCGTGACGAAGCTGGAATTGGGGCAGTAGACGATGGTGGATTCGACTCCGACCGCGGGGCAGTAATGCGGGCACTCTGGCTCCGCAGACCCCAGGCCCAGAGTGTGCAGGCCAAGATCGATCCCAACGCCAACCGCAGTGAGGAGTTCAAGCCGGGTTGCCTGTGGGCCGAGATCAACTACCGCGAAGCTTATATCAACTACAACTACGCGAAATTGGCGATTGAGCAGCAGAACTGGGAAGCGGCACGCGACGGAATCGGGTACGCCGAGCAAAATCTTGAAGCCCTGGAGCAGCGAATCAAGGACAACGATCGGGTGAACGCGTGACCCCAAGGCGCGGCAAAATGGGTGACGGATACTGCGACCCAATAGGCCCAGATGGATCAACAGGTACAGCAGAAGCTGAAGTAGTCATGGCAGGCGGCGCTGTTTTTCGCCGGGGAATTCAGCCGCGGGACCACGATGTTTAGCCTTCGAACGCACGCGCTAATTTCGGGCGCTCTGCTCGCCTTCATTATCCTGATGGCGATCGCCGGCGACGCACTCCAGGCTTCAGGACTGATCAAAAACCCCGCCGCCCTGCAAACTCCAGCGAAGATCATCTTTTTCACGGCCTTTCTCGCCTTCGCCTTCTCGCTGATCCCCGCTCTGGTCAAGTTCTTTCTTGCGGGGCAAGCTTCGATTGGCAACGCCGAGAAGGGTCCTGTCAGATTCATCGAGGCCCATCAGGCCGGCGTAATCTGGGGTTTCTGGCTGCTATGGGTCGCGGGGCTGGCGGTCGCACTCCCGACGATGATTCGCACTGGCTCCTTCACCGACCTCGGTGGGTCGGATGGGGCGAAGAGTGCGGGCGACCAGGATCTGGCCCGCGAGATCGCGCGAATGCCGGTTCAGGGCACCCTGGTCGCCGCACCCGGCATGACTAGCGCCGAAATGATTGGTGGCTCGAGCTTGAAAACCAATCCTGCCGTTCCAGGCGAAGCCGTGTACGCTGGTGGAGCGATTTTTGACTTTCGGGTTGCGGGAACCGCAATCGACTTTCATCGCTGTCGTTACTACTACGTTACGACCTACACGAGAGACCGAGAACATATCGAGGCGATCAACATTGGCACTTCGCCTAAAAAATACACTCGTGCGGAGCTGGAAGCCGCCAACGCAGCTCTCCGCGCCCGCCTCAAGGCCGACGGCTGGCTCACTGGTCACGAAGTCTACCGCGATGAACAGGATCGACAGCTCCACGGCGGCAAGACCCGCGGCCCGGAAGGTGACCTGTGGCTGAAGAACGGTATCACCCTCCACATCGAAACACGACGCCTTGACGATCCTGAGCCAGGCGAAGACTTGGCGACCGCGGGTGAGTGGATTCAGTATGTCGACCTGCGCACGCGCGACGGCTATCCGTACATCGAACGATACGAATTCGCATCCCCTGAGAATTGACATATGCGCGTCGTACGCTTGGTCACCATCCTCCTGGAGGACCGCTTCAACGCCACGCTTTCGCGTCGCGCAGATGGAAATGATCGGCTAGTGCCTGCGCGGTGATTGCCGTGCCGGCGTTGGAGAAATGGCCGTCGCCAGTCAGGTAGATTTGTGTGCCCTTTGCCTGGGCCGCATCCAGCGCCGGGCGCAGGCTGAAAAAGTCGATTCCGTTGGTCCGGCAGTAAGCGGCAATAATTTGCTCGTAGAGCGAGTCGTAAGGTAGGGGCACCGGGATGAATACGTAGGCCATCCGCATTGCGTGGCGCGCGGCGAAATCCTTCGCCTTGAGAATTGCGCGCAGATGGAATTGCATCGCCAATTGCATCCGCGGATCGGCGTCGAACGGCGGTTGCGTCATCCACCCGGGTTGAGCGGAGGCGGACGCGCTAATATCGGTAGGATTTTCTGCCACCGCGACGGTGCTTGATGGAGCGGGTGCGGATACCATCATAGCCGGACTGGTCTGAGGCCGTGACGCCAGGTATTGCGCAATCCGCTTGCCGAGCAAATCTTCGAGCAACATGGCGCTGCGCACCACGTACAAGTTGCGCACCGACAAATCGCCCTGCCCGAGATGATGGGCGCGCTTAAGGTTGAAGTAGCGGGTTGTATGATCGCTCACCGGCAGTTGCAAAAACCGGCGCATCTCGGCGTCGCTTAGCCGTCCTTCGACGTCGCTGATATCGTTGTTGAGAAAGAAGATGAAGACATAGCGCGGATGCAGCCGGACTGCGTCATGCTTCAGAGTCTCGTATTCATAGTCCATCGCGCCACCTTGCTCGCTAAGGTTGGCGACCGGCCGGCCGAGTATCCGCTCCAGATGGCTGCGCAGTGTCTCGGACTCGTTCAGTCCGTGCCCATAGATCATCGAGTCGCCGATTAACGCGATATCCACCCGCTTGCGATCTATCGGGTTGCGGAATCCCATCGCGTCGGTGCGATGAAGCCAATGGTAACCGTTGAAGAACATCTTGCGCTCGTAGTGCGGACGCATCCGCTCCATGTTTAAAGCTGGATCGAAACGATAGATGCCGTTGCCAAAATCGGCATAACCGGATCCTACGCGCATTGCCCCAAATGGTTGGCAGATGATCGATTCCGACGCGCAGCACTATTTCGGCAAGCGCCAGGCGAGAGCATCGCGCTGATTACGGCCAGGACTAAACCGGTTGCCAGTTTTCCTCGGCGCTCGCTTTTATGCTCGTTTGGTCATCAATCAAGTTTGACCTGACTGCAAATCCGGGCAAGATATCGCCGGACGTGCGGCGGTTGCTAAAATTCCCACGCTAAATGAAATCTTCAGCGGATAATTTGAGCGGCAGTCCGCGGCGCACGCGCAAGTCCGCGTCCGCCGTAGGCGCCGGCAAGGAATCGAAGGGCGTGGACGCACCGCTGCTTGAACCCAACCGCACGCGCATCGCCATTATCGAACCCAGCCGCGTCATCAAGCCGATCGACATCGCCGAGCATTGCGTGCTGTGCTTTTTTAACGAAGTGATTGCGCAGCTGGTGCGCGAAGGCGCCGAGGCGCGAGTTATCCACAACGCCGAGAGCGAAGCGGGCGACTATCCGGTCTATGAGATCGATTACGGACATCGGAGGCTGGCCGTGGTCCATCCCGGAGTCGGCGCACCCAACGCGGCTGTCACGACTGGAGCGCATGATCGCGCTTGGATGCCGCAAGTTCATCGCCTGCGGCGGCGCCGGCGTGCTGGACGGCTCCATTGGAGTCGGACGAATCGTGGTGCCGACCGCGGCGATTCGTGACGAAGGAACGTCGTACCACTATCTGGCGCCCACGCGCGAGGTTGCTCCCACGCGCAAGGCGCTCAGCGCGATCGAGGCTACCTTGAGCGAGAACCATCACGATTACGTCCGCGGCAAGACCTGGACCACCGACGCCGTGTATCGCGAGACGCGATCCCGCCTGATGCGCCGGCGGCGCGAAGGATGTCTCGTGGTTGACATGGAGGCGGCGGCTTTCTTCGCCGTTGCGCGTTTCCGCCGCGTCGAGTTCGCGCAAATCCTTTACGCTGGCGACAGCCTCGCAGGCCGGCAATGGGAGCATCGCGGATGGAACCGTCACGCGATGCGCGAGCGTCTGTTTCATCTCGCCGCCGAATCCTGCCTGCGCATCTGATTCCGCCGAAATGGCGCCGTGGCGCTGCCGTTTTGCCACGCGTATCTCCAAATGAACGAGGGGACGTGACTCAATCGGTGTCGCTGGACCCCTCGGCGGCGGCCGCTCTTGCGATCGGGATGGCTAAAGCGACCGCGATCATGGATTGAGTTGGCGCCGGTAAAGCGTGGAGACAAACATATTGCTATTGTGTGAGCGCACAATTATTATTGTGTGTATGCACAGTAACGGCGAAGACCCAAAGTCGGCCCGGCGCCCGACGGCCGCGATCTCGAACGCACCCGGACGCAGGCTGCTGGCCGCCGCGCTTAAAGAGTTTGTTGCCAGAGGATTCGCCGGAGCCCGTACCAAGGCGATTGCCAAACGGGCCGGCGTCCATGAATGGATGGTGTTTTATTGCTTCGGATCCAAGCAAAATCTCTATCGCGAGGTGTTGCGCGAGCAGTTCGCGCAACGCACGCGGATTATCGGACGAACTACCCGAAGACTTCTCCCGTGGCGGTCGTACCGGCCTTCAAAATGTTCAGCCAGCGATAAGCGACGTGCTGCGGCTGTTTCAGTGGGAAGCTCTGACCTCCGGGACAAGGGCGAACTGCTCGCCGGCGAAGAACGGCGCGCGGCCTTCCGTGAGGGTGGGGCGTGGCTCGAAAGCCTTCAGCAGCGTGGGGTGCTGCCGCCGGGAATCGATTTGATGTTGTTTCGGCTGGCGATGGTCGCGCTGGCCTCCTTTCCGTTCACATTTCCGCAGATCATCGAGCTGGCCACCGGGATGCAATCCACCGATGCGCGCTTTCAAGACGATGGGCTGAGCTGTTGACGCTGGTTCGTCGAGCGGGTGGTGTCCGATCCAACGCAGAGCGTGTTCCCGGCGAGTCGCAGCGGCGCGCCGACAGCGCGCGTCCGAATCCGGCGGTCAAGGCGTCAGCAAATGAAGGCCATGTTGCGCCGCGCTATTTTCGTTCGCCGCGATGGCCGCGGTGGCGGCGAGCACTCTACTACTTCGGCGGCAAGTATTTATGGCCCGCGCCGAATTCGGGGATTATTCAGACCGTCGGCATAATCGAAGCGCCGGAAGTTAACATTTCAAGCCGCATCGGCGGGCGCATTGCGAGCCTCAAACTGGTTGAAGGCGACCTGATTGAGCAGGGTCAGGTGGTGTGCGTGATCGAGGATGTCGACATCCGCAATCAACTCGCTCAGGCGCGCGCGAATCTGTTGATGGCGCAGGCCGACGCCGACAACGCTCAACGCACGATGAAGCGCGATCAGGAGTTGTTTGCGCGTGGGGTGATCGCGGCACAAACACGCGACGACCAACTCAACCAACTGGAAAAGGACCGCGCCGCGGTGGCGGCCGCGAAGGCCGCGGTTCAGCTCTACCAGGACCAACTTAACGATACGCAGATTCGCGCGCCGATCAGTGGAGTCGTGGTGAGCAAGAATCTGGAAGTCGGCGAGTGGGTTAATCCAGGCACCGCGATTCTGACCGTGGATGATCTCTCAACCATATGGGCGCGCGTTGACCTGGAGGAAACCCAACTGGGCTTTATCCGCGTCGGTACGCCCGGCCAGGTAACGCTGCCCACGCAACCGCCAACGGTGATCTCCGGGCAGGTCATGGCGATCGGACAGGAAGGGCAGTTCGCGACCGAAACCGACGTCCGCCGTGGCCGCCAGGACATCCGCACCTTTTACGTCAAGGTCCGCTTGCTGCAGCCGGGCGGTATCGCGAAACCGGGCATGACGGCCGAAGTTACGTTCAGGCGTCCTGATGCAGTCCAATTCAGCGGCAATACAAGCGCGCGAACTGACTAAGCGGTTCGGCTCGTTCGTCGCCGTCGACCGGGTCAGTTTCGAGGTCAATGGTGGCGAACTGTTCGGGCTGCTCGGTCCCAACGGCGCCGGCAAAACGACCTTGATCCGGATGCTGACGACCCTGATTGCTCCCACTTCGGGCCAGGCCCTGGTAGCCGGCTATGACGTTATCCCACGCCGCCAACCAGGTGCGCGAAGCGATCGGCGTGATTCCGCAGGCCCTGACCTCCGACCTCGAACTGACCGGATGGCAGAATCTCGACGTGTACGGCGAGTTCTATGGCCTCTCGCGCCGGCAACGCCGTCAGCGCGCGGAGTACTTGTTGGAGATGGTCGGGCTTACGGAGCGCGCGCAGGATATGGTTGCGACCTATTCCGGCGGGATGCGCCGGCGGCTCGAAATCGCGCGCGGCCTGATTCATTCGCCCCGGGTCCTGTTTCTTGACGAACCCACCATCGGACTCGATCCCCAGTCGCGGCGCGCGGTTTGGGACCTGCTCGAACAGTTGCGCGCCGAGACCGATGTCACCATCTCGCTGACCACTCATTACATGGACGAAGCCGAGAAACTTTGCGACCGCATCGCGATAATCGACGGCGGCAAAGTCGTGGCGATGGGCACTACGGCGGAGCTCAAGGCGATGATCAAGGGCTCCGACCGCATCCGCCTGGAAGTTGCCGGCGAGCCGGAAGCCGCGGTCGCCGCATTGCGCGCACAACCCTACATCCAGGAGATCTCGCGCGACGGCACCGTGCTGGTGATCGCGGCCGCCGACAGCGCGCATGCGATGCCCAAAATCATGGCGCTGCTCGAGGGGATCGGCGCGCAGGTCACCGCGATGAGCATGGAGCGGATTTCGCTCGAAGATGTGTTCATCAGCTTCACCGGACGCCATCTGCGCGAGGAAGGCGGCGGCGCCGCGCCGCGTCTGGATCCGATGTTCGCGGCGATGGGAGGGCAAGCGCGGAGGCCGTGATGAAGAAATCCTGGGCGATAATGCGGCGCGATTTGATCAAGCTGTCGAAGACTCCGGCCCTGATTATCACCAGTATCGTGATGCCGGTGCTGTTCCTGCTGATCTTCGGCAATTCCCTGCAAGGTCAACTCAAATATCTGCCCCTGGTGATCGTGAGCCAGGACAATGGGTCCTACGGGCTGCGCGTGATGGAGCAGATGCAAGCGCTGGCGGCCGGGCCGAAAACCATAACCATCACCTACATGAACGATCCCGACGCCGCGGTCCAGGCGGTGCGCAACGGCCGCTTCAAGGCCGCGCTGGTGATTCCGCCCGGCTTCAGCCGCGAGATTACGGAAGGGCGCATCGGCGAGTTGGGGTTGTTCACCGACAACGTCGACAGCGTCAGCACCGCCGCGCTCGAAGGCGTTATCGGGCAGGCTACCGCCGCCATCCGTTCAGGCTACGTTACCGCGCGCGAGCCCAAGCTCAATGAGATCGTCCTGCGTCCGAGCAACCTGTTCGTGACCGTGGACTACGACCGCTCGCTGATTCCGGGGGTGATCGTGATGGCACTGTTCATGGGTTCGATGACCTCGGGCGTCTTCAACTGGATCATGGACCGTTTTTCGGGCGTGACCGAAGCCTACCTGGTAACTCCGCTCTCGGTCTGGAACATCGCCGGCGGAATCCTGGCCAGCAGCGTACTGGCCACCACTTGCGAAGCGATCGTGGTTTTGATCATAGGGCTGGTCATCACCGGTGGGGGAATCGCCGGCGGACTGAAGAGCCTGGGAGTGCTGTGCGGCGTCATCGCGCTGACCGGAACCGGCTTGCTGGCGATGATGTTCGCCATTTATAGCCGCGCGAGCAATCCGCGCCTGATTGGTGGACCGGCCGGCTTCCTCAATGTGATCCTGTTCTTTCCCAGCGGCGCCATTTATCCGGTTGAGAGCCTGCCGCATTGGTTGCGCGCCTTTACGCGCTGGAATCCGGAGACTCACGCGGTCAGCGCGCTCAAGTCGATTATGTTCAAAGGCGCCAATTTCGCCGCGATTTCGAGCGATGTGATGTTCCTGGCGGTGTTCACCGCCGTGATGCTGGTGCTGGCCGGCGCCACGCTGAAACGGTCGCTGTAAATTTCGGCGCGCAACCCTTGACAAGACGCTCCGGCTAAATCTAAATTGAGAATCAGTTTCAATATCAATGCGCCGCTGTATGAGCGCGTTGAAATCGAATCGGGGAGCTGGGGACCAGGCGATGATTCTCTGCCAGTGCAAGGGCGTGACTGACGCCGCGATTAAAAAGCTGATCGAAGAGGGCGCCTCGACCCTCCAGGCAATCGTCAAAACCTGCGGCGCCGGCCGCCGCTGCCCGCCCTGCCGGGCGGAAATCTGCTCGATGCTCTGTCGCGATACCGCCAGCGCGCGCTATGATGCGACTAGCGACGCGGCCTGCGCCGCCTAGCAACCACGCGCCATCCCTTGGGTTGGCCGCCTGGAAGAAAGGAGCATCGAGCATGAAGGGCGATCCCAGGTTAATCGAGGCTCTCAACGAACTTCTGACCGGCGAGCTTACCGGGATCAATCAGTATTTCATCCACGCCAAGATGTGCGAGAACTGGGGCTACGAGCGCCTGGCGGAAAAAATCCGCGCGGAATCGATTCGAGGAAATGAAGCACGCCGACGATTTGATCGAGCGGATCCTCGACCTTGAGGGCGTCCCCAATATGCAGCGGCTGGAGAAGGTCAAAGTCGGCGAGAAGGTTCCGGAGCAGTTCAAGCTCGACCTCGAGTTGGAGACCATTGCCGTGGGCCGTTTCAACAAAGGTATCGCGTTGGCGGTCGAAGTCGCCGACAACACCACGCGCGAACTGCTCGAAGATATGGTGGTCTCCGAGAGTGATCATGTGGTCTGGCTGGAGAGCCAGATCGAACTGATCCGTCAAGTTGGCGAAGCCAACTACCTCGCCCAACAGATTCACAAGTAATCTGCCCGCTTGCTCCTCCGATACTGCCCGCCCACGCAGAGCGAGCACGTGATTTTCCCGGGAGTTCCGATTAACATCGCCAAATTCCGGCCTGCGCTGACACCGAGTAACCGTGCAGTTGAGGCTTAGCTAGATTTTGCCTATTCTTTGATAGAATTACAGGGTAAGCCTTTCCCTGAAAATTGGGGGTGTCATGTTTGATCCCAACCAACTGTCACCTTTTTGGCAAAGTGTCGTTGGTAGCACTATCGTTTAAGGTGATCAGCTCGAACCAGTTTACGTTTACGAGGCCCGCCGGAGCGGAGGCGGGGCCCTCGTATGTGCAGGCACTCAACGCGCTGTTTGTGCCGTACACCAGCTCCGGCATCGACCCCGGCGGCGCGTTTGACCTGTTCTGACATGGGTCGCGCTCAAGCTAATTATTGATACTCTGAAAACAGCTGTCCCACCCGTCCACGCCTGCGGACCTCGATCCGCAGGCGTGGGCGAAGTGATGCGAGCGTTTTTGCGACAGCCATAGAGGGAGACCGCTTCAGTGCGATGCCGTCAACCCCGGCTGACGCGGCTTAATTCGGCAGCAGTACTGTGCGAACGACCTCGCCCTTCTCCATCGCGCGGAACGCGCTGTCCAGATCTTCCAGACGGCCGTGACGGCTCACCATGTCGTCGAGGTTGAGCAAACGGCGTTTGTACAGATTAACGATATAGCGTTGGTCGAGCGCTCCGACCGAATAGATCAGGTGATGACCCTGGATCCGGCGCTCGCCGCTGATGACGAAATAGGCGTTGACTTTGAGCTCGTCGGCGTCCGGGGTGACGCCGATCAGGGTTGCCGTCCCGCGCGGCATCAGGCAAAGGATTGCCTGCTCGATGGTTTTGACATTGCCGATTGCTTCAAAGGAGTACTCGACTCCGCCGTCGCTCAATTCCTTAATCGCTTCAACCGCATTGACCTTGGCGGCGTTGACTGTATGGGTGGCACCGAATTTCTTCGACGTCTCCAGCTTGCTGTCGACCACGTCGACTGCGATTATCTGGCCGGCGCCGGCAATCCGGGCGCCCTGGATCACTGACGAGCCGACGCCGCCGGTGCCAATAATCGCGACTGTGGCGCCGGGCGGCACCTTGGCCGTGCGCAACACCGCGCCGAGCCCGGTGGTGACGCCGCAGCCGATCAGCGCCATGCGGTCCATCGGCAGGTCGTCGTCAATCTTGACCAGGCTTAGCTCGTCAGTCAGCGACTTCTGGGCGAAGCCCACCGAATCGCCCCCAATGCCCCGAATCTTGTTGCCTTTCCAGGTGACGCCGGGTTTATCGTTGGGACCGCGATTGGAAGTGAATTTGTTCAGACACATATAGGCGCGATTGGCCCGGCAGTTCTTGCAGCGTCCGCAAAAGCGCAACCCGCCGCCGGCGATAACGTGATCGCCGGGTTTGACGGTGGTGACCTGCGGTCCGACTTCCTCAACGATACCGGCAACCTCGTGGCCCAGGATCATCGGTGGCGCGAAGACCGCACGATGCCCTGACCAAATCACGTGGTCGCTGTGGCAGACCCCGCTGGCCATTATCTTGACCAGGACTTCGGTGCCCTTGGGATGGTCGATCTCGACGTCTTCGATCGTATGGGGCTCATGGGGAGCATGATATACGGCGGCTTTCATCGCTTCCTCCTCGGCTGATCCGGCTCTGATAACTCAATAGCGCAGATAGCGGTGCCTGGTCTATTCGGCGGCAGCGCGGGTCTTCCGGCCCGCCCATCGCGGGCATTACTTTGAGGACCGCATCGAATCCATGCCGATAAGTCCGCGCGCTGGTGAGGTAGGTTTGTCCGTTTGTCAACAGCTTTCGGGCAGGCGGTGGGTATCGGAGGTTGGCTGTGGAGATTGCGCAAAATGTCGCTGCGATCCCCTTTGCCACGCTGGCAGCTACGACTAGAATAGGCCCGCGATGGAGCGGCTTCAGCAGACTCTGGACTGGCTCTATTCGCTCGAAGCGCGCGGCGAGATCTATAAACTTGAGCGGATGGAGCAGGCGTTGGAGCGGATCGGCAACCCGCATCTGCGTCTCCAGGTGGTCCATATCGCCGGCACCAAGGGCAAGGGCTCGGTGGCGGCGATGTTGGATAGTTGTCTGCGCGCCGCCGGTTATCGTACCGGCTTATATACCAAACCGCATCTGGTGCACCTGACCGAACGCACGCGAATCGACGGCGCCGAGATGCCGCCGGCGCTGATGCTGGATTATATCGAGCGGCTGCGGCTGATTTATGAGCGGGCAGGTCTGGCGCTGACCTTTTTTGAATTCACGGTCGCGCTGATGTTTCTGTACTTTGCCGAAGCCGGGATCGATATCGCGGTGGTGGAGACCGGACTGGGCGGCCGCCTGGACTCGACCAACGTGGTGCGCCCGCTGCTGAGCATTATTACCCCGATTGGCTTCGACCACGTCGAGTATCTGGGCTACACCATCCGATCGATCGCCGGGGAGAAGGGCGGAATCATCAAACCCGGGGTGCCGGTGGTGATTGGTGCCCGTGACCCGGAGGCCCGCACCACGCTGAGCGACATCGCGGCTCAGCGCCGCAGTCCAACAATCATGGTCGACCGCGACTTCACCTATTTTTCCCACGCCCCCGCCCATCGGCTTGACTATGCCGGCCTGGGGATTCAAATGAGAGATATTGATTTGAGCCTGGCGGGGCCGTTTCAGCACGAGAATGCCGCGATCGCGCTGGCCGCCGCGGAGGCGTTGCGTGGTGCGGGATGGCGGCTGGACGAGGTTCACCTTCGTCGCGGACTCCAGAACATCTGTTGGCCCGGCCGTTTCGACATTGTGCGGCAGCATCCGTTGCTAGTTCTGGATTGCGCGCATAATGAATTGAGCATCGAAGCGCTGCTGGATACAATTGCCGTTGAACTGGGTCAGCAAGCGCTGCCGCGTTTGATTTTTGGCTGTTTGTCTGACAAGAACTGGCCGCGGATGGCACAACTGCTGGGTCCACGGGTCAAGGATGTGACCCTGACCCGGGTGAAGCCCAAGCGGCCGTTGGAGCCGGAGCGGCTGGTTGAGCATTTCGCCGGTCACGCCCCGACGCGCGTCATTCGAGAGCCGATAGCGGCGATTGAGCAGGTAATGGCAGAAGCGCAAGCAGATGATTTTGTGCTGGTGACGGGTTCGGTCTATCTGATCGGTGAGATTTACCCGTATTTTTTGGCTGCGCAGGGCCGCTCGAGATTATTCCCGGAAGGGGTTATTCCCTGAAGCTGTTCAGATCATCGCTGCTATGGGCACTGGGACTCGCCATCCTGGGCGCGTCCAGCGCTGGTGCCCAGGATCTGCAGGCAATGAGTGGACTGCGAGCCACTCACGCCGGCAACGTGAACCTAAGCGGTAACGAATTCGTATATGATGCCAAGACCGATACCTTCATCGCTCGCGGCAATGCGCGCATGCGGCAATCCAGCACGTTGCTGCAAGCCGATGAAATGCAGTATGACCGTAAAAATCAGAATTTGAGGGCGATTGGCGATGTCAATCTGTCCGATCCCGACGTTGACATGACCGCGTCACGCGCCGAAGTGAACACCGAGGATGAAACCGGTCAACTACAAAACGCCAAGATCACGGTCAAGCAGAGCAACTACTACCTTGCCGGCCGCTCCATCACCAAGTTGCTTGGCCAGCATTACGTGGTCAAAGACGGCTATTTCACCACCTGCGGATGCGAGACCGGGACGCCCTCATGGAGCATCGCGGGGCGCGAAATCGACGCTGCCCTGGGAGGCCGGGCGACGGTCAGGGACGCGAAGCTCAAGATTCTTGGCCACACCGTGGCTGATGTCCCGTATGCGATTTTCCCCGCCGACACCGACCGCCAGAGCGGATTCCTGACCCCGCTGATAGGGGAGTCGCGCCTGCGCGGAATCCAGTATTTTCAGCCGTATTATCTGGCTATCAATCGTAGCTCGGACGCGACCGTGGCGTTCGACGTCGAAAGCTCCGCGCGAATCGGCACGATGGCCGAATACCGGTTGCAAAATGGAGCGGACGATTACATCCGGATTACCGGCGGATATTTCAACGAGAGCATCCGCAGCAACGCCAACAACGACATCGTCGACGATCAGATCGCGGATCCAGATGTGCCGATCAATCGGTGGGGCTTTATCGGCCAGCTTCGCGAGCACATCACACCTGACCTGGTCGCATATGCGGACACGATCTACACCAGTGACAGCCTCTACCTGCGTGATATGGACGTGTATACATTGTCGCGCGGGTATGGCTCTAATTTCGGTCTGTTGCGCACCGGCAATACCGATGTCGGCCTCCAGGAGAGCCTCGAAAACTCCTATATAAAGCTCGATGGCCAGTGGATTCAGGACTATATCCAACCCCAGCAATTCGCGCTTCAGACCATGCCCGAACTGCTCTGGAGCGGCCGCCAGGCGCTCGGCCTTGGTTCGGCCTATATTGATTACGACTTTCAGGGGGTCGATTACCTGCGCCAGAGCGCGATTGACGGCGTGCGTTTGGACCTCCATCCGCGCCTGGTTGTGCCTTGGCATTTGCAGGATTACGTGTACGGGTGGGGCACCCTGGGACTCGAGGAAACCGCATACGATGTCTCCGGTGACAGTATCAAAATCATTCCGGTGGGTACTTTCGACCCGCAGATCGGCCAGGTCCTGAACAACAACAATCAACTGGAATCAGGGCCGCTCAGCTCCCGGCGGGCTGATGCATCGGGAAATGATTGACGGCGACTTTAACATCGCCAGCCGGCTGCAAAAGGTATACGACTTCCATTGGAAATCGCTGGAGAAGCTTAAGCATACGATCGAACCCACGGTATCTTATTCTTATGTGCCAGTGGTCAACCAGGCCGACTTGCCGATCTTCGATGAAACCGATCGGATCGAACCGCGCAGCTTGTTCAGTTACGGAGTTGTGTCGCGGCTTTACGGCAAGTTCTCCAGCCAATCGGACACGCCCAGCACGTCGAACAATTCCACCTCGGACTCCAGCGAAGATGACGGCCAAAATGGCGGTGTCACGCAGCCGTCCACCTTCCAATCTGGTAGCGGGCGGGTGCAGGAATTGGCCGAGTTCAGCCTTCTGCATATGTACGACACCTCGCATGCGCTGACGCCCGCCGGAACCCACTTTTCCGATATCTCCGCTAATATAAGCGTATTCCCCAGTGTCTATGCGTCGGTCGGAAGCACAACTGATTTCAATCCCAATACCAAGCAGTTCGCGGGCGAGACTTTCTTTTTCGCGGTGCGGCCGCCGTGGGTGGCGCCGGAGCCGGTTCAACAATCGCGCATGGGGCGAGCCTATCTCGGCGGTCCATTCCTTCAGGTGGACTATGCATTCGTGGGCGGTCGCACATCGGTCCAGGAAATTCAGTGGACGGGCTTACTACGAGTTCTTCGATCGAGTTGGATTGTACTATGAACCGTCCTACGACCTCGCCAACAGCAAGCTGCTTACAGTGAATACGGGGTACGGCTTAAGTCAAAATGTAACTGTTGGATCATCGATATCGGCATCAACGATTCAATCAATCCCGACGAGGTCCAGGTTTTTGTTCCAGTTGACTCTTGGGGGAATCGGTTCGATTGGACAAAACCCATTTGGGCGCAGCATGCTGCTCAATAATGCGTACGGCAGCCAACCGCGGTCCTTGGCAGTGAGGGAAATGCTGCCGGAGTCCCGTCGAGCGATACGCGTGCGACGCCCCGAACCAGCAAATGATAACGTTTACAACCAGGCACGATGAGTAAGACTGCTTTGATCACCGGCGTCACGGGCCAGGATGGCTCGTACCTCGCGGAATTGCTGCTGGCCAAGGGTTACGACGTTCACGGGATGGTGCGGCGCACCTCGAGCTTCGCCACCGGACGAATCGACCATCTGCGCAAGGGCTTTGACTCCGGTCATGCGGCATTGCAACTTCATTATGGCGACCTTGGCGACGGCACCGGTCTGCGGCGGATTATCGAGTTGGTGGCGCCCGACGAGGTCTACAACCTGGCCGCCCAATCGCACGTGCGGATCTCTTTCGATCAGCCCGAATATACCGCAGATGTAGTCGGTCTGGGCGCCCTGCGGCTGCTGGAGGCGGTGCGCGACCATTGCCGCAGCACCGGACGCCAGGTGCGTTTTTATCAGGCCGGATCCTCCGAGATGTTTGGTAAAGCGCCCGAGGTTCCGCAATCCGAGACCACGCCTTTCCATCCGCGCAGCCCTTACGCCTGCGCCAAGGTTTACGCCCATTGGCAGACCCGCAACTACCGCGAGGCTTACGGCATGTTTGCGGGTAATGGAATTCTGTTCAACCACGAATCGCCGCGGCGCGGTGAAAATTTCGTTACCCGCAAGATCACCCGCAGCGCGACGCGCATCAAAGTGGGGCTGCAAGACAAAATTTCACTGGGCAATCTCGAGGCCAAGCGGGACTGGGGCTTTGCCGGCGACTATGTCGAGGCGATGTGGTTGATACTGCAGCAGCCGGAGGCCGATGACTTCGTAATCGCGACCGGCGAGACCCATTCGGTGCAAGAGTTCCTGGAAGCCGCCTTCGAGCGGTTGGAACTGGACTGGCGCAAACACGTCGAATTCGATCCGCGTCTGATGCGTCCGGCTGAAGTCGATATTCTGCAAGGCGATGCGAGCAAGGCGCGCACCAAGCTCAACTGGCGGCACAAGGTTGGCTTCAAGGAACTGGTGGCGATGATGGTTGACGCCGATCTCGAACTGGCAAGCCGCGAACTCAAAGCCGAAAGCTGATCAATTTAGAACGCCCGGATTCGTGCTCGCTCCGCAGGTGGCAGAGCTTTTCGGAGCTCCATGAGCAAACCTGGGGGCGCAAAAGCGAAGAGGGATGACTCTTCAGAGTCCTCCCTCTTTTCACTGTCATCAATTCAGCAAAACAATTCGCTTCAATAATTTCTCTTGGAGCACAGTCAATTGCGTGCCCTGACCATTTGGCTCTTGCACAGTGCCACAGCACCGGCTAAACAGGGAGCGTTGAAAGCCGCCTCATCATGCGTCGAATCAACCCCGGCATCTTCGAACCCTTCGTCTACCTGATTCAGCGCCCGCAATCGTTTCGCGTGATCGGGTTGGGCGGCCTTGCGCTGTTCTCGCTGCTGATGCTCTACCAGGCGTTCGCTCATGGCGCCGGCTATGGACTGTTGGGACTCCTGCTTTTGGGGGCGCTGTGGCTGGAAACCAGTCTAACGGCGTGCCGGCGATGCCGCCATTATGGCGGTTGGCATTGTCTGGGCCAGGCGGTCCTGGTCTCGAAAGCCTTTCCCCGAGTTCAGGGCGGTGTAGGAGAAACGCAATTTCAGGCCCATCTGGCGATGCTCGGAATATACCTGGTCTATGGCCTGTTCTGGCTATGGCACGCTCCGGCGCTCGGATTTCTGTTTACACTCTGGGTTCCGTTGCTGCTGATCAGCGCGGACGTGCCCAACGGTTTTTCCTGGCGGGCTCGTCGCCCGTAACTCTAACGGGCGTAGATCCGGGCTTGAGCAGCATGAAAGGTGGACCATAATGGTCCAGCATTCTTTTACCGGCAGATCCCCTCTGACATAATTCCTACCAGGGTGGCAAAAGAAATCGGAATCGACGCGATCAGGACTGCGCTTGGCCGGGTCAAATATCCCGGCTATGCGAGCGATATCCTGACTTTGGGCTTGGTGGAAGAGGTTGCTGCCGCACCTTCAGGGGCGATCGCCATCACCCTGCGCCAGGTGACTGAGAATGAGGAAGTGCTGCGCCAGGTCGCGCAGCAAATCAATCATGTCCTGAGCCATGAACTGGGATTGGAAAAAATTGAGCTCAAGGCGCGCAAGATAGAGCCCGAACTGGGCGAAAAGACCGGACGCGTGCGGCTGCCCGGAACACGCTACGTGGTGGCGGTCGCCAGCGGCAAGGGTGGAGTGGGGAAATCCACGGTGGCGGCCAATATCGCCGTCGCGCTGCATCAGTTGGGCCTCAGCGTTGGACTCCTCGACGCGGACATCTACGGACCCTCGATGGGGATAATGTTCGGCACCGGAGAGGAGCGGCCCAAAGCCGCCGACAAGACCCGGTTTCTTCCGGTCGAGAAGTATGGCATCAAGCTCATCTCGATGGCGTTCTTCCTGACCGACAAGGCGCCGGTGATCTGGCGCGGACCGATGGTGATGAGCGCGGTGCGGCAGTTTCTCAAGGAAACGGTGTGGGGGACGCAGGATTTTCTGGTCGTTGATTTGCCACCGGGAACTGGTGACGCGCAGTTGACGCTGGCCCAGCAAGTCGCGCTGGACGGGGTGGTAATTGTGACCACTCCCCAGGACGTGGCGGTTTTGGACGCCAAGCGTGCGGTCAAAATGTTCCGCCAGGTCCATTGTCCGATTCTCGGTGTGGTCGAGAACATGAGCGTGTTCGTATGCCCGGATTGCGGCGAGGCCGAAGAGATCTTTGGTAGTGGCGGTGGCGACCGTCTGGCCGCCGAGGAAGGCACCAGGGTGCTCGGACGGATTCCGATCCAAAATGAAATTCGCGATAGCGGCGACCGCGGGATGCCGATTACGCTGGCGGCGCCAGAGCATCCCACCAGCCAGGCGTTTTTGGAAATTGCCCGGGAGATAGTGCGGCAAATGCCCGAATAGTCGGACCGCGGCTTGCCGGAAAATTGGCTGCGGGCTATTGTGGCACGGGTCAATTGGCCGGAGCCTGCCGTTACGCACTAATGAAACAAAAAGGGACCAGAGAGCGCTGACTTTTGGGACAGCTCGGCGATGTCAACAGTAATTACTGAAGAATGTATAAATTGCGGCGCCTGCGAACCGGAATGCCCGAATACGGCGATCTACGAGGGTGGCGCGCAGTGGGAGCTTGACGGCGAAAACCATTCCGCCATCAAGGAAGATATCTACTATATCGTTCCTGTCAAATGCACCGAATGCGTTGGCTTTTTCGATCAGGAACAGTGCGCGGCGGTCTGCCCGGTGGATTGCTGCGTGCCCGATCCGGATAACCCCGAGACCCAAGAAGCCTTAATCGAAAGAGCCAAGCGGCTCCATCCGGAACAAGCTTTCGAAGCCGATTTTCCGTCGCGATTCAAAAAGGGCTGAGATTGCCAATCCGAGCGCCTGCGGGCGCGCGGACATGGGTGAGGTTGCCGTCAGATTCAGGCGGCCAGGATCGCGTAAAGGAGGCTCCGTTTTGGCCACAAAAGAATCCGTCCGAATTGCTCCCGCGGACGGCAAGCTGGGTGTCCTCCTTCCCGGACTCGGTGCGGTCAGCACCACCTTTATAGCCGGAGTCGAGGCGATAAAACGCGGCCTGGCACAACCAATCGGATCCCTGACTCAACTCGCAACCGTGCGTTTGGGTAAACGCGACGAGGGACGCACCCCGCTGATCAAGGACTTCGTACCACTGGCCGGGCTCGACGACCTCGAGTTCGGCGGTTGGGATATTTACGAAGACAACGCCTACCAGGCCGCGCGCAAAGCGGGAGTGCTCGACCCCGCTCTGCTGGAACAGGTGCGCGATCCGTTGGAGCGGCTGGCGCCGATGGAGGCAGTATTCGATCACAATTACGTCCGCCGCATTCACGGGCCCAACGTGAAAGAGGCGCGCACCAAAATGGACAAGGCCGAGATGTTGATGGACGACATCCGGCAGTTCCAGGAACGCACCGGGGTCGCGCGCTGCGTGATGATCTGGTGCGGCTCGACGGAGGTGTTCAATCGCCCCGCGCAGGTCCATCAGAGCTTGAAGGATTTCGAGGCCGGGCTGATCAGGAACGACCCTCAAATCGCACCCAGCCAGATCTACGCCTATGCCGCGCTTAAGATGGGTATCCCGTACGCCAACGGAGCACCAAACCTGACCACCGATACCCCGGTGCTGCTGGATCTCGCCCGCGAGCGCAACCTCCCTATCTGCGGCAAGGACTTCAAGACCGGCCAGACCTTCATGAAGACGCTCATCGCGCCCGGATTGAAGGCGCGGATGCTGGGAATGTCGGGATGGTTTTCCACCAACATCCTGGGCAATCGCGACGGCGAAGTGCTGGAAGACCCCGGCTCTTTCAAATCAAAGGAAGAGACCAAGCTATCGGTCCTCGACCAGATTCTTCAGCCCCAATTGTACCCGCAGCTTTATGGCAACCTGTTCCACAGCGTTAAAATCAATTATTACCCGCCGCGCGGCGACGCCAAGGAAGGCTGGGACAATATCGATATCTTCGGATGGCTCGGCTATCCGATGCAGATCAAGATAAACTTCCTGTGCCGCGACTCGATCCTGGCCGCGCCGCTGGTCCTCGATCTGGTGCTGTTCCTCGATCTCGCCCATCGCGCTGGGATGCGCGGGATTCAGGAGTGGCTATCGTTTTACTTCAAGGCGCCGATGCACGCAGCCAATATTTATCCCGAGCACGACATCTTTATCCAGCTCATGAAGCTCAAGAACACCCTGCGCTGGATGCGCAGCGAGGATCTCATCACACATCTGGGACTGGAGTACTATGACTAGCTTCCGTTCTGCCTAGCCCCGTTTTCACAAAACCGACCAAACGCATAGAATTCGTTGATATGGGTATCCTGACCGGCAAGACGATCGTACTCGGTGTAAGCGGCGGTATCGCAGCCTACAAGGCCGCCGAACTGGTCCGGCTGCTGACGGGACGAGGAGCGGCAGTCAAGGTGATGATGACGCGCAACGCCTGCGAGTTCATCACGCCGTTGACGCTGCAGACCCTAAGCGGCAATCCGGTCGCCACCGAAACTTTCAACCTGACCCAGGAATCGCAAATCGGCCATATCCGCCTGGCCGATACCGCCGATGTGATAGTGATTGCGCCGGCCAGCGCAGATATTATCGCCAAGGCCACCTTCGGAATCGCTGACGATATCGTCACGACAGTGTTACTCGCCGCGCATTGCCCGGTCGCGTTCGCTCCGGCGATGAACGTTAACATGTACAATCATCCGACGGTCATCGAGAACCTGGCACGGCTGGCGGCACGCGGCGTTACGATAATTGAGCCTCAGGAGGGAGCGCTGGCCTGCGGCTATGAGGGCAAGGGCCGGCTTTGCGACCCGGCGGCGATAGTTGAGGAACTGGAGCGGCTTGCCACTCCAGCCGATTTGGCCGGGGAACGAATTCTCGTGACCGCTGGCCCGACCCAGGAGGCGATCGATCCGGTGCGCTTCGTCTCCAATCGCTCCTCGGGCAAGATGGGCTATGCGCTGGCACGCGCGGCTTGGCTCAGGGGGGCCGAGGTCAGGCTGGTGTCGGGTCCCTCGGCGCTGGCGGCTCCGCGCGGAGTCGAGCGCATCGATACGGTCAGCGCGGCGGATTTGCTGGAAGCTACGGCACGCAATCTTTCCTGGTGCTCGGCGCTGATTATGGCGGCGGCGGTGGCCGACTTCCGGCCCGCGACGATCGCCCCGCACAAGGTCAAGAAGCGCGCACAGGGGATGCGCCTGGAACTGGCGCCAATCGAGGACGAGATGCCGCGGCTGGCCGCGCAAAAGGGTAACCGGTTGTTAATCGGCTTTGCCGCTGAAACTCAGGACACCGAGGCCAACGCACTGGGCAAGCTGCAGGCCAAGGGCCTGGATTTGATTGTGGCCAACGACGTGACGATGGAAGGGGCGGGGTTCGGCGTCGATACCAATATCGTGACCCTGATCGAGCGCGATGGGAGCAGACAGCCTTATCCTCAACTCACCAAGGACGAAGTGGCTAACGTAATTCTCGATCGCGCGTCCGCGCTACGAACCAATCCAGCTTCAGGCAAGTCCAAAGCGCTGCACGCCGTCCGCCAATCCGGTTGAGGCATCTGACCAAGTCTGAGGCGAAACCTCGCAATTTACCCCACAAGCGCTATAAGCGTTGGCCATTGATTCAGTGGGGCGGGCATCGCCGTCCGCCCATGACATCTAAATTTAGCTACGGTCATAGTGTGGCGGAGCGGCGGGCAGGGACGCCCGCCCCACTGGTGGGTAGTTAGACCGCTAAGTTAGGGCTTATGCCGATGGAACTCACAGTCAGTTCCGAGTACGGTACGGTAGGCGACAGCCACCGGGCGATTGTGATCTATGAACCAGGATGATCCGACCCTTGCCGACCGACGAGTCCTGATGGACTCTATCTCCGATTATCTCGAACAGCTCAAGGAAGAAGGACTGGAAGGCGTTCCTTTGGAACCTCCGCCCGTAGCTGCTCGCGCTGGCGCAATCGCTTCGCCACCGCCCGTTAAGCCCGCAAAGCCGCAATCCAGGGCGCCGGTTGAAGTGGGCAGCGAGTTATTCTCGGTCTATCCAGGATTGGAAAAGACTGAAACTTTGGAGGCATTGCGCGGGTTTATCGGCGACTGTACCCGATGCAAGCTGGCCCCCGGGCGCAAAAATCTGGTGTTTGGTGTCGGTGATCCGAAGGCGGAGCTGATGTTTGTCGGCGAAGGTCCAGGTGCCGATGAAGACGAGCGCGGCGAGCCCTTCGTGGGCCGCGCCGGCCAGCTGTTGACCGATATCATCGAGCGCGGGATGCGCATGCGGCGCCAGGATGTTTACATCTGCAACGTGGTCAAATGCCGGCCCCCCGGCAACCGCAATCCCGAGCCCGACGAGGTGGCGGCCTGTGAGCCCTTTCTGATGCGCCAGATCGAACTGGTTCGTCCCCGGGTTATCGTCGGCCTGGGTACGTTCGCGGTGCAGTCACTACTAAAAGTAAAAATTCCCATCAGCAAACTGAGAGGCCGGTGGCATGACGTGCGCGGAATCCGGATGATGCCCACGTTCCACCCCGCATACCTGTTGCGCAACCCCGGCGACAAGCGCCTGGTCTGGGCGGATATCCAGGAGGTGATGAGGGCTCTTGGCCAGGAGCTTTCCAATCGCCAATCCTGAGCGCCGTGAAGCGAAGCCTTCGCGGTATCCGTCCACGGCTTTACTTGCGATTGGCGCGATAATGCTGTTGTTCGGCGCGCATCTTGAAGCGCTGGCGGTTGAGCCGCCGGAGTCCAGGCCGGTGGTGGTGATCGACGTCGATACCTCCATCAATCCCGCCGTCGCGGACTTCGTGGAAGAGTCTATCAACGCTGCTGTGGAGCACGATGCCCGCGCGTTGATCATCGAGTTGGATACCCCCGGCGGTCTGCTGAGCACCACGCGCCGGCTAGTCAAGGACCTGCTGGGAGCGCCGCTGCCGGTGATTGTGTATGTGGCGCCTTCCGGAGCGAGTGCGGCCTCGGCCGGGATGTTCGTGACGATTGCGGCGAGCCTGGCCGCGATGGCGCCTGGAACCACGATCGGCGCCGCGCATCCGCTGGAAATGGGCGGGGCCGAAGAGAAGGGCGTGGCGGCGACAAAAATCGAAAGCTTCGCGGCTTCCTTTGCCCGCACCATCGCGGCACAGCGCGGCCGCAACCAGGCTTGGGTGGAGCGCGCGGTGCGTCAAAGCGCGTCGCTCGACGATTCGGACGCGCTCAGCCAGCACGTCGTGGAGATTATCGCACGCGACCTGCCCGATCGTACTGGCACAGGCGAGCGGACGCACCGTAATGGTGGGCGGGCGCGCACAGGTGCTCGAGCTTAAGGGCGCGCCACTGATATCGCGGGAGATGACATTCAAAGAGCGGCTGATCGACAAGTTGTCCGACCCCAATATCGTTTACCTGCTGATGATGGCCGGGCTACTGGGAATCTATTTTGAGTTTGCCCATCCCGGCGTTTACGCCCCCGGGATTTTCGGCGTCATCTGTTTGTTGCTGGCGCTGATGGCGTTTCAGGTTCTCCCGATCGACAACACCGGGTTTCTACTGCTCGTGCTTGGCATCGGCTTGCTGACCGCCGAGGCGCTGGTTCCGGGCTATGGTATCCTGGGGATCGGCGGGTTGATCGCGTTTGTTTTGGGCTCGCTGTTCCTAATCGATACCTCGCGCAGCAATCTGGTGGTCAGCCGCTCAGCAATCGCCGGCGTCACGGTAGCGTTGGTGATCGGGATGGCTGGACTCGCATGGGCCTTGGCGCAGCGCAGGAAACCGGCATTGACCGGCCGGGAAGGATTGGTCGGAGAGCTCGGCGAGATCCGGCAACCGGTGCGGCCGGGAACCGCCGGATGGATTTTCGTCCATGGCGAGATGTGGCGTGCGACCAGCGATCAGCCGCTGGACATCGGCGCGCCGGCTCGCGTAAAAGCGGTCAGGGGCATGGAACTGGAGGTGCAAGGCGTGGCACCTCGGTCCTCGGCGTCAAGCGGATGAAGCTTGAACGTCTGTGCGCTTGCAGCGAAGGAGTAATTTAATGGCTGTGGCAATCCTGGTCGCCGTCGCGTTCATCGCGCTGGTCCTGATAAGCGGACTCAACATCCTGCGCGAATACGAACGCGCGGTGGTCTTCCGGCTCGGACGGATCACCCCCTATCGCGGTCCCGGGGTGACCTTTATTTTGCCTATAATCGAGCGGATGGTGCGAATCGATCTGCGTACCATAACCCTGGAGATTCCGGCCCAGGATGTCATCACCCGCGACAACGTTTCGGTAAAAGTCAGTGCCGTGCTTTATTTTCGCGTCGTGGACCCCTCGCGGGCCGTGGTCGAGGTCGAGAACTACCTGTTCGCCACGCTGCAACTGGCTCAGACCACGCTGCGCTCGGTCGGAGGGCAGACGGAACTCGACGAGCTCTTGAGCCAGCGCGACAAACTCAACACGCACATCCAGGAGATAGTCGACGCGCAGACCGAGCCGTGGGGGATCAAGGTGGTGATGGTCGAGCTGAAGAATATCGACCTGCCGCAGGATATGCAGCGCGCAATCGCGGCCCAGGCCGAAGCGGAGCGCGAGCGCCGGGCCAAGGTGATCGCGGCGGAGGGCGAATTCCAGGCTTCACAGAGACTGGCCGACGCGGCCGACATAATGGGACGCCATCCGATTTCCGTGCAACTTCGCTACCTGCAGACACTCAAGGAGATTGCCGCGGAGCGTAATTCCACCACCCTGTTTCCGATCCCAATCGATTTTTTGGAATCGTTCATGGATCTGCGCCGCAGCCGGTCAGACCCAGGCGATTCCGGCGGCACTCCACCAAAAGCACAGACGAAAACCCCCTTGCCGACAGCGGCGAAGTTTGATTCGGCGAAATGATTCCGCCGTTTTCGGCGATGCCTTTTTCGGCTAGCCGTTCGGTCGCTTCGACCGCAAAATGGGATATCCTGCAAATATTCCAAGGAGCGGAAACGTACTATGTCGCAAGTCGTTGTTGGGAAGTGGGGAAAGAATCTGGCCATCCGATTCCCGGGCGAGATTGCGAAGGCTGTTGGGCTCTGCGACGGTGAGCGTGTTGAGATCGAGACGCGAAATGGGGAAATCGTCATCCGTCGCGTCGTCCCGCATTTCACCCTGGAAGAGCTATTCCGAGGCAAGAGCCCGGAAGAGTGGCGCGCTACCTATGCGGGTGCCTTTGACTGGGGACCGGATGTTGGCAGTGAGGTAGTCGAAGAATGACCGCGCCGACCTATGCCCCCGGCACTGGCGATCTGATATGGACCGATTTCGATCCGACCAAGGGCCGGGAACAGGCTGGCCGGCGGCCAGCCCTGGTGGTCTCTTCGGTCGCGTTTACCAAGAACACCGGCTTGGCCGTTGTCTGTCCGATCACGTCGCGTGTCCGCCCGTTTCCCGACCAGTGTCGTTGTACCACCAGGCCTGCCCATCGCCGGCGAGATCTTGACCAGCCACATTCGTAGCATCGACACGATCGCCCGTCCCATCCGTTATGCGGGCGCCACTGTACCTCCCGAGGTCGCGCAGGTAGTCCGCGCACAGCTGAATACCTTCATTACGATCTGACGAATCAAGACTTGCCCCCGGTCGTCATTTCACGGTCCGCCGCTGCCAATTAGACAAGCGCCGGGGCGAGGTTGCATGGAATGCCACTGCCCCGAAATTCTGTTAAGATCGCGCTTCGATGGCCGCTGTGATTCGCCTCGTCTCAATCGGTTCGGAAACCTTGCGCGCGTTCCCCTTGGCCAAGGGTCAAATCACCATCGGGAGCGCTGCCGACAACGACATCGTGCTTGACCATGGATCGGTATCGCGCCGGCACGCTCTTATTTTTCGGCGCTTTGGGCGCCCGCGGGTGCGCGACCTGGAATCCACCAACGGAATCCGAGTCAATGGAAGGCGGGTTTCCGGTTCGCGCCCACTAACGCCTGGAGACGAGCTGGAAGTGGGCGCGGTGCGATTTGCGGTGATGAACTCGCCGCGCCGCGGCACCGTGGTTGCTCTACGGGCGGTGGCGGCGACGGTGGTGGTTTTGATGCTCCTGGGCTTCGGCGTTACCGAATACCTGCGCATCCGTGGCATTGTTTTTTCTCCCACCATAGCTCCGCCGCCGCCAACCACAGGTGCGCCCGAGTCCCCGGCGAGGTTTGCGCCACCAGCACCGGCCGCAGTGGCGGATGGCACCTCCGAAGCGCCGCCTGTGTCCGTGACGACTGACAAAGAGAATCCGCCTGGCGGGCCCGCGCCGGAAGCGGGCGAGGCGTCGGGATGGTTTCAGACGCTTAACCATTATCGCACGCTCTGTGGGCTCAATCCGGTCCGCGAGGACACTCCATTGAGCGCGGGAGGATTCGCCCATGCGCGTTACCTGGTAAAAAACAGCAGCGCGCTGATTAAGGCCGGCACCTTGGGTCCCGAGATGCACACCGAGGAACGCGACATGCCCTGGTACAGTATAGAGGGGCTGCGCGCGGCCCGCTCCGGGGATGTCGAACAATGGTGGGGACCGGAACCCGGTTCGCGTCCCCCTTCAGGCTGGGCGATCGACGAATGGATTGCCAGCACCTGGCATCGGATGTGGATTCTCAATCCGCGTTTGCGCGAGGTCGGGTACGGCGAATATTGCGAGGGCGGCACCTGTGTAGCGGTGTTGGACGTGCTGAGCCGGCTGGGCCGGGCGGGGTTTGCGCCGGCGTCCGCGCCGGCGCCGATCGAATTCCCTCCCGGTGGCGCGGCCATGCGGCTGAATCGGTTAGGGGACGAATGGCCCGATCCGCTGAGTTCCTGTGCCGGCTATACCTCGCCTTCGGGCCTGCCAATCACGCTCCAACTGGGTTCGATGGTTCCGGCGCGGCTGTCGGCGTATTCGCTGACCCGCGGCGCGGATCGCCAGATGCTGGAGGCTTGTGGGTTCGACGCTTCGAGCTACGTCAACTCCAGTAGCGCCGACCAGAGCCGCGCCCGCGAGATCCTGAGCGAGCTCGGCGCGGTGGTGGTGATCCCGCGCGAACCGTTGGCGCCCGGCGACTACACGGTCGAGATGACCGTTAACGGACATTCCTATACCTGGCAGTTTTCGATAACGAAGTCCTGACAGCTGGTGAATCCCGGAGTCGGTGCGCGGGGAATAGCTGGGTTCGCTCAGGCTCAACCGCGCGGCGAGTTGGAACATCCTGACACTATTAATGGACGCGTAACGAATGGCGTCGTCCTCGACATTCAACTGCGATAGGCTGAAGGAGGCCGTAAATACTGGCACGATAGCGCGCCGGATTCGCCGGCGCCGCGGCGTACGATGCCTGAATAGTAAAGGGAGAGCCTTCTGATGGCATCAAGCGATTCAACCTCCACTCAAACGCCGCTGCCCGCCGAGGAGTTGCGCACGCTTGACGCGTATGACCGCGACTTCGACACGCTTTTCACCTCCAGCCGGCCGGTGATCTTCAACTTTCACGGATATCCCTGGCTGATTCATAAGATGACGTATCGCCGCACTAATCATGACAACCTGCACGTCCGTGGCTACAAGGAATTCGGCAGTATCAATACGCCGCTGGAGCTGGCAATCGGTAACCAGACCGACCGCTTCAATTTAGCCATCGACGTGATCGATCGCGTGCCACGTCTCCAGGCCTCGGCGGCGCACATCAAGGAGTGGCTGAAGGATCAAATCCTGGAGCATCTCAGTTACGCCTACCGGCACGGAATCGATCCGCCCGAGATCCGCGAATGGAAATGGCCGCTGTGAAGACTCTCAATGAAGGTAGGATAGGACGGAAAAATATCGGGACGGCTTGATGAGCCGCCCCGATCCGGGTATGCGCGCGCGTGTTTGTTACTTCATCACGTCAGCCAATCCGGCTGGTGATGCGTAGCGCTTCTGGTCGCGGAAGACCTCGGGCACCTCGTCGTCAATTTGAAATAGATCCTTGCCGGTAATCGCCCAGCTGAGATGCTCACCCTGCATGTCGATCATCCAGTTGTTGCCACGCACGTCCATGAGATAGCCGTCGCTGTGAGGCACCTTCTCGGCTGACTCGAGGAATGCCAGGGACTTCCAGAACTTGTCACTGGAATCGTATAGATCCCCGTACAGCAGATTGTAGTTGGCCTTGTCGACGTAGTTGCGGCGGATTCCATAGCAATAGCCACTGGAATACTGTGGTAGACGCTTGATATCGACCACGTAAGCATCGCGCACCATCCATTTACCCAACGAGGGTTTGGGAAACGGGATAGGCGGCCAATAGAAGTTCTTCTGGTCGAACTCCGCCATGTTTCCCGGACCCTGGCCGGAACACCAACATTTTGCGGTCGGGCAGGCGCGTTACCGAAAACCATCCGGTCGGATTCGGGATACCATTAAGGATGTCGTCACCTACGTAGTCGCTGCCGGCATATGGCGCGCATCGCGCCCCTGATGACAGCCGCAGCGCGCGCCGCAACGAAGGCAGGAAGACGTAAGACTCAGGCAGCTTGTCCGGGTCGTCGTAAACCAAATCCAGCGGCGCGGTGTATTTGGTCTGTTCCGGACTCACCAGTTCGTCGTAATAGGCGTAGAAATAACCTTTCATTACGTCGGAAAACGCCGGGAATCCGGGGTCGCTGCCATGGCCCAGAAGGGTGCCGACTTGAAACGAATAGCTGGTGGAGACGTTGAGGTAGCGATCTACTTCGTCGCCATCGCTGCCGTAGTGATTAAGTGACGGATGGTAGTAATAGTATTCATCATAAAGTAGCTTATAGGCGCCGACCTCGGGTTCGTCGAATTCGGTCGGCGAAAACGGAATACCGGTTATGTAGCCTTCGACGGTGTAGCCCCCGCTCGGTAATTTAACCAGCTTGGTCTGGCCCTTGTACTTCTCGGTCGCATCATACCACCATTTCGGGTTGGGGTATTCGATGGTCGGTCCCACTTCCATCGCCGCGTCCGCGGGTAGCCTCCACGGATGGGTCCCTTTCCACATCTCGATGATGCCCTGTGGCATGTAGCTTTGATACTTCTGCCAGTTCTGCATAGTGATCGTGGTCCCGGGCGGAAGCGGCGGCTGCTGCATCACTTCCGCTCCCGAAGCCGGCATCGCCAATATAAACAAGGCGAGCACTGTTGCTGAAATTGATATCCCCATATCGATCGCTCTCCCCAGATGTGAAATCGCAAGCACGGTGCGCCGCCAAGCTTCGGATGCGCGCCGCAATAGATAAGCGGATTAACGGTTCCCGCGGGTGTTGTACGTCAGAGCTAATGAGCCAGCTAACTGGCCGCCCGGATCGGCCATACGGACTTTTGGTGAACGAGACGCGGTGGTTAGTGCAGTGAGCCTGAAGCATAATCTAGGCCTGCTCAGGCATAATAGATAGAGAGAAAGCATTGAGGCGAGAAAAACAGTCAGCGCCCCAGGGGTGAAGAGGGGTAGCGTCTTCCTGCCGATAGGTCGATGATCCACGGATACGCATCTCACCGCCCGAAACTAGTCAAACGCCAAGCCACGTTGAAACTATCACCGGCCGGCAAAAATTGTCAAGTTGAGAATTGGGTGGCAACCGTTGCCGTTACCTTCAACTGGGCGCAAGGAGTACCGTAGGTGGCAGCTTTCGGGAGCGGCATATCCGTGAACAAGCGTTCATTCCTGCCGCTGATTCCGCGGCCGGTTAGGATGTTGATCGGAACCGCGAAGACTTATTTACATGAAGACTTACTTAATGAAAGAGGGTTTGATGGCGTTTGGCGAAGGGCAGAGTGAACAACGGTTTACGCACCAAGTTGAGGTCAGGGCTGGTTGCTTTGCCGGTTGGAGCTGGCCTTGACGCGACCCAACCGGGAAAAGCGTGTTGTTCTTACCTGTTACTTCATCACGTCGGCCAGGCCGGCGGGCGAGGCATAGCGTTTCTGGTCGCGGAAACTTTCCGGTACCTCGTCGTCGATCTGAAAGATATCCTTGCCGGTAATCGCCCAACTGAGATGCTCGCCCTGCATATCGATCATCCAGTTGTTGCCGCGCACGTCCATGAGATAGCCGTCGCTGTGGGGCACCTTCTCGGCTGACTCCAGGAATGCCAGTGACTTCCAGAACTTGCCGCCGGAATCGGATAGGTCCCCATAAAGCAAATTGTAGTTTGCCTTGTCGACATAATTACGGCGATTCCCATAGCAATATCCACTGGCGTACTGCGGCAGCCGCTTGATGTCTACGACATAGGCGTCGCGCACCATCCACTTGCCCAGCGAGGGTTTCGGAAATGGGGTGGGCGGCCAATAGAAATTCTTGGCGTCGAACTGCGCCATGTTGCCGGGTTCCTGGCGGAATACCAGGATCTTGCGATCGGGTTGCCGAGTTACCGAAAACCATCCGGTCGGATTGGGAATGCCATTGAGAATGTCGTCACCGACGTAATCACCACCGGCGTAAGGAGCGCATCTCGCACCCGATGACAGCCGCAGTGCGCGCCGCAACGAGGGCAGGAAGACGTAAGCCTCGGGCAGTTTGTCCGGATCGTCGTAAATCAGATCCAGCGGGGCGGTATATTTGCTCTGCTCCGGGCTCATCAGTTCGTTGTAGTAGGCGTAGAAATAACCCGGCATCACCTCGGAAGAGGGCGGCCAGCCTGGGTCGCTGCCGTGGGCCAAAAGCGTTCCGACCTGGAACGATTCCGAAGTGTTGACGTTCAGATATCGATCGACTTCATATGCGAGGCTGGCGTAATGATTGAGCGCGGGATGATAGTAGTAGTATTCGTCATAAAGTAACTTATAGGCACCGTCGCCGGGTTCGTCGAATTCGGTCGGTGAAAATGGTATGCCGGTTACATAGCCCTTGACGGTATAGCCGCCGGCGGGCAGTTGGACCAGCTTGGTTTGCCCTTTGTATTTCTCGGTCGCGTCATACCACCATTTGGGGTTGGGATATTCGATGGTTGGTCCCACCTCCATCACCGCGTCCGCGGGCAGCCTCCATGGGTGTGTACCTTTCCACATCTCGATGATGCCTTGCGGCATGTAACTTTGGTACTTCTGCCAGTTTTGCATGGTGATCCTGGTCCCCGGCGGAAGCGGTGGCTGCTGCATCACTTCCGCCCCCCGGGCCGGCATCGCCAGTATAAACAAAGCGATCAATGTTGCTGCGATTGATGTCCGCATAATCGATGAATCTCCCCAGATACACAGCGCGAATGCGCGCACACGCCCACTAACGGGCCAGTCGCGTCGACGCCGGCCGCTATCCCGCCTCACGCGGGGTTCAACTTTACAGTTATGGCGCTACTATCGAACGTGCGGTTTGAATCTGCCTAGCCTGTGAAAGCGAACGCGGCAAACTGAGTTGCACAACCTAGCCTCGGCAACACAAGCACGTGAGAGGCGGAAACTGGCGTGGTTCGTAGCGCGAAGTGCGCCCGCGATTCGAACAGAACCGCAGCGTCCGGAAGATAATGCGTCGATGATCCACGAATCCGCATCTCACCGTCCGAAATCAGTAAACGCTAACCGGGCTGGAAAACTATCACCGGTTTGTAAAAAGTGTCAAGTTGAAAATGAAAGTCGGGAAAAACCGTGCTTGCGTGTGAGCTAACATTTGAACGGTTCACCCACGCTCTTTTTCTTTTCGGAAAGCAGGACAATAATTCGGGGGAGGATTAGGTTGCGATTAAGAAGCCTGCGAAAAAGCCCAAAAACTTGTAGTCTGATCTAGCCTTGTAGTCTGATCCAGCTATGACGCGCCGCGAATTCATAGTTCTGGCCGGTGTGGCGATTGTCGCAGTCAACGACCCGCAGCGGCAGTGGGAGCGGCCGCCGCGGCAGTTTGGAGGCCCGACGTCCCAACGACAAGTTTTACGTCACTTCATCCGGAGGCACACCGCGAGGTTGATATCCGTTCGTGGCGCCTCCATATAACAGGATTGGTCAAGCGTCCATTGACGCTGACTTACGCAGACATCCGCGCGATGGCGCCGATCAACGAAACGCTGACCCTGGAATGTATTTCGAACCCGCCCAACGGCGACGCCATCTCCAATGCCCAATGGGTCGGGACCAGCCTGGCGCCAATCCTCGAACGCGCGGGCGTCAAGAGCAACGCGGTGTATGCCGCTATGCGTGCGGCGGACGGCTATTACACCGGCGTGCCGGTGGACGAGATCATGCGCAAGGAAAACTTCCTGCCCTACCTGATGAACGGGGTCCCGCTGCCACCCGTTCACGGTTTTCCTGTGCGCATCTTCATCCCGGGCAAGTACGGAATGAAGCAACCGAAATGGCTGACCAGCATCGAATTCGTCGATCAGAAGTTCACCGGCTATTGGGAAGCCCAGGGATGGAGCAACAGCGCCTGGCGCAAGGTCAACTCCGGCTTCTTCAGTCCGCGCCTGCCGGGTTCATTCTTCGACATCTTCTCGCGCGCGGTGCCAGCCATGGCTCCGGTTGATATCGTGGGATGGGCGCTGGCGGGTCCCAGCGGTATTCGCCGCGTCCAGATATCGGTCGACGACGGCAGAACCTGGCACGATGCCCGGCTGGTCAGCAACAGCTCGCCCTATGTCTGGACGGTATGGAGGTATCGTTTCGCGCCGCCCACGCCCGGCGAATACCCGGTACGGGTGCGTGCAACATCGGGCGACGGGGTCACACAACCCCTGAGAGATCCGCAGAGCGGCAGCGGGATGAGCGGCCAGCCGACCATGACGCTGAAGGTCACCGCAGTCTGAAAGGGCATTGATGACCGCCCGGAGACGGCGTTGCGCCGGATCAGCGAAGCGGCCGAGTCGTCGATTATCGTCCCAATCGCGCGCTCGAGCACCTCGGTGAGCTTTTCCACGGTGACCGGCTTGGAAAGGTAGTCGTCCATCCCTGCTTCCAAGCATTTCTCGCGGTCGCCCTCCATCGCATTAGCGGTCATCGCGATGATCATCACATGGCGTCCACTGCCGGTGCGTTCGAGCTGACGGATCTCGGCGGTCGCCCGGTAACCGTCCATTTCCGGCATTTGGCAGTCCATCAGGATGATGTCGTAAGGCACTTTGGCCACTGATTCCAGCACCTCGCAGCCATTGGTCACAGAGTCGGCCGGGTAGCCCAGCTTGGCAAGCTGGCGCAACGCGACCTTCTGGTTGATGCTGTTATCTTCGGCCAGCAGGATACGGTACTTCGACGGCGAAACGGATGCATTCTCCGACGATCGGGTGGTCTGTGCCGGGTGCGGGCCAAGCGCCGCAAGGCGAGCTGAAGCGGCCCGTTTCAAATCGATCGTAAAATGGAAAGTGGAACCCGCACCCGACTCGCTGACCAGGCCGATGACCCCGCCCATCCGCTTGACGAGGCTGGATACAATCGCCAATCCCAAGCCGGTGCCGCCGTATTTTCTGGTTACCGACGCGTCGGCCTGGGTGAACGGATCGAAGAGACTGGCCTGGGCCGGTTGGGGTATCCCGATTCCGGTGTCGCTTACCGCAAACTGCAGGGTGGCGCCATCTGCCTGCTCGCGCTCAAGCCCGACCCTGACCCGCACCGTGCCCTTTCCGGTGAACTTGACCGCGTTGCTGACCAGGTTGCAAATAATTTGGCGCAGCCGTCCGGGATCGCCGTTTACCACTGCGGGAACCTCGGGGCGAACGGCAACTTCGAGTTCGATTCCCTTGAGTGGGCAGCCGGACCGAACATTTCCACCGCGCTTTGAATCATCTGACGCGGATCGAAGTCAATGTTCTCGAATTCCACTTTGCCGGCCGCCAGTTTCGAGTAGTCCAGGATGTCGCTGACCAGCGCAAGCAGGGTGTCGCTGCTGATGCGAACGTTTTGCAGCATGTCGCGCTGGTCGGCGGTGATCGGGGTGTCGAGCAGCAGGCCGCTGAAGCCGACGATCGCGTTGAGCGGGGTACGGATTTCGTGGCTCATATTGGCCAGAAACTCGGATTTCAGCCGGACCGCTACCAAGGCGGCGTCGCGCGCCCCGCGCAATTCTTCTTCCAGGCGCTTGCGCTCGCTGATATCGCGGTTGCTGACTACAATCACGGGCGTGCCTTCCGGGTCGTGGGTGAGAGTGTCTCGGGCCTCGCAGATGCGCCATCCTCCGTGTTCGTCGCGAATGCGCAAATCGTAGTGCGCGGCACCCTTTTCCAGCACCTCGCCCAGCCCGCGGCGCACGGTCTCATGATCGTCGGGATGAACGAACTCCATGCCGTCAGTGCCGACATAACCTTCCTGGTTGCGCCCAAACTCGCGCACCGAATCGCTGGAGAACAGGATCGTGCCATCGGGTTTGAGTACCAGGATCATGTCCGAAGAACTCTGGATCAGGGTGCGGAAGTAGGCCTCGCTGGCACGCAAAGCTTGTTCGCTGTCCAGGCGTTCCACCGCCTGAGCGATGAAGTTGGCGATTGCCTGTATGAAGGTGGCATCGTCACGGCTGAACTTGCGCGGTTTCAGTGAATGGGCGCTGAGTACTCCATACGGACTGCCGCTGCCGCCGATCACCACGGTGATACCTGACAGGATGCCGCGCTCCTCACCAAGCGGCAGCCGGCGGAATCGCGTCTCGGTCTGGAAATCTTCAACGATTACTGCCTGGTTCGAAGCCAGTGCGTAAACCGCGTGAGAATTCGGCAGGGCATCGACAAAGCCGCCCGCGGGCCATCCAACGGCCGCCCTGATATGCCATTGTTTTCTGTCGGGCTGTAGTTCGGACACCCCGCTGAATTCAATCTTGAGGGTGCGCGACCACCGCCGCCGCCGCGTCTAGCAGCGGCAGAAGTTCGGTCGCGCGCAGCGCGGTTTGGCCGAAATCGGCCACCGCGTGCTGCTGTCAAGGCGGGAGCGCAGTTCATCCTGAGCGTCGAGCAGCGCTTGTTCGGCGCGTTTGCGCTCGCTGATGTCGCGCGAGCTGATGACTATGACGGTGTTTCCATCGGGGTCGAGCCCGCGGGTTCCCCGGACCTCGTTGCTACGCCAGGACTGATTCTTGTCCCGCACCCGCATCTCCCACTCCGCGGCACCCTTCTCCAAGGCTTCGGCGCGTCCGCGAACCGCGTTGCCAACATCATCGGGATGGATGAACTCCAAGGCGGTGGTGCCAACCAGATCAGCGGCGGCGCGCCCATAGTCATGGAGCGAATTGCTGGTGGTGAAAGCGATGGATCCGTCCGGTTTGAGTACTGAAATCTGATCGGAGGAGCTATTGATGATGGTTTGGAAGTAGGCATCTCTGGCGCGCAGCGCCTGCTCGCTGTCCAGGCGCGTCACCGCCTGGGCGATGATGTTGGCGATGGCCTGGATGAAGTTGGCGTCGTCCTCGCTGAACTTGCGCGCGCTCTTGCCCAGCGCCGAGATCACGCCGAAGGGCTTGCTGACGCTGCCGACTCTCGTCGTGATGCTGCTGACGATGCCGCGCCCGGTCAGCAGCGGCGAGCCCAGGATCCGGGGGTCAGATGCAGTATCCTCAACAATCACCGGCTGCTCGGAAAGCAGGGCGGCGCCGCTACGCGAATTTGGCGCGGTGCTGATTGCCATCTCGGGAACCTTGCCCGGTTGTGCCCCAAACGCCGCCCGTAGCAACATCTCCTTGCCGTCCGATTGCAACTGCGCCACCCCGCAGTACTCCAACCCCAGCGTCCGCGCGACCAACTCCACGACCCCATCGAGCAACGGCGCCAGCTCGGTCGCGCGCAGCGCATCCTGTCCCAGTTGCGCTACTGCGCGCTGCTGCTCGAGGCGGGCCCGAAGCTGGGCTTGGGCCTCGAGAATGGCCCGCTCCGCCGCTTTGCTGTCGCTGATATCACGGCTATTGAAGACGGCAACCGGCTGACCCTGAAAATCTACAATGCGCCGACCCCTCACCTCGCAGTACGCCCAGGTGCCGTCTTTGCGCCGGATGCGGCATTCGTTGGTGGACGCACCCTTGGCAAAGGTTTCCCTCAGGGAGTTTGTGACCCCTTCGCGGTCGTCAGGATGCAGCATTAATCGCCCATCCATGGCGTCAGCCTCTCCGCGCTCATAGCCGAACATGGTGTAACCCGTGGCGTTGGCCCAACGGGTCACGCCAGCGCGGTCAATTACAGTGATGCCGTCGGAGGAATTGTGGAGGATCGAGCGGTAATACTGTTCGCTGCTGCGCAGCGCTTGCTCGCCGGCCAGCCGCTCCACCGCCTGGCCGATGATGACGTCCACCGACCGGAGAAAGTTGGAGTCGTCGGCGCTAAATTTCCGGCTGCTGCGGGAGTGACGCGCCAATTACTCCGTAGGGTCGGTAGTGCCCTCCGATAGGTGCGCTGACGCCGCTGGCGATGCCGTATTTACGGCGCGCCAGGGATGAAGCGAAACGGGCTTCGCGCTCGAAGTCATCGACGATCACCGGTTCGCGGGAGAGCAAGGTGTACCCCACGTGCGAGCCCTCGCCGGCATCCACGGCGAATTTGCCGACCGTTTCCGGCGCGAGGCCATATTGAGCGCGCAGCAGCAACCGCTTGCCGTCAGGCAGTAGCTCCATAACAGTGCAAAACTCGGCGGCGAGGGTCGCGGCCACCAGGTTCACCGCCCCTTCCAGCAGAGGACCAATCTCGACTGCCGCCAAGGCCCGCTGGCCAAGCTCGGCAACCACGCGCTGCTGATTGAAACGCGCGCGCAGTTGTGCCTGAGCCTCGAGGATGGCGCGCTCGGCCGCCCTGCGTTCGCTGATATCGCGGGTGTTGAAGACTGCGACTTGGCTGCCATCAACGGCGCGTATACGTTTCCCGTGCACTTCCGCGTGGGCCCAGGTTCCGTCCTTGCGCCGGATCCGGCATTCGTAGGCAGCAGATCCAACTTCGAATGCTGTTGCCACAGCGCACCGCACCGTTTCGTAATCATCTGGATGCACCGCGAGCCGGCCCTTGCGCATCTCCGACGCGCCCAGTTGGTAACCAAACAGCGTGTAAGCCGCGTCGTTTGCGTAACGAATCTTTCCACTAGGTTCGATTACCGATACGCCGTCAGAGCTGTTTTGGATAAGAGAGCGGTAGTATTCCTCACTCTTGAGGACCGCCTGCTCGCCCGCGAGCCGCTGCGCAACTTGGGCAATCAGGTTGGCTACCGACTGGATGAAGGCGACGTCGTCCGCCGTGAATGTGCGCCGCCTGCTGGTATAAGCACCGAGTACACCGTAGGGTCGGTCTCGCCCGCCAATCGCGATGCTGAGGCCGGCTTGAACACCTTGGTCAACCGCGGTCGCAACGCGCGTGAAACGAGTTTGGTTCTGATAGTCGGCGACAATAACCGGCTCGTTATGGGCCAAGGCGTAACCGGCTCCGAAATTGTCGCTGACCGCCAGTCTTAAGCCGGCCATTTTTTTCGAGGTCGCGCCGGTCGCCGCGCGCAGGGCAAGAGTTTTGCCGTCGGGCTCCAGCTCAAATACATGGCCGTACTCGACATCCAGAGTTCTGGCGACCAATGTCAGGGCTTCCTTCAGCAGCGGCGCCAGTTCGGTCGCGCGCAGCGCTTGTTGGCCGAATTTGGCCACTGCGTGCTGCTGCCCCAAGCGCGAGCGGAGCTGCGCCTGGGTGTCCAGCAACGCCGAGTTAAGTTCGGGATAGCTACCGTCGGCGATCAGGCATCGCGGGGCTCTCCGACGCGGCCGCCGGGATCACGCGCCGGACTGCGTCGGGCTCTTTTTGATTCTTCTTGCCAACCCCCTCGACCATGATTAGACCCTAGGTTCACCGGCGCTCGCGCCGCGGAGATGAACGTGCCGTTTAGGAGAGCAAAAGGCGTTCCACGAGACTGTGAAAACGTTACGCAGGATATGAATTCTGCGACGGCCACTGGATGGCGGAGCGGCGGGCAGGGACGGCCGCCGCCTAACTGAATCGAACCGTTATATTAGCGCTTATGCCTTAGCTATCTCCCTGGTTGGTCAAGGGAAAGGAACTAAGAAATCTTTTAAATGGGAGAATGTGGGAGAGGAAACCAGAAAAAGCTGCTTTACGCAAATTAAAGGAGCGAGGAAAGACATTTCCGCTTCACGACTATCACCAGCGGCTAAGGCAAGCCGGCACCGGCGATCTCGACCTCGGTGGATTCGATTCGTGCGCTATGCTTGGACCGGCATTCGTCGGGCTCGACCGACTCCGAGGTGAGCACGTACAGCGTGCGCCGGTCGGGACCGCCCAGCGCGCACGCGATCGGCATCTGCTCGCGCTTGATTCGCTCCACGACCTCCCCCACCCCGCTTCACGCGCAGCAACTCATGACTGAAGGGCGAAGCGACCCAAATGGCGCCATCGGCGTCCAACGCGATGCCGTCGGGCATACTTTTTTCGCCCAGTTCGGCCCACACACGGCGGTTGGTCAGAGAGCCGTCGTCAGCCAGGTCGAACTCGGTCATCCGATGCTTGAATGATTCGCCCAAGATCAAGGTCTTGCCGTCAGGCGGTATCACGGTGCCATTGGGAAATCCCAAGTCACTCGCCACCACGCGCGCGGCGCCGTCGGGCGCGACCATCACCAATTCGGCAGTCTTTTGCTCTTCGCCCTTGAAGAAATCGTAACCGAAGTTCCCCACATAGGCGCGTCCGTGGCGGTCCACGACCATGTCGTTGCAATGGCTGGAGGCGAGCGCGCTGAGGTCGGCGTGCAACTTCAGGGCGCCATTTTCCAGCCGCAGCAGCTTGCGGTCCATCATCGACACGATCAACATCCGGCCGTCCGGAAGCCATCCGAGACCCGACGGATTGGCGGCGACTTCGACGATAACTTCGTTGCGGCCGTTCAAGTCCAGTGCGTTGACCGTGCGCGCATGCATGTCGGAATAATAGAGCCGGCCGTCATGCCAGCGCGGACCTTCGCCAAAACAGAGGTTATCCCGCAGTACCTTGAATTGTCGCATTTGAACCTCCGGCGCCGCACGGTCGCGAAGCGGTTGGATAA
This sequence comes from uncultured Pseudomonadota bacterium, assembly GCA_963824565.1. Classification (GTDB taxonomy): domain Bacteria; phylum Desulfobacterota; class Binatia; order Binatales; family Binataceae; genus JAJPJA01. The sequence goes on along the minus strand of CAWGQB010000018.1, from coordinate 247,094 downwards.
TCACATAGACCGGCGATCGCCGACGCGTCAATCTGACAGCGCGCGATTGCCGGCCCTGAGCAGGCTCGCCTTCAAGCGAACCGGCTGTAATACAATTCGTTGCGGACGCATGGGATTTATTCCGATATTCCTTCAGATTGAAGGCCAACGGTGTCTGGTGGTCGGGGGTGGCGAAGTCGCCCAGCGCAAGGTCGAGACCTTGGCCGCGGCGGGTGCGGCGGTTACGGTAATCAGTCCCACGTTCACCGACGGGCTGGCGCGACAGGCGGAAGCCGGGCATATTCGGCTCAGCAACCGCGCCTATCGCTACGGTGACATGGCGGGCTTTCGGCTGGTTTACGCGGCCACCGACGATCGCGAATTGCATCGGCGCCTGTTTGAAGAAGCGCGGCGTCTGAATATTCTGATCAACGTGGCCGACAGCCCCGAATTTTGTTCGTTTATCGTGCCTTCGGTGGTCCGCCGAGGTCGGCTCCAGGTAGCCATCTCCACTGAAGGTGCCAGCCCGGCCACGGCGCGTCTTTTGCGGGAGCGGATGGAGCGGTGGTTAGGCGACGAATTGGAAGTGCTACTTGAAGTTATGGCTATGGCGCGAAACTGGCTTAAGCGCCACGAACCAGACGCGAGATCTTCGGGCGCGCAAGCTAAAAGCGCTGGCCGCCTCTGACACCGCGCGTGCTCTGCGCGACGGCGATATGGCCGAAGCGCAAAGGATAGTGACGCAATGTCTTGGACGCGAGGTCAAGCTCGACGACTTATTTATTGAAGGCGGCACGCCGTCCACAAAGCCCGGACCGGCGAGGAAACCGGAGTGCTAGTGGGTATGACCATCTGGCTGCTGCCGGCGCTGGTTTGCTACGCGCTGGCGTCGGTGCTGTTCGCGGTCGATTTTGGTTCCCGGGTCTCCCACCTTACCGGCTACGCGGTCAGCACCTTGGGTGCCGGCGCGTTCTTTCATGCCTTCGACCTGGTGGCGCGAGGGCTGCAGGCGGGTAACATCCCGGTGGCCAACTTCAGTCAGGCGCTGTCGTTTCTGGCCTGGGTGACAGCGTTGGCGGGACTGGTTTTGATCGTGCGCCTGCGCATGGCGGTGATCGGTGCGCTGGTTGCGCCCTCAGTATTGATCGCGCTCGAGCGCGTCGGAGGCGATGCAGGGGGGCGCCGGGGCGCTGCCGCAGGCGCTGCGCAGCATGTGGCTGCCGGTTCACGTCACGCTCGCGTTTGCGGGTGAGGCCCTGTTAGTGCTCGCGGCGACGGTCAGCCTGGTGTATTTGTTTCAGGAATCACGGCTGAAGGCGCATCGACCGCTGCCCTCGCAGGAACGGTGCGATGCCCAGTCTGGAGAAGCTCGATCGGATCAATTACCGGTTACTGGGATGGGGTTTTCTACTGCTTACATTGGCCATACTAAGCGGCGCGTTATGGGCCGAACACACCTGGGGCCGGTTCTGGTCATGGGAGCCGCGCGAGTTGTGGTCGCTGATTACCTGGGTGCTGTACGCGGCTCTGCTCGAATCGCGCCTGACGGTGGGATGGCGCGGGCGGCGTGCGGCGACGCTGACGATTGTCGTCTTTGCGGTACTGGTGGGCTCGTTCGTCGGCGTCAGCCTGCTCTATCCGGGCAAGCATGGGGGAAGCTTCGGCTGAGATGAACCAGTCGCTGCTTATTCTTGGGATCAACCATCGCACCGCTGCCGTTGAGGTTCGCGAGCGGCTGGCGTTTCGCGAAGAGGAGTTAGTGCCGGCGCTGTCGCGGCTCAAGCTCGAGGCACCCTCGATTTCCGAAGCCGCCCTGATTTCTACCTGCAATCGCGTCGAGTTGATCGCGATGGCCGAAGATACCGAGCCCGCCTTCGCGGAATTGGTGGGATTCCTGGCCGCGGAGCGGGGCGTGGACCCACGACTGTTCGACAATGCGATTTACCGCTTCGAGGGGCGCGAGGCAGTGCGCCATCTGTTCCGCGTCGGCGCCAGCCTTGATTCGATGGTAGTCGGAGAGCCGCAAATTCTCGGCCAGCTCAAAGACGCCTACATGCGCGCGGCCGAGGCCGAAAGCGTCGGGATTGTGCTCCATCGCGCCTTCCATCGCGCCTTTTCCGTAGCCAAGAAGGTCCGCGAGCATACCCTGATTGGGCACGGCGTGGTTTCAGTCAGCTCGGCGGCGATCAACCTAGCCAAACAGATTTTTGACTCCTTCGAAAAAAAGACCGCGCTTTTGATCGGCGCGGGCGAGATGGCCGAGACCACCGCGCGGCAACTGATGCGCCTGGGGATTGAGTCGCTGTTGATTACCAACCGCACGTTTGACCGCGCGGTGGCGCTGGCGCGGACCCTGGGTGGCACCGCGGTTCCGTTCGACAGCTACAAGCCTTATCTCAAGATGGCCGACGTGGTGATAGGCTCGGTGACCACCACTCGCCCTCTGCTGACCCGCGACGAGCTCGAAAGCGTGGTCCATGCGCGCCGCTACCGCCCGATGTTCCTGATCGACCTGGGCGTGCCGCGCAATTTTCACGAAAGCCTTAACGAGCTGGACAACGTCTACCTCTATGATATCGACGACCTCGCGGCGGTGACCGACGACAGCCGCGAAGAGCGCGAACGCGAAGCGCAAAAGGCCGAGTTAATTGTCGAAGTCGAGCTGGAGGCGTTCTGGCGCTGGCTGTCGGGCCTGGAACTGGTGCCGGCGATCAAGGACATCCGCGCTAATATCGAGCGGCTGCGCGAGGCCGAGCTCAAGCGCCATCGCGCCTGGTTAGCCGGTCTGCCGGATGACCAGCGCATCCATATCGAGGGCCTCAGCCGCGGCATCATCAACAAGATCCTGCATCAAATCCTGTCCGAACTGCGCCGTAACAACGGTGTGGTCGAAGGGATCTACGCCGCCGACGTCGCGCGCCGCCTGCTCGGCAGCGAGATCGGGCCGGGCGAAACCAAGGCGCTTCCCACTCGTATCGACGAAGACGACAACGAGGATGAGTAGGACGTCGCGATTGTCCAATCCCCTCTCCCTGACAAGAGAGTGTCGATAAATGATCGAAACCCATTTGCGCGGCAAGTTGTCAGTGGGGCAGGCGTCCCCGCCCGCCATGGACGCCACCGAAGACGGCGGAGAGGCGGGCGGGGACGCCCACCGCACTATTAATTAGTGAATAATTAGACTTGATGCGAAGGCCTCAAAAATTTCCGCTTTTCAATGTTTTAGCTCGAAAGTCCAATGCATGGAATGTACTACAGAGGACTGATTGATGCCTTCTCCCTTACTTTAGACTGTCGATAAATTTGCCGCTTCAAAGTCTGACGCATGGAATTGACTAAGGAGAAGCTGATTGATGCCCGGCCGCAGGCCCATCTTTCACTCCCATAGAAAAATGGGAGAAAGTGGTTTCCCAAGGGAGGGAACCGAATAGTCTGATGCCCGCGCGCATTCGCATCGGTTCGCGTCCGAGCCGGCTGGCTTTGGCCCAGTCGGAAATCATCCGGCGTCAGCTTGAGCAGGTCATGCCTGGTCTGATGTGCGAGATAGTTCCGATCAAGACCACGGGCGATAAGCTCACCACCCCGTCGCTGGCCCAGGTGGGTGGCAAGGGGCTGTTTGTGCGCGAGTTGGAGCAGGCGCTGGAGGCGAAGCGGATCGATATCGCGGTACATTCGATGAAGGATATTCCCGCCGTGCTGGCGCCGCGCTTTCGCCTGCTAGCGGTGCCCACGCGCGAGGATAGCGTCGATGTGCTGCTGTCGGCGGGCGCGGACTTGAGGGATATGCCGCACGGAGCACTGCTGGGGACGTCATCACTGCGACGGCGCTTCGAAGCGCTGCGCCTGCGTCCCGATCTCGATGTCCAACCGCTGCGCGGAAATATCGACACCCGCCTGGCCAAGCTCAAAGCCAGCGAGTTCGACGGAATTATCCTGGCCGTCGCAGGACTAAAGCGCCTGGGCCAGACGGATTTGCCGGCTATGCATCGGCTGGACCCGGAGGAATTCGTCCCGGCGGGAGGGCAGGGCGCGCTCGCGATCGAGGCCCTGGCGTCGGGAACCGTGGGGGACTCGGACGAAATCGAGCGCGCAGTGCGCGCACTCGATGACCTCCGCGCGCGCCTCGAGGTCAGCGCGGAACGCGCCTGCCTGGCGGAAATCGGCGCCTCGTGCGCGTCGCCGATCGGAGTCAGTGCCCGCGCCGACGGCCATCACTTATCGATTCGCGTGCTGCTATTCAGCCTTGACGGTGCACGCTCGATGACCGACCAGCTCAGTGTTTCGCTTACCTCCGACACGGGCGCGGCCGAGCTAGCCGGCGTCGAACTGGCGCTGCGGATGCTGGCGCACGGCGCGCGGGAGCTGATCGGGGATGGCGGTTAGCGCAGGCAAGGTCTATCTGACCGGCGCCGGACCCGGCGCGGTGGATATGATTACGGTACGGGCCGCCGAGGTCCTCGCAATCGCGGACGTCGTCGTCTATGACCATCTGATCAATGAAGAGCTGCTCAACCTGGCGCCCAGCGCCGCTGAACTGATCTATGCGGGCAAACGGGGCGGCGGTGAACGCGCGCTGGGTCAAGGCGAAATCAATCAACTGTTGGTGGATCGGGCACTAGCCGGCAAGTGCGTGGTGCGGCTCAAGGGCGGGGACCCGTTCATTTTCGGACGTGGTGGCGAGGAGGCGGTAGCGCTGGTGGATGCCGGAGTGGAGTTCGAGGTCATCCCTGGCGTCACCTCGGCAATTGCGGTGCCGGCCTTTGCCGGAATCCCTCTAACCCATCGCGATTATGGATCCTTCGTCGCGTTTGTAACCGGGCATCAGGATGAGGTACGGGAGACCGAAACCGCTGTGCCATGGAATGATTTGGCAGGCGCGGCGCGCGACCGCGGCACATTGGTGCTGCTGATGGCAACGGCGCATCTGCGCGCGATCGCCTCGCGGCTGACGGCGGCCGGGATGGCGCCGGAAACGCCGGCCGCGGCAATCGCGCATGGCACCGGCAGCGGGCAGCGCACCGTCAGCGCGACGCTGGTGACGCTGGCCGATGAGGTCGAGGGCGCGGCACTGACGCCGCCGGTGATTGTCGTGGTCGGTCCGGCGGCGGCGTTGCGCAAGCGTCTGGGATGGCTGGAGCGGCGACCGCTGTTCGGACGCCGGATCGTAATCACACGCGCCCGCGCCACGGCGGGTCCGTTTGCGCGTGCTCTGCGCGATCTGGGCGCGGAAGTGATCGAACTGCCGGCAATCGAGACCGTGCCGCCCGACAGTTATGACGCGCTCGATCGCGCGATCGGCCAAATTGGTTCGTACAATTGGGTGATCTTCACCAGCGCCACGGGCGTGGACGGTCTGATGGCGCGGCTGAGCGAGATCGGTCATGACGTGCGCGAGCTGGCCGGCGCGAGCATCGCGGCGATTGGACCGGCTACGGCGGCGCGCCTGCGCCATTATGGGTTGCGCGCCGCGGTAGTGCCCGGGGAATACCGCGCCGAGGCGATTGCTGCCTCAATCGGACCTCAGCGCATCGCAGGTGCACGCATCCTGATTCCGCGAGCGCAGATTGCCCGGGAAGCGTTGATCGATTTACTGCGCCAAGCGGGCGCGGCGGCGGTCGATGTCGTGGCGGCATACCAGACCGTGCCGCCATCGCCCCCGGCGCTGGGTTCGGTAAAGCGGATGATTGCGCGCGGCGAGATCGATCTGGTCGCCTTCACCAGTTCCAGCACGGTCAATAATTTCTGCGCGATGACCGGCGCGGACGCGGTCAAGGGGTTGGCAGCAGCGGTGATCGGTCCGATTACGGCGGAGACCGCGCGGGCGTGCGGGTTCAAGGTCGTCGCGCAGCCGGCGGTATACACGGTCGAGGGCCTGTGCACGGCGATTCGGGAGTATTTCTCCGGTAGGACATCGGAGCCTGCAACCTAACCCGAAGCCCAGGCATTCCGGACTGATTTTTGATGAAACGCGACCAATCTTGTGGATTATTCAACGAGTCTTGCGAGTTTCCTCGACCTTCAGATCTTCAACACGAACCAGTCCGTCTTGGCTGGCGAAGGTAAGGGACTGCCCTGTACTTTGTTGCTGCGAAAATCCACTCAAACGGTGAGCGCCGGTGTTATATATGGTGAGCTCGCCGTCGCGCTCTATGGCCAGACGGCGGGTTTCCGGAAAGAAGGCATAACGCATGCTATTTTGCGACCCGGTAGAGGACGGATTGCCAAGCTTCGAGGGCCACCAATTTTTAGACACGGCTTCGCCCGCAATGTTCCCCCGTTTGGGTGATTGGCCGGCGCCGTGATTTTCTTCTTCTTCCGAAAAATCATTAAGGTGACTGGCTATCGTTTGGCACAACCGTAGGACGCGATCTTTCAGACCATGGTTGAACATGTCACCGATCATGATCATGTCGCCGCCGCCCCATTGACCCATACCGCCCAGGTCGGGATGGTTAAACTGCGCTTGCTGGCCGCCGCCCGATCGGATGGCGTGGATTAGCGCTTCTACCGCGCCTTGACTCACCTGATACTTCGCCGCCAAATCGCTGGTGTTTTTCCGTTGATTCTGATCTGTCATTTCCGTTCTCCTACCTGACTTGAGCCTTGCGGTGGTTGAGCCGAATGGACCAAGCTGAGTGCGACGTTGAGATCCTTGCCTGCGACGAACCTTTTCCTGGAAGAGCCCGCTGAGCACCGGCGAGCCGGATCCGCTCTTTCCCGCTCCCAGTTGTAGGCGCACGGCTTGGGTCGTGACTTCGGCGTCCATGTTGCCGCCGGATATCCACACCTCAGGCTTTTCGAAGCCGACATCTCCATAAGGTGACGAAAACGCCACATCTGCCGCGTCGCGGCCGATGCCGATGCGCACGAGGCCGTCGGGCGCTGACATCCTTGTGGGATCGAAAAGGTACCACCCGGCGCCAGCGGGTCCTTGCAGATAAGCCTCAATCACTGCGTGGAAATCGGGGGGCGCCAGCCGCCATGCATAAGCGCTTATGTAACGGGCAGGGATACCCATGGCACGGCACAACGCGATAGCGAGATGGGCAAAATCCCGACAAACACCGGCGCGTTCGGTGACGGTGTCAAAAGCCGATGTCAGCGCGTCCGAAACGCCTTTCTGGTATTCAACGTTATCGCGGATCCAGTTGCAGATACCGTTGACCCTGCGATAGCCCGCCGGCAGCTCGCCAAATGTGCTTTTCGCAAAACGTAAGAGCTTGTCCGACTGACAGTAGCGGCTCGGGTAGAGATGCGACATTACCTGGAATGGAAGTTTTGCCGCCGGGACCTCGGTCACCGCTTCGGGGTCCTCCAGTAGCGGTTCCAGGATAACATCCGCCTCGTATCGCAGCCTGAGATCGCCGGGCGGCGCTATCACCCTCAGATATCGGTTGCCGGTCTCCGGCATAGTCCAACGCTCGACCGGCAGATCGGAATCCAGGGATAGCTGATCGTGCTGGATAGTTTGGCCCATGAAGGAGGCCACCTCCACGTTGAAAACGAACGGCATTGGCGCCGGGACATGATAAATGAGCGAACAGCCGAGCGAGAACTTCATATCGGTCTCACGTAGAAATTATTCGTGTAATGCCGCCGGGTCACTTCTTTCTAACAATGGTCAACCCGTCGGAGACCGGGATCATCACCGCGTCGACGCGCTCGTCTTGCGCGATGAAGTCATTGAGTGCGCGAATCGCCTTGGTGTCGTCGGTCTGGTCCTTGTCGTCGATTACATGGCGCCCCACAGCACGTTGTCGATCAGGATCAATCCGTTGGGGCGCAGGCGCTTGAGGATTTCCTCGTAGTAATGCCGGTAGCTGACCTTGTCGGCGTCGATGAAGCCGAAGTCGAAAGTGGTGCCCGAGGGCAGGGCGGTGAGCGTTTCGACCCCCGGCGCGAGCTTGAGCGTAATTTTGTTGGTCAATCCGGCGCGCTCCCAATAGCGGCGCGCGACAGTCGTCCATTCGCCGCTGACATCGCAGCACAGCAGATGGCCGTCGGGCGGTAGCGCCCGCGCGACACAAATCGCGCTGTAGCCGGTGAAGGTGCCGATTTCGATCGCGTTGCGGGCGCCGATCGCGCGTACGAGGATCGCCATCAGGGCGCCTTGTTCGGCGGCGATCTGCATCCCGCCGATGCGGCCGAGCTTGGCGGTCTCGGCGGCCAGTTCGGCCAACAACGGGTCGCGGTTATGCCCGTGGTCGAGCAGGTACTTGTGCAGGTCGCGATTTAGCGTGGTGAATTTCTCGTCGGCTGCCATTGCTTTTCCTTTTGTTGCTGAATGAAGCGACGGCACGCAATTGCGCGACGCCGTTGCGGTCGCCCCACCTTGCATTTAACGATAGCATGATGACGGTGACCAACGATGGCCTTTCCATTAAATCGCCTTAGAAGATTACGCCGCACTGAGGTGTTGCGCCGGATGGTGCGCGAGACCCGGCTGAGTCCGGATAACTTCATCCAGCCGCTGTTCGTCTGCCCGGGACGGGGTGTGAGCAACCCGATCCAGTCGATGCCCGGGGTGGCTCAGCTTTCGGCCGACATGGCCGCGCGCGAGGCCAAGGAAATCGCCGGCGCCGGCGTCCCCGGGGTGATCCTGTTCGGTATCCCGGAGCACAAGGACGCGATTGGCAGCCAGGCCTGGGATGATTCCGGGTGCGTCCAGCGCGCCATCGGGGAAATCAAGGAGCATGTGCCCGGGTTGGTGGTGATAACCGACGTGTGCATGTGCGAGTACACCGATCACGGCCATTGCGGTGCGATCAAGGACGGCGACGTCGACAATGACGCCACCCTGGAACTGCTGCGGCGCGAAGCGCTGTCGCATGCCCGGGCGGGCGCCGATATCGTCGCGCCATCCGACATGATGGACGGGCGCGTCGGCGCGATCCGCGCGGCGCTGGATGAAAACGGATTCAGCCGCGACGGTAATCATGGCCTACTCGGCCAAGTATGCCTCCGCATTCTATGGACCGTTCCGCGAGGCGGCGGAGTCGGCGCCCAAGTTCGGCGATCGCCGCTCCTACCAGATGGATCCGGCCAACGGCGACGAGGCATTCGCGAGGTAGCGCTGGACCTGGAAGAAGGCGCCGATATCGTGATGGTCAAGCCGGCGCTGCCGTATCTGGACCTGATCTACCGGGTCAAGCAGGAGTTCAAGTGTCCGGTCGCCGCCTACAATGTGTCGGGCGAATACTCGATGATTCGAGCCGCTGGTATCAACGGATGGCTGGATGAGGCGCGCGCCGCGATGGAAGTGCTGGTGGCAATCAAGCGCGCCGGCGCCGACCTGATTCTGACCTATTTCGCCAAGCAGGCCGCGCGCGAGCTAAGCTAGATCCTTACCCGGGATGATTTTTACGCAGCCGGCTTGACGAACTTCAGCGTCATCCGATCGCTCTCGCCGATCGCGAGGTACTTGGCGCGGTCCTTGTCTTTCAGCCGCAGCGTCGGCGGCAACGTCCACACGCCGGCTGGATGATTGCGGTCGTCGCGAGGATTGGCATTGATCTCGGACTGCGCCTGCCAATTTGAAACCGGCCTGCTCGGCCAACTTGACGATGTAGTCCTGCCGTACGTAACCCGACGAGGCCTTTAGATCCTCGGGAGCGTTGGGATTCGCGCGATGGTCCACGACGCCCAGGATTCCTCCCGGTTTCAGCGCCTTGTACATCGCGTTGAACACGTCCTGCGCATCCCCGTCGCGCATCCAGTTGTGCACGTTGCGGAAAGTCAACACCATGTCGGCCGATCCTGGTGGCGCAATATCCAGCTTTGTGGGTGGGTCGAATTCGGTAATGATCACATTGCCGTATAGCTTGGGGTCGTCGGCCAATTTCTTGCGGAATCCTTCGGAATGCTGGGCCGCCACGGCCGCATAGTACTTGCCGTGCGGCTTGAGATAGGGCGCCAGGATAGCGGTGTACCAGCCGCCCCCGGGCTCGATTTCGACTACCGTCATGTCCGGCTTGATGCCGAAGAAGGTCAGTGTTTGCAGCGGATGGCGGTAGCGGTCGCGCGCCTTTTCCTGCGCCGGGCGCGTGGAGCTGTCGATCGCGGCCTGCAGCGCCGCATCCGCGCCCCCCAGAATCCGCGGCGCGCGCATTGACCGCAAGCATCGCAACGACGGTCGCAACCAGCATCGCAGCCGACAAAATTCGGCATGCCGGTGCGGCGAACTTCAAGAAATTAAACGATGACAGAACTGAACGGTTTTGGGCACTCATCATAACCATAAGTTTGGACGCAAGTGCAGCCTGACGCTAACGATTTTTTTGACTGCGAACGACAGTCCGGTTCCGTTCATAGCTTTGGATTAACTATATCGATCGGCACCGTCAGGTTCCCTTTGCCGTTGTATTTGAAGCTGGCCGCGTCGAATGATGGCGGCGAGAAAGTCGCGTGAGCGTCGTTGGAGAAACCGTAGCCCTTTTTCGGCAGTCCAAGATGCCCGAAATCCATCTTGCCGTCCATGTTATTGTCATCGAGTACGGTGACCGCGTAAGTGGCCGGCGGGAAACGTCCTTAAAGTTACACACCGCGACGCCATGGCGAATCGGCGCCCACATTCCAGCGAACTCCTTGCTCCGATCGCGGGGGAAGCCGTTGGGGCCCTTGAACAGTCCGCATCCAACGCGCCCCTGGTCGCTTTCAGCCCCTTCACCACCACGCGGATTCCGTCTGGAGCCGTCGCATGCAGGGTGAGCGGCGCTGCGCATACCATCATGAATCCCACGGACGCCAGCAACCATGCAGATACTTTCTTCCGGCAGAAAACAGACGCAAATATTTTCATACCTAAAATTGTAGCTCGTCACGACGGGCAGGGTGGTTAAAAAATTTTCTGGAGATGTTTGGTCAGCAGCCGGTTCGCAGATTCAGCGGGGACCCCACTTTGAGCGATAGTATTCGCCCATCGAACGCAGGGCGCGTTCCTGATGATGGTGCAGCTCGTCGTCGGGATAACGATGCTCCGGACCGATCACGCAACCAAGGCGCGAATAACATCCGGCGTTGCAATCGGGGTCGGCCTCTACCCGATGCCGGACGCATTTGACCGCAGTCCCATCCTGCGCCGGCGCTGACCGCTCCCACCGGACAAGCCGCGATACAGCTTCGTGGTACGCATCGCGGACACGGATCAAAGCTCAGCGCCGGGCCCGGTTCGTCGAGCATTTCTTCGATCAGTAAGGCGGCGCGAAACGCGATCCAGGTGCCATAGACCGGATGGATTAACACGCCGATGATACTGGGGCCGCCGATTCCCGCGATCTTGCCCAATTCCATGAAATGCAAATTGCCGGCGTCGCTGACGAACGGATACACGGTGGTGCATCGCAGACCGCGCGCTCTGAGCGCACCAGCCACGTCGCGTTCCACCACCTCGCGGGTGAAGTCGTCCAGCGGATTGTCGCGCCGTGCCCAGTCGGGCTGCGTAAGTCCAGATGTCGCTGGTAAGCCTCCCAAAACGCGCCACCGCCATTGCCGATCACCACGATCGAACGGGCGTGCGGATCGATCGCCGAGGCACGCAGTTGAGCCGGCACCGCCTCGTCGTAGCGATCCACGGGAATCGCGGCGATCAGATTGAGTCCATGTGGCGCCGCGCGCGTTCGGATGAAGTCGAGGAGTTCGCTCACGTATCCGTTATCCAACCCTGAACAGTCACCAACGGAGTCCGCAATCGAAGCTTGGCCCGATTGGTCGATCACTTCGACGCTCAGATTGACGATTCGGCGGCCGCGTTTGCGCACTTTGGCGATCGCGACCAAATCGCTCTGCACGCCGGCATTGAGATAATTGATGCTCATCGCGATGGTCGCGCTTTGCGCGATTCCAGGCGCGGTCCAAACCGCGGTCACCGCCGCGGTGTCGATAAGCGAGGCGATCGCACCGCCATGAATCGGAGCCTGCGGTCCGCCCTCGTTGAGAATATTCAGACGAAACGGCATACGCACCCGCGCCTGACCATTGCTGGCGCTCTCGATCTTAAGTCCCAGCAGCGCAGAAAACGGCGCGCGCTCGATTGAAGTCAGGTCGAACTCATCGGCCATCGCAGATCAGCTCCGGTTGCGTGGCGCGTTGCGCCAGCTCGAGCGCCATCGTGACCGCCGCGGCGGCGTTGTCAACGCGATGCAGACCGTCGAGTTGCGGCCAGGATTTTAGCGCGATCAGCGGACGTCCCAGCTTCAATGCAAAACCAATCTCGGCCAGCGTGCCGCCCTCGCCGGCCAGTGCAATCACCGCGTCGGCGCTGGCGACCACTATCGCATTACGCGCCTCGCCCATCCCGGTGGCGATCGCGAATTCGATCGCGGGATTGGCGCTATCGCGGTCATAGCTCGGCAGGATACCCACGGTATGGCCGCCGCGCTGGCGCGCACCGCGCGCCGCCGCCTCCATCACGCCCCCGCGCCCGCCGCAGATGAGAGTGGCGCCGCGCGCAGCGATTTCGTGTCCGGCCTCGAGCGCCAATTCGAGTACCTCGGGCGGCGCGTCACCGGCGCCGATCACTGCGATAGCCGTGACGCGCGCCATTTCAGATTCCTAATGCGGTCGGCAAATCCGCCAGGGTTTCCACGATTATGTCGGGCGGATTCACACTGGATGGAAGTTCAGTACGGCCGTGCGAGAGCCACGCGATCGGAATTCCCGCCCGCTGGGCGCCCAGCACGTCTTCGAGCGGAGTATCGCCGACGAACAAGACCTCCTCCGGGCGCAGCTTCATCTCCGCCAGCAAATGCAGGAAAATTGCCGGATTGGGTTTGCGCAACGCCAGGTCGGCCGAAATTATGATCAGCTCGAACAGATCACCAACGCCGCTGTCGTGGACAATTTCGCGGCCGGTTTGCGAATCGTCGAAATTGGACAGCAGCGCCATCCGATAATGTCTCGCCATGCCGCCGCACCGCATCGGCATTGGCGGCGGGCGTCGAGGTCACCCGGCGCACCGCCTTCATGTGCGTGCGGCGCATCGTTTCGGCCAATTCCTCCAATTCCAGCTGGGAGGGCAGCTCGATCCGGTTGAGCGTGCGCAAAAACCGCTCGTGGCAGGTCACTTCGATACCATGGCGCTCGCGCTCGGCGGCGATTTCCATCGTTACCGCGTAGTAGTGCTCGACATAGGCCTCGTCGTGATTCCAGCCTTCGAAGGCCTCGCGCAGATGCGGCAGCACCAGCGGGATGGTGCCGCTTACGGGCTTGCCGCGGAAATGATACGAAGGCAGCCCGGCCGGGTCCCATTCGACCAGCGTATTGAAGAGATCGATCGCGACAGCTTTGAAGCGGGAGTCAGCCATTTCACCTCAGGCGGTTAGAGCGGCGGCGGTGGCAAGCAACGCTATCAGGTCCAGCACCATCACCACACCGTTGAGCTGAACCGAGAGCCGGTGGAGTGTGTCGAACTCGGCCTTTGCGGGCGGGATCGGGATTGGCCTCTTCAGAGACGCTGCGCACGGTCTCGATCTTCGGCCGCACTACGGCTCCGGCGTAAACGGTAAGTGCCAACGCGCCGGCGAGCAGCACCGCCGAGCAGATCCACCATGCCCGGCCGCGTCCGCCGACCGCGAAGTAAATCGCGAGCACGACGCCAATTGCGCCGGCGACGTAGCCGGCGATGTAATAATAGGGAAAAATCGCGCCCACGACCTTGCCGGCGTCGGACGTTGGCAGGCGCGAAAACAGCATGCCGGTGAAAAATACAAATGTGATCATGCCCCCGAGCCAGCAAACCAGCGCCAGCAGATAAAAGAATAGCGCCACCATGATAAGCTCCTCCAGATTAGACGCCGCCGATCAGTTCAGGTAGACCTTGCGGCTTCCCGACAGCGGACGCCGGCTGCCGAAGCCCTCATCGGTCCGATGCCAGGCGACAATCCGGGGTTCGCCATATTGCCAGCATAGAAAAACGGTTTCGCCCTCGACCTCGCCCGGGAAGTCGACCAGGCCCAGATCGATGTCTTTGAGAAAGGCGCCGAAGTCCTGGATCTGCTGGGCGGCTTTGGACATCTCGCGCATCACCGCCCGAATCACAGGGTCGGAGCGCGACATCTCCTCCAGGTCCGCCTGTACGCCGGCCTGGGCCGCGCGCTCGCGGGCCTGCTTGGCATTGGCCTGCAGTTGGCGCACCAATACTTCGAGACGCGGAATCAGGTCGTTAGCCTCATCTATCGTAAATAGCTTAGCGAATTGGTTGCTTGCCAAGTCTTTCCTCGCATGTAGCGCACACCAACTACAATGGTTAGATTGACGTTACAAGTTAACTCAGCTCCCGGCATCTTCCACAATACCCGGGAGGCCGGAAACGGAGAACAGATCGCGGCGGTGATAGGCCGCTTATGAGGTTGATTCTAACACATGATTGATAAACCTGATCCGACAGGTAAGGGTGAAAAGGGATTCGATGTCGAGGAAAACGTTGCCGTTGTCGAGATTCCTCCGACATTACCGGTCCTGGCTTTGCGTGGATTGGTAATTTTTCCCGGCCAGATACATCCTTTTTTAGTTTCCCGCGCCGCTTCGCTCAAGTTGATCGAGGATCTGCCGGGCGCGAAAAGCATTATCGCGCTGACCACTCAAAAAAACCCCGAAGAAGAAAACCCGCAGTCCGAAGGGCTGTTTTCGCGCGGCACCGCTGTCCGCATCCTGAAGATGCTCAAGTATCCTGACCATAGCGTACGCGTCCTGGTCCAGGGCTTGGCGCGGATTGAACTGCTCGAATTCGTTCAAAGCGAGCCTTACTTCGTAGCGCGTGTGGGACGCCTTGCCGATAACGAGGACGACGGGCCGGGAAATCGACGCGGTGCAGGCTCATGTCGCGAGCCAGTTTTCCAAGTTCGTCTCGCTGGTGCCATATCTCCCCGATGAGCTCCAGGTGATGGCGATGAACATCCACGAGCCGGGACGGCTGGCTGACCTGGTTGCGTCGTACCTGAAAATCGCGATCGAGGAAGAGCAGGAACTGCTCTCGACGCTGGAAGTGCGGGGGCGGTTGGAAAAGCTGAGCTCGATTCTGAACCGTGAGATCGAGTTGCTCGAACTTGGGCACAAGATTCAGGGTCAGGTCCAGACCGAGCTTAACAAGAACCAGCGCGAGTTCTACCTGCGCCAGCAACTGAAGGCGATTCAGAAGGAATTGGGTGAAGGCGATCCGCGCTCGGCCGAAATCGACGATCTGGAGCAGAAGGTGGAAGCGGCCAACATGCCCGAGGCTGCGCGCAAGGCTGCCGACAAGGAGTTGGAGCGGCTGCGGATGATTCCGCCGGAGTCAGCGGAGCATACCGTCGTGCGCACCTACCTGGACTGGTTGGTGAGCATGCCGTGGGCGGTTTCCACCGACGACAACCTCGATATCGCGCATGCCCGCACGATTCTGGACGAGGACCATTACGACCTGGAGAAAATCAAAGAGCGCATCCTGGAATTTCTCGCGGTGCGCAAACTGAAGAAAACCACCAAGGGCCCGATCCTGTGCTTCGTCGGCCCTCCGGGGACCGGCAAGACTTCGCTGGGGCGTTCAATCGCGCGCGCGATGGGACGCAAGTTCCAGCGGCTATCGCTGGGCGGAATTCGCGACGAGGCGGAAATCCGCGGGCATCGTCGGACCTACATTGGCTCGTTGCCGGGACGGATCGTCCAGGGGCTGCGCAACGCGGGCTCGAATAATCCGCTGTTCATCCTCGATGAAGTAGACAAGCTGGGAACGGACTTCCGCGGCGACCCGGCCTCGGCGCTGCTCGAAGTGCTCGATCCGGAGCAGAACAGTACCTTCGTGGACCATTACATGGATGTTCCGGTCGATCTGTCCAATGTGCTGTTCCTGACCACCGCCAACATGCTCGATCCGATCCCGCCTGCGCTGCGCGACCGGATGGAGGTGCTGGAACTGCCGGGCTATACCGACGAAGAGAAAGTCCAGATCGCGATTCGCCATCTGGTGCCCAAGCAACTCAACGAGAATGGGCTTTCAGACTATAAGGTCGAATTCCCGCCCGACACGTTGATGGAGATCATCCGCAGCTACACCCGTGAGGCTGGACTGCGCAACCTGGAGCGCGAAATAGGACGGATCTGCCGCAAGGTCGCGCGCGCGCTGACCGAAGGCGAAGCGGTGCCCGAGCGCGTCGAAAGGGCGGCACTGGACCGTTATCTCGGAAAGCCGAAATTCTTCTCCGAGGCGGCCGAGCGCACCCAGGAACCGGGGGTCGCGACCGGGATGGTGTGGACGCCTAACGGCGGCGACATTCTGTTTATCGAAAGCACCCGGATGGCAGGTCAGAAGGGGTTGACCCTGACCGGCAGCCTGGGCGACGTGATGAAGGAGTCCGCGCAAGCGGCGATGTCCTATATCCGTTCGCGCGCCGACCGTCTGGGGATCGCTCCGGATTTCTTTGACAAAACCGATATTCACGTTCACGTTCCCGCAGGCGGCATCCCCAAGGATGGTCCTTCGGGCGGAGTGACAATCGCGGCTTCGTTAGCCTCGCTGCTGACCGGGCGTCCGGTGCGGCCCGATGTGGCGATGACCGGCGAGATCACCTTGCGCGGAAAAGTGCTGCCGGTGGGCGGAATCAAGGAAAAGGTGCTGGCGGCCCGCCGCGCCGGAATTCACACGGTGCTTCTGCCCCGGCGTAACGAGCGCGACCTGGAAGACATCGCTCCCGAGTTGCGCCAGGAGCTGGAGTTTGTGTTCGTTGACACCGTCGACGAGGTGCTCTCCCATGCCCTGCGCGACGGCGCAATTGCGCAGCCGGCCGCGCACGAAGGTCATGGTCCCGCCGGCGAACGGACGGTGCTGAACTAAAACGTGTCTACTCTAACTTCCCCTCTCCCAGGTTTGATTGCTGGGAGAGGGGAAGTTCAGCTTCGCACAGCTCCGCCAAGTGCGCGCTTGGCCAAAAGCCTGCTTTGCAGTTAACAGTCGCGCGCTTGCGCTTTCCTCCGATCCGCTCGCGCCTTCCCTTTCCAGTCATCGCTTCCGGGCGTATCTTCACAACGTGAGGATGATGCGCGGATGCGATGCTTGACCTGATTGACAGCTCCAACATTGGCCGGACTGTGATACGCGGCGCCGGTCACGGACCGGCCTTGCCGCGCGCGCATCTGAGCCGCATCTTCCGAAAAGCTTCCGACGTTATGAAAGTTGCAGTCGTCGCAGCCGAGATGACCCCTTATGCCAAGGCTGGAGGCCTGGCTGATGTAATTGGTGCGCTTCCGGTGGAACTCGAAGGATGTGGCGCGCGGGTATGTGTCGTCTGATTCCAGGCTATAAGAGCCGCATTGGCGGTGCTGGCCACCGAAGCGATCGGCGACGAATACAGCGTGATGGTCGGAGCCCGGCCGCGAGCACTTCCGCGTGCGGAGCGGGATCGGCGCCGGCGGCGTGCCCATTTTCTTCATCATGCACGAAGGCTATTTCGGCCGTGACGGCATCTACGGCGAAGATGGCCGGGATTACCCTGACGCGGCCCAGCGTTACATCTTCTTCGGCCGCGCGGTGGCGCTGGCACTGCGCGAATTGATCAAGCCTGATGTCGTGCATGCCCACGACTGGCACAGCGCGGTGCTGCCAATCGTGATGCGGGCCGATCCGGAGCTACGCGCGGCGTTCCAACCCACGGTAGCGCTGTTTACAATCCACAACATGGCTTTTCAGGGCATCCTGGAAGCGGGCCAATTCGCGCTGCTCAACCTCGATC
Organism: uncultured Pseudomonadota bacterium; assembly: GCA_963824565.1. GTDB lineage: Bacteria > Desulfobacterota > Binatia > Binatales > Binataceae > JAJPJA01. Next base: position 229,416 of record CAWGQB010000018.1, on the reverse strand, counting down.
GCTCATACCTGAGCTCAGCAGTTCCTGGAGTTTTTCGGGCGGGTCAACCTGATGAAAGGCGCGGTGATTTTATCCGACGGCGTCTCAACGGTCAGTCCCACCTACGCCAAAGAAGTGAGCACCGATCCCCAGTTCGGCTTCGGCCTGGAGGCGGTGTTGCGCGCCAAAGGCGAACGTTTTGTAGGTATTCTCAATGGCGCCGATTACAATGAATGGAACCCGGCCACCGATAACCATATCGCGGCGCGCTTATACGCCCGAAGATCCGAGCGGCAAGGCGGTCTGCGCGCGGGCGCTGCGCGAGCGTCTGGGGCTGCCGCTGAACTCGCGCCGGGCGTTGGTCGGGATGGTATCGCGGATGACGGCTCAAAAGGGCTTCGACCTGCTGGTTCAGACGTTGGATGAACTGATAGCGTTAGAGATCGATCTTGCAATCCTCGGCGACGGCGAACCGGAGATCGAGGCGCGGTTGCGGGATTTCGAAAGGGCGCATCCGGAGCGCCTGCGGCTCACGACCGCGTTCGACAACGAGCTGGCCCATCAGATCCAGGCCGGATGCGATATGTTCCTGATGCCGTCGCGGTTCGAGCCCTGCGGTCTGACCCAGATGTATGCGCTCAAGTACGGTACGGCGCCGGTGGTGCGCGCCACCGGCGGACTGGCTGACACGATTAGCGAATTCGATCCCATCAGCGGTTCCGGCAACGGCTTCGTATTCATCCGATATGAAGGGCCGGAGTTGATCGCCGCGATGCGGCGCGCGGTACAGCTTTTTGAGGATCGTGCGGCGTGGCAGCGCCTGATGGCGAATTGTTTTGCCGCGAACTTTTCCTGGTCGATCGCCGCCGCGCATTATATGAACCAGTTTGAGCGGTTGCTCGCGGCCACGGGGCGGAGTGCACGGTGAGGGCGAGCCGCACAGAATCGGAAATCCTGGCCTACGCCGACGGCTCGTGCCTGGGCAATCCCGGACCGGGTGGTTGGGGCGTCGTGATCGTGGAGCCCGATGGCTCACAGCGCGAATATTCCGGTGGTGATCCCCAGACCACCAATAACCGCATGGAATTGACCGCAGCGATCGAGGCATTGCGGCGGTTTGCCGCCGGGCGCCAGGGTGGTTCTGCGCAGCGATAGCCAGTATCTGGTCAAATCGATCAATTTCGGCTGGAAGCGAAACGCCAACGTCGACCTATGGAAGGACCTCGACGTCGAAATCGCGCGGCGCAAAGTCAAGTTCGAATGGGTCCGGGGGCATGGCAGCGACAAGCTCAACCAACGCGCGGACCGCTTGGCGTTGGAGGCCGCGAAAGCGGCAGCCGATACCGGCAGAGCGCTGGCGCGGCCCTCCAGCTCCCAAGCGAACCTTGCCCAGCTCCGTCCGCCGCAGCCGGTCGCTCTGCGGCCCAATCCGGTGCATTCGGTGCCCCCGGATCTCTCGCCACAGGAAGAGGCGACGGTCAAGGCGCTGCGGCCGTTACTCAACGAGGGCGAAGTGGTACGCCGATGCGCTTGCTGTGGGGGCAAGTTCGTCGCCCCCGAGCGTTACAAGGATTCCTATTGCGCGCTCGATCGCGTGCCAATTGGAACGGCGGTCGCGTCCAAACTCGGCGTGAGCAAGCTTGGCAGAAGGTCAGGTTGCGGCGCTAAACTACCCAAGAGTATCATATAACAGACGGACAACCTGGGTATCAGGACGGGATGGCCTGACGGAATCGCCGCCGCGAGCTTTTTTAAGTTTGCGTTACTTTTTGCTCGTGGTTGTCCTAGACTTCTAAAACCTGATTATTGCAGTTTGTTGTGCATTCGCATTTTGCCGGGGCAACCGGCTCCGAAAAGGCAAAGAGAACACGCAAGTTTCATTGGATCGGAAATTGCTTGTGATGCAGGGCGGTTGCTCGCGGATTTGCGGGTGCAAAGGAGTTGCCGTATGAGCTTGGTGCTGGCGGGGTTCTGTGCTGTGAATTGCTGGGTGATACCGAAATTGTGGGCACCGCTGCTGGTACTTCGTGTGACGGGGTCGTGCCCGCCGCGTGGTGGCGGTAGAGTGGTGCGGCTGCGGCCGGTTGCGCGGCCAGCCTTTCGGCCCGCCGCGCAACCGGGCTTGCTGCTCGCCGCCTAGGCGGTGCGTAGGGGATTGCGGCCAGCGAGTGCGCGCGGGCAGTAATCCCTTAGGCTCTGCTCCCAACTCCACATCTGCGTTCTGCTTGCGCAAGCAGGCTGCTCCGCTACTAATCACGCCCTTCTCATAGTACTGAAACCTGAACAGAGATAGCCGAACCTGGCCGGCAGCGAAGGCTGTGGATTTGCCCCAACGTAACAATTGCCCTGCGCTGGTATCGCCGCTGCGAGTTGCGGCACACTGACCGCACAATGGTAGTGGTCAGGGCCTTGGCGCGTGCGTAAAACTTCAGCTCTATCGTCGATTCTTAACACTCTGGTACCCAAGCGGTTGCGCCACAGCTCGTCGCCCAGATCTGCGGTCCCGGCGATCGGCGCGGCTGCTGCCGTAAATGCAACGCGCCCGTTTCCTGAGCCGATGCTCCTGCACGCATCGTTTGACCGTGGCCGCCTTGTGCTGTGGGCGGAAACCCGGCCGGAATTGGTTGTGCCCGAGCTGCGCGTACGCGGCAAACGGAGCCGGGATGCGGCAGCGCGTTCGCCTTACGACCCGGGTGGCAAAAGCCTGATCGCCGCCCTTGAGCGCAGCGGTATAGCGAAAACGGATTTGTGCGTTGAGCCCGCGTTGGTATGGCTGCCTTCGCTTGATGGCTTTCCGATTGCGTCGAGTGGACTGATCGCCGATCCTCCCCGCGCGATCGAACAAGCCGGCTTGAGGCCGTGGACCATTGACGCCGTAGTGCCATCGTGGCCGGAAGTTATCGAGCTGCTGTGCGGTTGCATCGGCCGCCATACGCTGTCGGCCGGCGTGATCGTTGGTGATGACCTGGCTTACTGGGCCGCGGCGATGCGTCTGGCGGCGGCGATCGTTGCGCGCCAGCATTTTCTGCCTGATATCGTTGAAGAGAAGGGCGCGTTACTCGCGCGATGGCGCCCGGCGCCGACCTATGCGGGCGTGCAGGCGATTACCCAGCTTGCGGCGGCGATGCCCGACGCCTGCCGGGCCGTGGGCCGCGCTGAGAGCTCTGCCGATGCGGCACCCGGCACAGTACTGTCGGCCTTCATCGAGCGCGTGGTCGATCAATTAGCGCGCACGAGGGAATCCGGCGGAATCCGCGGGCCGTTTGACAGTATAGATGCGCAATGGCTCCACGCTTTGGAGAGCCCCGATCCGACCCTGCACGGCGAGCGAGCCGAAATCGATCAGTTGCGCCAACGGGTCAAAGCGTGGTGGCGGCCGATCGCGATTGGCGCAGCTAGTCCGTTCCGCTTGTGCCTGCGCCTGGAAGAGCCGGAAGCGATTGTGAGCGATACGGCAGAGCGGGTGCTGTACGACAGCTCGGCGTCGGAGCGCCCATGGCGGTTGCGTTATTTGCTCCAGGCTTACGATGACCCGAGTCTGCTGGTGCTGGCATCCAAGGCCTGGTCGGCGCGCGGGCGCGAAGCGGCGCCATTTCGGCGCGGCGGCTTCGAGGTGCGGGAGTTTTTGCTGCAATCGCTGGCCGAGGCGGCGCGGATTTGCCCGCCGATCGAAGAGAGCCTGCGCGGCGGCATTCCCGACGCTCACGAACTCGACGCGGCCGGCGCCGCGCGGTTTCTGACCGAACAGGCGGGGACCCTGGAGCAAGCGGGCTTCGGAATCATCCTGCCAGCCTCATGGTCGAGCAAGGGCACCAAGCTGCGGCTAAGCACGCGCCCGAAAGTGAAGTCGCCGGCGATGTCGTCGGGCGCCGGACTCTCGCTGGCTGATCTGGTCGAGGTCAATTGGGAAGCGGCGATTGGAGACCAGCCGTTGTCGCCCGAGGAGTTGCGCGCCTTGGCCCGGCTCAAAACCCCGCTGGTCAAGATGCGCGGACAATGGGTGTTACTCAACGCGCAGGAAATCCGCGAAGCGATTGCCCGGATGCAGCGCGGCGCCAGCAGGATCAGCGCACGTGAGGCATTGGCAATTGCGCTCGGCGGCACGGATGGTGAGGGTTCGGACGGTGGACCGGTTGCCGTCGAGGGCTGGCTGGCCGGACTTATCGAGCGGCTTTCAGTTCGAGAGCAGATCGAAGAGCTGGAACCGCCGCCGGGTTTCTGCGGCAAACTGCGCCCCTACCAGCACCGTGGATATTCATGGTTGGGTTTCCTGCACCGATGGGGCTTGGGGGCTTGCCTGGCTGACGACATGGGTCTGGGCAAGACCATTCAGACCTTGGTGCATATCCAGCGCGAGCGGCAACAGGGGGCGAACGGACCGGTCCTGCTGGTCTGCCCCACATCGGTAATTTCCAACTGGCAGCATGAGGCGCACCGCTTCACTCCAGGCCTGCGCGTGCTGGTGCATCATGGAAGCGAGCGCGCCCGGGGCGAAACGTTGCCCAAAAGCCTTAAGGGATATGATATCGTGCTCACCAGCTACAGCCTGATGCAACGCGACGCGACGGCGCTGGCGCAGGTCCCGTGGTCCGGCGTCGTTTTGGATGAAGCCCAGAACATCAAGAATCCCGAGAGCAAGCAGGCCCGCGCCGCGCGCACACTCGACAGCGGTTATCGGATCGCGCTGACCGGAACTCCGGTCGAGAATCATGTCGGCGACCTGTGGTCGTTGATGGAGTTTCTCAATCCTGGACTGCTCAGCAACCGGACCGAGTTCAAACGCCGCTTCCTGGTGCCGATTCAGGCCTCCAACGATCAGCAAGCCGCGCAGCGGCTGAAGTCGCTGACCGGCCCGTTCATCCTGCGCCGGCTCAAGACCGACAAGACCGTGATCGCCGATTTACCCGAGAAACTGGAGATGACGGTCTACTGCACGCTGACCCAGGAGCAAGCCTCGCTTTATGCGGCGGTGGTCGCGCAGGCGCTGCCGGAGTTGGAAAACGCCGAAGGCATCCAGCGCAAGGGCTTGGTGCTGGCCACGCTCTCGCGGCTTAAGCAGGTGTGCAATCATCCGGCGCAATTCCTGGGCGACAACTCCGCAATCGCGGGTCGCTCCGGAAAGCTCGCCCGGCTGACCGAGATGATCGAAGAGGTAATCGAAAGTGGCGAGCGCGCGCTGGTCTTTTCCCAATTCGCGGAGATGGGCGACATTATCCGGCGCCACCTGGAGGCGCTGTTCGGGCGCGAGGTTCTGTTCCTGCACGGTGGCGTCGCCAAGCTCAAACGCGATCAGATGGTCACGCGCTTTCAGCAGGCCGAAGCGCAGGGTCCGGGGGTCTTTGTGCTGTCGCTCAAGGCCGGAGGTACAGGTCTTAATCTGACTGCGGCCAGTCACGTCTTCCATTTCGATCGATGGTGGAATCCGGCGGTCGAGAACCAGGCCACCGACCGCGCTTTCAGGATTGGCCAGCACCGGCGGGTGCTGGTACACAAATTTCTGTGCGCCGGCACCCTCGAAGAGAAGATCGATGCGATTATCGAAAAGAAAAAAATCCTGGCACAATCGGTGGTCGGCAGCGGTGAGGAATGGTTGACCCGGCTTTCGACCACCGAATTGCGCGACCTGCTGACGCTGCGCGCCGACGCGGTTGCGCAGTGAGGATGAAGCGGCAACGGGCTTTGAACAAGGGCACGGGCTAACGCGATGGCATGGAAACCCTGGGATGATGACGGCGACGACGGTTATCGGCGCTACTTTCCGCCCTCGCGTCCGCGACCAGCCAAGGGAGGAATCAAGGCGCGCAGCCAGCGCGGCGCCTTTGCCGCCCAATGGTGGGGGCACCGATGGATCGCGGCGCTGGAATCATTCGGCCTCGGAACCCGCCTGACCCGGGGCCGCTCCTACGCAAGGAAGGGCCAGGTGGTCCAGCTCGATATTACGCCGGGGGTGGTCAGCGCGGCTGTCCAGGGATCCAGGGCCGACCCGTACACGGTGAGAATGTCGCTGCGAAAGATCGATGCCGCGCAGCGGCGCAAGCTCGCCGACGCGCTTGGTGCCGATATCTCAACCGCGGCCCGGTTGATCGCCGGAGAGCTGCCGCCGCAAGTGGAGGAATGCTTCGCGCGCGCCGGTGCACCGCTGTTTCCGCGAATCCGCGACGATTTGATAACCCATTGCTCATGCCCGGATTCCTCCAACCCATGCAAACATATTGCGGCGGTTTACTACATTCTGGCAGAGGAATTCGATCGCGATCCGTTCCTGCTGATGACGCTGCGCGGACTGGGCCGCGATGAATTCATGGCGCTACTCGGCAATCCCCCGGACATTCGACCTCTGGCGCCAACGTCGCCGGCCGGGCTCGAAGCCGGCGCGGCCCAGCCGCTAACCGCCGACCCGCGGCGCTTCTGGCGCGGAGCAACGATACCGGATCAACGCTACGGCGAGGTTGCTCCCGTTGATGAGCCCGCGCCAATCGTACGGCGGCTCGGAGCGTTTCCGTTCTGGCGCGGAGAAACGGACTTTCCCGACGCGATCCGCCGCCGGTCGCTTGCCGCCGCCACCCGCGCCCTCGCGATACTTACCGGGGAACCACCGCTAAGCGCGCGCTCGCCAAAGTAAAGCTTGCTGTTGCCGCGCACCTCAGCGCTTAGGCCGCCTGCTTCAGCTCAGAGGTGCAATTGGGGCACCGGATAGCGTTAATCGGAATCACGGACACGCAATAGGGGCAAGCCTTGGTATTGGGCGTTGCCGGCGGTGCCGGCATCATCCGGTTGATCTGGCGCACTACCAGGAACATCGCGAATGCCACGATAACAAAGTCAATGATGTTGTTTATAAACAGGCCGTAATTGAGGGTTGCGGCGCCGGCGGTCTTGGCCGCGGCGAGCGACGCATAGGGTTTTCCGGAAAAGTTTAAGTAGTAGTTACTGAAATCCATCCGGCCCAGGATCAACCCCAAGGGCGGCATAAAAATATCGGTGACAAAGGAACTGACGATCTTGCCGAAGGCGGCCCCAATAACAATTCCGACCGCCATGTCCACAAAGCTGCCGCGCATCGCAAACGCCTTGAACTCTTTGAGCATGTTTTGATCCTCCCACGTGATTGGCATGGCGCCATCGGGATGACTATGAAGTCCGATAAAGCGCCGTGCTTATTGTTGTGCGGGTGACCTATTTATTGCCAGCGAAGGCCGGAGGGCAAGGTAAACTTCTTTGGCTTGACGGCTGTTTCATCCGCTTCGGTTAGAGTAGCCTTGACCGGGGCGGCGAAATGGGCGACCATGCCGCGGCGAATTCTGACTACCATGGAGGTTGTTTGCAAATGAAAGTAGCGCGGTACTTAAGCGCCTGGATGGCGGTGGCGGTGATGATAGGCCTGCTCAGCGGGGCGGTGGCGGCACAGGACAATCCACCGAGCCAGAAGCAGTTGGATATTGCCGCATTGCGCGCTCAACGCAAGGCGATCATCGGCGCCAATATGAAGCTCACACCCGCCGAAGCCAAGGCTTTTTGGCCGCTTTTCGAGCAATACGAAGACGCAATGGATAAGGTTGACAAGCGCCACGCCCAGGAGATCAAGGACTACGCGAAGAACTATCAAAACCTGACCGATGCCCAAGCCAACCAAAAGCTCGACGAAGTCATGCAGGTCAATCAGGACCGGCTGGATGTGCAAAAAGAGTACGTGCCCAAATTTCGCGCCGCACTACCCGGAATCACCGTGACCAGGTTTTTCCAGGTGGACAACAAACTTCACGCGCTCGTTCAATGCCAAATCGCGCAATTGGTGCCGTTGGCCAGCAAGCCCGACGCCCAGTAAGGCGCTCCGTTGCGGGGCGGTCGACGGCTTCAACCGCCGGCCGTCCCGGCAACCGAATCTCAGCGATCATTTTTCCTCGGCCGCCATCAAATTCGTATCAAACCAAGGGGCGGGCGGGAACGCCCGCCCCACTAACATTAGCCGCCCACTGGAACCCGCGGAGAGGTCGTTAGGTTAACGCTTGTGTAGGGATGCCCCGCCCCGCTGGTTCGGACTTGTTAGACTTATTTCCCGCCCGTCGTCCCCAGACAACCTTTGGGGAAGTGAAAAGATTCGGGCAGAAAGCCTGTACCGCGAGGCCAAACAGGCTGTAGCGATTATGTCGGTCCGGCGCGCGCGAAGCTGGCGGCGGCGCGGCCGGCGATTCGTCCGAAGACCGAGCCCGACATCAAGCCGGTGCCGCCCGGGTAATTGAAGTAGAAGATTCCTCCGACCAGTTCGCCTGCTGCGTAAAGGCCCGCGATTGGCAGGCCATCCGTATTGATAACGCCGGCGTCGTGGTCGACGCGCAGGCCGCCAAAGGTGAAAGTGATACCACACGTAACCGCGTAGGCTTCAAATGGCGCGGCGTCAATCGTATTGGCCCAGTTACTCTTTTCAATCGGCAAGCCGCGCGTGCAGCGGCCATCTTTAATGTTGGGATTGAAGGGCTGGTCGACGGCGACCGCGGCGTTATACGCACGCACCTCGTCCAGGAATCCACGCGGGTCGACGTCTTCGAGCTTCGAAGCCAGCGCTTCGAGGCTCTCGGCGACGGCCTTGGTGACGCCCTTTATGCGATACTCGTCGCGCAGCAGATGGGTCACCTTGCGATCGAATACCTGCCAGGCGAATTGCCCCGGCTGTTCCAGGATCGCACGGCCATATTTGGCATAAGTATAGTTGCGAAAGTCGGCGCCTTCATCGACGAAACGCCGGCCTCGGGCATTGACCATGATCCCGAAGGGATAGCTGTGCTTCTGGAATCCGTCGCCAACCGCCAGATCGCCGAATTCAGGGGCGTTGCGGTCCCATCCCACGGCGTGGCATCCGGACCAGTTGCCATACGGCATCGCGCCGATTTCGAGCGCCATCCGGATGCCGTCGCCGGTGTTGAAGCGCGTACCGCGCACCTTGGCCAAATCCCATCCCGGCCCCAGGTAGCGCGCCCGGGCTTCGGCGTTGGCCTCGAAGCCGCCCGAGGCAAGAATTACCGCCTTGCTCTTGCCATTATGGTTTTGTTGCCGCCGCGTACCATTACGCCCCGAATCCCATTGTCGTCATGGATCAGGGCTCGGGCGCGGCTGCCGTACCACACCTCGATGCCGGCGCGCTCAGCGGCGGAATACAATGCGTCGATCAGCCCCGGCCCGCCTCCCCAGGCTTCAACCGTGAGTCCGCCCCAGAATTTGAACCGGCCATCAATTTTGAACGCCTGGCGCCCATAAATTGGCGCGAAGCGGATCCCCATGCCGCGCATCCACATCATGGTTTCGAAGCTGCGCGTGACCAATGTCTCAGCCAGTTGTGGATTGGTGCGATACTGAGTTACGCGGCAGAGGTCGTCATAGAACTGGTCCTCTGGATAAGCGCCGAAATCGGTAATCGCTTTGTCTTCGTCAGTCAGATCGGGCATCAGGCGGGCCAGATCGTTGACGCCCTTATAAGCTACGCGCATCGCGCCGGCGCTGAAGCGGCTGTTGCCGCCGCGCTCCGGCTCAGGGGCGCATTCCAGCACCAACGTCCGCGCCCCGATTTCGCGCGCCGCCAACGCCGCGCAGAGCGCCGCATTGCCGCCGCCCACGACGATCACGTCAAATTCGGAACCCATCACGCGTACTCCAAGCATGCCGAGCGGCGTCGCGATTGCGTTTATGCTCATCGCGAACGACGCCGCGCCGATCCTTGAGAACCTGGATATCAGCAGCTTAATCGAGAGATCCGTGAGTAGGGAAGGGTGCGCCGCGCGCGTGTGGGCCCGCGCGCGGCGCCTGGTTGGGTGGTGGTGGAAATTATCTAGTGATTTTTGGCAAATTTTTCCTGCCAGATTGTTTCAACAGGCGGTTTAGCTTGGCACGGTAAAGTTCAGCACGACCACGTCGGCCTCGGCCGCGGACGGGTTGCGTTGATCAACTTGTACAGAATTCGTGGGGTTTGACAGAACCAGGCGATTAGACGGAATGCCTCGTTGCGAAAGATAGCGTGTCACCGCCTCGGCCGCGGTCCGCACCGTCGCGTTGTCGCCCTGGCCGCTGATATAGACCCGGGTGTCCGGGTACTGCTCGAGTATTTGAACCGCATAATCCAGCACCGGGCGTGAAGACGGCGCAACCGAGAGGCTTGGCCCTTCCACGCGCACGTCATGGAGTACCAACCGCTTGGAGGGTGGCGCAACAGGTGCCGAATCCTCCACCGGCGGCGAGGCGCCCAGCACCTGCACCTGCGCATATGCCGGGAGAGAACTGGCAAACAACCCGGCACACACTCCAGCGGCGAGTGTGACCATGGTTTTTCGAACAATCGATTTAGAAGACATAAACACCTCCCCGGCGTGGCACGATTGCGGCGAAAAGGCGATCTTTTGAACTGCCCTTCGAAATCGGCAACGCGTTTCTTGTTACATGGGTAACGCAAGACCCATGCCGATTCGTATAAGCGGGTAAAATTGGACTGAATCGAGAGGCGTTCACGGCTCAATATCCCTGTTGGGCTGATTTCTCCCGTAATCGTACTTTCGGAATTGGCGTGTAACTGGCAGTTTTTCCAGTCGCCAGATGTCGCGACCATGCCCCACTAATCGAGGAGGGCGGCGAGGTGGCGCATTGCATGCCGGATGGTCGCGCGATGCAGGGGTGATTGGAGCATCTGGAAGGCGATTCGAGGCAGGCGCGGGATAAACCCCGCTAACCCAGTGGTCAGGAGCAGGTCGTTGTCATCACGGCGGACGCGATACCACATCGTACCGCCGGGTCGGCGCGCGATGAGTCCGCCATCGATAGCGCGCTCGGCAGCCGCGGTGAAGCCCGCGACGCCATGTACCCGTAGGGGACCGAAACGCAGGATACAAATCGGCCCGAGCATCAGACTGTCGCCGCGCCATCGTGCGAGCCACAGCGTTGCGGCGCGGCTGCGCTCGTTGACCGATGTGTCCGCTTCCCGCAGGATCGCCGGCGCGTCAAGCCATGCGCGCGGCGCGCTGAACAGAAACTCCTGGCTGAGAAAGTACTCGTCGCCCTCCCATCTGCCGTGGCCAGTTTCGCGCTCAATCGGCGCCATCCGAACCTCGATCGGCCAGCGCGCGTCGTAGCGCCGCCCGGAAGCCGATTGGGTTGATCCCGACCTCGGCGCACAAATCCGGACCGTCGGCGATAGCGTCCTGATGTAGACTTTGAATCAGAGCGCGCGCCACCGGCAGCGGCACGTCGGTGATAAAGCGCAGCCAGTGCGAGGATAGGGAGGGGCTGAAGACCGGAACCGGTATGATCAGGCGGCGCAGGTTGAGTTCTTCGGCCGTCGCCTCCATCATCGCGCGATAGCTAAGGATGTCGGGGCCGACCAGATCGACTTCGCGTGCGCCGTGGAGTTTGGGAGCGCGCGCCAAGGCCTCGATTGCGTCATCGGCATCAATCGGCTGACATCGGCTCGAGACCCAATTCGGAGTAATCATGACCGGTAGATGGGAGACGAGACTGCGCATAATCTCGAAGGCGGCGCTGCCGCGTCCCACCAGGATACCGGCCCGTATCGCGATCGCGCCGCACTCGCCAATCAGGATCTCGCCGACTTCGCGGCGACTTTGCAGATGCTGCGACAGACCCTCGATGCCCCGGGGATATAGTCCACCGAGATAGATTACGGCCGGAACTTGCGCTCGGCGCGCGGCGCTGGCGAACCGGTGCGCATACTCGCGGTCGCGCGCGGCGAAATCGGGCCCCTCTATCATCGCGTGGACCAGGTAGTAGGCGGCCTGCGCACCTTCCAGCGCGGTGCTATTGACGACCGCCGGATCGGCCAGGTCGAAGCGTATTACCTCTTCGTTGGCGATCGGCGCCGCCGGGCGGCGCATCAGGGAGCGCACTCGGACCTCGTCGCGAGCCAGCCGCCGCACCAATCGCTGCCCAACGAAGCCGCTGGCACCGGCAATCGCAATCAGGGGAGCGGAGGTTTTAAGCGAGGTCGGCATGACGCAACAGTAATATTGGCCTCGTGGTCAGGCCTTCCAGCTTTTTATTGTCTAGGCCATGACCATCGGTACCGATGTCAAATCTCAACCACAATGGCATTGATTGCTGTTTTGGATATGGGAAACGGGCTCTTCCTATTCCTGCCGATGTCGGATGATAGGTCACAACTCTTACCCTACCACTCAGGCCATGGGCCCTCGCCAGCTCAAAATGCGATTGGGCATAGGGCTCCCAAACGCGCAGGAGCGCAAGGCCTGAGGCCTTGCGCTCCTGCTTTTGAAGTGGCGATTACTCTGACGAATTAGAGGTTGGCGGCGGCCGTCAGCCGATTGCGCAGCAGCCTTCCGGGCACCGCACCAGTATGCTCGTTGTTGCGCAGCAGAACCTGACCGTTGACGACCGTTGCGGCCATCCCGGAGGATTTCTGCTTGAGCCGCCGTGCGCCCGCCGGCAGGTCGTAAGTGACCTCGGGCATCTGCGGCTTGACGGTGTCCGGATCGAATACAATCACGTCGGCAAACATGCCTTCGCGCAGCAGACCGCGCCCGGTAAATCCCCAATGCGAGGCCGGCACGAAGGTCAGCATCCGGATCGCCTGCTCCAGGGTTAGGGCCTGCCGCTCGCGGACCCAATAGGCAATCAGATGGGTCTGGAGCGAGGAGTCCATGATTTGAGAGACATGCGCACCGGAATCCGAGAAGGTCACCACCGAGCGCGGATGGCGCATGATCTCCAGCACGGCGTCCTGATTTTCGTTGGTAATTGGCTGCAGGAAGAATTGCTTGAGATGCTTTTCCAGGGCCAGGTCGATAATCGTCTCGACCGGGTCCGTGCCCCGTTCCGCCGCGATTTGGGCGATCGAGCGATAGGGCGGGGTGGTCCGATCCATCAGGAACAACCAGTCGAATTCCGCCCGGCGCGGCTCGGCTCCGACCGCACGCGGCCCCTCGGGATCCTGATATGCCGCCGCGACCAGCTTGCGCCGCATCTCCGGGTCGCGCAGGCCGGCCTCCTGCTGCGCGAGCGGCAATTTGCGGAACTCGCGCCACACCGGATTCCGATCGAACAGCGTAGTGGTCTCGAACGATTGCACGTTCGCAATCCAGCGGCTGTGGACCTGGACGGACATCCGGCCGCCTTCCAGCGCGGCTTCGTTGGTCATGTCAAAATAGGACCGCCACAGATCCGGAGCCCTGCGGCTGGCGCTCATCCCGAAGCTGACGTGGACGCCGGTATCCACCGCCAACGCCTTGAGCCGGTTCAGATATTCGCGGATCCGTTCCGGGTCACGCCCGGTGTCCTCTCCAGCGATTTCGAAGGTGCCGGCATTAAGGTCGCCCATCACGCCGACCAATTGCCGGACCTCGTCCCAGTTGGCCAAGCGGCTGGCAACCGGACCGCCGTCGGGCGTCTGATGGTTGACCGTGCGCGAAGTGGTGAAACCGGCCGCTCCAGCCAGTATCGACGAGCGCAATTCGCGCTTCATCGCTTCCAGGTCGGCGGGCGTAGCTTCGTCGGTGAACGCGCGCTCGCGCATCACATAGGTGCGCAGCGCCGAATGGCCGACGTAGGGCGCGTAGTTGATTCCCTTGGGAGTGCGGTCAACGGCGTCGAGGTATTGGGGAAAGGTCTCCCATGACCATTTCATTCCCGCTTCCATCGCCTCGGGGGAGATGTCCTCGGCGCGCTCGAGGTTGCGGATCACCATCAGCTTGTCTTTTTCCGCACACGGGGCCAGAGAGAAGCCGCAATTGCCCATCGCGACGGTAGTGATACCGTGCCAGCACGAGCAGGAACCGATGGGATCCCAGAACACCTGCGCGTCCATGTGGGTATGGACGTCGATAAAGCCGGGGGCGACGACGTGTCCTTCAGCGTCGATCACTTCGCGGGCTTGCTCGCGGATTTTTCCGATGGTCGCGATGCGGTCGCCCACGATGCCAAGGTCCGCGCGAAAGCGCGACATCCCCGAGCCGTCGATGATGGTGCCGTTGCGAATGATCACGTCGTACTGCATTGGCGTCTCCTTGCCGTCGCTGAGGGGTCCGGTGACCCTCGAGTTAATCCTCTCCCGACTGAGGTGGAGGTGAACATACTCAAGGTAGCGCGTTTCAGTGGCGTTGTCGCTAGTTGGCGCATTGTGCGGCCAGGCTTGAAATCGCCACCATCCGGCGGCCTTCGCGCAAGTCGTTGCGATCGAAGCCGTTGGTCAGATAGCTAAGTGAGATGCCGCTGGCCGGATCGGCCCATCCGATTTGGCCGCCGGCCCCGGGATGGCCAAAAGCCTCGGGCGAGTTGGTCCGTCCGAACCCGCGCACGTTGGCGTGTCCGTCGTTGCCGGCGATTTCGATTACCAGTCCGCGATTGCTCTTGAAGCCGTTGCGCGGGTCAATGAAGTTGCCGGTGCGCACCTGCCTGGCCATGCGCAGTATCTCCGGGTTCCACATCTCGGTGCCGTTGGCGGCGCGGCCGTCGTGGAGCAAAGCCTGATAGAACAGGGCAAGGTCGCCCGCCGTCATGATTCCGCCGCCGCCCGGCACGCCGGATTCGCGCACCAAGGGGTCGTTGAAGCCCAGGATCGCACTCTCGGTGACCTCGGTTTCGACCGCCAGAATCTTCCCGGAAAGCCCGGCCTTACGATACTCCTCGATCGTCGGCGGTTGCCCGACGTAAGTCACGTCGGCGACGCGTGAACTTTGCGCGCGTGGGATCCCCAGCATCAGATCGGGCAGCCCCAACGGACTCGCCACGCGGTCGCGCGCGAACTCGCGGAAATCCTGGCCGCCGCGCCGCTCGATGATCTCCACCAGCACCCACATGTTGGAGGTCGGCGCGTAATGGAATCTGGTGCCCGGCTCGTATTCCAGCCGCCATTTGGCGAAGCGTTCCAGCCGCTTCTCGCGGTCCAGCCATTCCTTCTGCGCGTAAGGCGCATTGGGAAATCCCGAGGTATAGCTGAGGAGTTGATCGACCGTGATCACCTCTTTGCCGTTGGTGCCGAACTCCGGCACGATATCGGCGACGCGTTCGCGTAGATCCAGCTTGCCTTCCTGCATCAGCAGCCAAGCGCACGACGCCACGATCGCCTTGGTGGCGGACATGATAATGAACAGCGTGTCGTTGGTGGCGGGTTTTTCCACCCGGCCCAATGTCACTTTGCCGAAGCTGCGCATCGCGCCGATCTTGCCCTTGCGCGCAATTGCGATCTGAGAGGCCGGCAGGACGCCTTCCTTAATGTCCCGCTCGGCCCGGTCCATCAGGGCTTGAACCTTGGCGGGATCCAAACCAACCTCGGCGGGATCTTGAGCAAAAAAGTGTGATGCAGGCATCGTGGAAGTTACCTCCTGAAATTACGGGTTAGCGCGGCGCGGCCCTGGAGTTCGGGACTGTCGATGTATGGGCGAAGCATATGCCGAATGCGCACTTTCTGTGCCCTCTCCCGTTCTTCCACGGGAGAGGAAGGGAGAGGGTATCGATCTGATCCTTGTCCAGATCCTCGCCAGCCAATTCCACGCGTGGGATTTTCAAAGCTTAAACAGTTCTCGACAAGTCTCCAATCCGCTTTAGCGCACTCAGCGGTTGCCGTTTGCCGCCAAACGGTTGCGCATCAACTTGCCGGGCAGCGCGCCGGTATGTTCGTTGTTTCGCATCAACACTTCGCCGTTGACCACGGTGGCTAAAATGCCGGTCGACTTCTGCTTGAGCCGCGGCGCGCCGGCCGGAGGTCATGCGCCAGCACCGGCAGTTGCGGCGTGATGGTGTCGGGGTTGAATATTGTTACGTCCGCCGCCCATCCTTCGCGCAGCAGACCTCGCCCCGTTAGTCCCCAATGGGAGGCTGGGACGAAGGTCATCATCCGAATCGCTTCCTCCAGCGTCAGGGCCTGCTTCTCGCGCACCCAGTAGCTCAGCACAAAGGAATGCATCGATGCGTCCATCAGTTGCGAAACGTGGGCGCCCGAGTCGGTGAAGGTGGGAACGGAACGCGGATGGCGCATCATCTCGAGCACCGTGTTCAGGTCGTCGTTGGCGATAGTCTGAACGAAGAATTGCTTCAGGTGCTTTTCCACGGCCGTGTCGATAATGACTTCGACCGGATCCTTGCCTTGCTCCTGCGCCAATTGCGCGATCGAGCGGTAGGGCGGCAAAGCCCGCTCCATTACGAACATCGACTTGTAACTGGCCACGCGCGGTTCAGCGCCGACCGCGCGGGTCTGCTCGGTCCGCGCATCCTCATGCGCGGCCGCGACCAGTTTGGCGCGGATCTCGGGATTGCGCAGCGCCGCTTCCTGTTCGGCCAGCGGCAGCTTGCGGATGTCGCGCCATACCGGCATCCGATCGAACGGCAGATGGGTTTCGAAGGAGAGAATCAGGCCGCCGCTCTTGGCCAGCATCTGCACGAACATGCGTCCGCCGGCGGCCGCGGTCTCGTCAGCGAGGTTGAAGTAATGGCGCCAATAGTCGGGCGCCTTGCGGTTGGCGAAGATGCCGAAGGTAACCGGCGCACCGGTATCCACGGCCAGCGCCTTGAGGCGCTCGAGGTAATCGCGAATACGCTCGGGATTTAGTCCGGTGTCTTCACCCGCGATTTCGAATACCCCGGCGTTAAGCTCGCCCATCACGCCGACCAGTTGCCGAATCTCCTCCCAGTTGGCCAGGCGGCTCGCGACCGGCTTACCGTTGGGCGTCTGATGATTGCGCGTGCGCGAGGTGGTGAAGCCAATCGCGCCGGCGCGGATCGCGTCGCGCACTTCGCGTTTCATCGCTTCCAGATCGTTGGGCGTGGCTTCGTCGGTGAACGCCCGCTCACCCATCACGTAGGTGCGCAGCGCGGAATGCCCCATGTAGGCCGCGTAGTTGATTCCCTTGGGGGTGCGGTCAACCGCGTCGAGGTACTGGGCGAAGGTCTCCCACGACCACTTGATCCCGGCCTCCATCGCTTCCGGCGCAATATCCTCGGCGCGCTCGAGGTTGCGCATCACTAGCAGCTTGTCCTTCTCCGCACAGGGCGCCAAAGAGAAACCGCAGTTGCCCATCACCACCGAAGTGACGCCGTGCCAGCATGAACAGGAGCCGATCGGATCCCAGAAGACCTGGGCGTCCATGTGAGTGTGCGCGTCGATCAGGCCCGGAGCCACGATGTGACCCTCGGCGTCGATTACCTCGCGCGCCTGCTCGCGGATTTTGCCGATGGTCGCGATGCGGCCCTCGGCAATGCCCACGTCGGCGCGATAACGGCCCATCCCCGAACCGTCGACGACCATGCCGTTGCGAATGATCAGATCATATTGCATGGGTCCCTACCTCCTGAGTCGCGTGGCGAGCGGCAGGCGCCGCTTCACCCGGTGTGCTTATTTTAAATCGCTATCTTTCTTATTTCAGAACGCACGTTTCGCGGCAAGGCGGGCTGGAATCATAGCGGCGTTGAATGAGTGGCCTGTAATATCGTCCGCGGCGGAAAGGCCGACGGGAGAAATCGCGGGCGTGGACGCCCGCGCCACTCACTCAAACAAAATCATTCAGCAACAAATCCATTTTGCGAGCAAATGAATCTGATTCATTGGCGCGGGCGTCCCCGCCCGCGATTTTTGCCAAGTCTATGCGCTTGCAAAACCGGCTGCGGGAAACTAATCCTGCAATCAGGTTTATTGCCTTACTGGCGCGCTTTTCATAAAAGTTCCGGGGGTAAATTTATGGCTCGCACACTCAACGTAATTGACTCCGACGGGCATGTCCTGGAACCGCCTGACCTGTGGCTCAATTACCTGGATCCCAAGTTTCGTGAACGGGCTCCGCGGATCGTGCTCAACAAGCATGGCAAAGAAACGCTGCAGATCGAACCGGGGCGGATTTTGCCGATGCCGGAAGGCTCGGGCGGAATCGGCGCCGCCGGCGCCTTCGGTGCTCGCGAGAGCAGGAAAGTCTATCCCAAGAGTTATATCGAAGCGCGACGGGGCGGCTTCGATCCGCACGCGCGGATTCCCGACCTCGACGCCGAGGGAATCGACGCCGCCTTCCTCTATCCCACGTTGGGTCTGTTCATCGCTTGTGTCGAAGACGACGTGGAATTGGCCGCCGCCGATTGCCGCGCCTACAATCGCTGGCTGGCGGATTACTGCAAACCCTATCCGGACCGCCTGTTCGGGGTGGCGATGCTGCCGATGGCCTCGGTGGACGCGGCCATCGCGGAGATGCGTTTCGCGGTCAAAGAACTTGGCATGCGTGCCGGTTTTGTCCGTCCCAATCCGTACGGCAAGCGCACGCTACACGATCCACAGCTCTATCCGCTTTGGGAAGAGGCGCAAAACCTCGATTTTGCAATTGCGGTGCATGGCGGCGCCGCCTCGGGAATGGCGGCGATGGGCGAGGACCGTTTCCGCGGACTCGCCACCGGCCATTGCGCCACTCACACCTTCGAAATGATGGCGGGCGCGATGAGTTTCCTGATGTGCGGGATCTGCGATCGCTTTCCGCGTCTGCGCGTGGGGTTTCTCGAAGCGGGCGGCGGCTGGATCACCGGATGGTTGGATCGGATGGATCGCCATTTCGATGACCTCGGCTTCAACGACACCAAGCTCCAGACCCGCCCCAGCGATGCGTTTAACCGCCAATGCTTCATCTCGTTCGAGCCGACCGAGACCAGCCTTAAGCTGCTTGCGGAGCATATCGGGCCCGACCACATCCTGTGGGCCACTGATTATCCGCATCCGGACGGGTTTATCGACGCTCCCGGCATGATCAGAAAGATGGGGTTGAAGCCGGAAGTGCTGGCGGCGGTGATGGCTGCCGGCGCGAAAAACTTCTACGGCCTGAACTAATAGAACATCGCTCGGCCACCCTCGCGGATCAGGTGGGACCCCGCGAGCGCGATCGAGCGGTCATGCACGAGGCTGCAACTGGCGACGGGAGCTCGGTGAATGCGATTTGACGGCAAGGTTGGATTGGTGACGGGGGCAGCTTCCGGGATCGGACGCGCGACCGCGATGGGTTTCGCGCAGCGCGGCGGCAGCGTGGTGGTCGCCGATTATAGCGGCACGCGGGCCCGCGCGGTGGCTGAGGAAATCGCCGCGGCGGGCGGCAAGGCCGAAGCGATCAAAGCCAACGTGACCGTCGTCAGCGATCTTCAGGCCGCCGTCGATCTGGCCTGCTCCAAATTCGGCCGTCTCGATTTTCTGCATAACAACGCCTATTCCTATCCCAAGGGCATCGCGGGCGGTCCTATCGGAGAAACCGCCGATGAGACCTGGCAGCATCATCTCGACGTCGGCATCACCGCCGTGATGCGCGGTACACGCGCGGCGTTGGCAGTGATGGTCAAACAGAAGTCGGGCGCAATCGTCAACACCGCTTCGATATCGGGAGTGCTGGCGGACTATCGCAACGCCCCCTACAACACGGTGAAAGCGGCGGTAATCAATTTCACCCGCGTGGTGGCGATGGAATACGCGCGCGATGGGATTCGTTGCAACTGCGTTTGTCCGGGCGTGACCTCGACGCCGCCGATCCAAACGATGCTCGGGCGGCCCGACGCGCGCAAAGCGACTGAAGAGTCCATCCCCATGGGCCGGCTGGGCCGGCCCGAAGAAATCGCCAACGTGGTGCTGTTCCTGGCCTCTGATCTGGCTTCCTTCGTAACCGGCGCTGCAGTTATCGCTGACGGCGGCCAGACCCTACATACGCGCAACTTTTTCTAACTCCAAAGCAAAGATAATTCTGAACCTGCGCCATTTAGCTTCCGACGCCCTCTCCCATTAGTCCATGGATAGAGGGCGCCTGTTCTTCAACAGTCCAAGATAGGTATAAGGGTCAGCAGACAACCCGATGCGAAGTTGCCACCTCAAAGCTCGA
This sequence comes from uncultured Pseudomonadota bacterium, assembly GCA_963824565.1. GTDB lineage: Bacteria > Desulfobacterota > Binatia > Binatales > Binataceae > JAJPJA01. The sequence continues at coordinate 209,602 of CAWGQB010000018.1, read as the reverse complement.
CGCCAATGCGCGGTGCTACCATCATCTCGTCGCGAGAAGTAAATAATGGCGATTCACAGACCGCTGCGATAGCGTGATGTCTGCGCAAAGTAAGGAAAGGAGCAGGCTGTCATGCATCGATTGCTGTTGTCAGCACGTGCCCTTAGACCCTGGCGAGTAATCGCGGGGATGGCGGCGATAGCTATCTTTGCTGGCTGTGGACCGACAAATGATTTTCCGGAACTCAGCGGCGAATATGCCTACGTCGCGAATGCCGGCGACGGTACGATTTCCGTCTTCACAATCAATACCACCACCGGCAGTCTGTCGCTTTTACAATCAGTATCAGTCGCTCCCGGATTTCGCGTGTTCGCGCTGGCGTTGCATTGGTCCAATGAATTTCTCTACGCCACGATTGATGACGAGAGCGAGATCGAGGCCCTGGATATCGGTGATGGTTCGTTTTCAGGCCAAATCTTCGACCACACGGGTCCGGTTCCGGCCGTCAATGGCCCGCGCGGGGTCGCTCTCAACCCCAAGGGAACATATCTGTACGCAACCAATTATGGCGGTATCGCTGAGGTGGTGTCGCAATACACAGTTAATCAGCAAACCGGCGCGCTTACAGCGAACGGGACCGCGCCGACCGGCGCGAGGCCGTTCGGTATCGCCGTCGATCCGGGTGGCAACTGCGTCTACGTCGCCAACACCGGCGATCACAACCTGTCTGAGTATGGTATCGGCACTACAGGCGGGTTGAGCGGCGCTGTCACCACGAGTTTTGGCGGTACGTCAGCGATGGCCCCGGTCCGGAGCTGATTAAAGTCCAGAACAATCCCGGAGGCCGCGGAGAAACCGTATACGTGACCGACGATGACCTCGGCGTGGTGCATCAACTCCCCGTTCTTGAAGAAACCATCACTTCCACTTGCGGAGTCACCAGGTCGGTGGACATCGACGCGGGCGGGCAAAGCATTCGGGATAGCGCTGCATCCCAAAGGCAGCTTTCTCTACACCGGCAACAGCTCCTCCAACACCGTATCGGTTTTCGCGGTTGCTTCAACCGGGCTGTTGACCCTGAAAAGCCAGGCGAGCGCTAACGTGAGCAATCCGGTCAGCCTTGCCGTCGACCTGCAAGGCAAATTCCTGTACGTGGCCAACTTTGGTAATTCGACGGTAGCGCAGTTCTCGATCAACCAGACGACCGGAGCGCTGAGTCCGATCGGTGTGGGCAAGGTCCCCACGGAGAATCCCCCCAAGAGCGCCACCGGTCCGATTACGATTGTCACTACGCTCGCTCCCCCGACCATCACCAAGGTGTTTAGCATTCGCGGGAACAGAACTCCGAGGACGCCATAATCTGTGGGTCGCCGACGCTTGACAGCCGTTACGCGTCGTTCCTAACGTGCGCGCAGAGACCAGGGAGGATCGACGATGGCGAAGCAGCGTTTGGCCGGCAAGGTTGCAATCGTAACTGGCGCGGGACAGGGAATCGGGCGCGAGGAGGCGTTGTTGCTGGCACGCGAAGGTGCCAGCGTCGTAATCAATGATATCGGCCATGAGCACGGCACCCGCGAGCCCACCGCCAATCGGACGGCCGCCGAGATTCGCGCCACCGGAGCCAAGGCGGTGGCCGACACCTCCAATGGCTCCACGCCTGAAGGCGCGGCGCATCTGGTCAATACGGCGGTCAGCGAATTTGGCCGGCTGGATATCCTAATCAATAATGCGGGATTGGCGCGGGCCGAAGAGCTCGAGCACATGTCCGAGCAGCAATGGGATTTCGTCCAGAACAACAATCTCCGAAACGCGTTCCTGATGATCAAGCATGCTATCCCCCATTTCAAGCGCCAGCACGCCGGCGTAATCGTTAACACCGGATCGGAATCCGGTTTGGGCCATCCCACGATGGCCAACTACTCGGCCGCCAAGGAGGGGGTTGTGGGACTGACGCGCGCCGCGGCGCGCGAGTTGGGCCGTTTCGGTATCCGATGCAACGCGATCCGGCCCCGCGCGGGTTCCGCCGGAGCGCAGCGCTTCTCCGATCGCGTCTCCAAGTGGCAGCCGCTAATGGACGCGCTGGGACGTTATTGGCTGGGCGATCGGGGCCATATCAAGAGCCTGCAGGGACCCGACCGGATCGCGCCGCTGGTGGTGTGGCTGTGCACCGACGCCGCCGCCAATGTCAACGGCCGGACCTTCTGGGTCGGCAATGACGAAATCGGCCTATGGTCGGAACCGGAAGTGACGCGTATCCTCACCCGGCCCGGCGGTTGGGATATGGACTCGCTCGACAACTACGCCGCCGAGCGCCTGACCTTCGATCTGGTCAACAATTTCCTGCTCAAGGACTCGATCGGCGACAAGGAACTGTAGCGTCCGATCGGTGCCGCTGAAGGGGGAAACGCAGTGGACAGATGCAATGCTTGGCCGCCTCTATCGTTATGCTTGACGTAATGCATAACGAGCCGCTACGCTAACAGTGATCATAAGTTATCAGGGCAAGCGCACTAAGGAGTTTGCCGCCGGTCGTCCGGTCAAAGCCCTGTCTGGCATCGAGCGCCAGACGCGATTCAAACTTGATCGTTTGGAAGCGGCCGTTTCAATTCGGGACCTTGCCGCATTAAAGGGCAACCGTCTGGAGGCGCTCAAGGGGGATCGCAAGGGTCAATACAGCATCCGCATCAACGACCAATGGCGGATTTGCTTTGAATGGCCCGAGGGGTTTCCAGGACCTATAAACGTCGAAATCGTCGACTATCATTAAGGGTAGAGGAGGAAGGTAATCATGCCGCAGCCTGCCATTCATCCGGGTGAGCATCTAGCTGAGGAGTTGAGCACCCTCGACATGAGCGCCGCCGCGTTGGCGCGCCAGCTCAAGGTGCCGACCAACCGAATCACCGAAATTTTGAATGGACAGCGCGCAATCAGTGGAGATACCGCCCTTCGTCTTGCTCACTTTTTTGGCACCAGTGCGCAGTTTTGGTTCAATCTGCAGGCGCTCTACGAACTCCGTATCGCCGAACAAAAAGCCGGCAAAAGTATCCGAAAGCTGCCGACGCTTGGTCAAATCGGGGATAATCGCGCTGCGAAGTAGGCCGGTCCGGACCCGTCGGCCGCCGGACGCAATCCAAAAATTAACTTGAACCGGGCAATCGCGGCCAGCTATCGTAGTAGCCGATCCCGTGGGGACTAACAAATCTCTGGGGACAATCTTATCCGCAACGGTCGGCAAGCATGAAAGTTTCTCCATTGGCTGGAAAGCCTGCTACCCCGGCGATGCTGGTAAACGTGCCGCGGCTGGTGACCGCGTACTACGCGCAGCAGCCCGATCCGTCGATTCCCGCGCAACGCGTGGCGTTTGGCACTTCGGGCCATCGCGGGTCCGCCTTCGACCTCGCCTTCAACGAGGCGCACATTCTGGCGACCACCCAGGCCATCTGCACATACCGCGAGCAGCAGAAGATTGACGGTCCGCTGTTTCTGGGCATGGACACGCATGCATTATCGGAGCCGGCCTTCGCCAGCGCGATGGAAGTGCTGGCCGGCAACGGCGTCGAGACCATGATCGATCGCGAGCGCGGCTACACCCCGACACCTGCGGTCTCGCACGAGATCGTCAACTATAACCGCGGGCGCAAAAACGGTCTGGCTGACGGGATCGTGATCACGCCGTCGCACAATCCTCCCACCGACGGCGGATTCAAATACAACCCGCCCCACGGCGGTCCCGCCGACACCCAGGTCACCTCGTGGATCGAGCAGCAAGCCAACCTGCTGCTGGTCCAGAAGCTAAACGGTGTCAAGCGCGTACAATTCGCGCAGGCGCTCAAGGCCGCCACCACCCACGATTACGACTATATAGATTCCTACGCGCGCGACTTGGGCAAGGTCGTGAATATGGAAGCGATCCGCGGCGCGGGCCTTAAGATCGGGGTCGATCCGCTGGGCGGTGCCGCAGTGCATTACTGGGGCGCGATTATCGAGCGCTACGGAATTGCGATCGACGTGGTCAATGAGGCTGTCGATCCGACCTTTCGTTTCATGACCGTGGATTGGGACGGCAAGATCCGGATGGATTGCAGCTCGCCTTATGCGATGGAGAAGCTGGTCGGCATGCGCGATCGTTTCGATATCGCGTTTGCCAATGATACCGACGCCGACCGTCACGGGATTGTCACCCGCACTTCGGGGTTAATGAACCCCAACCATTACCTGGCAGTCGCGATTAATTACCTGTTCCGAAACCGCGCCGGATGGCCGAAAGACGCCGCGGTTGGCAAGACCGTGGTGAGCAGCAGTATTATCGATCGGGTGGCGGCAAAACTCGGACGTCGCCTGGTTGAAGTCCCGGTCGGCTTCAAATGGTTCGTCGAGGGTTTAATCGGCGGTTCGTTTGGGTTCGGCGGCGAAGAAAGCGCCGGAGCCTCGTTTTTGCGCATCGACGGCACGGTGTGGACCACAGACAAGGACGGAATCATCATGGGGCTGTTGGCGGCGGAGATAACCGCGCGCGCTGGGAAGGACCCGGGTGCCTTGTATGATGATCTCACCCGCGAATTCGGCGCGCCGGTTTACGAGCGCATCGACGCACCATGCTCTCCCGAACAGAAAAAGATCTTGAGCCGGCTTGCGGCCAAACAACTCCGTGCCGATGAGCTAGCGGGAGAGAAGATCGTGGCGACGATGACCGAAGCCCCTGGCAACGGAGCGCCAATCGGCGGTCTCAAAGTCGTCACCGAGCACGGATGGTTTGCCGCGCGTCCTTCAGGTACCGAGGAGGTTTACAAAATTTACGCGGAAAGCTTCCGCGGCCCTGAGCATCTGCGGCGTATCCAGGAGGAGGCGCAGGCGCTGATCGCCGGGGTGTTTGCACAGGCGTCGGCGGGGGGAAAAGGGGTAGCGTAGCGAACGTCTATCCTCGACTACAACCGGTTCACGACAAAACTCGAATCAGAAAAATCAAATCGATCATCGCCCGGACATAGTCCTGTAGTCTTTTCCGGTGACGCTGATCAAATGAGCCTCTTATCGATGCCTAACATCGACTACGAACTTCTGCCGCAAAAGGTGGAGGGGGTTGAGTACCTGGCGGAGCTGGCGCTGGATCTCCGCAACACCTGGGACCACGCCACCGACGAAATCTGGGAACAGCTCGATTCCGAGTTGTGGAACCTGACGCGCAATCCGTGGCTGGTGCTGCAAACGGTCTCGCGCACCAAACTCAAGAAGCTGGCGGCCGACGACCACTTTCGCGCTGACGTTGCAAAGCTGGTCGGAAGCCGCGAAAAGCGCCTTGACGTGCCATTGTGGTTCGCGCAGAACCATCCGAACTCACCGCTTACCTGCGTGGCTTATTTCAGCATGGAGTTCGGTCTCAGCGAAGCCCTGCCGATTTACTCCGGCGGTTTGGGCAACGTGGCCGGCGACCAACTCAAGGCCGCCAACGACCTGGGCGTGCCGGTAGTCGGCGTCGGTCTCCTTTATCAGCAGGGCTACTTCCGCCAATATATCGACGACGACGGCAACCAGACCGCGCTTTACCCTTACAACGATCCCGGCCAGTTGCCGATTACTCCGGTACGCAACGCGGATGGCGAGTGGTTCCGGTTGCCGGTCATTCTTCCCGGCGGGAAATTGTGGCTGCGTGCCTGGCAGGCGCGGGTCGGACGCGTGACGCTCTATCTGCTCGACAGCAACGACCCGGCCAATTCGCCGGTCTTCCGCAGCATGACCAGCGAGCTCTACGGCGACGGGCCGGAACTGCGCTTGCGTCAGGAACTAATTCTTGGAATTGGCGGCTGGCGCCTGCTGGGGGGCCTCGGAATTAAGCCCGAAGTTTGCCACCTGAATGAAGGCCACGCCGCCTTCGCGGTGATCGAGCGCGCGCGCGAGTTCATGGGTGAAAGCGGCCAGCCCTTCGCGATGGCGCTGGAGGCTACCCGCGCGGGCAACCTCTTCACCACCCATACGCCGGTACCGGCCGGCTTCGACCGCTTCAGTCCCGCCCAGATGGAGCGCTATCTGAAGTTCTACGCGGAGCGTTTGCTGGGTATCGGCATAAACGATCTGATGGCGCTTGGGCCGCAAGAACTCGGCCGATTCCGCCGAACCATTCAACATGGCTTACCTGGCTATTCGCGGCAGCGGTGCGGTCAATGGCGTCAGCCGCCTGCACGGCGAGGTAAGCCGTGGCATCTTCCAGGACCTTTTTCCGCGCTGGCCGCAATCCGAGGTGCCGATCGGATATGTCACCAACGGCGTCCATACGCCTACCTGGGACTCGGTCGCGGCCGACCAGCTATGGACCGAGTCGTGCGGCCCCGACCGCTGGCGCGGCACCATGGAGCGTTGTGATCACATCGCCAGTCGGCCCGGCCCGGAGCTTTGGCGGATGCGTTGCACCAACCGCGCGGAATTGGTGGAGCAGGTGCGCAAGCGTCTGGCGCGAGATTTCGCCGCGGACGGCAACACCGATCAGCAATGGGTCCAGAGTATTTTCGACCCCAACACTTTGACCATCGGCTTCGCCCGCCGCTTTGCCACCTACAAACGTCCCAATCTACTGCTACACGACCCCGAGCGGTTGATCAGAATCCTTACCGGTCCCCGCCCGGTGCAGCTGATCGTCGCCGGCAAAGCCCATCCCATGGACCTTGCGGGGCAGGCGATGATCAAGGAATGGGTGCACTTCGTGCGGCGTCGCCCCGAGGTGCGCAGCCAGGCCGTCTTTCTGGCCGACTATGACATGTTGCTGGCCCAATACCTGGTTCAGGGTGTGGACCTGTGGATCAACAACCCGCGACGGCCATGGGAGGCGTGCGGCACCAGCGGGATGAAGATACTGGTCAACGGCGGACTGAACCTGTCCGAATTGGACGGCTGGTGGGCCGAGGCCTATACGCCGGAGGTTGGATGGGCACTGGGCGACGGGAAGGACCACGGCGAGGATCACGCATGGGACGCGCATGAAGCCGACCAACTCTACACGCTTCTGGAGCGCGAAGTGATTCCCAGCTTTTACGATCGCGATCAGTCCGGAGTTCCGACCGCCTGGGTCGCCAGAATACGCGAGAGTATGGCTCGTCTGACGCCCCAATTCTCGGCCAATCGCGCTGTGCGCGAGTACACCGAGAGCTATTACATTCCGGCCGCTCAGGCCTATCAAAAACGCGCCGCTCAAAAAGGTGCGCTGGGTCGGGAGCTGGTTAGATGGCAGGAGCTGGTGCGACTGCACTGGTCGGCGCTGCATATCGGCAACGTCGAGGTCGAGAGCGCCGACGGCGCGCATAATTTCCGCGTTCAGGCCTATCTGGACGATCTTGATCCCGAGGCGGTGGAGATACAGCTCTACGCCGGCCCGCTGCCCGGCGGCGCACCGGAATGTTATCGGCTTGCGCAAGGCGAACCGCTGGTGGGAGCGGCGAAGGGATGGACCTACGTGGCGCAGGTCAAGACCAATCGCCCGCCCAGCGATTTCACCGCGCGGATCATCCCGCGGCATCCCGAGGCCGCGATTCCGTTGGAAGCGGCAGAGATTCTCTGGCAGCGCTGACAAGCGTCATCGCCTGCGCGAACAGGATACGCACGGTCTCGATTGGTCCGGTAGGCAGAACAAAGATGACAACGCCTGTCCCACGCACCTAATACAAGATCGTATTTTGTGATGGAACTAACCTCTCCAGTCTGCCATCCGCGTTCAGGCCGTCGATGCTTGCTCTGCCGCGACCAGGCCATCTTCGATCTCCTCAATGCTCATCGGCGGGGGTGCCTGCGCGCGCGACGCGAGCGCGTGGTAGGAGCAACAGCAGCGGCAGCGCCGCGACGGTGACGACTAGCATCAGCCAAAACGTATCTTCGAAGGCCATTGCGGTGGCTTCGCGGTTGACCATCGAGTTGATTAGCATCACGGACGAGCGCACGCTGCGCACTGGTCCGAGGGAATGCAGTATGCCGGCTGCCGCCGCGCCCGATTGGCGAAAGATTGGACTGGTGGGGGTCAGATTGTCGACCAGCATCGTGCGATGGAACTGTTCGCGCCGCTGGACCACCGTGGCCAGCAGCGCGTAGGCGATATTCCCCGCCACGCGCCGGCTGAGCGTGTAGATTGACGCCGCACCGGTCATGTGAGCGCGGTCGATCGTGCTCAGCGATACGGTTGAAAGCGCCAACATTGGACAGGCCATCCCGGCGCCCGCCAGGATATTGGGAACGAGAAAGTTGTCCCACGACACTTGCATCGGAAAGTGCGTCATCTGCCACGACGACCAGGCCAGCGCGGCCATCCCGAATGCGACCAGTAGGGGAGGACTGGTGTAGTTGTATAATCTTCCCACCAGCGGCAGCACGATCAACATCGTAAGCGCCCGCGGCAGCATCAGCATTCCGGCCTGGTAAGCCGGGTAGCCCATCAGGGTCTGCACCCATTGCGGGATGACGAAAGTCGAACCGAAGAGCATGAAGCTGACGCACGCGGCAACAATCGAACCAACGGCCAGCGGCATGTTGCGTAGCAGGCGGAACTGGATCACAGGCTCGCGGATGTTGAGTTCCCACGCGACCAGCGCCACCAGCGATACCACCGCGATGACGGTTCCCGCGAGGATCACGTTGGAGGCGAACCAGTCCATGTCCTGACCGCGCTCGAGCACTGCCTGCAGTGCGGTGAGGCCCACGGTGAGCGCCGCGATACCGCCCCAATCGATCCGCGCCACGCCGCGCTTGAGATAAGGCGGGTCATGGACGAAGGTGCTGACCATTGCGACCGCCACCACACAAATCGGCAGGTTGATGAAGAAGACCCACTGCCATCCCCAGTTGTCGACCAGCCATCCTCCCAGGGTCGGGCCCACAGTGGGCGCGATCACCACGCCCATGTTGAATAGCGCCATCGCCATTCCCTGCTCGGCGGGCGGAAAAGTTTCGCGCGCAATCGCCTGGGAGACTGGAATCAGGCCGCCGCCGCCGATTCCCTGGATTACCCGCGAAGTCACGATCTGAAAGAAGGTGCGCGAGCTGCCGGCCATGATTGAGCCGAGCGTAAAGAGCACCATCGAGCCGAGGAAAAAAGCGCTTGCGGCCCAGCAACGTACTCCACCATCCGCTCATCGTGATCATGATGATTTCGGCGATCGAGTAGGCGGTGGAGACCCAGGTGATACTGAGCAGATCCTGGCCGAAGCTGCCCATCATATGCGGCATCGCCACGTTGACCACGCTCACGTCCATCACCGACATGAAGGTGCCGAGCAGCACCGACAAGGTCACCAGCCATTTTCCGGCCCCGGTGACGGAAGTGGTGGGCACGCCGGCCGCAGGTGGTTCTGCCGACGCGCTCAAATTCCCCGATTGCGATGACGCAGCCATTGCGATTTTGACGACTTCAAGCCACCGATTAGCCCAAACCTCAATCGCCGGGCAAGCTCCCAAGCGTCATTGTGCCTCTGCATCTGAATGGCGCGCGGGTTCGTGCGCCCATTTCCTCCGGCCACTCGATGAAAGAGCGCTTGTGATCCAGCCGCTAGGCGCGCTAGATCGAGCCCTGTATGGTAGCAGAGAGAGTGGCGATCACGTTCAGGCAGGAGATGATTAATGGCCAACAGTAGCAAACGGATTCTGACCACTCATACCGGGAAGCCTGCCGCGCCCGGCGGAGCTGATGCCGATGGTTGAGGCGCGCGAGGAGGGAAAGCTCACCGACGAGGCCGCCTTTCAGTCGCAGGTGGCCGTTGCTGTGGATGAGATTGTGCGCAAGCAGGTCGAGTCCGGAGTCGATATCGTCAATGACGGCGAAGTCAGCAAGATTTCCTACTCTACCTACGTTAAGGATCGGCTGACCGGGTTCGAAGGACAGGAATTGTTGTCGGCCTCGGGCCTCGGGCTGGCTGATATCAAGGATTTCCCGGAAATGGCCGCGCGCCTGTTCAGTAGCGCCGGAATGAACAAAACCAAGGCTCCGGTCTGCGATGGCCCGGTCAAGTACAAGAGTTTGAGTGAAGTCGAGACTGACATTTCCAATTTGAAGGCGGCGCTCAGCGGGGTCGAGGTCCAGGGCGCGTTCATGAGCGCGGCCTCGCCCGGCGTCATTTCCGGATTCCTGCCCAATCGCCATTATAAAACCCCCGAGGCTTACGTCGCCGCGCTGGCCGACGCAATGAAGACCGAGTACGAAGCGATTCATAAGTCCGGCCTGACGCTGCAACTGGATTGCCCGGACCTGGCGATGAGCCGTCATATCTGGTTCCCCAACCTGAGCCTGGAGGACTTCCGTAAACGCATCAGCATGCATGTCGAGGCGCTCAACCACGCGGTGGCATCGATCCCGCCGGAGCGGATGCGGATGCATCTGTGCTGGGGCAATTACGAAGGACCGCACCATTACGATGTGCCGCTGGCCGACGTCATCGATATCGTCGTCAAAGCGCGTCCCGCCACGATTTCGCTGGAGGCGGCCAACCCGCGCCACGAGCATGAATGGCAGGTGTTCGAGACGGTCAAGCTGCCCGAGGGCAAGACCCTGATCCCCGGGATGCTCGATTCGACCACCAATTTCGTCGAGCATCCGCAACTGATTGCGCAGCGCTTGCTGCGCTGGGCGTCGGTGGTGGGACGCGACAACATCATGGCGGGAACCGATTGCGGATTCGCCACCTTTGCCGGGATGACGCCGGTGTATCCCGGAGTAGTATGGCTGAAGTTCAAGGCGATGGCGGAGGGATGCAGAATCGCGTCGGAGAAATTGTGGGGTTGAGAACCTGGATTGTAGGCAGTCGTCCCGTCGATTAGCTACTCGAGGTCGGGGGCGCCCTTCAGGTACATTGGGCCGGTAGGCTTGTTGGTGCCGCCGGCGGGTTCCAACGTAACCGCGGCCAGGAGCACGCGTTGGCCGGCCGGCGGCGGTGAAACGGGCGCCACGACTGTCCGATGGCCTCCGGTGAAAAATGTCCCCGCTTTGACCGGTCCGCTCTGCTTGGTAATCCACCAGAACTCGTAGGTTTTGTCCGGTGGACTCTGCGGAAGTTCGAACGCGCGAATCATCGCCTGGTTCGTCGCGCGGCTGACGGCGACCAGTGCGCTGGCGCCGCGGCCGGCCGGTTTGAGCGGAGCCAGACGCGTCAGTTGCAGGTCGGGCGCCAGCATGACATGGTCGAGCCGTGTGCGCTCAGCCAACACGCTGCGCAATGTATCGGCTTCGATGCGAGCATTCCTGAGGTCGGCGCCCATGTTGCTCAGCTGCCAGTTCAGCTGCTCGAGTTGTCCCAGATGATGCACGTCGTCCATCCGCATCTGGTTCACGATGGTGTGGTCATAGACCATCAGGCCAATCGCGACTGCGACTGCCGCTGCGGCGAGCCCGCGCCACCATCCGACGGCGGCGCGGCGCTCGATGCCGTCCGTGTGGATTGGGCGCGACGCCGAATGAGCCAGGGAGTGGGCGGCAGCGGCATTGGCGTGCAGGCGTTTTTCCAGGTTCTCCCAAATCCGATGTTCCGCATCCTGGCCTCCCTCCAGAGCAATCGCGAGCGCCGCGCCGAGCCTCACGGTAGGCGCGCAGTTCGGCCTCACATTCAGCGCATCCATCGCGCAAATGCTCCTGCAAGGCAAGGGCCTCATCGGGCTCGAGCCGGCCGAGCGCGGCAAGCGGCAGCAGATTGATAATTTCCTGATGGTCCATCGCTACTTCTGCCGTTGCTCGAGCACCTGGCGCAGTTTGATCATCGCGCTACGAATCCTCGTTTTTACCGTTCCCAATGGAATTTCCAGCCGCTCGGCGATTTGCGTCTGCGACAAATCGGAAAAGTAAGCCATTTCCAGCGCCGTGCGCTCGTCGGCGTCCAGGCCGGCAACCGCCGCGCGCACGATTTGCGCGCGCTGAGCTTCATCCACGTCCATGGCGGGATCCGGAGCGTATTGCATGGGGGCTTCTGCTTGCGGATCGCCCTTGCGCGCCTTTTTTGCCCTGAGCCGATCGATCGCCCGGCTGCGCGCCATCGTCACCAGCCAGGCCGCCACCGATCCCCGGGCGGGGTCGAAGGACTTGGCATCAGACCACGCGTACCACAGCACGTCGGCAACGACCTCTTCAGAATCCGCTTCATTGGCGAGAAAACGCCGGGCCAGCGCCGTCAACATCCTGCTGTACCGCGAACTCAAAGCCTGCAAGGCATGAGCGTCGCCCGCCGCGATCGCGCTAATAAGCTGGGCATCGGAGCGTGCGGGATGTGCTGGGGCGTCCAACGTCGTCATTTCAAGATACGTACGTCAGAGCTAGTCAGATTTAAAGAAATAAGGCAAGCGGTGACGCAGAGCGCCTAACGGGGGATCCAAATCGGCGCGGTGCTGAACAGACCGTCGACCACGCCAATCTGATAGGCGATGAACAGTCCAAAGCACAGGCTGAGCAGGCCCGAGCCCAGCGCGAGTCCGCGATGCAGCCGCGCGACGCGCTGGGCCGCAATCACCATCGGTGCGCCGATTGCGGTGGTGATCGCGATCATCCCGGCAATCGTTCCCAGGCAGAAGACCATCATGTACATCACCGCCCACAATGGCTGGGATATCGCACTCAGCACGAGCGAGAGCGATCGCGGCACTTCCGGCCAAGCCGTGAACCAGGCCAACGCTGAATGATTTGAGCGCGGAGCGGCCGGCGGGCAATTCCCTTTCATGAGCGAAAAGATGGCTTTGATGGCCGGGATCGGTTTCAGCATCGTGCACATGAACGTGACGATGGACCGCGGAGTCGTGATGGTGGACGTGAGAATGAACCTGGACCGTGTGAACGCCAGTCGTCCTCGCGCCACCAGCCGAGGCGGACCGCCAATCCTTTCAGCAGCGCGGCAGCGGCTGGCAATCCCAGCAGGATCAGCACCACACCGACGCAAAATTCCATCGCCAGGCCGAGCCGCACTGGAACCTTGATTTTGAACAGGATGATTGCGCAGCCGACCAGCAGCACCGTAAGCGAATGACCGAGGCCCCAGACCAAGCCGGTGCGCGAGGCAGCCAGCAGCCGCCGCTCGCGAGTCAGAATCGCGGTAACCGCGACCACGTGGTCGGGATCGGTCGCATGCCTCATTCCCAGGGCGAAACCCAACGCCACGAAACCTGCGGGCGCCAGGCCATTAAGAGATGAAAGCAAATCGCTCACGGTTGTCCTCAATGAACCTTCTGATCTGTTTGTCTATGCCTGCCTGGACGCCAAAACAATTATTATGTTGACGCCCTGCCCATGGGCAAGAATTTCGCCGCGCGGCGGCAGCCGACTGCGCAATAGTCACTGCCGCACCACGGCGCGGATGAGCCCGCCGTTGGCCAGCGCCTGCACAGCGATCGCAACGCCGGCGATCGTTATCACCGCCGAGGACACCAGCGGCAGCCATCCGGTGGTGAATTTGCCCTCTACGTTCAGCATCCGCGCCATGAACCGCCGGGCATAAACCACGCCCAGCCCGAAACCAATTAATACCGCGGCCAGGCCGGCGCTGAAGGCGACAATCAGAAACAATCCGAAACCGGCCCGGTTAAGCGACAAGCGCGCTGAGCAATACCACCAGCGCCGCGGGGCAAGGCACTATTCCGCCGGTTATGCCGAGCGCAAGCAGCCCACGCGTCGACAACCGCTCTTTGTTGACCGAGGATTCGCCGCTGATGTGGCGTCCGAACATGTCGTGATGATGGGGATGGAAGTGATCGATCATGGCTGTCGCCGTGAGTGATGGTCGTGGAGCTGTTCGTGGTCATTGGCGTGATCATGGGAGTGATCGTGATCGTGGTCGTGTCGAATGATGGTGGCCGTCATCCTGATGCGACAGCAGGCCGGACAGCCGTTTGCTGAACAATGCTATGCCAAGCCCGGCGACTATCATTCCCGAAACACCGCCCAGCCAGGGATAAATGCGCTCGGGAATTATCCATCGCGAGGCGTAAAGCGTGAGCGCTCCAAGGACGTACACCCCAGCCGTGTGCGAGGCCGTGACCGTGGCGGCCAGCATCAGGGCGTGGCGGGCGGTGCCGCGCGACCCGACCAGGTAGGCCGCGACCACGGTCTTGCCATGTCCCGGCTCCAACGCATGCAGGGCGCCGAGCGCGATCGCGACCAGCGCCGCGGTCAGCAGGAACCACATTCCCGGTTTTTTGACCGTCATCAACTCGGTGAAAGCGTTACGCGGCGTTCCGATCCGGTTGGCGCGCAATGACAAACCCGCTTCGGCGATGCGGTCGGAATCCGACCCTCGGCGCGCCGGCTGCCAGCAGCGGGCGCAGATGGGCCTCGAGCATCTGCGGCGGGCTGTTGAGTAAATCGACCGGATAGTTGCTGAGCTGCGCGCTACGGTCGCGTTGCGGCACGGATGAAGCGGTCAGGACGACGCCGCCTTTGCCAACGGCAATCACTTCCTTCCATCCCGCGCGGCCGGGAAAATTAAGATCGCGATAGTCCAGTTGCAGCGGACCCGAACGCGACGGCGCGAGGGCGGCCACCAGGCGCATCCCCAGCTTCATCGTCGGCAGGCCGCCCGCGCCGGGCGGGAAGATCGCGTCGTGACCAATCTCGCGCAAAACAAGCCGCGTTCCGTTCGCCTCAAGTGTCAGGCCATCGCCCAGCGCGCGGCATTTCGCATTCAGGTAGGAAGCCAGGCGCGGGTCGGCGAGGTCCGCGGTAAAACCATGCTCATGGATTTCCTGGAAGGTCGGAATTTCGGCCATGTCTATCAGATAGCGCAACTCGACGTGAGCGGGCGTAACCGTGATCGCCGCGTAATGGTTGATCGAAAAATTGCCCATCGGATGCGCCTGCGGCGGCGCATGGCAGCATTGCCGCAACCGCACGCAATCAATGTGCCCAGGCCGCGGGCATGCCGGGGCGAAGAAATCGCTTGGCAGCGGCTCATCGCGCACCTTCGGCAAGCATCGCCAGCGTCTGCGCCGCGACGGCATCTTGAATCGGTTGGAAATGGGGATTGAGCGCGAGCGCGCGGCTCAGCTCGCGCCGCGCCAGCTCCCGATGGCCGAGCTTAAACTCGATCATCCCGGCGTGATAAAAGAGCCGCGGGTCGCAGGTGCCAAGCTAAGCGCCGCCTGCATCTGGATGCGCGCCGCCTGCGGCTGCCCTCTCTTATATAGCGCCCAGGCCATCGCGTCGTGGCCATAGATGTCGCGGCGTACGACGAGCTCCGCGCTCGCCAGCTCCAGCGCCACAGGTACGTCGATATCGTGATCGGCATAAAAATAGGCCAGCGAGCGGTTGTAGAGCACCTTGTTGATCCGATTGAGCCGGCCGATGAATTCCACCAGGCTCCGCTGCGTGGCCGCGTCCTTGATTCGTCCCATGATGGTATAAATGTCGGCCAGGCGCAGCCGCGTACTCCGGCATAGGAATTACTGCGATCGCCTGGTTGTAGAGGCCGGCGGCGTCTGCCAGTTGCCCTGCGCGGCTCGCACCTGCGCCATCCCCGCCAGCGCGCGATGGTATCCCGGATAGGTCTCTGAGCGAATCCTGGTACTGTTCCTCGGCGCCCTTCAGATTGCCAGTCTTGAAATACTCGTTGCCCAGTTGCCATTGCACCCAGGCCACGCTCTCCGCCGGCTTGCCGGTGCGCTGCCCGTCGGCGATCGCGCGCTCGAGGTCCGCTACGCACGAGGCGGTCTCGCCGCGCATGCTCTCCAGGCCCGAGCGGCGTGCGTAGGAGTAGAGGTCGGCGCGCAGCGCGATCATAGTTGCGTAGGAGCGCGCCGCGCCATCGTAATCGCCGGTTTCCAGGCGCGCATCGCCGAGCACGCCGTAAGCATAAGGGTCGCGCGGATCGAGCTTGATGGCGGCCTGCGAATGGTCGATCGCGCCGGCAAAATCGTGCAGCGTATAGAGGACCAGCGCGAGATGGCGATGGGCGGGGCCCAGCGCGGGATCGATTTCGAGCGCCTTGCGCAGCGCCTGGGACGCGAGTTCGAAGTAGGCGATGTCGCCGGTCTCGCGTCCTTTTTCGATGTAGGCGTCACCCAGCTTATAGTAGCTTTCCGCGTCACGCGGGCGCACCCGGAGCAGACGCTGGTAGATGTCGATGTTGCGATCGATGACGATGTCGGCGGCCAGGGTAGGGCGGGCGCAGGCCAGGATCGCGGCAAGAATGATCAGCGGCAGCATGCGCACTCGCGCAGTGATGAGTATGCGGTCTTGCTACTTCAGATGCTGAAAAGACGAAGGACATTCTCAGTGCCCTCTCCCATTTTTCTATGGGAGAGAGAAGGTAGAGGGTGTCTGTCTTCCTTTTTAGTATTGTTTAACTTGTGTAAGTTAAGATTCCCGGAAACCCACACCTTAACCCTCTCCCTGGTCAGGGAGAGGGCATCAATAGCTCTTCTCTACATTCCATGCATCGGACTTTCAAGCTGGAAACAGTTTTTCGACAGTCCCATGCCAGCGAGAGGGTTAGGGAGAGGGCCGTTTTTCTTCTCCCAGAATGTGAGAACATCAGAAAGCTTCCCATTGCAGCGGACTCCGCGGCGCCAGGGCATCTGCCTCCGGCGCAAAAAAAACCTTACTTCAGCAAATCGTTGAAAGCGTTGGGACCGGCGTTGAGGTTGCTGAAATTGAGATCGTTAATATCCTGCGGTTCAGTCGTATCCGAAGTTTCGGCGAAAAGCTCGTGGACGAAACCCACGAAGTCGGTCTCTGCTATCGGCGTCGGGCTTGGCATCGGAGTAGCCGAGGCAAGTCGCCGTCGGAGTCGCTGTGGGGTTGGGGTCGCGCGTTGGAGTCGGCGTCCGGTGAATAATGATTCCGCCGCCTCCGCCGCTTCCGGAGCATCCAGCCACAGCCACCGCTATCGCCACCACCATGCCCCCCAGAACGGTTTTGATCTGATTCATCGCCCGTTCCTCATTGCGTGCATTCAGGCCGGCTCGACCGCCGGAGTCTCCGCAGGCTTGAAAGCCTGCGGAGACCACGTTTCTCGCCGCGATGACCTCCAACTTAGGGTGTTGGAGTCGGGAGTCCATTGGGGCCGTTGGGTGAGCCGGGGAGCGGCGTCTTCAGGTATGGAAATGTGGTATCGAAGTGCGACGAGTCAACGAACGCGCCATCGGTAAAATCGCAACTGCCCGAGGGCGCCTGCGACGGCGTGCCGAACAGCTTCAGCGTGATCAGCCGGCCCATCACGACGCGTAGCGCGATATTCACCACGTCGTCGCCCGGGCGCCGTCCGTTGGGAAAACCGGCGTTGTCGCCGCCGATTACGCCGAGCCGGTTCTGCGCGGATGCGGACACGGCGGGAATCGAGGTATTAAGACGCATCATTTCGGCGGTTGAACCGTCCTGGTTCAGTCCCTTAACCCCGGTCAGGAAAGCGGCCACCAGATCGGCGCGAGGAAACAAAGTCGGCGCCACGATTCCGCCGGGACTGCATGGCGGCGTGGCGCTGCCGAACAACGCCTTGAATCAGCGCGGGCAACGTCGGGTTGGTCACATAGGTGGCGAACTGCGCATCATCCTTGGGTTCGCTCGGCGTTGAAGCGGTCCTTGTCCTTGAGGCCAATGACCAGCTCGTTGACCAATGGATTGGCCAGCCGCGAGACCTGGGTGAAAGCGCCACCGTCGACCTTGGATTTGCCCGGAACCGGGAATGGATTCAGCACCCGCGCCTGCGGCAGACTGGCCGTGGTCCAGCCCGCAATCACCGGATGTGAGGGGTCTGATTCCAGGCAGCTTGCGGGAACTTCCAGGATCATTGAGGTGACGTTCTTGGCGGCGAGTGAATCGGGTTCGCTGCTTTCGTCAGCCGGGCTCAGCGCGATTGGATGGGCGTAGTTTATCAGGTCGAAGGTTTCACCCAGATTGACCACGAATGGGTCCTTGCGCTGACCCACGAACAACCGCGAGCCCGGCGTGCTGCAACCGGGAATGGTGATGTTGTAAACGAAATTCGCCGCATATGCGGCGTAATCGGCGATCGACTTCTGGCCGATATTGTCGACCGGTTTGGTGAAGATTGCGCTGCCGCCGCTGGCGTTGGTTATCGGCTGCTTCGTGCCGGTGCGCCGGTCCCCGCGGACGATGTTCACCTTATAAGTCTCGTTCACATTGAGGCCGCCGGGCACCGGTGCATCGTTAATCAACGGTATGGCGACCGAGGTGCCGTTGATATTCAGTGCGAGGTTCTTCGGAGTGTTTGTGAATTGAAACTGAAAGGTGATGTTCCTCTTTGGCGTCGCCGTTGTTGTCGATCAGGATCTCGTAGAGGGCCGACCGGATCCAACTGGAAGTAGTTCGGACCGGCAAAGGAGTCCTGCAAGGGATAGTAGTTGGCGACGATGGTCACGAAGCCCGCGCGGCCCGGCTCATAGCTGTTGAACATGTAGAAGTCGGTGCCGTCCACCGCGGGCATTTCAGTTATCAGCGGAGCCTCGCGATGGCTGGAGGCGCGGGCAGATCATGGCCCCGCCACCGACCACAACCGTCGCGCCCAAAAGTATTAGCAACCACACCGATTTATGTCTCATAACCCCTCCCGAGGGCGGAACTCGACGGCTCCGCCGGTTCAATAGAAATGGCCGATTTCCCCCCTGTCCCCGGATGTCTTGATCGAACATTACGTAAGCGGTGAAGGATCGGATTTACAAAAAACGGCGGAAGCTCACCGAACGCGTGCGTTGGCGTTGGGATCGATTCTCGCCATTCGCGCGAATCTGTGCTCTAAAGGCGTCAAGGCCGACCCGGTCGGCGCATGAGGTGGTGAGATGACCGCACAAAGTCTGGCGTCGGGTTTTACCCAGGTTTCATACGTAGTGCCCGATATCGAGGTCACCAGCGCATGGTTCAAGCAGGCGCTGGGAGTGGAGTTCTTCGTCGTCCGCGATATCACCATGGGCGGTACAGGGTACCAACTGACCGCGGGCGGCCGGCCGGTCGCGGCGGACCTCAAAATTAAACTCGCCATCGCCAAGGCGGGGCCGCGCGGCGAATTGGAGATCGAACTTATCCAGCCGGCCGGCGGCAATAGCCTGTTTTCCAAGTTTGTGCAGCGGACCGGCGGCGGGATCCATCACGTGGCGTTCGAGACGTCCGATTTCGACGGCGCCACGCAGTCGTTGCAACGCGCGGGTATCGTGCCGCGCGCCACTACCAGCGCGGGTAGCAAGATCGCCTATTTCGATTGCCGCGCCGCGGCCGCGTCAATTATCGAGGTCGCCCAATGGGACAGGACCACATGGTTGGAGAACCAGCGCTTTAAGTATCCACCCGGGACTGACGTCGATACGATCGCAGCGGAGATGCCAGCCGATCCGCATGATCCCCTTTTCGCGCAAATCTCCTACACGGTGCTTGACCTCGACAGGGTCACACAATGGTTCAAGGATAACGTCGGGGTGGAGTACTTCGGCGTGACCAAAGCCGTGGCCGGGCGCGATTATGAGGTCAGGGTCAGGGACCAGCCGGTGACCAGTCCGTTTTCGCTGCGAACCGCGATGGGCCGGCTGGGACCGCGCGGCGAGCAGGAGATCGAGATCATAGAGCCCGGACCCGAGGACAGTATCTATCGCGAGTTCATCCGGCAGCGCGGCGAGGGCCTCAATCATGTGTCTTTCCTGATGCCGGATTACGAACCCGCGGCGGAGCGTATCCGTGCAACCGGGATCAAGCCGCTAATCGAATTTCGCGGCCATGGAATCCGCTCGTGCTACTTTGACTGCCGCGCGGTTGGCGCATCGGTGGTCGAGATTGCCTACTTCGACGAGAAGGCCACGTTTTCGCTCGAACGGGTCAAGACGCCGCGGGAAAAGCGGGCGTCGTTGTAAGCGCGCAGACGCGACGTACGGCATCGAAACATTTACAGGAGAGTTGAACGATGAGTGCTAACGCAAACGCCCTGGGTCCGCATCTGTACCAGATTTCCTACTTGACGCGCGACATGGATGCCACCCAGGAATGGTTCAAGCGGGTGTTGGGAGTACGGCACTTCGGCACCTTCGACGCTTTTCTCGGACCCGATTTCAATTTCAGGATGAGGGGCAAAACTCATCCTGGAATCCGCATCAAGGTGGCGATGGCCCGAGTTGGCGCACGGGGTGAATACGAACTCGAAATCATTCAACCCGAGAAGGGCAATAATATCTACTCAGAGTTTCTCGACCAGTACGGACCGGGGCTTCATCATGCTGCTTACGTGGTGCCTGACTTCGACAAGGCGGCGGCGCCGGTTCGCGCCGCGGGGATGCAGCCGCTGATCGAATTCGAAAACGCGGGCGCCAAGGGCGCATATTTCGATCTGAATCCGGCGGGCGGATCGGTGATCGAAATCGTGCAGTACAGCAAGGAGATGGCTGACGGACTGGAAGCGCTCAAGACTCCGCCCGCGGGCACCGCCGACGATTCGGATGCGTTGGCGCCGTATTTTTTCCAGGTCGCCTACCTCGCCCGTGATTTCAATCGCGTGGTGGATTTCTTCAAGCAGGTGATCGGCATCGAGCAATTCGCCGAACTGGACTTTGCACTGGGCCCACCCGACGATATCAAGGTCAAGGGTGCCGCGGTGGTGCGTCCGTTCAATCAACTGATCGCGCTGGGGCCGGTCGGAAAAAACGGCGAGAACGAGATCGAAATCATCGCGCCGTCGGAAAAGGAAAACATCTATTCGGAGATGATCGAAGAGCGCGGGCCGGGAATCCATCATATCTCATGCCGGGTGCCCGATTTCGAGCAGTATGCCGGTCGCCTGCGCACCAATGGGATCAAGCCGGTCATCGAGCTCGACCTGCCGGGCTTTAAGGGAGCCTACTTCGACTGCCGCGCCGCGGGCGCGTCGTATATCGAGGTCGCCGAATACCGCGAGTAGGCAATAGCGAAAATCGTTCTTGTATCTTCGCTGCGGGAGAGATCGAAGGATTGTTCAACATCGCTATGCTCTGTCCCATAGCTGTTTTATCTTTTTGAGGTGTATCAACCCCTCCCTAACTTTCCCCCTGGTCAGGGGAGGGACGAAGTTTGCATAACCTGAGGATGCAGTGGGACGCCCGCCCCACTAGCTCCGACTATTCGCGCCCTCTTGCAACGTCCGGTGCGACGTTGATACAACGTTAGGCCAACGTAGCTAAGAAAAGACGCCAGGATGTGACGCTTTTGGATATACCCAACATCACCGTTCCAACAACTGACTGGCCTTCGGAAGGTTCCATCCGATTTACACGGATGGATAACTCACGAACGGCGATTACCCTCGGGCCTGCGGCTCGCCGGTGGTCTAAGCGAATCGGTGGCAAGCCGTTGGGCGAGATCGTTACCGATCTCATGGTCTTCGTGATGGGTGTGGCGGTGCTTTATAGCGTGGACTTTTTCATCGTTTCCCGCTCTGCACCAATTGCCTTGCGCTACCTGATCGAGCTGGTGATATACCTCGATCACCACGCTGCCGCAGCAATAGAAATATTTAGGTAATACTGAAGGAAACATGGCTACCTGCCGATACGCGGGTGACTGCTTCTCCGGTGCGATGAGCGGTCACCGTCGGATGCCCGGCAAATGAAAGTGCCCAAGCGCGCTCCATATAGCTGACAGTGCGGTTGGAAAGAGGGCTCCGATAGCTATTAGCGAATTACAATGCGCCATCGAGTTCCGACCCGCGGGGTCAGGGACTGCGGAATTCAACCAACGATGAGGAGGAAGGATAATGAGAGGGACAAAAAGTCAGGCGGGACACCGTCGCTTCCGAGTTAGAAGTCTGATCACGGCCGTGGGTGCCGTGATGATGCTGCTCGCGATCGGGTCGATGGGATGCGGCGGCGGTAGCAGCAACAGCTTTGTCGCGCCGTTCGCCGGGGTGTGGGTCGCGAACAGTGCGCCGCCCACGAACGTACTGCATTTTCCGGGCGCCGTTTTTCATTCAGGCGGCACTTTTGCGTCTGCGCCGAGGCCTCTGCTTACGACTCCTTTGGTATTTCCGCAGGATACGCTGTTCGACTCGAGCAGCAATTTGTGGGTAGTTGACGGCGGTAGTGGTGCGGGCGTTGGCGCCGCAGTGTACAAGTTCCTGTTCAGCCAGCTCGCCACCCTCAACAGCACCCCAAACCCGGTGCCGAATTTTGTAATCAAGAATATCACCGGGGCGCCAACCTTCTCCTTCCCACAGTTTGCGGCCTTCGATGCGGCGGGAAACCTGTGGGTCAGCGATTCCGCCACCAACCCGATCGCGGCCGGTGAGGTGGGCGCGATTTTCAAATTCAGCGCGGCGCAATTGGGGAGCGGAGCCTCATTCTCGGGGACCCCGGCCGCGGTGTTTACCAATCCCGCGGTTGGCCCGGGCGTTTTCAACGGACCACTGGGGATTGCTTTCGACGCCAGCGGTAACCTGTGGGTGAACAACAACGCCGGCAGCACCATCATTGAAATCGCGGCAGCGGTGGTCAATTCCGCCGCCGGAGTGTCAACCCCGGCCATTGCTACTATCCTGACTACCAATATCCCTCCGCCGGGCGGGCTTGCGAACATCAACAATCCGTGGGGTATTCTGTTCGATAGTAGCGGCAACATGTGGATCACCAACGAACAGCTCAGTGTCGCGGTACCTCCAGCCTGTTCCGGCTCGGTGGTGGAATTCACCCAGGCGGCGATCAGTGGCGGAGGAACGATAACGCCTCCGGCCAACGTGGTAATTACCCAAACCGCGGTTTCAGGGAGATCTTCGCTATGTGACCCCATGGGGATCACCATGAACACCAGCGGTGACATTGTGGTGTCGAACTTTGGCTGGCTTTCTCAGTACGACGCGAGCCAGATTACCTCGACCGGCAACCCGACGCCGCACACTTTGGTGGCTGGCGTGGCGACGTTGCTCAACTCACCGGCCGGTCTGACCTACGGACCGCTCACCCTGAGGTAGCAGTACGCTGGCCGGTGACCGCTCCTCCCGCGCGCGGAGGGTCACTGCCCACGCTCTCACGGTCGGACGCCGGCAAATGCCCGGGCGTCCGACCGTGATTTACTTCCCAACCAACTGGTCCGTCCGGCTCCGAAGTATCGAAAACCCGGCGGCCGATCGGTTGGTTATTGGTTTTGGAATGACGAATCACGGGCGGGACGGCCGCGCCACTGAATTCAGAGCTGAGTAATTTAGGGCTGTTTGCCGGTGATTTTGGCCTGTGCGCGTTTAAGTAACGGCAGAGTTTATGGCGCAATCATGTTACGATGGCTAGCGTCTCATGCACCGAAGCGGCAGGTAACGTCAGCGGCCGCACCCTTTACGTCGGCGGCGAAAAAATCCAGGCGCGGCATTATTTTCGCTTTAGCGTCTAATGGCAAAAAGTGGGCGAGGTAGAGAACGTGCGGGCTGTTACCTCGTCGCACGCAATGGTGGAGAGGCAACAGCCCGCAACTGAATTCCGGAAGGAAACTACTTGCTTTTGCTCTGAATCGCTTTAAGCAGGCGCGGCGGCGACATCGGCAGCTCGTTGATGCGCACGCCGGTCGCGCGATACATTGCGTTGGCCACCGCTGCCGGCGGCGGTACGATTGAAACCTCGCCGACGCCGCGAATTCCCAGCGGATTGTCAGGGCCTGGAACCTCGACGATTTTGGTTTCGATCAGTGGCAGATCCAGGCAAGTCGGCATCCGGTAGTCCAGAAAGCCGGCGTTTCGCAGGTTGCCCTTCTCGTCGTAGATGTACTCTTCGTTAAGCGCCCAGCCGATTCCCTGGCTGGTCCCGCCCTGCATCTGGCCTTCGACGTAGCTCGGATGAATCGCCTTCCCGGCATCCTGCACCACCGTGGCGCGCAGGATCTGGACCTTGCCGGTTTCGGGATCGACTTCGAGGTCCACACAGCATGCGGCGAAAGTGCCGACCCCGCCCCGCGCGCTGACGCCGGCCTGGCCGCTGACCGGACCGCCGGTGCGGCCAAACTTGGTGGCCAACTCCTTGATCGTCATCGGCGGCACGCCGTTGTTTTTGGAAATGAGCTTACCGTCGACGTAATCGACGTCTTCAGGTTTGATTTGCCACAGCCGCGCGGCGCGATCCTTTAGTTGACGTACCGCGTCCTGCGCTGCTTCATATACCGCCGCGCCGGTCGCGTGAGTGGTCCGGCTACCGCCGGTCATCGCGGTGAAGCCGATCGAATCAGTATCGGCGACCATCGGCCGTACGTCGATCGCATTGAGCCCCAAAACCTCCGCCGCGATCATCGCCATCGAAGCGCGGCTGCCACCGATATCCACCGAGCCGGTGACAACGCTGGCGGTGCCATCATTATGCACGTTGACCACTGCGGAAGACTGCCCACCCGCGTGGAACCAGACTCCGACGCCGACTCCGCGGCCGCGGTTGGGCCCGGTCAGCTTGGACTTATAATGCTCGCTGTTTTTGAGCGCCTCGCAGGTTTCGATGAAGCCAATTCGTTTGTAAGGCGGACCGAAGGTGCGTGCGCTGCCCGCTTTGACGCCGTTCTTGATACGAAAATCAATCGGATCGATTCCGCACTTTTCCGCCAGCTCGTCCAGCACGGACTCGACCGCGAAGGCCGCGTTGGTGGCGCCTGGTGCGCGATAGGCCGCGGTCTTGGGTTTGTTCACCACCACGTCGTAGCCGTCCACCAGGAAATTGGGGACCTCGTAGCAGCTAATCGCGGTCATCGCGCCGGCGCCGACCGGCGAGCCTGGAAAGCCACCCGCTTCATAGGCCAGCCAAACCTTGGCCGCCGTCAGCTTACCGTCTTTAGTGACGCCGATTTTAACCTTGATCGAGGAGCCCGAGGTCGGTCCGGTCGCACGCAGCACGTCGGCGCGGCTCATCACGAATTTCACCGGATGCCCGGTTTGCTTGGACATCAGCAAGGCAAGGGGTTCCAGGTAAACCACCAGCTTGCCGCCAAATCCGCCGCCGATTTCGGCCGGCACCACTTTGACGTCACCTTCCGGCATTCCTGCAATCAGCGCAGTCAATTGGCGCGCTTCGAACGGAGATTGGGTGGAGGTGTAAACCGTGGCATGGCCGCCCGGATTATAGATGCCCAAGGCATTGTGCGGTTCGATATATCCCTGATGGACCATCTTGGTTTCGAACTCGCGCTCGACGACGTAATCGGCTTGCGCGAATCCGGCTTCCAGGTCGCCGCCCCTGAATTGCACGTGGCTCATCACGTTGGTCGGCTTGTCCGGCGACTCTTTGGTGCGGCGCGCCGGATGCAGAATCGGGGCGTCTGGCGCCATCCCTTCGTGCACGCTGAGCACCGGCGGCAGCACCTCGTATTCGACGTCGATCAGAGCCAGAGCTTCCTCGGCGATATGCGGCGACGTCGCCGCCACGGCAGCCACCGCGTGGCCGCTATACAGAACCTTGTCGCGCGCCAGGATGTTGAGCGCGGCATGACGCAGATTGGTCGGCACCTCGCCGATCGGCTCGGCCTTGTCGGGCAGTTCGGGGAGATCGCGGCCAGTCATTACCGCCTTGACCCCCGGCAGCGCCATCGCTTTTTCTACTTTTATCGACTTGATTATGGCATGCGCGTGCGGACTGCGCAGAATCTTGCCATGCAGCATATCGGGAAAGGCATAGTCCGCGCCGTACTTGGCGCGGCCGGTAACTTTATCCACTCCGTCGTGACGGACTGGGCGCGTTCCAATTACCCTGAAATCCTGTGTCGCTTGTTCGCCCATTAGTCAGCTCTCCTAGGTGAGCCCAAACTATCATCATTGGCTGGACGATGCACCACGACGATCGGAATGGTGCGGACGCGGATAGGCGACGAGAACCCATGCGGCTCGAACGAAGACCGCTCGCTCACGCTGCCGTTGAACTCATCCGGCGGCGAGCTTGAGCGAGCGGTATCAGGTGGCCGTAAATGGAAATGGTGCGGCGGTTCGCGCCGCAACGATCTACTTTCTGGCTACTTTCTGGCGATTTCGGTCATGATGTCGAGCTGCGTGGACTCCACCAGGTCCCTAAGGGACTTGCCCAGTTCGGCCATATGTGGGGTCTTGCCGTGGAAGTCCAGCGCTTCCTTATCCTTATATACCTCATAGAAGAGGAAGACGGTGGGGTCCTTGAGCTGGCGATGCAGGGTGTACTGTTCGCAGCCCGGTTCTTCACGGACCTTGGCGATCATGCTGCGGAAGGCTTCTTCGAGCTTCTGCTCGGATCCCGGTTTCGCCTTGATTCTTGCGACGACGACAATTGCCATGGTGATTTCTCCTGAATAAGCCGCGCCAATGGACGCAAGCGTGCCACTGGGGCGAAATCTGCGCTGGTTGTATCCGCTGCCTTGCGGTTTTGCAAGCCGCGGGCGATTGTAAACGCATCGATACCAGGCCCAACGTGGGGTGTCCGGGAAAAACAGAGGAGCTGGCAATGCTGGGATTCGACCTGACCGAGGAGCAGAAGGAATTGAAGGCGCTGGCGCGCAGATTTGCGGAACACGAAATCATCCCGCGCGCGCGTCAGTACGACGAACAGGCAACCTTTCCCCGGGACGTTTGCGAGAAGGCGTTCGCCGCGGGCCTGATGAATTTCGCGGTGCCCAAGGAGTTTGGCGGCACGGGAATGGGAGTCCTGGACGTGTGCCTGGTGAGCGAGGAAATCAACTACGGATGTTCGGGGATCGCCAACGCCATCGCGGCCAACGATCTTGGCGTTCTGCCTTTGCTGGTCGCCGGCAACGAGGAGCAAAAGGCCACCTACCTGGGCCAGTTAATGAAGGAGTTGACCTTCTGCGCGTTCGCGATCACGGAGCCCGGAGCCGGCTCCGACGTGGCCGCGATGTCAACCAGTTATAAGCGCGACGGCGACAGCTTCGTGATCAACGGGGTCAAGCACTTTATTTCCAATGGTTCGGTGGCGAACTGGTACACGATGTTCGCGACTTCCAACCGCCAACTGCGGCACAAGGGAATTTCGTGCTTCGTGCTGCCCTCGGATCTGCCGGGGATCACCAAAACCAGGATGCACGGCAAATTGGGACAGCGTGCTGCGGACACCGGCGAGATTGTTTTCGACAATGTCCGCGTGCCCGCCGGCGCTTTGGTTGGACACGAGGGCGAGGGCTTTGAATACGCGATGAAGACCTTTGAGCGCAGCCGCCCGCAGATCGGCGCGATTGCCACCGGGGTCGCGCAACGCGCGCTGGACGAATGCATCAAGTACTCCAAACAGCGCAGTGCGTTTGGCCAGCCGATCGCCAATTTCCAGGCGCTACAGTTCATGATGGCGGATATGGCGGTTGCGATCGAAGCGATGCGGCTGTTGACGTGCAAGGCGGCATGGTCGGTGGACGAGGGACATCCGCGCAACGTGATCTCCAGCTACGCCAAACTATTCTCCGCCGACGCATGCATGAAAATCACCACCGATGCCGTCCAGATCTTCGGCGGTTACGGCTACATGAACGAGTACCCGGTCGAGAAGCTGATGCGCGACGCCAAGCTGCTGCAGATTTACGAGGGAACCTCGCAGATTCAGCGCGTGGTGATCGCGCGGGATTTGCTCAAGGATTGACGATCAGGCGCGAACGAGACCCAGCTCCCGCCGGAAATGCTCGACCGTGCGTGCCAATCCTTCGCGCAGCGGTATTTTCGGTTCCCATCCAAGCCGTTGACGCGCCAGGCTGATATCCGGACGCCGCCGGGTCGGGTCGTCGGGCGGCAGCGGCTTGAACACCAGCTTCGATTGGCTGGCGCACAACTCGATCGCCAGCGCGGCCAGTTCCAGCATCGTGAATTCGTCGGGATTGCCGAGATTGACCGGCCCGATAAAGTCGGGCGCGTCCATCATCCTGACCAGTCCCTCGACCAGGTCGTCGATATAGGCGAACGAGCGGGTCTGCTTGCCCTCGCCATAAACCGTGATACCTTCGCCGCGCAGAGCCGCGACGCAAAAATTGGATACTACCCGGCCGTCGTCGATCGCCATCCGCGGCCCGTAGGTGTTGAAGATACGGACGATCTTGGTGTCGACTTTGTTCTGGCGATGATAGTCCATCATCAAGCATTCGGCGACCCGCTTGCCTTCGTCGTAACAGGAGCGGATACCGATCGGGTTGACGTGGCCCCAATAGCTTTCCTTCTGCGGATGTTCTTCCGGGTCGCCATAGACCTCGCTGGTTGAACTCAGCAGGATCCGGGCCCTGACGCGCTTGGCCAGTCCCAACATGTTGATCGTGCCCATCACGTTGGTCTTGGTAGTCTTAACCGGATTGTACTGGTAATGGACCGGCGATGCGGGACAGGCGAGATGAAAAATGCGATCGACCTCGAGCAGAATCGGCTCGACCACGTCATGCCGGATCAGCTCGAAGTTCGGATCGCCGCGCAGATGCGCGATGTTGGCCCGCTTGCCGCTGAAAAAATTATCCAGGCAAGTTACTTCGTGCTTATCCCTGAGGAGCCGCTCGCATAGATGCGAGCCGATGAATCCCGCGCCTCCGGTTACAAGTATTCGCACCCTGGTAGTCTCCTGTCGGAAGATTGAAGCTGTCCCCGGCCGGCGCGATCAGCACCTCCGAATGAGCGGCCCCGCCGGCGCATCCGCCGGCAGTCAGATTGCTTTTCGTGTCGGCATTTCGCCGGAGTCACACTGATAGGCCAGGCGGGCGCGATCTTGGGCGGGGGCAAACTTCGAGTCACCGCCGCACAGTATAGGGGATCGTTCAGAAGCGGAACAAGGTTTTGGGCGCAAACGGCTCATCGCGCTGGCGCCGCTGCTGCCATTATGGCTTTGGGGCCCGGTCACATATCGAGCCCCGCCGCCCGCTTTCACTTCCGTTCGTAGATAGGGAACTCCTCGCCTACCATTACGGTCAACGTGTTCTTGCCGTCGATGAATCGATCTTCATCCTCGCGGAGTTCCTTGCAAGCGACGGGGTCGGCCAGCGCCGCGAATGCCTTTTGCATTTCTTCGGGGCTGTCGAACCACATCTCGACCGCGCCGTCGTACTCCATCGGCAGAGCGGCCTGCTGGTAGCGCTCCTGCGCCCCCAGTTCCGGAGGCTTGACGGTGTGGACCTGGACGTACTTGCGCACGTGCCTGGCGAACTCCGGAATTTTCATAGCGAGCGGACCATGGTCGTCTTTCCAATGGCGTAGAAATTCCTCCCGGCTGATACCGGGTTTGCGCCGCAGCAGGCCGATAACTTTGATCATCGCGTCCTCCTATTCGTTACGGCTGGAAGAAAGCTTCGCTGCGCAAGGCCGGATAGTTCAATTCTCGTGAGGCTCACGCCTTGCTATGGCTTAATCCCTGCGCCATCTATATGGAATCGAAGGGCGCCCAGCAATGAGGCGGTCGAGGGGCACATGAAAATCACGATTCTGGACGATTACCAGGATGCCATTAAGACGATGGCGTGCTTCAAGAAGCTGGCCGGCCATGAGGTCACGATCTGGAACGATCCTACCAAAGATGTTGATGTTCTGGCGCAGCGGCTCAAAGACGCCGAGGCGCTGGTACTGATCCGCGAACGCACGCCCATCCAGGCCCCGTTGCTGGAGCGTCTTCCCAAGTTAAAGATGATCAGCCATCTCGGTCCGTATCCAAATGTCGACGTGGAAGCGTGCACCCGGCAGGGGATTCTTTTCTGCGCGCGGATATCAACCGCGGTTCCGACTCCGTCCTATGCGACCGCGGAACTGACCTGGGGATTGATCATCGCCACGATGCGCTACATCCCACAGGAGTTCGCCGCGCTCAAGGCCGGCAAATGGCAGGCATATCCGGTTGGAGTTGGACTGCGCGGCAAGACCTTGGGTGTCTATGCCTATGGCCTGATTGGCGGGGTGATCGCGGGTTACGGCCGCGCGTTTGGGATGAAAGTAATCGTGTGGGGACGCGACGCGTCAAAGCATCGTGCGCGCGCTGACGGTTATGAAGTCGCGTCCAGCAGGGCCGCCTTCTTCGCTGAATCAGATGTCCTGTCGCTGCATATTCCGCTGATTCCAGCCACGCGGGGAATCGTCACCGCCGACGATCTCGCTGCGATGAAGGCGAGCGCGTTGCTGGTCAATACCAGCCGCGCCGGGATCATCGCTAAGGGCGCGCTTGAAGCCGCCTTGCGTGCCGGCCGGCCGGGACAGGCCGCGGTCGATGTTTTCGAGGAGGAGCCGGTTCTCGGGGGGCGCGATCCACTGCTGGTGATGGACAACGTTGTTTGCACCCCCCATCTCGGCTATGTGGAACGCACGCAACTCGAAAACATTTTGGATATCTGCTTCCAGCAGGTGCTCGATTACGCTGCCGGCAAGCCCGCCAATGTAATCAATCCGGCCGTGCTCGGGCACCGGCAGGGCTGAGCCGCCAGCACCCGAACCCATCACTTCCGCGCTTGCGCCATCATCGATTGAGGCCTGCGCTCTAAACAGGCATCGCTCGGCTTTTTCGAACCGGATAATGTCGGGAGCACCATGCGACTGATGCCGATGATGTTCGCCAGCCTTACCCTGGTTTCCACCGGACTCGGCGGTGTAGCTGCTATCAGATTGCGCGACCGGCTCCATCTTCTGCTGGGGTTCAGTTCCGGCGCCGTGCTGGGCGTGGCGTTATTCGACATTCTGCCCGAGGTCTTTGCGTTTCACGGGGGAAACTCGTACATGCCGGTGGTTGCGCTTGGATTCCTGGCTTTCTTCGGGCTTGAGCGTTATACAGCGATGCATCGGCCGCGCGAACATGCTCATGCGGTAGACGCTCATGAACAGGAACTGGGCGCGCTAACCGCGGCCGGTCTGTCGCTGCACAGCTTTTTGGATGGCGTCGCAATCGGAGCCGGCTTTCAGGCCAGCCTTCAGATGGGCCTGCTGATCGCGTTTGGCGTGATTGCACACGATCTTAGCGACGGCCTCAACACCGTGACCGTGGTGCTGGCCCATGGGAACCCGCTCAAGCGCGCTATTTTCTGGCTGGGAATCGATATGATCACGCCGGTGCTCGGTGCGGCCACCACCCTGCTGTTCAATTTAAGAGCAGGGCTACTTCCAGTGGTTCTGGCATTCTTCGCCGGCTCCTTCCTTTATATCGGAGCCTCGGATCTGCTGCCCGAAGCGCGCGAGCACGACTCGCCGTTGGTCGGTGTCGCCACTGTGGTTGGTATGGTGGCAGTGTTTCTGGCCAGCCGCCTGCTGCGCGATTAGCCGTGGGCATAAGCTAAGCTTGAGTCCAATTTAGTGGGGCAGGCCCAGACAGTGGGACGGATGTCCCCGCCCACTGATCTGGAGTTTTCTACGTATCCAACTGATCTAATCCTTGGATTCCTTTTGGCTGCGTGGGACAGGCTTTCCAGCCTGTCATTTTTGTGTCTTCTAAAGGTCCTGGAAAGAAGACGACAGGCTCGAAAGCCTGCCCCACGCAGCCAAACAACCAATGCAGACTAAATTCTGCTAGGATGCCGGTTAAAGCTGTCATATACACAGGCTAGAAGCCTGTGCAGGGCGGGCGTCCCTGCCCGCCACTCCATCAATACTTGCCGGCCAGCTTGGTGTGATCCCAACTGGTGATTTTCTCCGGTACGATCTTAAGCACGACCCGTTTGGGCATGCTCGCGGAAGCCTCGCTTGGAACGCCCGCCTTGCCGCCTTGGACTTCCCCCATCCGCCGAAAGCTCATCTTGACCTGCGAGGGATCCTCGATAAGTTCGCAATGGCCGCGCACCAGCACACCCTGCAGCTCGTTGTATACGCGCCCGGTCTCGATCATCAACCCAACCTTGGGATTGCGTCTGATGTTGATGACCTTCTGCGCTTTGCCGTAGGACGTCATGTAGAAGACCCCGTCCTGGTAGAAATAGTTCATCGCTACCACATGGGGAAAGCCGTCTTTATCCAGCGTGGCGAGCGCGGCTTTCTGGTTCTTCTTTACAAACTCCTCCTGTTCTTCAGGACTGAATTTAATCGAGCGTCGCTTGCTGGACATTGGTTTGGTTTCGTCCTCCGATCCAGTGGGGCGGGCGTCTCCGCCCCGCCGCGGCAGCGATCAGTTCAAGCCGTACAACTCCGCCACGTTGTCATGAACGATCAGGTTGAACTCCGCGTCGGTCAGTCCCGCGCGATGTTCTTTGAGCAGCGCCTGCGAATCCGGCCAGGTGGAATCGCTGTGGGGAAAGTCATTGGCCCACAGCAGCCGCTTGATGTTGCACATGTCCTTCATCTGGAAGGCCACCCAATCGTCCTGAAACGTGGTATAGACGTTCTCGCGGAAGTATTCGCTGGGCAATTTGTTGAGCTGGCCGGAAGGCGGCAGCCAGTAGCGATGGCGCTTGTAGGCGTGGTCCATCCGATACATGAAGTGCGGTACCCATCCGGCGTCAGCTTCGACGCAGACCACCTTGAGCTTCGGATGACGTTCGAAGACGCCGCCGAAGACGAAGACGCCGAGGATGTCCTGGCATCCGCGGATAATCGCCATCAGGCCGTTAATTTTGGGCCCGCGCTGCTTGAGCGTATCGGCGTGGCTGGTCAGGATATGGAAACTGAGCGGCATCTGGAGGTCGACGGCGGCCTCATAAAACGGATCGTAGATCGGGTCGTCGTAATCGCTGACACCCGGATTTCCCGGCAGCATCACGCCGCGGAATCCCAGCGCTTTCATCTTACGCAAGTCTTCGATGCCTTCCTCAACGGTGCGCATCGCGGTTTGCCCCAGGCCGATCAGACGGTCGGGATGCGGGCCGCAGAATTCGGCCAGCCACAAGTTGTAGGCATCGAAGCAGGCCTTTTTGTAGTCCATATTCTGATGGTTGCACAGTGTCATGCCGACGCTCGGGTAGAGGACTTCGGCGCCGATACCGTCGCGGTCCTGATCCAGCATGCGGGCTTCCGGATCCCAGCCGCCACGGTGCAGATTTTCGAACTTCGCTCCCCACACCGCCAGTTCCTCGGCCTTTTTGCCGGCCGCCGCTACCAACCCAATCTGCAGCGGGCGCCGGAATCCGTCCACCAGGAAGACGTCCCCGAGCTTGGGGTCGTTCACGATACGCGGGGCCGTGTCCTTGTATTTTTTGTCGATGTAGTCGACGTAGGTTCCCGGTGCTTCGGTAATATGTGAATCGGCGGAGATCATACCCTTCATCGCACGGTCCTCCTGGCGGCGGTTGTGAGGTCAACGGGCGCCACTTTCCAATCGAAGTTGCTTCCAACTACCTAACATATCTGAAAGGCGCGGTTGAATGGATAGTCGCGTCATCTCGGGTTTTTGGCTCCCGCAGCGGACCGGCGGCGGATCACCAGGGAATAAGGTCAGACAGCAAATGCGCGACGATGCATGCCGGCAAACTTCTCTGCCAGAGGTAAAGCAAGACCAGGATGAAAAGGGGTGGGGCTTTCAGCAGCATTCCATGAAATCCCCATATGGGAGCGTGGCAGAGCACCTCGACGACATACGGGATTCCCGCGCCGAGCAATGTGGATCCCGTGATCTCGCTCAACCGTTCCAGCGCATAGCCCCGATATCCGACTTCTTCCGCGGTAGCGTTGGCGATCGCACCCAAGAGATTCACCGCCAGTGGCAGGCTGCGGTACAACGCAACACCAGCGTGTGTCTCAAGCACTGCGCGCGGCATTGCCTTCAGCGCAAGGGGCCATGCCAGCATGGCGACCTCCTGCATTGCGAGGAATGCCACCACACCGAGAACTACATCTTTCAACCTCGGTGTCCGCCATCCTATCGATTCAAGCGGACGCCGCTCCCCTTTGATCACGATGAATAATATCGCAACGACTGTCGTGATCTTGAAAAAGGTCCCAATCAATTCCCAAGCGGTTATCCATGAGACTTGGGCGTAAGCAAGCAGCAGGTAGAGCAGGGGTTGACGATATGGCGGTATCGGGAACAGGAGTGCGATAGCCAGTCCGACCAGCGTAGCGATCCGAGTTGACGACCGGCGACGCTCAGTACCGGGCGGTGATGGGGCTGTGCTTTTAGGATTGGGCTGTTCGCCGGTGGGCTCCGCCGGCAGCAGAAGGTACGCAAATGCGAGAGCCGCATAAAATGCGGCCGTGAGCGCCGCCTGGTAGCCAAGCCCGAAGCAAGTCCTTGTCACTACGACCCCGAGCAGCGCCAGTCCTCCGAATTCGGAGAGGACGGGGAAGTTACGGGCAAGGAGCGGAAATCCGTAGCTTGCCATTCGGTTTAATTCCGATCCCGAATCGGTACCTCCGCGCCGGAAGAGCACGATCAGAAACAGGGAAACGAGAACAGCCAGCAGAGCGCCAAGCCATCCCAAGACCACAAACTCGTTCCATTCTGTTTCAGTCCGCGCGGCGGCGCACGCGAACGGATAGGCCGTCCAAATAGCCGCCCAAATGCACAGCAATCCATTTAGCCGGAATTTCCACTCTTGATTATCCAAACATAGCATTGTTTAGCGCGATAAGGAGCCGAGCGTCAAGCTACACCCCGCCGAGAGTGGTGACCGCCTGCGAGTACGCTCGCGACACAACCTGTTTCGTTAGACGCTCGACGCCTTTGATCCACGCCAGCACGCGCACGGACAGGCTTGTCAAACGCGAATCGGGGTGGGAAGGTTAGCCCGCATCAACCAACTGAAACGAGGTGACGGAGCCATGGCGAATTACGAAACCGTCGTGTACGAGCAGGTCGAAGACAAAATCCGCCGTCTTACCCTCAACCGGCCGGAAAAGCTCAACGCGATGTCGCCCAAGCTACTGGGGGAATTGGACGACGTAATGACTGTCTTCGAGGACGACCCCGACGCCAGCGTTCTGATAATCCGCGGCGCCGGACGCGCCTTTTGCGCCGGTTACGACCTGAACGCCGCGTCTTCGTCAGCGAGCGGACGCAGGTTTACTGTCAGCACCGACCGCATCCTGTGCCAGAAGCTGATTAACCGCTGGCAGCGGTTATGGTCGCTGCCCAAACCGACGATTGCGCAGGTGCATGGCTTCTGTCTGGCGGGAGCGACCGAATTCATCGGCCATTGCGATATCGTCTTCGCCAGCGAGGACGCGACCTTCGGCCATCCCGCGGGCCGCCAGCTTGGGGTGCTGCCCTCACTGTCGCTGTGGCCGGTGCTGATGGGTCCGCGCAAGTCCAAGGAATACTTCTTCACGGGAGACAGCATGAGCGCGCGGGAAGCCCTGGACTGGCATCTGATCAACCGGGTCTATCCCAAGGACAAGCTGGAAGAGGAAACCCTTGCCTACGCGCGCCGTGTCGCGATGGTATCGGTGGAATTACTGACGCTGCACAAGGCCGCGGTCAACCGCTACCTGGAGGTCACAGGATTCCGCGCCGCCGAACAATCCTCCGCCGATATAGATGTCATCGCCCACATGACTGACGCGGTAAAAGCTTGGGTGAAGATGCAAAAGACGATGGGACTTAAGGGAGCGCTAGCCGAGCGCGACCGCGCTTTCCAGAAGAAATAACGACGGTGGTTAATCGGTCGTGGCTGCAAGTGCCGACTTGGGGGGTTCAGTTGCGCAATCGGCAGTTTCACTTAAACTACAGTCTGAATTGGTGGGACAGGTTTTCTAACCTGTCATTATTTCTGTTTGAAAAGCTCTCGAAAGAAGACGACAGGCTAAAAGCGCATGCGCTGTCCCACGCAGCCAATACAGACTATAGTTCTTTGTGAGTCAGCCTGCCATTGCGCAGGCCGCCGCAGTCAAGACTCGCTGTCGCGACCCTTAGCTGCGCAACCGGAGCGGTTTGATCTGCGCGCTGAACCCTTGCTCAGCGGACGATCAGCGGGACTTCCATCCAGCCGAGTTGGAAGTCCGAGCAGACGCGGCGGGCCTGGCTCTCGTCGATTTCGTAGTCCGGGATTCGGTTTAGCAGCTCTTCGAGCATGATGCGTCCTTCGAGCCGGGCGACGTGAACCCCGACGCAGAAATGCATCCCGAAGCCGAAAGCGAGATGGTCTTCCATCTGCCGATTCCACTGAAATTCATCGGGGTTTTCGAATACCCGCTCGTCGCGGTTGGCCGATGCGTACAAGATGATGACCCGATGGCCGGGCATCAGCTTCTGTCCTGCCAGTGTGTAGGGTTTATCCACCACCGTGCGGGTGAACCATTGCGCCGGAGCGCCGAAACGCAGCATCTCCTCGAACGCGATGGGTACGTTGCGCTTTAAGTCGGCGAGTACTTCGGTCCGTTGCTCCGGATGCCGCCATAGTTCGAGCAAGCCGGCCCCGACCACCTTGGGCAGAGTTTCGGTGGCGCCGACAATAATGGAAACCAGTTGCCCCGCGACCTCATCGTCGGTCAAGGGGCGTCCGTCAAGCTGCAGATTCAGCAACCCGTCGACCATGCGATTGCTGCCGTCCGCCCCGGCCTCGCGGCGGCCGCGCACCAGTTCCGTCAGTATCGCGAAAAGCTGGTTGAACGTTTCCGGATAATCGGCGGCGAAACCGCCTTTCTCCGGATCCCGGGCGGTCGCGCGATTGACCACCTCGAGTAGATGAGGCGCCCTGGAAAGCGGAATGCCGGCGAGTTGGCAGGTGGTGCCGGCGGCCACATAACCGCCGAAGTCGACGGTGGCGTTGAAGCGTCCGCGCGCAATCAACTCGTCCAAGCGCTCACGTACGCGCGTGCGGACGAATTCTTCGAGTTGGCCAACGGCGTAGGGACGCAGCGGATCAATCGAGGACTGGCGGATCTGCTCGTAATAGGGACTGGGCAGATTGGGAAAGATGTCGAGTGGATTCAAGCGTGGCGGAGGGACCACGCCCGCATTGCG
This sequence comes from uncultured Pseudomonadota bacterium, assembly GCA_963824565.1. Taxonomy (GTDB): domain Bacteria; phylum Desulfobacterota; class Binatia; order Binatales; family Binataceae; genus JAJPJA01. Next base: position 172,963 of record CAWGQB010000018.1, on the reverse strand, counting down.
TTTGCGCATCATCGAGGGACTCATCAGGGTTCCCTCGGTCGTGGTCAGATGCGCCTGCGGATCGGACAGTAGCTTTTGAATATCCTCGTACCGCGAGATTGCCCACGCGCCATACTGTTCAATCCAATAGACCGGATACTTGTCGCGCAACACCTTGTAGTACGGATACGGATCCCGCATTACGTCGGCCGCGAACGGACTGTATACGAAGTTATTTTCATAACTGGGTAATTATTGGTGTACCGGCACGATCTTACGCCGATAAGTTATATCCGCCTGTCCGCGGATTCGAGCCGCGAGGAGCGCTTTGATTTCGAGGCCTCGCGCGCAGGCGAGTCAGACCTGATTCAGGCGGGCGCAGCGTCCCATGCGAGGATTAATCATATTGCTCGGACGTTTGCCGCGCAGCGCGTCCAGGGCGAGCCGCGCCGAGATGACGGCGCAGGGACGGAACGTCTCCGGCGAGTTGCCGCCGAGATGCGGCGTAATGACCGCGTTGTCCAAATCGAATAACGGATGCCCGTCGGGCAGCGGCTCAGGGTCGGTTACGTCGAGCCCGGCGCCGGCAATAACGCCGTCGCGCAGGGCCGCTACCATGGCGTCGGTATCGACGATCGGCCCGCGGCCGGTATTGATCAGGAAGGCGGTCTTCTTCATCGAGGCCAGCCGCTGTTTATTGATGAGTCCGCGGGTCCCCTGGAGCAGCGGCGTATTGATTGAAACGAAATCGCTGGTGCGCAACAACTCGTCGAGCTCTTCGATCACCGTAACACCGCGGCGCTCGGCTTCGATTGGATCATAATATGGATCGTACATCTGCACGCGCATATTGAACGCGGCCTGGCACTTGTCGCCCAGCGAGCGGCCGACAAAGCCGTAGCCGACGATTCCGAGCGTCTTGCCGTCCAAAATCGACAACGGCGCGCCGCGCCGCATCACCGCCATCATGTCCATCTTTTTTTCGCTGATGCAGAGCGCGGTCGCGATCGGCGATACGCCGGCACAGCGCCAGCATCAGACCAATTGCGTGTTCCGCTACAGCCGTAGCGTTGCCGTTGGGTGCGTTGACCACCACGATTCCACGTTCCGTGGCTGCCGCTACATCGATCTGATCGGTCCCAGCGGCGGCGATGAAGATGACCTCCAGCAGTTTGCCGCGGTCCATCATTTCCGCCGTGACCGGCAGATGCCCGGCCAAGCCCATCGCGTTTAGTGCATGGATCCGGGGCAGGGCGGCATCGAGCCTTTCCTGCACCTTGGCCCCAAGCGTGCGGCGCATTTCGGGCGATCGGCGCATCTCCTGGCGCTCCTGATCGGTGAGCGCATAGATCACTTCGATATCCGGATCCTGCGCGAACACCCCGGCACCATCGGGATGAAGGAAAGTCGAGGGAACGAACACTGTCTTGCGCCCGGCCATTTGAACGCTCCTGAAATCAAGTCGCTAATCGAATATAGTGCAGCAGTCGCACAGTCAATCGCGAAAGGCAAGTAACGCTTGATTTGAAAAACCCGCTCGTCGTTAGTAATAAACCATCGGCAACGCTGCATTTATCTGAACCGTGAAGCGGACGGCCAAGGAGGAATCGCAGAGATGAGTCATAGCGCACTGGCCAAACAATGGGACGCTGACCGCGCCGTGCTCGGGCCATGGATTACGACCGACTCGGAATGGGCGATCGAAACGCTGGCGAATGCAAGTTACGACTTCGTGGTGATCGACTGCCAACACAGCCTGCTGGATGAGTCCGTGGCGGCCCGCTTGCTCAAGGGACTCGCCAATGCGCCGGCCGCCGGGATCGTGCGGGTTTCCCGCAATGAACCGGCGCGGATTGGCCGCGTGCTGGACGGGGGCGCCGACGGCGTGATCGTGCCGCTGGTGAACAGCGCCGAGGAAGCCGCCGAAGCGGTCGCCGCATGCCGATATTCTCCCAACGGAACGCGCAGCTTCGGCCCCTTCAGAGCGGGACTCGGCTTCGATGCCAAGGCGCTTCAGGAGCGGGTCAGTTGTTTCGTCATGATTGAGACCGTCAGAGGAGTGGAGCGCGCCGCTGAAATCTGCGCGACGCCCGGGTTGGCGGGTATTTTCATCGGACCGACAGACCTCGGCGTCGATATGGGCATTCCGGCGATGGCTACCTTCAGCGAAAATCCGCCGCCGGCCCTGGCCGCGGCGATGGAAAAGGTCTGCAAGGCAGCCAGGGCGGCGGGAATTGTCGCCGGACGGCCCTCTTATGGAGTCAATGACGCGATCAACGGCATCAAGGCCGGATTCCGCTTGCTGACAGTTGGCGCCGACCGCACCCTGATGCGGGAGCGCGCTGTACAATTGGTCAAGCAGGTTCGCGAAGGATCGAAGTAGGAACGCGTCATTTCGCCTTTAGCGCGGCGTCGGCGTCGTTAAGAAACGGGGCAAAGTTCGTGAGAGCGTCGATCCCCTGTGCCGAGATCGAGTGGGTGACGATGGGGGGCCCCTTGCCGATGTGATAGGCGCGGGCTAAGCCCTCCGCGACGAGGTCCGCCGCCACGCCGCGGAGGTGCTGGCGCACGTGCTCGGCCCATGATTCGACGACAAAATATTCGGTGAACCGTTCGGGTTCGGCGGCGTCAAAAAACAGCCCCCAGAAGAACGCTCCGTCACGCAACCTGATTGTGCGGACCGAGCGCATCGCGGCGACAAATTCCTTGGCCGACCGGGGATCGATACGGTATTCGACCGTGACCAGCACCGGACCGGCTTCGAAAGCGATCTCATCGGCCACCTTCGGGGCTGGCCGTTGAAACGGATCGAGGTCAAGCTCGGCATCGGCGGCAAGCCGAAACCGCAACATCGAGATGAGCCCGACGGCAATTGCGCCCGCGGCATAAAGCATCGCCGCCCGTACTCCCTGACGCTCCGCGACCCAGCCCCACAGGACGCTCGCACCCGCCATCCCACCCTGAAGAACGGCCTGATAGACCGCAAGTGCGCGTCCCTGTACCCACGCCGGCACCGACAACTGGGCCGAAACGTTGAGTACCGTCATGGCGACGGTCCACGCCCCGCCCTCGAATGCCATCAGGACGCAAGTCAGCGGCCAGATTCCGGGATTCGGCCAGCCCTACCAAGGCCAGCGCAAAACAGGCGGAAGCGAACCCGCAGATCGCGTTGCGCGACCATCGCCGGTTCATGCGCGGCAACCCCATCCCGGCCACCATCGCGCCGGCTCCGAAGCATCCCAGCAGGCCCCCGTACCCTCCCGCACCCAGATGCAACTGCCATCGCGCAAGGATTGGCAATACCGCCCACACGGCGCTGGCGCCGAAAATAAAGGCCGCGGTCCGCACCAGGACGGCATCCAACGCCGGTGCGTAGCGGGCATAGCGAATTCCCGCTCGGATGGCGCCCAGTACTCTTTCGGCGGGCATCACGTCGGTCGACCGGGGACGATCCCACCCGTAGAGCACCGCCATCACCGCCAGAAACGACGCGGCGTTAAGTATGAAAGCCGCTCCCGCGCCGGCCCATGCGACCACCAGACCGCCCAACGCCGGTCCAACCGCCCGCGACATATTGAAACTGATGCTGCTGAGCGACACCCCTGCGGTGAGTTCTTCGCGGGGAATCAGTTCGGGAACAATCGCCTGCCAGGCCGGAGCGTTCATTGCCGAACCGGCTCCGAGCGCCAGGCTGAGCACCAGCAGCGACCAAGGTGTGGTCAGATGCTCGATGGTCAGTGCGCCCAAAAGCGCCGCCGCGATTAGCATCCATCCTTGGGAGAACAGCAGCAGCCGACGCCGGTCGACGATGTCGGCCAAGGCGCCGGCGGGAAGCGCCAATAGCAGAATCGGAAGGCTCGATGCGGTCTGAATCAGCGCCACCATCAGGGGCGACGGCGACAGTGAGGTCATCAGCCAGGCCGCCCCGACATTCTGCATCCAGGTGCCGATGTTGGAGACCAGGGCGGCCAGAGTGAGCCAGAAGAAAACCCGGTGCCTGAGGGTCCGCCAGATTGAGCCCGGCGGTGGGGCAGGGGGCCGATCCTGGATCGGGCGCGCCCCTCCATATGCGACGAATCCGCTCATTGTCCTCGCTATATGGGCGCTGGACGCGTTATGCCGTTGAACTGGATCATCACAGATATTGTGACCAGCGTTCCGCGTGGTGCCAATGCTTATTGTCATCTGTTGGCAATTGGCCGCACCATGGGTGAGTTGGAAAGCCGTCGTGATAGGTTGATGCCATAATCGCGGTAAGTCGAAGAGATGCGATGATAATTCCCAACGCGCGATTCCGGCCGTCGACGAGAGACGCTGTGAGATGCCGCGAGCGTTGTTTGTGGGTAATTTCGTAATCAATCCAGAAAGACAGGGCGAGCGATTACCGATCACCCGGCGCGCCGGGCGGGCACGGATCGTTGCCATCGCGTCTTCGACGGGCGGACCACAGGCGCTGCAAGAGGTGCTCACGGCGTTGCCGGCGAATTTCGCCGTCCCGATCCTCGCCGTGCAGCACATGGCAAAAGGCTATGTCGCCGGGTTGGCGAGCGCGCTGGCGGCCAAATGCCGGATGCGGGTCAAGCTCGCCGAGCATCGTGAGTCTCTGCGCAACGGGACGATTTACGTGGCCCCCGACGACTACCATCTGGGAGTCGCCGGTTTGTATACAATCGAGCTTTCCGATGCACCCGCGATGGATGGCTTCCGGCCCTCCGCTACCTGGTTATTTTCCACTGTGGCGGACCACTTCCGCGCCGGGGCGATTGGCGTCGTCCTCACGCGGGAGGGGACGAGACGGTATCGCCGGTCTGGTTAAACTTCACCGCGCGGGAGGATTGGTCGTGGCCCAGGATGAGGAAAGCTCGGTGGCGCATGAAATGCCGCGGGCCGCAATCGAAGCGGGGATAGCGGATTTTGTTGTGCCGTTGCACGAAATCGCGGGTCAGGTGATGGCTCTGACCTGAGAGCGCGTCTTCCTTCCGGGCCAAAGTAAGGTAATTCGCTATAACTGCTCGCCATGCTCTTTTATGGTAGAGTGTCGGCGTCCATCCGGGGGGATGGTATCGATGAGCTTTTTGGCAAACCGGAGAATCCGTTCAAAGCTATTGATCGCTTTGGCACCGCTGGCGCTGATGGTTATCCTGGCGGCGCTGTATTCGTCGATCGAAAGCGAGAGGATCGACACCTGGTATAGCATTTTGATCGACCATGAGATGACCGCGCTCCAGGAAATCACCGCGGCGCAGGCGCAGGCCAATCGATTCGGCCTGCTGCTATATCGAAATATCGCTGAACTCAATCCTGACAAGATGCGGGCTACCGAGGCGGAGCTGGACAAAGCGTACGCTGAGTACCGGGCATTCACCGGCCAAGCTCTTCGCCAAAGCAGCCGTCGGGACCAAACAGATCGAGGCCGCCCAGGCTCTATTCGAGAAGGCAGTTGCCGACTCGCGGCCGATTCGCGCCGCGGCGCTGATCAATCAAAACGACAAGGCGATGCAGCTGATGCGCGGGCGTGTGGACTCGGAACTAAAGCGCTCGCTGGAAGCGCTGATCGACTTGGAAAAACAGATCCTGCAGTCGGTCAATCAGCAATCGGACGACCTCACCGACAGGACCCATCATACCATTCTGATCACTTGGTTGGTCATCGTTGTGGGTCTGATTGCGTCCTTCAGCCTTGCCTTCTATATCGTTCAGACCGAAGTGGTCGAGGAGCTGTTGTCCCTGCGCGGCAGCATCCAGGACGTCGCCGATGCGCGGCTGGATCAGCCTATCCCGTTTCTCGAACGTCAGAATGAAATCGGCGAGATGAGCCGGGCGCTGCGCACCCTGCAGAGGGTCGCGCAGGACCGCGAGCTTCAGAGCTGGATAAAAGCCGAGGTTGCCGCCACCGCGCAGCGGCTTCAGGCGGCTGAAGATTTCGCAAGTTTCGCAAACCATTTGCTCTCGCGCATTTCTGAATCGATCGAACTGCTGTACGGGGCCCTTTATATCGCCGATGACGGTCATACACGTTTTGCCCGGGTTGGCGGCTTTGCAATCGACAACCCTGGAGAACCACGGGAGTTTGCCCTGGGCGAGGGTTTGGTAGGGCAAGCGGCGGTGGAACGGCGTGCCCTGGCGGTGGCGACCACCGAGGGCGATCACGTCCGGATCTCAGCCGGCATTGGCACCGTCGCGCCGCGCAACCTGGTGTTCATCCCGGTGGTCCATCAAGACACCGTCGCAGGGGTCATCGAACTGGCGCCGAGTTCACCATTAACCGAGCGTCAACGGGCCTTGCTTGACGCGCTGCTGCCATCGATCGCGATGAATGCCGAAATCCTGGTGGGCAACCTCGAGACCAGGAAGCTGCTGGAACAAACCCGGCTCCAGGCCGCGACGCTCGCCGCTTCCGAACGCCAAATCGCCGCGCGCAAGGAGGAACTGGAGAAAACCAATGAGGCGATGGCGACGGCCGCGGAAGAATTGCGTCAGTCCAAGGAAGTGGCCGAGGAAGCGACCCGGATGAAGTCGGATTTCCTGGCCAACATGAGCCATGAGATCCGCACCCCCATGAACGCGATCATCGGCATGTCGCATCTGGCGCTTAAGACCGACCTCAATCCCCGCCAGCGCGATTACATCAGGAAGATTCAACAGTCGGGCCAGCACCTGTTGGGCATCATCAACGACATTCTGGATTTCTCCAAGATCGAAGCCGGCAAGTTGTCGGTCGAAACCATCGAGTTCGATCTCGACAAGGTGCTGGAGAACGTCGGCAACCTGATTTCCGAAAAAGCGTCGGCCAAGGGGCTGGAACTGATTTTCGACACCGACCCCGCGGTGGCGAGCCATCTGAAAGGTGACCCGCTGCGTTTGGGGCAGATATTGATCAACTTCTGCAACAACGCGGTCAAGTTCACCGACCAGGGTGAGATCGCCGTCAAGGCGCGAGTGCAACAGGACAGCGAGACTGAGCAGACAGTCTACTTCGCGGTGAGTGACACTGGTATTGGCTTGACCGAAGAGCAAATCGGGCGTCTGTTCCAGGCCTTTGAGCAGGCGGATGCGTCGACCACGCGCAAGTATGGCGGCACCGGACTCGGACTGGCCATCTCCAAGCGGCTGGCGGAGTTGATGGGCGGTGATATCGGGGTCACCAGCGAGCCAGGCAAGGGCAGTACATTCTGGTTCACCGCCCGGCTGGGCAAGAGCGCGGTGCCGTCGCGCCGCCTGGTGCCCCAGCCCGAGATGCGCGGCCGGCGCGTTTTGATCATCGACGACAATTCGCACGCGCGCGAAGTGCTGTCGCACATGTTGACGAACATGACCTTCGTCGCGCACGAAGCGCCCTCGGGTAATGAAGGTATCGAAATGGTCCGCAGTGCATCTGAGGCGGGCGAGCCCTACGAAATCGTCTTTATCGACTGGCAGATGCCTGGGCTCGATGGCATCGAAACCGGCAAACGCATCCGCGCGCTGCCCGCTCTCGCGATGCAGCCGCATCTGGTGATGGTTACCGCCTACGGCCGCGAGGAGATATTGAAGCAGGCTGAGGCCAATGGATTCGAGAACGTTCTGATCAAACCGGTCAGTCCTTCGATGTTGTTCGACACCGCTATCCGGGCCGCGGCGGGTGATAGCGCTGTTCACGACGGTGCGCGCGAGGTTGAGGCCGTGTCGACCTTCGATGTCGAGCAGACGCGCGGCGCGCGTATATTGCTGGTTGAAGACAATGAAATCAATCAGGAAGTGGCGATTGGGTTACTTGAAGATGCCCAGGTGTCGGTCGACATCGCGGAAAACGGTGAGGTAGCCGTGCGGATGGTGCGCGAGCGCGACTACGACCTTGTGCTGATGGACATGCAGATGCCGGTGATGAGTGGAATCGAGGCGACGCGGATAATCAGATCCGACCCACGCTTGCGCACGTTGCCGATTGTCGCCATGACCGCCAACGCGATGGCCGACGATCGCGAGAAATGCCTGCAGGCGGGGATGAACGATCATGTCGCCAAGCCCATCGATCCGGACCAGCTCTACGGCGCCTTGCAACGCTGGATCAAGCCGCGCGATCGGGCCGGCGCGCTGTCAAACGGTAATGGGGCGTCAGCCACGGATGTTGATGCCGGCAAAGCCGCCCGACACATCGGTCAGGTTTCCCGATAGCGATATGCCGCCAATCGATGGAATCGATACCGTCACCGCACTGAAGCGGACGGGTGGCAATCGCAAGCGCTACGAAGCCCTGCTGCTTAGGTTTGCGGAGCAACAGGCAAAGGTAGTCGAGGAGATTCGCGCCGCGCTGACGCGTGGTGAGGTTGCGGCGGCGGAACGCGCCGCTCATTCGTTGAAGGGATCCGCCGCCAACCTTGGCGCCGCCGCGCTGGCAGAAGCGGCGGCAAAGGCCGAGGCCGCGATCAGGAGTGGACAGGATGTAGAGAGCGCCATTGAATCGCTGGCGCCTTCGCTTGATGGCGCGGTGAAGGCAATCTGTGCGGCCCTCGCGACCGATGTTCCCGCCAATGGCACCGGCCCCACCTCCGCCGATCCCGCGACCGTGGTCGAACCCTTGAGCCGCCTGAAACGGTTGCTGGAAAACGACGACGGCGAGGCGGCGGAATTCATCCTTTACGTTCGTCCCAACCTGTCCGGGGTGCTTACCGCGACAGAAATCGATACGCTTGCCGGATTAGTCGGTGATTTTGATTTCGAGGCCGCGCTTAAATGCCTGGCGGGAATCGCTGCCCGCCTGTCCCTGAACCTGGAGTGAAAAGGATCCGTCGCCTATGTCCGAACACAAGTTGGTCTTGATCGTGGACGATACGCCGACCAATATCGGCGTCATTTCCGGATTGCTGAAGGATTTGTTCAAGACCAAGGTCGCCACCAACGGCGAGAAAGCGTTGGTGATCGCGATGGGAGCCGAAAAGCCCGATCTGATCCTGCTCGACGTGATGATGCCTGGAATGGATGGCTATGAGGTTTGCCGCCGTCTGAAAGCCAATCCCGGAACCAGCGGCATACCGGTGATCTTCCTCACTGCGAAAACCGACGCGGTGGACGAAGAAAAGGGATTTGAAGCGGGCGCCGTCGACTATGTCCACAAACCATTCTCCGCGCCTATCGTTCTGGCCAGGGTGAAGACCCAACTTGCGCTGCAGGCGGCGCTCCAGGAGGCGCGCGAGGCACGCAATCAAGCCGACGAATTGCTTCACGCGCTGCTGCCCAAAGCGGCAGCCGACGAAATTCGCAGTATCGGCACGGTGATCCCGCGCCGCTATGAGGACGTTGCCGTGCTGTTCTGCGACGTGGTGAACTTCACCTCCTACTGCGACAAGCACGAACCGGAAGATGTGGTTTCACGGCTGGACGCGCTATTCGTAATCTTCGAACAGATTGTGGCGAAGCACGGCCTGGAAAAAATCAAGACCATCGGCGATTCATTCATGGCTGCCGCGGGACTTTTGAACACGGTCGAGCACCCGATTGGCGCGGCGGTTCGATGCGGTCTGGAGATGTCCTCCACGATGATTGACGCCCATTTGGGATGGGAAGTGCGGGTTGGTGTTCATGCGGGTCCGGTGGTGGCCGGAGTCGTGGGACAGGAGCGCTACCAATTCGACATCTGGGGCGACACGGTCAACGTCGCGGCGCGGATGGCCGGGAAAGGGCGCCAGGGTACGGTCGCACTCACCCAGGACATTTGGAATCAAATCCGCGGCGAGTTTGATGCCGAACCACTGGGCGAGTTGGAGATCAAAGGCAAGGGGAGCATCTCCGTGTTCGAGGTGCGCGCGGAAAAGGCCGGATGATATCAGAGGTGTCGGATTCGAGCCGGCGGCAGGGCTGGTTGACGCGCAGTCGAAAATCCACCAACGCCTCAACTATCGGCGCGTCTCCTCGACCAATATTCCCGCTGCGGTTAGTTCATTGATCTGATTCTCCGACAGCCCCAGCAACGTGCCGAGCACTTCGCGATTGTGCTCGCCGATCAGCGGCGGATTGCCGGTAACCCTGACCTCCGCATTGGAAAGCTTGATCGGCGTTTTGCATACGCGAATCGGAGCCGAGCCGGCATAGGTGACAGTCTCCAGGGCGCCGCGGAAACGCATTTGTTCATTCTCCATCGCCTGAGGGACGTCGAGTACAGGGGAGTTAAGAATGTGATTTTGGTCCAGAACCGCCAGCGCCTGATCGCGGCTTTCAAAGCATTGTAGCCAGGTTTCGACTGCCGCCGTGACTGCCTCACGATTGACGATGCGCTTCTCAATGGTCTCAAAGCGCGGGTCGGTGGCCATCTCGGGGCGGCCAATCAGTTCCGTGAACAGCGGCCATTGATTGATCATGCAGGCGATAGTTACGTAGCCGTCGCGCGCCTTGAACACGCCCATCGGCGAAACCGCCGGAAAGTGCGACCCGGCCCGCATCGGAACAACTTTGCCGTTGGTCATTTGGAACATGACATAGTGATTGTCCAGCAGATGCGCCAGGCATTCGTTCAACGATAGGTCGATATACTGGCCTTCGCCGGTCTTTTCCCGCATGTACAGTGCCGCGCAAATCGCGCCAAAACCGTGCAGGCCGCCCGAGCAATCGCCCATGGTCATGGCAGGAATCGCGGGCGCGCCGTTAGGGTCGCCAATCAAATGCAATAATCCACTGCTGGCCAGCGTAATTACGTCGTTGGCGGGCTTGAACGCCAGCGGGCCATCCTGTCCGAAACCGGAAATCGAACACATGATCAGGCGCGGATTACGTTGGCGCAATTGCTTGTAGCCCAGACCATACTTGGGCAGCACGCCGGGACTGAAGTTCTCCAGCATGACATCGGAGTGACAGATCAAATCGGCCGCCAGCTCGACTCCTTCGGGCCGCTTGATGTCGATGCAAACACTGCGTTTGCCGCGGTTGTAAGCGATAATCCCCGACGGAAGCCTTGCCTCTCAAAGGCGGATAATACCGGACCAGATCGCCTTTGGGCGCGAACTCCAGCTTGATTACGTCGGCGCCAAGGTCAGCCAGCATCCGGCCCGCCAGCGGACCGGCCACATACTGGCTGAATTCGATGATGCGCACGCCGGCCAACGGCGCGCGCGGCCTCGGATTGTTATCGCTCATAGTGTCGAGGGCTCCCAATACCGCACGCACTGGCTGCGGCGAATCTTCATCGCCGCGAATTAGAGGAAGAAGCGATCTTTTACGCAGGTGGCGCGGTCGGTCGATGATCGCTGCATTCCGTTTGTTTTTGCACGCCGATCAGGCAGCCGACTTCCTGTTGATTGCCTTTACGATGTCGGCAGGCGCAAGACGCGGCGACACGTTAAAGGCATAAGACACGCCATTGACGCGTCCTCTGATGTTGATCTGGTCCCCTTCCCGATAGAAGCTCAATTCGTGATTTTCGCTGAGATCGATAAACATCCAGGCATTGCCGGCAACCGCCGACCGCGCCTTTCCCCCCATCAGTTTGCCTACCTCGGTTGCGAGCAGATGTAGCTTTCTGAGCTCCTCTTCCCGGTTTCGCTTCCGAGCCGCGGAAACGGCGCGGGCACGCTCCTCTTGTTTCTTACGTTCCGCTTTCCGATCTTCCTGTTCGCTGGAGTTAATCATCTCTGACCATTATATCGACCAATTAATATATCGACCAAACCAATCGGGGTTTCCATTTTGAAACCGCACTCAGATTCGCACCAACTCCGGGCGGTTTGCAAACGCCAACTCGAGCCCGCCTTAAGTCCAAGGCGGCTACATCCGCGCGGCAATGCGCCCGGTCTTTGGAACACAACTGTTGCCTGGGAGCACCGCAACGAGCTGTTGAGAAATTTGTCAGCGACAGATCAACGGTGTTAAGTGACTTGGGTGAAATTTCTGACGGGATCAGCGGCGTGGTTGGTCCACAAATTTCCAGAGGGTGCTGGTGGCTGCAATAGAGACTCGGTGGCGATTGCCGTCCTCTTGATGCAATCTGAACGATCGTTTAAAGATTAGTCGATGTCGCGTGGTTGAAGATTGTTGCGGCTGCGGCGCGCGGGTAACGAAACCGTCGGCCTGAAGATCGATTAGGGCCGCTCTCGAAATCAGGAGGAATAGCAAATGGTGCCTTCACGAATTATCTCGGCAGATTCTCATATGCTGGAACCGCCGGACCTGTGGACCACGCGCCTGGACCGCAAATTCAGAGACCAGGCGCCTCATGTCGAGGACAACGAAAAGGGCAGTTATTTCGTTGCCCCGGGACTTAAGCCGTCGCCGGTTTCGTTGGGCTTTGGCGCCGGCCGCAGCGGCCAGGAACTCAAGGAACATTTCAAGAAGGGTTTCAACACGGCACCGCCGGGCGGTTGGGACCCGGTCGAGCGCGTCAAGGATCAGGATATCGACGGGGTGATCGCCGAAATCCTCTATACCACCTATGGGATGCCGCTATTCAACCTGCCCGACCCCGAACTGCAGCTGGCCTGTTTCAAAGCCTATAATGACTGGCTGGCGGACTTCTGCTCGCACAATCCCAAGCGGTTTTATGGAATCGGGCTGGTGTCGTTGGAGGATATCGGCGAGGGCATCAAGGAGCTCCATCGATGCGCGCAGATCGGGTTGCGCGGCGCGCAGATTTGGGGTGCGCCGCCCGCCGATCGCCCCTATTGGAGCCGGGTTTGGGATTCATTGTGGAGCGCGGCCCAGGAGTTGCGGATGCCGCTTTCGCTGCATATCGGAACCGGCAAGCGGGAACCGCGAGCCGCGGGCGCTTCGCGCGCCAAATCGCCGACCGGAGAGCGGGGGCCATTCATGACGTCGAACTATATGAGTGGGGTATATGAGATCCAGCGGTCCTTTACCGACATTATTTTTGGCGGCGTCCTGGAACGCTTCCCCAATCTGATTCTGATCTCGGCGGAAAATGACAGCGGATGGCTGCCGCATTTCATCTATCGCATGGATCATGCGCACGAGAAGTTCAATGTGATGTCCGATAATCCGTTGCCACAAGCGCCCAGTTTCTACATCCGGCGCCAGATGATGGCGACCTTCCAGGACGATCCAATCGGACCCATGACCTGGGAGTTCTTTGGCGCGGACAATTACATGTGGGCTTCCGATTTCCCCCACACTGATTGCACCTGGCCCAATTCCCGCAAAGTGATCGAGCGTGACTTCGCCAAACTTCCCGATCCGGTCACGCACAAGATCGTGTTCGAAAACGTCGCCAGGACATATCAGATGGGGTTGTGAATCCGGCAACGACATATACAGATACGATCGGGGTACGAAAATGGCTGAATTGACCAAATCGGCAAAAGCGCATGCGCACCTGTCGCATCCGGTGATCGACTCCGATGGACACTGGGTGGAGTACCTGCCGGCCCTGACCGAGTACCTCAAGAAGGTCATCGGTAGCGCCGGCGCCGACAGGTATTGGAAAGCGGTAGCGGCATATTTCGGTGATCCCACTCTCGACACCGCCGGGCGCCGTGAAAAAAAACTTCCGGTCACCGGATGGTGGGCGGTGCCGACCAAGAACACCTTGGATCGCGCCACCGTGATGCTACCCAAGTTGCTGCACGAACGGATGGGCGACCTGGGATTGGACTTCGCCGTGCTCTATCCGACCGCGCCGACCTTGACCCTCGGCCCCTATTTGGATGACGAGGATATCAGGCGCGGCGGTTGCCGCGCGCTTAACCTGTACGCGACCGATCTGTTTCGCGACTATGCGGATCGTTTCACCGCGGTGGGAGTTATTCCGAATCACACCCCAAAAGAGGCGATTGAGGAGTTGGAATTCGCCAAAACTCTGGGCATCAAGGCGGTGGTATTTGCCGGAGCGATCAGCCGTCCCATTCCGAGCGGCAACGGCGGACGTTACTGGGATACCTTGGCGCTCGACAGCGATTACGACTACGACCCGGTATGGGCGAAATGCCAGGAACTGAAAATCGTTCCAACCTTTCACACCTCGACGCTTAACTTCGGCTATCGGACCTCCAGGAGCAACTTCACATACAACCACGTCGGCCATTTTGCGGCGGGATGCGAGGCGATGTGCAAGGCGATGTTTATGGGCGGCGTGACGCTGCGGTTTCCCAAGCTGAAATTCGCCTTCATGGAAGGCGGCGCGGCCTGGGCCGCCAATTTGTACAACGACCTGGTGCGGCATTGGAATATCCGCAACCCCAAGGCGCTGGAGAATTTCGACCCGGCCAACCTCGACCGCGAGCAACTGATTGCTCTGATTAACCAGCACGGCAATGAAATGATGAAGGATCTGATCAAGGCCAGAGGCTGGGAGCGCAACGCCGAGACCGCTAGTGTGGCCCCCAAATTGGAGAATCTGGACGACTTCTGGCGCTGCAAGATTGAGAAGGGCGAGGATCTGCGCAGCCTGTTCGTGAACAACCTTTACTTCGGCTGTGAAGCGGAAGATCCGCTCAACGCGCTGGCGTTCAATACCAAGGGCAATGCTTTCGGCGCGAAACTCAACATCCTGCTTGGCTCGGATATCGGCCACTTCGACGTGCTGGAGATGACCGAAGTAATCGAAGAAGCGTGGGAATTGGTCGAGCATGGCGTGCTGACCGAGGGGCAGTTGAAGGAGTTTACATTCTCCAACCCGGCCCGGTTCTGGACCCATCTCGACCGCGACTTTTTCAAAGGCACCGCGGTCGAGAAGCAGGTAGGTCAGGCGCTGGCAGGGAGCTGAACGACCCGCGTTTTTTAGACATTCGAAAAACGACTGAACGCTTTCGCGCCTGCGGCTTCGAGATCCGCAGGCGACAGAGCGGCGAGCAGGCACGCCCCCCCACTGACGCATCCGGCCGCCGAAACTGTTCGAGCCAGTGGGGCGGACGTCCCTCGGACGTCCCTGCACGCCATTCGATCTTTCGATTATTTCGGCGGCGTTTTGGAATACAAGCTTATCTGGGTGAGCAGAGTTAAGTTTGACAACCTGGCGGATTGGTGGTGTCTTTTGAGCCCTCTTAGTCCGGCGACCGCATCTGGGGAAGGAGCTGGAGAATGGCCAAAATCGATTTTAACAAAATACCAAAATTCTCGGACTTGCCAGTCAGGCCCGGCGCGCCGGAAGGTTCCAGTTGGGGTGTCTTCGGCGACGACGACGAGGTGGGATGTTTCAATTTCCTGACTCCCGAAGGAATTGTCGCGGCGGCGCGGCTGGTGCGCGAGGGCAAGGTCTTCAGGCTCGACAATCCAGTCAATTATGCCAGCCCGCCGCTGGGTGGACGCGCCATCACCAGGCATTCGGTGACGAGTCATGAGCAGTTGGGAATTCTTGGTTTCGATGATCTGTTGGATAACTACAATACCCAGGAAGGAAGCCAATGGGACGGGCTGAAGCATGTCGGTCATAAGCGGTTGCAGGCCTTCTACAACGGCGTCAGCGTTGAAGATGCCACCCAAAACCGCAAGCTGGGAATTGAGCAATGGAAGGATCGTATAGTTGGCTGCGGTTTGCTGATCGACGCCTATCGCTATTGCACACAAACCGGGCGCTCTATTGACCCGCTCAAACCTGAGAAGTACACGGTCGACGAACTCAAAGGCGCACTCAAGGCACAAGGTTCGGAGCTGAAACCGGGCAGCATCGTGTTGGTCCGCACAGGATGGATGCAGGCCTACCTCAACGCCTCCCAAACGGTTAAGCAGAGCATGGGCGCGCTGGAAAATGTGCGCGCCTGCGGCCTGGACAACAGCCGCGATATGGTGGCGTGGCTGTGGGACAATCGCGTGGCGGCGATTGGCTCCGACACCTTTGCGGTCGAGGCGTTTCCATTCGACTTCCTGGACGAGGGAAACCTGCATATTCGGGCGCTGCCCCTACTGGGGCTTTCGCTCGGCGAACAGTTTAACCTTGAAGCGCTTGCGGCGGACTGCGCACAGGACAAGCGTTATGAATTCATGCTGGTATCGACGCCGTTGCACGTGATTGGCGGTTACGCGTCGCCGCCCAACGCGGTGGCGCTAAAGTAATTCGAGAAGGATCAAAACTGGACGTGGCGCTACGAAAGCGATAGGCCAGCGTCAATCATAGATTCCGTCGACGAACCATTGTTCGGTGCGCAGGTCGCGGAAGACGCGGTAAACGCCGCCGTCATCCAGCGCCATCTCGTAGTAGTCGTGCGCGAACCCGCGGGGCAGGGCGCCCTGGGACGCGTCGCCATTTTTCGCATCGCCTTCAGATGTCAGCGCCGACTTCCACCATTCGCCCTGACGCCGCCATGGTCCCGCAATCGAAACCACCCGCGCGCAAATCTGATATCCCCGCACAAAATCGGGCATCCCGCGCGAGAACATCACCTCGACTTCCTGCGGCGGGCGGATCGCCCGCAGCACGATGCGGTTAACCGGATGTCCATTGCATTGCTCCAAGCTGCTGGCGCTGGCCGGCGGAGGTGGTGCGAACTCGATCCGTTCCAGCGCCTCGGGGCGATGGGAGTTGGCGGGAAGCAAGGTCCCGACGTGGTCGGGGCCGCATAGCGCCGCCAGCCGCGCCAGCGTGGTCTGCAGACGCTCGGGCGCGGGAGCAGGCGGCAGGAACATGTCGCTTTGGGCGGGTCGCGGTGCGCGCGCTTGTGCGGATAATTGCACCGTCTCGATTCCCTCAGAAGGCGGCGATTTTTCCAAATCCAGGATTAGCAGCGCCAACAGCGAGCGGACTTCGTTAGTCGCGGCGGCAACGCTCACCCGGCGTTCATCGCGGCGATGCCCGGCTAATCCCAGGGAGAGCGTGAGATTACCGGCGGTGAGGCCTCGGACCTTGAGCCGAGCGATAAGCCGCTCCAGCAATCCCCGCAGAATGAAGCTCAAAGGCTCCAGTAACTCGATTGCATATTCCAGTTCGGTTTTTTCGGTGAAGATTTCAGCCGGGCGGCGAGCCGACAGAGGGCCACCGGTCTGGCCACTGACCAGACGCACCAGTTCCACCGCCCCCGCTCCCATCCTGCTGCCCAGCTCTTTGGGATCAAGTCGCGCCAGTTCGCCCAAACGGCGGATACCCAGACGCTCAAGTTGAAGTTCAACTTCAGGTTCAAGTTCGAGCAGCTCCAGAGGCACCCACTGGAGAAAGTCCGTTTCCCGGCCGGCATCGATAATTCGGACCCCGCCGCATCGCGCGGCGAGGTAGGCGATTTCCTTGTTGGCCGCGATGCCGATTTCAGTCTCCATCCCAACCTGACGGACGCGGCGGGCCAGTTCCTGCGCCATGTCGTTCTCGGAACCGTAAAGCCCACCGAGACCGGCCAGATCGAGATAGACCCGGCCTGGGCCGCCATCTTCAACCACCGGCGAGAACGACTCCGCTACATCAAGCAGAGCGTCGGCCGCTGCTTGCTCAAGGGCGGCGTTGCGGGCAAAGACCATCAGGTCGGGGGCCACCGCACTGGCCTGCGTCGCTGTCATCCCAGGCACGACTCCGATGCGGCGGGCGGGGGCGGAGACAAAACCTAGCGGCGCGCGGGGTCCTTTGCCGATACTCAGCGCGAAGGCGGCCTCGCGCAGGTCCGGATTGGCGCGAACCATCGCCGCGACCGGAAGGTCCTTGACCAACAGGCACGCGATCCGGCGGTCCGCATCGGAATGGGAATGAGCAAGGGAGCGAGAGATAATCGCCATGGTCTGACCCCGTTCATGCGCGGCGGACGGACTGTGGCGCCGGTAGATAGTTGGTCAGGTCCGCAGGATTCACCAGCGAGCGCCATTGCGCGCTCAGACCCGAACGGCCGACCTTGTTGCGCCTGATGCAGGCCTTGATTTCGATCCCTTCGAAAAGGGCTCTTTCGGGGTGAGAAAATGGCGGCGGATTTTGGTTTGAACCCTCTGGCGCGGAAGGACGGACACCCTCTCCCCAACCCTCTCCTGTGAACTTAACGGGAGAGGGAGTCAGATGAGGTGGAGAGGGCCTGATACCCTTTAACGCCGACGCTTGTCCGATGGTGGAGCGGATTCTTCTCAACCTAAAAGGACTCCGGCTGAAGATTGCCCGCGTGGCGACCAGATCCAAACTCACGGCGGCGAAGGTGCCGCACACCGGACGCGTGACCAGCATCAGCACGGCGGTGCCGCTGCGCTCCGCCATCCGCGCCAGTCTCAAGGCGCTGCTGGATGCCAGCGTAAAGGCGTTCTCGCCAAAATCCATTACCAGCAGCCCGAAACCTCCGGCCTCAAGCACCAGTTCGGCCGCCCGCAGGAAATTCTTTGCGCGCTGATTTATCTCACGCCGCCGATCTACTGTCCCTTTCCTGTATGTCTCCTCTCCCTGACGATGGAGAGGGAGAGGGACATGATACACATCAAGCATCCCCTCAACATCAAGTAATCCTCTAACTTTTTCGCCAGGATGGACCCATAAGATCCTGGATAGCTCAACTCCCCCTTCCGCCATGGTGGCCGGATCGAAGGAGTTGGCCAGATCGATCACTGCGGTGACTTCGCCGCGACGGGTTGCGTTACTGATAAATGCGGCGGCCAGCGAAGTTTTGCCGCAACCACGCGGGCCGATGACTTCGCTGATACGGCCGCGGGGAATACCGCCTTCCAGCAGAACATTAACCGGCTCAAGGGTTGCGCCAAGGCGGCGGTCCTTGCGGGTCAGTTCCCGGCCCTTGAAAACCCCAGGGGGAGCGATAAAAGGGGTAGCTCCAGCGGCGAGAAGAGCGGCGGCCATGGAACTACTTTCGTATTTGTTTCGCTTCCTGTCAAATCGAAAGTCTCTGTCGGAACGTAAGCTTGAGTTTGGAAGTCAAAGCCGCGGCGATTGCAACCGCGTCAATTCCCTCCCGGTTCATCTTGGAAGAGAGCGGGAAGAGAATTATTGTTTCGCTTCAAGTTTGCAGGGAGATGAATAAGTCATGGCGGGAAGCCGGAGATATCATGGTATGGGCCAATGTCGATAGGCAGCATCGGCGCGACGCGATTCCGCCGCGCCAGCGGCGCAAGTTGCGGGTCTTCGAAGGCGTGGCGGAGTAAAGACCATGGCATATGTTGAGGGACGCACGATTCACGACGCCGATTCCCATATCGTGGAGGCGCCCGACTTCCTCGACGGCTATGTCGAGGAGGCCTTTAAGGACTGTGTGCGCGCGGCCAAATTCTATGGCAAGTATGGCAGCCTGATCATAACCACCGAGGGTCTGCGCCAGCGCCATGACGATCCCAAGTATCGGGCCGAACGCATCGAGAAGATCATGACGCGTAAGAACTACAACGCGCTGGGTTCCTGGCGCAGCCGGGACCGCGCCGAAGCGCTGGACTATCTGGGGTTTGCCAGCCAGTTGGTTTTTCCTACATTGTCGCTCAGGATCAATGACCTGGAGCACGGCGGCGACGTGGATCTCACTTATGCCGCGGCGCGCGCGGTAAACCGGGCGATGGTTGACTTCTGTGCCGTTGATCGGCGCCTGCTGCCCGCCTGCTATGTTCCGCTACAGGATTTCGCGGGCGCACAAGCCACTGCGCGAGAAGCTATTTCGATCGGCGCCAAAGGACTGGTGATTCCGTCGCGATGCCCCAGGGGCCATTCGCCCAGCCATATCGGATTGGATCCGGTCTGGGCCCAGGCCCAGGAAGCCGGGATACCGATTCTGTTTCACGTCGGCGGCGGTGGTTCGCTGATGGCGCCCGACTTCCTGGTTAACGGCCTGGCGCCGATTCCGGATTGGCATGGCGGCGACGGCGACCTGCGCTCGCTGGACTACGTCGCCATTCCGTATCCCGCCGATGCAATGTCTGACGACGATGATTTTTGACCGCGTGCTCGATCGCTTCCCGCGGCTTAAATTCGGGGTCATCGAGCAGGGCGCGTCGTGGCTGCCGGGATGGATGCGGATGATGGACGCGGCGTATCTTTCTTTTTTCAAGAATGAAGAACGGCTGCAAAAAATGGCGCTCAAGCCCAGCGAGTTCGTATGCCGGCAGGTGCGCGTGACGCCTTATCCGGCCGAGGACGCGGGCTGGATCGTCGCCAATTCAAGCGAGCTGATTTGTATGTTCTCCACCGATTATCCGCATATCGAAGGCGGACGTAATCCGCTCAAGCGATTCGAAGCATCGCTGGCCAACACCGCCGAACCAGCGCGGCAGCGCTTTTATCGTGAAAACTTCGTCGACCTGATGGGCGAAGGCCTGGCCGCGGAGCTGCGTTAAGGCTGAGAGGCAAGCAACATGGGTCTGAACATCAAAAACGAAGAGACTCATCGGCTGGTGCGGGAACTCGCGGAACTGACCGGTGAGAGCATGACAACGGCAATAACCAAGGCCGTGCAAGAGCGCCTGGATCGCGTGCGCCGCGATCACGCCGTCAGCCTTACCGAGCGTTTACTGGCGATTGGTAAGGACTGCGCGGCGCATCTCAAGGAGCCGTTCCGATCCGCCGACCACGGTGACTTGCTCTATGCTGCGCGTGGGTTGCCGCGATGATCGCCGGCGGTGCGGCTCAGACTTCGCGGTGGACCTGGTCGTTGATCATCGCGGACAGGCAATCGCGGTAGATCGACGGCTTGAGGGCGTTGAGTTCGTTGCAGGCCAAGGCGGCCTGCTCGGCGGCTTTCTGACGGCTGGCCGCAAGGACTTCCGGCGCGCGCACCAGTTCCAGCGCCCGCTCAAATCCGGCGCCGTCGACTCCGTTCCCGCTTTGGAACAACTCGCGCAGTTCGGGCGATTGCTCGACCCCCAGCACCACTGGTAACGACGGGATTCCCGCGCGCAGGTCGGAGCCGACCGGTTTCCCGATCTTGCTTTCCGGACCCATGATGTCGAGCAGGTCGTCGACCATCTGAAAGGCCAGGCCAATCGCGGTTCCCAGGCGGCCCATCCGCTTCACAATCCGCTCCGAAGAGCCGGCCAAATCCGCCGCGACTCTTCCGCCCGAATTAAACAACGATGCGGTCTTGAGTTCGATGACTTTCTTGTAATCGTCGAGACTCACCGATTGATGATGGAAGCGCGCTTCCATCACTTCGCCCTCGGTAAGTTGGATGCAGGCATCGGCCGCCATCTTGATCAGCCGTTCCTCGAAGCGTCCGCACAGTTCGAAGGCGCGCGAAAACAGGAAGTCGCCGGCCACCAGGGTCGGCGCCAGGCCGAAGCGGCTGAAGGCCGAAGGCTTGCCGCGGCGCAGCTTGCCGCTATCGATAATGTCGTCGTGGAGCAGGGTCGCGGAATGGATCAACTCCAGGGCCACGGAAGCATCCACCGCGTAATCCAGGCGCGCGTCGGTGCCGCCGCATGCGCGATATACCAGCATAATGAAGGTCGGACGGATGCGCTTGCCGCCGCCGGCGACGAGGTAGCGGCAGATCTCGCTGATTAAGCTCTCGCGGCAGTCCAGCAAGCTCAGCAGGCGAGACTCCACCGCTTGCAGTTCGCTCTCCACTACCTGGGCAGGGCTATCGGGCAGAGCCGGAGTAGAGAATGCTATGGCCTTGTCGCGGTCCACGTAATCGGTCACAGGATACTGGGAATCGGTCTCAGTTGCTAACAACTGATCTTACCTGAACAAATCGGCTTCGGCCGGTCGAATCAAGCTCTTGGCGGTGCCTGCCGCGGGTTTGTATGCGTATCCACGAATCAGGACCGCCGGGATAGCGCTGGCCTTTTCCATCAGCAGGCCGGCCGCACATGCCAGTTCGTCCGCGATCGCGATCACGGTGTGGGAGAGTTCGCGTCCGCCCATATCGTGGCTGCCCCTCAAATCGAGCATTGCATCCATCCCCGAGATGCCCAGGCAGACCTCGGTCAACCCGTCGCGCCAGGGGCGGCCAAACGTATCGCTCACCAGTACCGCTACGTCGGCGCCGCTGAGATCCTTAAGTTCGGTGCGGATTTGCGTCGCCGACGCGTCGGCGTCAACCGGCAGCAGAATCGCTCGATCATCGGCCATGCTGTTGGATTCGTCCAGTCCGGCGTTGGCGCAGACCCATCCGGGTCCGGTCTCCACGATCAGCACGCCGCGGTCCATCCGGACGATACGATTGGTCTGGCGCAGCACCAGTTCGACTACGCGCGGGTCCTTCTCCCATTTGGCGGCGATGTTTTTTGCGATCTCGGAGGGCGTTACCTGGTTGAGGTCGAAGATCCGCCCTTCGGATTTGGAGACTGCCTTCTGGCAGACCACGACGATATCGCCGTTGGTGAGCTGCAGGTCGGCCCGCTTCACCGCCGCGACAATAAGTTCGGCGAGATTATCGCCGGGCTTGATTAGAGGAATGCCTTCGAGTGGCGTAATGATGACTGGCGGCATAGCGAAATTAGGTTACACTTCCACGGCGCCGAGAACTACGCCGGCCAAGGCGGCGCGCGGGCTGAGTCGCTCATGATAGTATCGGTGGCAATCGCTCGCATCCCCAAGGCGCGAATCGGTTCCAGATAGCGGCGGTCAACCTGGTCGATAATCATGGTGCCGACACAATCCTGATACAACCGCGCCAAGCCCAGCGGCGAGACCTCGTGGCCCAGACCGCGCATCATCTTATCGGCCGGCCCCTTGATCGGCTTGCCGCCGACCAGCGGACTGATCGCCACGACCCGTTCCCTGATTGAGACCAGCGCGCGGCGCATTGTCTTAAGCGCCAGGATCGGACCCAGCGAGACAAACGGATTGGACGGCGCCAGGACCACCGCCGCCGATGATCGGATTGCGGCGAGTGCCTGGGGCAGGGGACGCGCCCGTTCGATCCCGCGCAGTTCGATTTTTTCGACTCGTCCGCGGGCACGATTGCGTACGAAGTATTCCTGGAAAGGGCATCGCCGCGCGTCCATGCAGCTTGACGAAGGTCCGCACGCGGTCGTCGGTCATCGGCATGATGCGGACCTTGACTTTGCACCGCCGCGCGATTTCCGCGGTGATCTGGCTGAGCGGCCATCCCTGGCGCAGGCGATCGGTGCGATATAGATGCGTGGCCAAGTCGCGGTCACCCAACGCAAACCAACCCTTGCCATAGAAGCGCTCAAGCGCGCCCAGCGCGTTGAACGATTCCCCGGCCAATCCCCAGCCGGTGTCAGGATTGGACATTCCCGCCAGCGTATAGGTCACGGTGTCGATATCGGGTGAGACGTGCAGGCCATAAAACAACTCGTCGTCGCCGGTGTTGACGATAACGCTCAGCCGCCGGGGATCGATCCGCGCAACCAACCCGCGCAGAAACTTAGCTGCACCCACTCCCCCCGCAAGCGTCGTGATGTTCGCTGTGGAGGGGAGCGATCGGCCTGGCGCCATTGGGAGCCCGCTTTCCGTAGAGCTTTCGGTACACAGTGTTGCGTTCGACGGCGGTGCGCCCCATCTCAGCGGCTTTACGCTCGATCAGGTCGACTGGAACGAATTCGCCCGCGTCGCCACCCGCCTGGGCGGTGATAGTCTCCTCCATCAGGGTGCCGGAAAAGTCGTTGCATCCGGCCTTGAGCGTCAACGCCGCAACGTCGACACCCATCTTGACCCATGAAGTCTGGATGTTGTTGATTAGCCCGCGCAGGAACAGTCGGGAGAAGGCGTACATGCGGAAATCGTCGGCCCCTCTTGGCGGCGGCGGCGCAACCAGTCCTTTGCGGAACAGCACCGTATTCTGATGGATGAAGCGCAGCGGAACGAATTCGGTAAATCCGTGAGTCTGCTTCTGGATGTCGCGAATCAGGCTCAGATGGTTGACTACATGGGGAGGGCTTTCGACGTGACCATACATGATCGTTGAGGTGGTCGGCACTCCAAGACCGTGCGCCGTGGTGATGATCTCGACCCAAGCCGCGACGTCAACCTTCTTATGGCTCAGGATCTCGCGCACGCTGTCGTCGAGAATCTCGGCCGCGGTGCCGGGAATCGAGCCCAGGCCGTGCTCGCGCAGCATCCCGATATATTCCGGATAGGCCATCCGGGTCCGCCGCGCCCCATACATTATTTCCATCGGCGAGAAGGCATGAATATGCATTGCCGGAAAGGTGGATTTGATAACATCGAGCAGGTCACGGTACTTAAATGGCGGCATGTCCGGATTGATTCCGCCCTGCATGCACACTTCGGTGGCGCCACGGGCCCACGCGTCGGCCACCTTGTCGAGGATGGTCTGGTCGGAATGGTCATAGGCGTCGGACTCCCAACGCTGGCGTTTGAAGCCGCAGAATTGGCATCCGACAAAACAGATGTTGGTGAAATTGATGTTGCGATTAACGACGTAGGTGACTTCATCGCCGATGTCTTCGGCGCGGGCCAGATCGGCGGCTTTGATCATCGCGCGCAAGTCAGCGCCCTGGCAGGTGTAAAGCGCCAGACCTTCCTCGCGGGTCAACTCCCGATGGTTGAGGCTTTTGAGCAGCGCCGCGCGTATCGCCGGCGAGGCGTCGGCCAACAACGCGTCGAGCGGAGCGGATTCGATCTCGTCGACATAGTTGCGCAGTTCGGTCAGGTTCACACTATACCTCCGCGAGTCCCGGCGCTTAGCCGGTCGACAGCCGGCAGCAGCGCCGGGTCGATCCATTCGGAGTTGATATATTCCTGATAAACGGGAAGCCGTTCATGCAGCCGGAAGCCGGCGCGCGCACAGCGCCCGGCCAACTGCTCGACGTGCGGCCACGGCGCCTCAGGATTGACGTAGTCCTTAGTCAAGGGCGAGATACCGCCCCAATCGTTGATGCCGGCGCGCAGGAATAGCTCAACATCGTTGGGCGACAGGTTGGGCGGCGCCTGCACGTTCATTTCGCCGCCCAGCACCAGCCGTGCGGTGGCGATTGCCCGCGCCATCTCGATTTCATCGGGTTCGGGCGCGTCCGCCATCGCGATACCCGGCTTGGCGCGGAAGTTCTGGATGATCACTTCCTGGATATGGCCGTAGCGCCGATGGACGTCGCGAATCGCGATCAGGCTGTGCGCCCGCTCGGCAACGGTCTCGCCGATCCCAATCAGGATCCCGGTGGTAAAGGGTATCTTGAGCTGTCCGGCTTCCTCCAGCATCCGCATCCGCCGCGCCGGTTCCTTGTCGGGGGCCCATTGATGAGCGCCGCCGCGCCGGCGCAGGCGTACCGAGATATCTTCGAGCATCAGGCCCATGCTGGCGTTGACCGGCCGCAACATCGCCATCTCGTCGAAAGTCATCACTCCGGCGTTGGTGTGAGGCAGCAGGCCTTCGGCAAGGGCCAGTTCGCAGGCCTTGTGCACGTATTCGATCGTGGTGCGCACGCCGAGCGACTTGAGCGTCTCGCGATACTCCTTGAAGGCGACCTCGGGCTTGTCGCCGAGGCACATCAGGGCCTCGATGCATCCGAGATCGTGCCCGCGCCGCGACCAATCGGTGATCTCATTCGGCATCATGGTCCAGGCGTCGGGGTCCCAGGGGTCCTTGCGGAAAGTGCAATAAGTGCAGCGGTCGCGGCAGAGATTGGTGACCGGGAGGAAAACCTTGGGCGAATAAGTAACGTCGCGGCCCTTAGCGCGGTCGCGCAATTCCCCGGCCGAGTCCAGGAGCAAATCGAGGTCGGCGCACTCGATTAATGCGACCGCTTCTTCCGCGCTCAGGCATTCTCCGGCCAGCGCGCGGTCGATAATTGTGCGCGTCGGGGACCAGTCCCTACGTTGCGAAACCAATATGACTTCTGGAGCGGGCATAGTCTTGGCTCGTTATAAGCCATTGGTTTTACAGAGGCAACTGTCAATGCGCGGTGCGGCGCGCAAGATCAGGCCGCCGCCTTCTGCGAGCGAGCCGTTGATGGTCAACATGCAGTCATCCCTTGACGCACACCACCTGATGCAGCGTATGCACGATCTCGACCAGGTCGTTTTGCGCCGCCATCACCGCGTCGATAGGCTTGTAAGCGGCGGGGGTTTCGTCGATCACGCCGGCGTCCTTGCGGCATTCGACGCCCGCGGTCGCAGCCGCGTGGTCGGCGGCGGTGAAACGGCGGCGCGCCTCGCTGCGCGACATGCTGCGTCCCGCGCCGTGGCTGCAGCTCATGAAGCTCTTGGGGTTTCCCAGTCCGCGAGCGATGTAGGAGCGCGCGCCCATGCTTCCGGGAATGATGCCGAGATCGCCCAAACCCGCTCGCACCGCTCCCTTGCGGGTGACAAAAACCTCTTCGCCGAAATGCATCTCGCGCGCGACGTAATTGTGATGACAGTTCACCACCTCGTTAGTGGTGGCGAACGCCGGGATGCCGGGCGTCGAACGGACCGCTTCGACAATAGCTGTCATCATGATCTCGCGATTAATCAGCGCGTAATTTTGGGCCCAGCTTACCGCCTCGACATATTCATTGAAGTGCTCGGTCCCCTCTTCGAGGTAGGCGAGGTCGCGGTCGGGAAGGTTGCTGATGAGGTGGCGCATGTCTTTTTTGGCCATCTCGATGAAGTAACTGCCGATTCGGTTGCCAACCCCGCGCGAACCGCTATGCAGCATCAGCCATACGCGATCGCTTTCGTCCAGGCACACCTCGATGAAATGGTTGCCGGTTCCGAGCGTGCCAAGATGCGCCGTGGGATGGCTGTTGCGCGAAATCTTCGGATGGCGCGCAACGATGCGGTTGTACCCCTGCTCCAGAGCGTTCCAGCGCTTGCGGTGGCGCCACGGTATCTCGCGCCACGCCCCGATGTCGTTGCGGCCGCCGTTGTCGGTACGCCCGTGCGGCACGGCCGCTTCGATCGCCGCGCGCAGCGGCTTCAAGTCGTCGGGCAGGTCTGAGGCAGTCAGGCTGGTTCGTATCGCGGCCATTCCGCACCCAATATCGACGCCCACGGCGGCCGGAATAATAGCTCCTTTGGTGGGAATCACGGAGCCGACTGTCGCACCCAGGCCCATGTGAACGTCGGGCATCGCGGCAATCCAGCGATAGATAAAGGGCAGGGCGGCAGCGTTGCGCAACTGCTGCTCTGCCTGCGCTTCGAACACGACCCCCTTGACCCAGGCCCGGATCGGCACGCCGTGGTCCGACTTCAGTTCGATGTAGTTGTTGTTGTTCGTTGCGCTCATAGACCCACTATGATCGAAGATAATTCCGATGTGCCGGCCTGTCCAAGCTCCAAACCGAGGAGGGGCAAAGACCGCCGCCCAAGCGAACCCCTTCCCAAAGCTGCTTTGGCCGAAACGCCGGTTTGGGTTAAGCTGATGTCATGGCAGAAGCGAGTGTTATGGATTCCGAGCCCGGGGCGCGGATTGAATTCGACCTGCAGCTTTACTACTGGATGAAGCTGATTCGCGGTTTTGAGGACCGGGTCTCGCGGCTCCATCGTCAAAACAAGATCTTTGGCGGCGTCTATTCAGGAGCCGGCCAGGAAGGGCTGGTGGCCGGCATCTGCGCCCCACTGCAGGAGGGCGACGTGGTCCTGCCGCTGCATCGCGACCTCGGCGTGTTCCTGATGCGAGGCATCGAACCCGGAGTGCTGATGGCCCAACTGATGGGCAAGGACACCGGCCTTTCGCGCGGCAAGGACTCTTTCCTGCACGGCGGCGATTTAAGCCGTGGGGTGTTCGGTTCGACCTCGATGCTTGGATCGTCGCTGCCGGTGGCGGTCGGCGCCGCACTCAAGTTCCAAATCAAGAAAGAGAAAAACATCGCAGTGGCGTTTTTCGGCGAGGGCGCGGCCTCGCGCGGCGACGTCCACGAAGCGATGAATTTTGCCGGTGTCCGCAAGCTGCCGGTGGTGTTTGTTTGCGAGAACAACCGCTATGCGTATTCCACCCCGCTGGAAAAGCAGATGGCGATCGATGACGTCGCCGACCGCGCCCAAGCCTATGGCTTCCGCGGTCACGTGTGCTCGGGCAACGATTTGCTGGCCGTCCTGGACGTCTCGGAGCCGGCGCTGGAGAAGACCCGCGATGGCGAAGGACCGGTGTTGATCGAATGCAAGACCTATCGCTATCACGGCCATAGCGAGCATGACCCGGCGCTGTATCGCAGCAAGGAGGAACTGCTCAAGTGGGAAAGCCGCGATCCGATTCAGTCATTCGAATTCTATCTCGAAAAGAAGGGACAGGACGTTAAGCGGCTTCGGGAACAGATGGACGAGAAGGTCCGCGCCATCATGCAACAGGCGGTGGAATTCGCCGAGAGCAGTCCATGGCCCGACGTTCCCAGCGTGTTTGACGAGCTCTACGCGACGCCGCTGCCATCGGGCGCGACGCTCAATGGGAAGCGGGGCTGAGCCATGGAAGCCACCTACTTAAAGGCGATCAACGAGGCGCTCCACGAAGAGATGCGCCGCGACGAGAACGTTTTCGTGATGGGCGAGGACGTCGCCGACTTGGGCGGGGCGTTCAAGGTGACTGAAGGTCTGCTCGACGCCTTTGGGCCCGATCGCGTAATCGACACGCCGATTTCGGAGTCCTTGATTGTCGGCGCCGGAATTGGTGCTGCGATGCTCGGGATGCGGCCGGTGGTCGAGATGCAGTTCGCCGATTTTATCTCCTGCGCATTCGATCAAATTGTCAACATGGCGGCGACTTTGCGCTTCCGCCACGGCGGACGCGCGTCGTGTCCACTGGTGGTGCGGGGGCCGTCGGGAGCGGGGATTCACGGCGCGATCTTCCATTCGCAAAACCCCGAGGCCTGGTTTACCCGGGTTCCCGGTCTCAAGGTGGTCGCGCCGGCCACGCCGTACGACGCCAAGGGATTGCTAAAAAGCGCCATCCGCGACAATGACCCGGTGATCTACTTCGAGCACAAGCGCCTTTACCGCAGCCTCAAGGAAGACCTTCCCGAGGGGGATTTCAGCGTGCCGATCGGGGTTGCCGAGGTTCGGAAGGAGGGGCGCGACCTTTCGATTATCACTTACGGCGGCACCGTTCAGCAGTCGCTCGACGCGGCCCGCATCGTCGAGAAAGCCGACGGTGTTTCGATTGAAGTACTGGATCTGCGCACGCTGTTGCCGCTCGACCGCGAGGCGATCCTCGCCACCGCCAAAAAGACCGGCAAGGTGTTGATCGTCCATGAGGACCGGCTGACCGGCGGAATCGGCGGCGAGATTGCGGCAATTATCGGGGAGTATGCGTTCGAATTTCTGGACGGACCGATTAGGCGGTTGGCCATGTGGGACACTCATAACGCGTTCAGCCCGCCGTTGGAGGAGGCTATCCTGCCCAATACCAACAAAATCGTCGAGGCCATCAAAAGCCTGGCAAGCTATTGAAGCTACGAGCTTTTTGAAGGCGCGAGTTATCGAGGTAGCGAGTTATCGAGGTTGAATGATGGCGGTTGAGGTCGTGATGCCCCAGATGGGTGAGAGTGTCGTCGAAGGCACCATCATCAATTGGCTGGTGAAGGAAGGCGACGAGGTCAGCGAGGACCAGCCGCTGGTTGCCATTTCAACTGACAAGGTCGACACCGAGATACCGTCACCGGCGGCTGGAACGATCGCGCGCCTCGTCGCCAAAGAGGGCGAGACGCTGCCGATCGGCGCGCTCATCGCGGTGATTGAGCCGGGTGGCGCGAAGACCGCCGAACCTTCCACTCCGCTAGCGCAAGCGGCGGCGGAGGCCGAAGCGCAGGAACCCGCGGTGCAGCAGGCAGCGGCGCCGACGCCAAAAGGCCGCCGTGGTCCCGGTTGCGCCCAGCGGCGACGGGCGGGGTGCGGCGCGCGTCGCCCGCACCCGCTGCACCGGAACGGGGTGCGGGACCGGGCCGCTATTCGCCATTGGTGCTCAAGATAGCGCAAGAGCAGGGAATCGATCTCAGCCAGATCCGCGGCACCGGATTGGGCGGCCGGGTGACCAAGCGCGACGTCCTTACCTATCTGGAATCGCCCAAGCCTGCGGCTGCCGCGGCTGTGGCAGCGGCCGCAACAGCACCATCCGACGCCGGGGCCGCGGCCGGCCATTGCGCCGGCGCAACCCACCGAGCGTGTAGCTCCGGGGGTTTTCCGCCCGCCGGTTTACGAACCGCGCGAAGGCGATATCGTCGAGTCCTTCACGCGCCGGCGCAAGATAATCGCGGAGCACATGGTTTATTCCAAAACCCACGCTCCGCACGTGGGCACGGTCGCGGAAGTCGACCTAACCCGCGTCGCGCGCTTTCGCGAAACCCACAAGGATGCGTTTCGGCAGCGCGAAGGATTCAATCTGACGATCCTGCCGATGGTGGTGCTGGCGACCGCGCGGGCGCTGCGCGAATTCCCACGCATGAATGCTTCGGTCAGCGGCGACGCGTTAGTCGTGCGCAAGGAAATCAATGTTGGCGTGGCAGTGGACACCGAGGAGGGCCTGCTCGTCCCGGTGATCAAAGGCGCGGATCAGAAATCGCTGCTGGGAATCGCGCGCGAGATCGATACTTTGGCCCGCAAGGCGGCGCAACGCCAAATCGGCGCCGACGATCTGGCCGGCGGCAGCTTTACCGTGTCCAATCCCGGTCGCGAGGGCAATCTGTTTGGATTGGCGATTATCAATCAGCCGCAGGTTGGAATTTTGCGGATGGGCGAGATCAAGAAGACTCCAGTGGTGGTGGAAGTCGATGGCACCGACGCGATCGTAATCCGCCACATCATGTACCTCGCGCTATCCTATGACCATCGTGTGATCGACGGCGTGCTGGGTAATCGTTTTCTCTTCCGGGTCGCGCGGATTCTGGAAGAAGCCGAATTCACGTTCTAAGCGCACGCCGGCGGCGTGTGAGCCATTGCTGAGGCAAATCGATGATCAGCACTGATGAAGCTCTGAAACAGGTCCTGGATAGTGTTGCTGCCCTCGGCATCGAACGGGTGCCGATTCGCGACGCGCTGGGCCGAATTCTGGCCGAAGACATCCGCTCCAGCCGCGACATACCCGGGTTCGACAACTCGGCGATGGACGGTTACGCGGTGCGCAAGGCCGACGTGACCGGAGCCGGCGAGCGCATGCCCAGGCGGCTTAAAGTAATGGAAACGATTGCCGCGGGCAGCATGCCAAGTGTGCGGATCGGTGCCGGCGAAGCGGCGCGCATCATGACTGGGGCGCCCGTTCCGCAGGGTGCCGATTCGATTGTCCCCGTCGAGCGGACCCGTTCCGGCGACGCCGCGGTTGAGATCCTTGCCGAGCCGGCGTTAGGCGAGTTCGTGCGGCCACGCGGTGAGGACTTGCATGTCGGCGAGACGGTAATGACGGCGGGCAAGCGACTCAGTCCCTCCGATATCGGCACGCTGGCCTCGCTCAACCATGCGATGATCGATGTATGGCGCCGGCCGCGCGTGGGAATCGTGTCGACCGGGGATGAACTGGTTGACGTCGATCAGGTGCCGTCGGGAGCGCAGATTGTCAATTCCAGCGCCTATGCGCTGGCCGCGGCGGTCGCAGAGGCGGGCGGCGAGGCGGTAATCCTGAAGGTCGCGCGTGACCAACCTGAGGAAATCCGGCGCGCGCTTAAGCGAAGCGATCGCGCTCGACGGGGTGTTTTCAACCGGCGGCGTGTCAGTGGGCGATTTCGACCACGTCAAGCAGATTCTGGACGACCTGGGCATGCAAACGCTTTTCCACGGTGTCGCGCAAAAACCCGGGCGTCCGCTGAAGTATGGACTTATCGGCCGGCGGCCGGTGTTCGGATTGCCCGGTAATCCGGTATCGACAATGGTGTGCTTTTACCTCTACGCGCGGCCGGCGCTGCTCAAGATGGGTGGTAGCGGCGCATTGGGCTTGCCGCGAGTTAGCGCACGCTGCGCGGTCGATATCAAGGTCGCCAATAACCTTACCGAGTTCGTGCGCGTCAAACTGGAGCGTCGTGACGGGGAACTCTATGCGGTACCGGCCGGTGCGCAGGGGTCGAATATCCTGAGTGGATTGTCGCGTGCCGACGGCCTTTTGGTCGGCCCGGCCAGCGAGACTTTACTCAAAGCGGGCTTTCAGGCGACGGTCTTGCTGCTGTCCGCGGCGGAAGAAACAACGGTTGGATTCGAAGATTTCAAGCGCCGCCACTGATACTGAATGGCCAACGTCAGCAGCGAACCGAAAATGACCGAGCAGATGATCACGGTCGAGACTTGTAAGTAAACGATGCCGATAAACGGGAGAAGGCGAATCTCGATTAGTTTGAGTTGAAAGTTCGCGCTGATGACGTAGACCACCCACGCCGCGATTATTACGCCTGCGATGAACTTGGGGTTCTTCAGAAATGCCGGCAAGTTGACGCGCCTCCACCATACGATGGTGGCCGGTTTAGCCGGGGTTGTCAAATATGGACATTGGAGAAAGTGATCTGATCGCGCCGGATCTGGTACCGCAATGAAGCTTAGGATTGGCCAGGGATTCGACACCCATCCGCTGGCGCCGGGACGCCGGCTGGTCTTGGGCGGCGTTGAGGTCCCGCACGATCGCGGCCTGCGGGGCCATTCCGATGCCGATGTCGCGGCACACGCACTGGCCAACGCGATCCTCGGCGCGCTGGGCGAGGGCGACCTGGGCCGTCATTTCTCGGATCAGGACCCGAAGTTCAAAGATGCTGACAGCCTGGAATTGCTCGCCGCCGTCTGGCAGTTGGCGACCGGGCGGGGCTTTCGGCTGGTCAACGCGGACGTGACGATCATGGCGCAGCGCCCCCGTCTGGCGGGGTTTCTGGAGGGCATGCGGAGCAACTTGGCCGGAGCCCTCAAGGTCGAGCCGGGATGCGTCAACGTCAAGGCGTCGAGTCCCGAGGGTCTCGGCGCGCTGGGGCGCGGCGAAGGCATGATGGCTGCCGCCGCGGTGTTGCTGGAAGCGGATTAAGAGCTACGCCCGCAAACCGGAACACGCCGCATCCGGATGTGCCACCGATTCCGGATCGTTTCCGAAGACTCGGAACCCAATGGCTCAAACGTGGAAGATTGAACTAACGCCCATGGTCGTCATTGCGACTGTTTCGCAGGGTCGTATGGACCCGATGAATGATCTTATCCTGATATTCGATAAGCAGATGGTAAAGATATAAAAGTAAGAAAACCACGGGAATCGGAAACAAACTACCGATGCCATAAAATTCGGGCTGATACTTGAAAATGAACAGCAGCCCACCAGCGACCAAGAGAGTTATCGAGAGCCCTGCAAATGGGCCCATAGTGCTGTAGGCAACCGCCAGTGTTGTACCGACGATTGCCCCGGCCAGCATCGACTCCGATGCCGAAAAAATAACCGGACCGCCGCCTGCGGCCTCAGTCTGGAGCGTGTCGGCGATGATTTGCACGCCGAATAGTTTGCCGTTCGCCGTTGGATATTCGTCTCTGCTGTCGTAAGTTCCGCCCACGATGACGATTTTGTTCCTCAGTGCGGAGGGCTCCGCCAGCGCCGCCGTCATTGAACAAGCGAGGACCCCTGCTGACCGGTTTGATTGGATACAAGGCTCATTGAGCGAGAGTCCTGCGATTCGCCCTCCCCATAAGCTGAGGAGCCGTTTGCGATCGTCGGGTTGCAAGGCGCTGAAGGTCTGTTCAGGTAGCACGTGACGCGCCAGCGCATATGGCAGCGAATCCAGGCGTCCGTGGTTGGTTACGAATTGGCGACGATAGGTGCGCACGTAACCGTCCGCGTCAATGGGAAAGGCCGTTATGCCTGAGGTTTTCCAAAGCGGGGAGCCCGGAAGTGGGCGTTCGCCGAGCACCGCGGTCGGCGCGAAAGTCCGGTCTTCCTTTTGGTAGGAGGGCAATGCCCAGACGAATTTCTTCTCCCAATCGCGCGCCTCGGTATAGAGTCGCGCCGAAGGGGACTTCTGGCCCTTACGGTGCCACAGATAGCTGGGATGAGATGTATCGATATCAACTGCGATTATTTGCGGATGGGCTTGCGAGATCCTGATCAGATCATCGATCAGCTTGTTGGGGTCAAGAGGAGATGTCGAGTTGAAATTGTCCCGATATTCCTTCGGCGAGATCGCAACGATGACGATCTGGTACAAGTCCTTCTCGCTGACATGATGCACTGTGGCAGCCAGGTTGCGCACGGCGCTCTCCAGTTGAAACAACGACTCGAATCGGGCCAGAAGGCAAGCCAGCAGGGCGGTTAAGACGACCAAACACACAGTTTGCCAGGCATTGAGCCGCTCGGGCGCCTGGCGCTTTGGTTCGGTGGAGTGCTTTGATTCCGTGCCGGGTTGGTGTCTCGACAGAGTCACGGAGCATCGCCTGGATGCGCCAGACTAACCAGATAAGCGCGCAGAAAATTGTGTACCGACTGGTCCCTGACCTGGCTGCTCCAGCTATCAGTCAGATCCTTTGCACTGCGCAGAGACTCTTGCGCCGTGGCATATCGGGCGGCATCCGTGACCAGGATCCAATCGAGCTTGCTAGTGGGGCCCTTGACCGTTACCACGTAAACGCCCGGGTCGAGAGGGCCCAGACGTGCCTCATCCGGGTCCATTATGGGAACCTTCAACGTGAACGTATGAGGCGGCGCAACCACAGTGCTTTCCGGGCGCGGGGCGAAGCTCAACGTATAAGTGCCTTCCGGCGCATCTAAAATCACCGGCGATACGTCGACACGAGTATCAACGCTTTTCAGTACCATCTCATCGGGGGCCGAATCGCCGCGCACATTGGCATTGACATAGTCTTGCTCGTTGTTGGGTAAAACCACGTCTTTCAGGGCATCCAACGTACCGGGAAGACGCTTGTCGTCGCCTGTCCAGCTGGGAACTTGATGGCTCACCAGGCAGGTCAACCAGCCTGAGCACTCGAACGTGTCTACCTGGCCGTTTGGCATCAGTATATCGATGTAGTAGGTGCTTTTGCGCGGGTAAGGAAAAAACACCTTTTGTCCAAGGTCGAGTTCAGAACCGATTTTAAGCGGTGTCTGACTTGGCAGCGCCTCGCAAGGGCCTGAAATTCCGATCACAAGAGCCTTCCTTGGACGATGAGCGGCCAAGGAAATCGACGACGTAATAATGAGCAACGCCACAGCAAGGGCGATCGCCTTGCTGTGGCCAAGTAAAAGTTCAGGGCTACGCATTTTATCAATTCGTTTGAGGGTCATTGCTGACGTCCCGAGGCTCATCAAGTGGAGGCCTTTGCGCTAAAAATACGGTTATTCAGCGACGATAGCAAAGCCGAGGTTCGTATCATCTATTCTTCAGCTTTGATATATCACGTCTATATATGGTCATCAGAACAACGCAAGTCGATGTGCCAATCGCGAGTCCGCCTTGACCGGAGCCAGCCGTTGAATCTGCGCAAATCCATGGTGGCACGGATAGTACGGGCGGTTGCCGTTTACATCGCGCTGGCGCCAATATGCGACCTGCGCGCTGCGGAGACGGTAGTTGCCCCTGCGCGGCAGCGAAATTTAAGCGCGCTTGCGGCTCTCTACGATTACCCCGGGGAGCATGCCCAACTTGAACCGCTTTCGGAGGATGTAATGGCCGCCTCGCCGCAACTGGCGGCTGCAATTCAGGCGCCTGAAAAGGGCGAAAGTGCGCGGATGCAAGGCCGTTATGCCGCGGCCAGTGCATCTTACGAAAAGGCGCTCGCCATGGTTAAGAACCTGCCGGTCTCTACTCAGGCCCTTGGAGCGGTCGCGAATAATTTAGGAGCTGCCTATCAGGACGAGGGCCGTTATAAGGATGCGCAGGGCGCGTATTCATTCGCACTTCGAGTTCAATCCGCACCGGCGGATACATCGATCAGGGCGGTAACGCTGGCTAACGAAGCGTCACTTCTCGATTTTGAAGGTGACTATCAGCGCGCGGAAAGCGTGTTTGAACAAGCGCTTGCCATACAACAGAGCAGGTCCGCTTCAGATGCCGGGTCGCTGGCGCGCACGCTCAACAATTTCGGTGTGCTGCGTCACGATGAGGGCGATAATCGCGACGCCGAGAAGAAGCTCCTTGCGGCATTGGCGATTCGAAAAACCCTTGGTGTCCAGAGCGAGATCGCCGAGACGACTGATAATCTTGGGAACGTCTATCGCGCGACTGGGCGCTACGATCTGGCCAAGCTCAGCTATGAAAATGCGCGTGATTTACGGGGCGCTGCCCTTGGCGTGGATCACCCTGACTACGCCGGCAGCCTAAACGACCTTGCCGACTACTATCGCGGCCAGTACGACTATCGCGCTTGCGGACCGCTTTACGAAAAAGCCGCCGCCATCTGGCGCGCAAAGCTGTCCGCGACCAATCCAATAATCGGCGGAATAGACAAGAATCTCGCGGCACTTTATGACGGCGAGGGCGACTATGGACGTGCCGAGGAATTCTATCGGCTTGCCCTCGAGGTCCGGCACACGGCGCTCGGCGATAATCATCCGCTGTACGCCGCAAGTCTGCGCAATCTTGCGACCTTTTACGCCGATCAGGAGCGCTACGACCTGGCGCTGCCGCTTTATCAAAGGGCGCTCGACATCGAGCGTGCGATGCTTCCCCAGGATGATCCCGACCTGTCTGCAACCAAGGTCAGTATGGGCGGCGTGTATCGCTCCATGCGCAGGTATAAGGACGCTGAAGACATGTACGGGCAGGCGTTGGAGACGTTGCGGCGCACGATGGGCCCGGATCACGTCATGGTGGCGACGGGAATGAGCGATCTCGGGGAGATTTACCGGGACGAGAATCGCCTCACCGATGCCGAGCGGGAAATGGTGGGCGCCCTCGACATCAGGCGCAAGCAACTTGGTCCTAATCATCCTGACGTTGCTCGGAGCGAGACCGAACTGGCCGACTTCTATGAAAGCCGGCGCCAATTCCCGGCCGCGGATCACCTGTTGCGCGATGCGCTACGGATCCATCAAGGCATCCCCGGCGGAGAGCAAGTGGACATCGCCCGCGTAACCGGCGATCTCGCCTATGTACTGGCGCAGGAGGGAAGCGTTCCGCAAGCGCGGGCCTTGTTCGAGCAAGCGCGCCGCACGATGGTCGAGGTGCAGCACGCCAACGCGGGAATCGACGATGAGGCGATGCGCGGACTGCTCGCTTCGGAACGTAGCCTCTTGGCGCACTATGCCGAGTTGCTTGCCGAGGTTGCGGCGACGCCGTCGCTCGACCCCGGCGGCCCGCCGCCTACGGATGAGGCGTTCGTCGTCGTCGAACAGGCCAAGAACACGGCGGCGCAAGCCGCTCTTGCGTTGGCCGCGACTCGATGGGCCAGTACGAACAGGAACGCGGCCGAACTGGTCTCGGTGGTGCAGGCGCTGCGTAACCGGCGCCGCGCGCTTGCCCGTGCCATCGCCTCAGCGGCCGGCAAGTCCCAATCCCCGCACGTCGCTGGCGTACTTGATCCATTGCTCGCGGAAGCGACCGATGTGGATCGGCGTCTGGCGTCCACCAGCGCGCTCCTGCTGAGCACCTTTCCAAAGTATGCGGAGATTGCAACCCCGAACCCAATCGGTTTAAAGGAAGCCACCGCTTTGCTCGAACCCGACGAGGCGATGGTCACCTTCTTTACTCTCAACAAGGGTGTAATGGCATGGTTTCTGAGAAGTGGACACAGCCCAATCTATCGCCAGCTTCCAATCGCGCGCAGCCAGCTAAACGCGGCGATCGCGCGCTTGCGGCGAAGCATCTGGCCTGGCAAGCCTCACTCCATAGTCGCCGCATACGACGTAATCGATGCCTACGCGCTCTATCAGGCCCTGCTCCAACCGTTCAAGGCAAACCTCGAAGGAGTGAAGCATCTCATCATCGTGCCCGATGAGGTGCTGGTGCCGGTGCCGTTCGCAGCGCTTGTCACCAGCGATCAGAGCAGCGCTTTCGCGCACCTCGCGGATGATTATCGTTCAGGTGCGACGCCCTCGCCGGAGCATCTGCGGGATGACTATCCACAGATCGCCTGGCTCGCGAAAGAGTCCTATGCGACCTCCGAAGTACCCTCGGCCACCGCGCTTGGAGTATTGCGCACCGGTTCCGCAAGAAGGACCGCGTTGCTCAAGGACGGGGATAGCGGCTCTTTGCGCCTGATCGGCATCGGCGATCCCACACTGCACGGGCGATGCGGTGGGGACCGCGGAGGCGACATGGTCGCGGATGACTTGGAAGTCGTCGTCGATGCGGTTCGCGACCTGCCCAGACTATGCGGCGCGCGCGAAGAACTGGTCACTGAGGCCACAGCGCTGGACGCACCCGCAAATACATCACTGTATATGGAAAACCGGGCGACCAAGCCCGAAGTGATGAATCTCAACCGCTTCGAGTTGCGGCGCGCACGGGTCGTCGTTTTCGCCACGCACGCCCTTATCGGAGGGACTGCGTCGGCCGCCCGCGAGCCGGCGCTCGTTATGACGCCGCCCGCGATACCTACGCTCGATGACCATGGGCTCCTGACGCTGACCGATATTTTGGATCTGCGTCTCGACCGGGCCGATTGGGTTATTCTCTCCGCCTGCGATACATTTCGCGCCGATGGTAGCGGCGAGGGTTTCAGCGGCCTTGTCCGCGCATTCTTTCACACCGGATCGTCGTCGATTCTGGCCTCGCAATGGAGCGTTAATGACCAGGCTACGCGCCAACTAATTACGCGCGTGCTCGCGGCGTACGCCCAGACGACTCTGCCGCCGGCGGGATTCAGGCGCGCGTTGGCAGCGCTTGGAATGTATGCGCTGCCTCGCACCTCCCGAGCCGAAGCGCTGCGTCAAGGCGCGCTCGCCCTCATTACAGGGGAACATTCGCCGCAGCAACTATTCTTCTCGCATCCATTTGCGTGGGCGTCGTTCGTTGTGGTGGGAGAGGGCGGCCCAGTTCTCGGCAAGTAATCCGGCCGGCCGGACGTACTCGCCGCGACTTGCGCGAACCAATCGCGCGTGAGCTGTTGTCAAAGCCCCGGAAGCCATTGGCATTCAGAGTTGCGGCGATCCGGAGTCCGCCGGTGGGTCGGGACAATAACTAGATGGTCCCTACAAATCCCCCTCGTCCGAGCCACCGCCGCCGAAATCGTCGTCGCCGCCGAGGTCGCCGCCACGCTCGAGTTCTTCGATCGCCGCGTCAAATTCGGGACCGCCGTACTCGTCGCCCATTTCTTTGCCCATTTTTTTCATCAGGCGCGCCACGCTCTTGGGGTCGTTTTCGTCGAGGCCGGCAAAATTAGAGGGGTCGCCTAAGGCGTCAATCCGGGCCTCTTCGCTGCGCGGCATCGCAAAGCGCGACATCAGGCGCCGCAGCTTGTGCGCCCCGCAATGGCGGCATACCTCGTCAACCTTTTCGCTGACCCGCAGGGTCAGGATGCTGCTGCGTTTGCCGCACTTGCCGCATTCATATTCGTAGATCGGCATCGGGCTGGCTCCCTCTGAAAGCTCGTCACCGACAAGCCTTACATTCCATTTGGATTTTGGCCAGTATCCAGCCGCTGAGCAATGGTCCACGCAAAAAACGTGTCGCGGTATTATTTCCAGGGCCGCGACGCCTTGCCACCCATCACCTACAGGTTACGCTCCCCGTCAAGCCCTGATAACACGTCAGGCCCACCTGCGACGGAATCGGCGCCGGTTGCGACCCCAGGTCGTAGCAGCGATCGAGCGTATCGGATTTCGGTCCGCCGTTCTTGGCTGCCACCCGGGCCCGGATACAAGCGCGCGCCGACGGTTCGTCAGGGTTGGCCGCGATGCAATCACTTACCTGGTCCGGGCGGACACCCGAGTCCAGCAAGCATTGCTGAAAGTCCGGCCTTCGGATCAGCTCATCGAGCGTTGCCGGCTGACTGTCCGAACAGGCGGAAATCAAAGCGCAAAGTATTGCCGCCACGGCGAGTTTACGGAGGAACCTGGAGTCGTTCGGAATGCAAATCGACATAGGTTGCCGGACCTTTCGTACAAAGAAGAACGACCGGCACGGAAACCGGCGCCACGGAACAGAGCACCTCTCTAACACTACGGAGCGAACGAGATGATGAGTTGGTCGAGCGGCAGCGCGTTGGTGACATGTTCGGGAGGCGATACCGGCGTCACCTCCAGCGGCGTCCCATCAGCTTCCGCTTTGTCGAAAGCTTCAGTTCCCGGAGAGATTGCGGTGATTTGAAAAGAGTTAATCTCATAGGGCAGACCGTTGGAGGCCAGCGTGAACGGCGCATTCATGAGCTGGAAATGCAAATGAGGCGCGATAGTGTTGCCTGAATTGCCGACCTGTCCGATTAGCTGGCCCGGCGTGACCGTTTGTCCGTCGTGAACCAGGACGCTGCCCGGCTTCATATGCGCGTACACGGCGTAATTTCCGCCTCCAAGATCCAATATGACGTGGTTGCCATCCGCCTCTTCAATCGGCAGCTTTTCCGGGAACTTCCCGGGCACCTGGTCGGGCAGTCCGTCGACCGCGGCGACCACGGTGGCCTTGGCTCCCGCGAATATGCCGGCGCCATAGATTTTGTAACTGTTAACATCGGTCCTGGGACCCACATAGATGCGGTTGCCGGCATCGAGTTGTTCCCAATCGACGGCATAGCGTTGCGCGACCCAGACCCGGCCGTTAATCGGAAGCGCCGCCCGCGTGTGCCGTGAAGCGTCGCAGCAGGAATCAGCCGAAATATAGTTGTTCCCATGCAAGGGAGGAACGATCACGGCCACCGGTATAGAATTGACCTCAGTCATGGCGCCGGTCTCGACGAACTCGCGATCCCGCAGGTTGAAAGTCACGCGGTGACTGAGATGCTTCGGAACCGTGGTGCCGCTGGCGAGAATGACGTGAACAAACAGCAGGGACTGCGTTCCTGTCGCCATCGTGCCGCTTGAGGTTCGTTGCCCGGCAGGTTGCAGGCGGCCGGCGACTTGGGTCGCATCCAGGGTCTGCAACAAATCGCCGTCGCCAAGAACTTCGACCTGTTCGACAGTCGCCTCAGCACTGCTAAAGTTCGTCATCCAGACTTCATAAACGAGATGGGTTGCACCATCGGAGCCGATGAACGGCACCGGTGCGTCCTGGATCGACATAATCAGCGGGGTAAGAACCTGGGCCTCCGGAGTCTCAACCGCGCCCGTCGAGCTCGAACCGCATCTGGCTACGAGGAGGGCGAGCAGGAGGATACCCGAAGCAAGAGTAAGGGCGCGGCGGAGGCTTAAGTTCTCTGGCGACTATCATTGCGTCTTGCGTACCTCTTCCAGTCTTAGGCTCAAATCCAGTCTTGGGCTCGAAGGGAACATAACTGTGCCCCGCTGCGGAAACCAGTAGGCATCTTGATGCGGAGTATTTTTCTCAGCCTTTTAATACGGATCCTGAGCCCAGGAAGAGCGCGCCTTCCTCGTCGCTGGTCAGCGGATTGGAGAAGCGCGAGACATCCATGATCTGGTTCAGATGATCGCGGATGGCTTCGGGTGTCAGCTCTTCGGGAGTCCGGGCGCGCCATCCAGGCCCCAACGCGATCACCGTCCGCGCGACTGCGCCACCGCCGACAGTCAGCACCTCATGATTGAGCCCGCACTCCTCCGACGCCAAATAGACCACCAGGGGCGAGACCAGTTCCGGCCGATTTGCATGGGCGGTGCTTTCGTCCACCACGGTATGCGGCGATTTCGCCATCCGGGTATGGCCATAAGGAGAAATCACGTTGGCCCTGATGCCGAAGGGAATGCCGGCAATCGCTACCACGTATGCCAGTCCCAGTACCCCGGCCTTGGCCGAACCGTAAGCCGCCACGAACTGATTGCCGCGCAATCCGCCCACCGAGGTGGTGAAGATGAAGCGGCCGTATTGTTTTTCCTTCATCACCTCGAAGGCCGCCTGCGAGACAAAAAATGAGCCGGCCTGATGAACCGCGACGATTGCCGCCAGGTCGTCGGCGGTATGCTCCAGGAAGGGCTTCTTGCGGATGATTCCGGCGTTGTTGACCACGATATCGACGGTCCCGAACGCGTCCAGCGCGGTCTTGATGATCTTTCGGGCGCTTTCCGGCGTCGTAACCGAGTCGTAGTTCGCGACCGCCGTACCGCCCGCCTTTCGGATCTCCTCGACCACCGCGGCGGCAACAGACCGATCGGCGCCGCCCCCGTCCATGTCGGATCCCAGATCGTTGACCACCACCTTGGCGCCGCGCGCCGCCATCAGAAGTGCGTGTGATCGACCCAGGCCGCGGCCGGCGCCCGGTGACGATTGCCACCCGATTATCAAGACGGACTTCAGTTGCCATAATCCTCGTCTTTGCGCTCAGCGCTAATTTCCCCGGGCGAACAAGCTTCTGGCATTGGCCCTCGCTGCCCGATGAACTTCTTGACGGCTCAGTCCCTTGATTACTTGCTCCCGAGTAGTGTTGGAATCTCTGTGAGTTCCTTAGCCAAACGCCGGATAGTCTCCCATTCGTCGTACTTGGCTTGCAGGCGCAGCCAGAGCCCGGCGCCCTTGCCGACCAGCTTGGCCGATGCGCGCCGCCAACTCCGGGCTCATTGTGATCTCGCCGGCCATTAGTCGATACAGAGTTGTCCGGCTCACCCCAACAGACGCGCGATCTCGCCAACCGCGCAGCCCCGGCATGATTTCCTCGGCAAAGATGACGCCGGGATAGACCGGCGGCCGCGTGCGGTTCTTCGGTTCGACCGAATATTCATTGCTTCGCAATATGATCGCTTGTTCTCCCTTCAGTGGTATTGCTTCCAAATCGACCAGGCAGGCATCGCCATCGCGGAACTCGAACGTGATGCGCCACGGACCATTTACGGCCATGCGGTAGCATCCACGAGTTCGCTTGCGAAAGGCCGCGATTAGTGTTTACTAAAAATGAATGATTTGGGCGCGTGAACATCATCCTGGAGGATAAAAACATGGCATCGTTGCGGGTAATTTCAGCGGATTCTCACACCATGGAGCCGCCTGATCTGTGGACCGAGCGGTTGGGCAAGAAGTACGGCGACCGCACGCCGCAAGTCAAATTGACCTCCAAGGGCCATCTGTTTGTGGCGCCCGGGGTGCGGCCTTTTGCGGTCGCGGGGGGCTTTGGCGCCGGCCGCAGCGGCAAGGAGCTCAAGGAACATCTGACCCACGGCTACGAAGCGGCGCGTCCGGCTGGATGGGATCCGGTGGAACGCATCAAGGACCAGGAGATCGACGGGGTCGAGGCCGAGGTGCTCTATACGACCCTGGGGATGCCCCTGTTCGGGCTTGACGACGCTCAACTGCAGCGCGATTGCTTCGCGGTGTACAACGACTGGGTGGCGGAATACTGCTCTCACAATCCGCGCCGGCTGCATGCGATTGCGCTGATCTCCCTGGAGGACATTGGCGAGGGCGTCAAGGAACTGACGCGATGCGCCAAAATGGGCCTCAAGGGCGCGATGATCTGGGGGTCGGCGCCGGCCGACCGGCCCTATTACAGCGCTCTTTACGATCCTTTCTGGGCCGGCGGCGCAGGATCTGGAAATGCCGATTTCGCTGCACGTTATCACCGCCCGGGATCAGGCGCCCGGCCCCAAGCCGGCGCCCGGAACAGCGGATTCCGGGTCATATCGCCACGATGCGCGGTTATATGAGCCTGATCCATGAAGTCCAGCGTTCTCTGACCGACATTATCGTCAGCGGCGCGCTGGAGCGTTTTCCGCGATTAAAGATCGTATCAGCCGAGAATGACACCGGATGGCTGCCCCATTTCATGTATCGGCTGGACCATGCTTTCGAAAAGTTCGACGGGTTGAATGAGGAGCAGCCGCTCAAGATGAAGCCCAGCGACTACGTGCGCCGGCAGATGTGGGCGACGTTCCAGGACGATCCGACGGGGCCGTCAGCTTACCGTTCTTTCGGCGAGAACAATTACATGTGGGCGTCGGATTTTCCTCATACCGATTCAACCTGGCCGAATTCGCGCACGCGTAATCGCCAAGGATTTCAGCGGGTACCCGAAAACGTCACCACCAGGATCGTGTTCGACAACGCCAATCAGCTCTATCGCATGGGCTTGTAGCGGTTGGAAAAGTTTTCTTGCGCGGCCCGGCGGTTGCACCGCCGGGCCTGACGATCGCTAATTGTTTGCGGTAAGACCCCCGCCATGGAAGTCTTTTCCTTGTGGCAGCGTCGCGGCTGCGGCACTTGGACGGGAAAACTATGGCGGAAGAGGAATCCGAGCCGGCTGAAGAGGCTCCATCGCAGGCTGAACAGGTCCAGCCTGGATTGACCGAATTCTGCGCTGACCCCGTGCGTTCTGATGTGGGCCGCTCAGATTCCGGTCACGGCGGCGAAGCGGCTAACGGTGCCGCTAATCGGAACGTAAGTATAAGTCCCAAGCGCTCTGCTGGTGGTCGAGGACAACCACGACGTCGCCCAGATGCTCAGCGAAGTTCTGCAAATCTACGGATACGCGACTCGTGTTGCCTACGATGGAATTTCGGCCATGAACTAGCCAAATCGTTTAGACCCGATGTCGCGCTGGTCGATATCGGGCTGCCCGCGATGGACGGTTACCAACTGGCGCGCCGGTTGCGCCAGTTGCCCGAATTGCGGGCGACACGGCTGTTTGCCGTGACCGGATATGGTCAGCTCGCCGACCGGATGCGGTCGGCGCAGGCTGGATTCGACTGCCATCTGGTCAAACCGGTTGATCTTGAAGAACTGCGGCGCCTGATTGACACCACCGGCTAACTACTTCTCCTTCTCAAAAAAATCGATCCGTACCGTTCTGAGAGCCTTTGCAGGGCACGCGACCGAACACGAAGAAATCAGTGCTAACCAGTGCTGCCGTTCGTGCACAGCCACGCATCGAGCTGCGCACAGGCGCGCGCCATCGCGTTCGAGAGCTTTTCCGCAGTGACGGGCTTGGAGAGATAATCGTCCATTCCGGCGCTGAGGCATTTCTCCCGGTCGCCCTCCATCGCGTTAGCGGTCATGGCGATAATGATCACTCGGCGGCCAGATGTTTGTTGCTCCATGCGACGGATCTCGGCGGTGGCACGATAACCGTCCATCTCCGGCATCTGACAATCCATCAGGATAATGTCGTAGGGTGTTTGAGCTAGCGCTTTGAGCGCCTCCAATCCGTTGACTACGCCGTCGGCGTGGAAGCCGAGTTTGGCGAGCTGGCGCAAGGCTACC
Organism: uncultured Pseudomonadota bacterium; assembly: GCA_963824565.1. Classification (GTDB taxonomy): domain Bacteria; phylum Desulfobacterota; class Binatia; order Binatales; family Binataceae; genus JAJPJA01. The sequence continues at coordinate 128,173 of CAWGQB010000018.1, read as the reverse complement.
TTTTGGTTGATGAGGTTATCTTCGGCGAGCAGGACGCGGTATTTCGACGCTGCGATCGCAAGTCCGGAAATCGGCGCTGTGGCCGCCGGCGGTCCATCATGGGGGAACTGGCTGCCACGGCCCGTTTCAGGTTCGCCGTGAAATGGAAAGTGGAGCCGGCTCCAGGTGTACTAATCAAACCGATGGCGCCGCTCATAGTGCCGACCAGATTGGCGGCGATCGCCAGCCCCAAACCTGTGCCGCCATATTTTCTGGTGACAGACGAGTCGGCCTGGGTGAAAGGTTCAAAAAGGCCGGCTTGCACCTCCAGCGGAATGCCGATACCAGTGTCGCGGACCTCAAAGCGCAAACTGACCGAGGATTCCTGCTGGCGCTCTACGCGAAGGTCAACCGCAACCTGTCCTCGCTCAGTGAATTTGAGCGCGTTGCCGACCAGATTGCCGATCACCTGGCGCAAACGGCCAGGATCGCCGTTTAGCGCGACCGGCACCTCGGGATCGATACCGAGGCTAAGTCCGATACCCTTCGAGACGCGCGGTGGCGCTGAAAACCTTCAACGCTGTTTCCAGCATCTCCCGCGGGTTGAAATCGATATTCTCGAATTCCAGCTTACCGGCGCTGAGCTTGGAAAAATCCAGGATGTCGTTGACCACCGACAGCAACGCATCGCTGCTGCTGCGGACATTTTGCAGCATGTCGCGTTGATCATTATCGAGCACGGTGTCCAGCAGCAGGCCACTGAAGCCGACAATCGCATTGAGCGGGGTACGGATTTCGTGGCTGATGTTGGCCATGAATTCGGACTTCAGCCGCGCCGCCGTCAGGGCGGCGTCGCGCGCCTGGCGCAAATCCTGCTCCAGGCGTTTGCGTTCGCTAATATCGCGAGTGCTGACGACTATGACTCGCCGGCCCTCGGGGTCGTGAGCGAGCGTGGCATGGGACTCCCCGATGCGCCACTGTCCATGCTCGTTCCGAATCCGCAGTTCGTATTGGGCCGAACCTTTAGCCAGCGTCTCGGCCCAGCCGCGCCTTATCGCTTCGTGATCATCAGGATGAACAAACTCCAGCCCGTTGGTGCCGATGTAATCCGTTTGGGGGCGCCCAAATTGGCGGCGGACCGCATCGCTAAAGAAAGTGATGGTGCCGTCGGGCTTGAGCACCAGGTGGCGTCGGAGCCAGCCTGGGTCACGGTTCGGAAGTAAGCCTCGCTGCGGCGCAGTATCTGCTCCCCGCCGATGCGCTCCACGGCTTGGCCGATGATGTTGGCGATCGCCTGCATGAAGTTGGCGTCGTCCGGGGTAAACTTACCCAGCTTGTTGGAATGCGCCACGAGCACTCCAAAGGGATGGTCACATCCCCCGATCACGACGCTGAGGCCGGATAGAACGCCGCGGTCGAGAACCCCGCGCAACAGCCTGAAGCGCGGTTCGTTCCGATAATCGTCGACGATTACCGGCTCACTCGAGCGCAGCGTATAAGCCGCCTGCGAACCGCTTCCCGCTTCGCCGATGAAGTCGCGGTCTTCGATGCCCCAACCGAACGCCGCCCGGATTACCACCAGCCTGCGCTTCGGTCTGCAGTTCCTGCACCGCGGCATACTCAACGTCCAGAGTCCGGGCCATCACGCCGGCCGCTTCGTTAAATAGAGGGTTCAGCTCGGTTGCGCGCAACGCGTTCTGGCCGAACTCGGTAACCGCGCGCTGCTGTTCCAGGCGCGAACGGAGTTGAGCTTGGGTATCGAGAATGCGCGTTCTCGGCGGCTTTGCGCTCGCTGATGTCGCGGGTGGTGAAGACCCCTACCGGCGGCCCTCGGGGTTGAAGATACGCCGGCCCCTTACTTCGGTAGTCCAGCCATGTTCCGTCCTTGCGGCGTAATCGGCATTCGTAGGTACTCGTCCCGGCGGCGAACGTGACGAGCCATGCCTTGGCGGACCGCTTTAACGTCTTCAGGATGTCACCGTTGCGGTGGCCGTCATTGACTGCAAGTGCGAACGCTGGTATCCGAGCATCAGGCAGGCGGCGTCGTTCACGAAACCGGACCACGCCTTGGGATCAATTACCGTGATGGCGTCGGAGCAGCTGTGGATCACGGAGCGGTAATACTCTTCGCTTTGGCGGAGGATCTGCTCGGCGGCGATGCGCTGCGCGGCTTGGGCGATGAGGTTGGCCATCGACTGCATGAAGGCGGCGTCGTCGGCGGTAAACCTGCGCGGCTTGGTGTGAAAGCGGCCAACACGCCATAGGGCTGGTTGCGCCCCGATCACGCTGCTGACGCCTGAGACTGAATCCCCGCTGTCGGAGCGTGTCGGGTGGAGCTTGAATCGGGTTTCGTTTCATAATTTTCAACTATAACCGGCTCGTTTGAAATTAAGGTGTAGCCGGCTTGTGAGCTTGTGCTGGCATCTAGCAGTCGCCGCGTGTTTCCCATCCAATACGGCCACGAGCCGCAGCGTCGCGCCGTCGGGCAGCAGTTCCATCACGCTCGCGTACTCGACATGCAAAGTCTTGGCCATCACCGCCACCGCCTCTTCCAACAGCGGGACCGATTTCGGTCGCGCTGCAGCGCATGCTGGCCGAAATCCGCGACCGCGCGCTGCTGCTTCAAGACGCGAGCGCAGTTGAGCCTGAGTCTCGAGCAAGGCCTCCTCCGCTGCTTTACGTTCGCTGATATCGCGGCCATTGAAGACTCACCACTGGCGGGCGTCGAGGTCGAAGATCCGCCGGCCCCTTCATTTCGCAATCCAGCCACGTTCCGTCCTCACGGCGTAAGCGGCATTCGAATGTGCTCGTCCCAGGCAACCGCTGCATCCAGCGCCTTTGGGACCGCATTAAGTCGCCGGATGTACTGTTGTGATGTCCAACTTTGCTGCCAATATTGACGCTGGGTAACTGCCGCTCAGACAGCCGAGCCTCGGTTTGAAAAAGGATGGTGCCGTCGGGTGCGACCACGGTAACGATGTCGGAGGAATTGTCGATGAGTGAACGATAATACTCTTCGCTGCGGCGCAGGCTCTGCTCGCCGGCAATCCGCTCCACCGCTTGGGCGATGAGATTGGCCATCGCCTGGATGAACTTGCCGCTCGTCGGCACTGAACTTACGCGGCTTCTGGTGAAGCGGCGAGTGTGCCATAGGGCCGGTTTATTCCCCCGATCGGCACGCGAAGACTGGACTCGGAAGCCGCGATCGAGCGTTTCGCGGATGAACTTTAAGCGAGCTTAGGATATGCGTAATCCTCGATAACGATTCGGCCGTTCGAATGCAAGCGACGTGACCGCCGTTGCGAGAATGGGCGTCGGCGTGGAGTATCAGGTCGGCGATTTCCCCCGGCGGCGATGCCCACCGCCGCGCGGAGACGTCAGGATCTGACGCCGTCCGATCGCAGTTCAACACGCTGACTGTATTCGACCTCCAAAGTCCTGGCGACCAGCGCCACAGCCTCTTCCAAAAGGCGCAAGTTCGGTGGCACGCAGCGCCTGTTGGCCGAACTCGGCGACCGCGCGCTGCTGATCCAGGCGCGAGCGCAGTTGGGTTTGGGTCTCGAGGAGCGCCGCTTCGCTGCGTTTCAACGCCGTGATGTCGCGATGGATCTTCGACATCCCGACCAGTTGACCGGCGCCGTCGTGAACGGCAAAAGCGCTGACCGAGATCTCTATGGCGCTACCATCCTTCTTGAACCGCCGCGCTTCGTAATGACGGGGCCCTTTGCCGGCCATGACATCGGCTAAAATCTTGCGAACCTCGGCGGCGGATTCGGGCGCCAAATAGGCTCTCGATCGGCTTGCCAATCACTTCCGCGGCGGTGCAGCCATAAAGCTCTTGCGCCCCGCGGTTCCAGGCCGTAACCACCGCATCGCGGTCCATCGCAATCACCGCGTCGGTCGACGAGTCCACGATTGAGGCGAGCAATTCCCGATGCTGTTCCGCCTCTCTGAACTGGGTGAGATCGCGCGAGAAGAGCGCATAGCGCCGCGCCGTTCCCGCCTGGGCCGGCAGCGGCACCAGTCGCGACTCCACTCTTCGCCGCACGCCGTTGTCGCCCTTGCATCACCCATTCGAATCGGGCGGCCTGGCCCCGTGCGCATCGCCTCCCGGGCCTCGGCAACCAAACTCTGATCTTCAGGCGCGATCAATTCGAACAGCGTTCGCCCAATCAGGTCGCCACCTCCATGAGCTGCCGCCACCGCGAGCCCCGCCGCGTTAATCTCGAGGAAGGTTCCATCCGACGCCAGGATCGCGGCAGTTTCCGAAGCGGCTTCAAAGCATCGCACGCAACATCGCTTCGGTCTCTTGATGATAATCGTGGTTCACAGCCCCCTCAGCCATGATTTTGGCCCCCCGTTATTTAGAAAGCGCCCGGACCGTTGATCGGACGCGAGCGCCACGTATTCGCTAAGCGTCGCATATAGTACCAAATAGTCAAATGGTCGAGTGACTGAAAAATCATATTAATCCGACTCTACCTGTGCCAATCGCAGCCACCTTGCCAATAGCCACGCGGACTTGACAACTTATTGCCAGATTCGCACCGCGATTTATAGAAATCGCACAGACGAGGTCTTCCCCGTTCACGATGTGCGGGGGGCGAGCGAATTACAGTTCCTGGTACCTTCGAAGGTTGCATTTCACTATCGCACCTGAGAAACAATTGACCCGATGAGCAGCGACGGTTTGCGGGTAGCTTTCGATGTCGGCGGTACTTTCATCGACGTGGTGATTGCCGCGCAGGACGCGCCGATACTGACCTACAAGATCCTCACTTTGCCCGACACTATCGGCGAGGACGTCAGGCGCTGCGTGGAGGATGCATTGGCGCGATCCGCGGCGAGCGGGATCTCGCGGATGGTGCACGGCACTACCGTGGGATCCAATACCGTGCTGGAGGGCAAAGGAGCCGTCACCGGTCTTATTTGCACGCGCGGCTTTCGCGACCTGATCGAAATCAGAGGGGGCCAACGCCCCGCCATTTACGACATCTTCTGGGAGCGGATTGCACCGCTGGTCCCGCGCCGGCGCCGGATGGAAGTCAGCGAGCGGATGCTGTGGAATGGCGCGGTGCGCACCGCGCTCGATGAGGACGAGGTGCGCCGCGCACTCTACAGTTTGCGCGCACAAGGGACGCAGGCGGTAGCGGTCAGCTTTCTCCATTCCTATGCCAACCCGGAGCATGAACGCCGGGCGATGGCACTGGTGCGCGAAATCATGCCGGAGGCCAACGCCTGTTCGTCCGCCGAGGTGCTGCCCGAGATTCGCGAGTACCCTCGCACATCCACGACGGTGCTCAATGCCTACCTGATGGACGCGGTGAATGGCTATCTGGGGAAGATTGAGCAGGAATTGAGTGGCTACGGACGCGAGATACTGATCATGCAGTCCAACGGCGGCATCATGAGCGCCGCTCATGCGCGCCGCTTTCCGGTCCGCATGATCGAATCCGGACCCGCGGCCGGCGTCCTGGCCGCCGCCAGTCTGGCGCGCGAAGCCGAACTGCCCAAGGTGGTCGCCTTCGACATGGGTGGCACCACGGTCAAAGCCTGCCTGATCGAAAACGGCGCGGCGGCCGAGACCAACGAGGGTGAGGTCGGCGCCGGGATTAACAGCGCGGGGCATTTGTTCAAGGGCTCCGGTTACGCCTTGCGCGTTCCCGCCTACGATATCGTCGAACTGGGCGCCGGCGGAGGCAGTATCGCGCGCATCGAGGAAGGCTTGCTGATGCGCGTTGGGCCGCGAAGCGCCGGGGCGGTACCCGGACCGGCATGCTATGGGCGGGGCGGAACTGAGCCTACGGTGACTGACGCCAACGTGGTGCTGGGCTACATGAATCCGAATCGAATCGCGGGTGGTGCGGTCGCGATAGATGCTGCCGCCGCGCGCGCCGCAATCGATACGCATCTGGGCGCAGCTCTTGGGGCTGGCTGCCGCCACCGGCCGCCCACGGCGTGCATCGCGTGGTCAACGCCACCATGGCGCGGGCAATCCGTTCGGTTACCAGTGAGCGCGGCCGCGACCCGCGCGAGTACACGATGGTCGCTTTCGGCGGAGCCGGCCCGATCCATGCCGCCGAGTTGGCCGCGGATATTGGAGTCGGCCGGGTGTATGTGCCGCTTTATCCGGGACTGTTCAGCTCGCTGGGGCTGCTGTTTGCCGACCTGCGCTACGACGGAGTCAAGACCGTCCTGACCCGCCTGGACCGGCTCGATGGCGCGGCCCTGCGCGGACATTGCGAGGAATTGGCGGAAGGTTTGCGCGAACGGCTGGCGCGCGAGGCCGGCGCCGCCGAGATTAACTTTGAGCGCAGCGTGGAACTGCGCTACCTCCGCCAGGATTCCGAGTTAAGCTTCAGGATGCCCGACGACATCGCCGACGCCGAGCTCTGCGGATGGCTCGAGCGCGCCTTCCATCCCGAGCATCAGCGTAATTTTGGCTATCGCCGCGACAGCGATCCGATTCTGGCCGTCAGTGTCCGCGTGCGGGCGATTGCGCCGGCGCGCAGTGTGGCCGTGCGCGATTTGGCCGCCGCCTTCGAGCGGACGGCGAAGAGTGCGGCCAAAGCGCCGCCTCAGATGCGGCAGGCCTACTTCGGACCGCAGGCCGGCGAGATGGCCGCCCAAGGTGGTGACCCGCGCCAACCTGCTCGAAGGCGCACTGACGGGACCTGCGATAATCGAGGAATTCGATACTACGGTGGTTATTCCGCCGGCTGGCGTGCGGAGCTGGATGCTTTTGCCAACGTGGTACTGTCGGCGACGGGATGAGGAAGTTTTTCTGCGCCTTTCTGTCCCCTCTCCCTGACAGACCCTGACAGGGAGAAGGTATGATTGATAAACTTCAAATCTCAAGCCGAGGGCGCAACCAAAAGCTCGCATACCCAATGGAAGGATCGACCATGAGCGACATCGCCGACCCGATACTGCTGGAAGTGATCAATAACGCGCTGACCGCGATCGGCGACGAGATGGGTAACACCATGAAGCGCACCGCGCGCTCGATTACCGCCCGCGCCGGCGACTTCTCCACGGTGCTGGTGGACGCGCGGGGCCGCGTGATCTCGCAGGGACACGGCGCCGGCTTCCATCTCGGATACATCCGCGGCGTGATGCCGGCGCTGCTGGAAAAATTCGGCGGCAAGCTGCATCCGGGCGATATTCTCGCATCGAATGATCCTTACGGCGGTCTGTCCCATCTGCCGGATATCGTGCTGCTGGCGCCGATCTTCTGGCGCGATACGATGGTCGGTTTCTCGACCCTGGTTACCCACCATTCCGATATCGGCGGGCGTTTTCCCGGTGGTCAAAGCGCGATCTGCGCCGAGATTTACGAAGAGGGCCTGCGCCTGCCATGCGTCAAGATTTACGACCAGGGCCGCCCCAATCAGGCGCTGTTCGAGGTAATTGCCGGCAACGTGCGTACGCCCGACGATGTTCTGGGAGATATCGAAGGACAGGCGGCGGCCTGCCGGCGCGGAATCCGCGGCGTGCAGGAGCTGGTGGACAAGTATGGGCTGGAACGGTTCGAGGCTTGCGTCGCGCAGCTCCATCGCTTCAGCGAGCGGGTGGTTCGCGCCGCTATCGCGAAGATCCCCGACGGCGAATACTCGTACGAAGACCATTTCGAGGAAGACGGCCTCGGCGGGCCCGGCGTCGACCTGAAGCTTTGCGTCAAGGTGCGCGGTGATTCGATAATCGTCGATTTTTCCGGCACCGGCGCGCAGGTCAAAAGCGCGATCAATGTGCCGTACTCGCTGACTTGCTCGGCTTCCTATGTTTGCTTTCGTGGCGTGCTGGCGGCCGACGCGCCCGCCAACGATGGCCTGCTCGAACCGATCGAAGTAATCGCGCCCAAGGGATGCGTGCTCAATCCGCGCTTCCCCGCCGCGATTGGCGGCCGCGGAATGATGTTGTGGCGAATCTGCGACATGATCTTCGGCGCGCTGGCCAAGGCGTTACCCGAGCGCATCTTCGCGGCCGGCGAGGGCGGCGTTTCCAGTTTCACCTATGCCTACAGCGATGCTGAGCAGGGTGCGTCGCCGGTGCTGACCGACTGGTACTCCAGCGGATGGGGCGCGCGCTCGACGATGGACGGAATCGACGGCGTCAACTCGATGCTCTCGGGCAACGGCGGTGCCACCGTGCCGGTGGAAAGACTGGAGGGCGAGTTTCCGATTCTGATTGAAGCCCACGCGCTGATGCCCGATACGGGCGGTGCGGGAAAATATCGCGGCGCTCTGTCGCTATATCGTACCTACCGGTTTTTGAAGGAGGGCAGGGCGCTGATCCGTACTTGCCGCGCCACCACCGTTCCCTATGGGTTGGCCGGCGGGGGTGACGGTACGCCGTTTCGGGCCGTGCTGTACCGGGGCGGCAAACAAATCGAATATCCTCCGCAGATGATGGTGGACGCGCAGGTGCAGCACGAGGACGCGATAATGCATCTGCTGCCCGGCGCCGGCGGATACGGCGACGCACTGGAACGCGACCCGGCTGAGGGTTTTGGATGATGTGCTGGACGAGAAGATCTCGCCTGCGTACGCCGAGCGTAGTCTATGGAGTCGTGATCGATATGAGCGCTAGCGCGGTCGATGCCGAGCGCACCAATGCGTTGCGCAAAGCGATGCGTGCCGGCCGCCGCCGCAGTTGTAGGAAAATGGGAATGATCGGGCTCCGAAGACATTGGGGCGGGCTTCGCCCCGGCCAGCCCTGACCAAGGTTGAGAATGACCCGCCGCGTGCGGACTCGGTCCGCAGCCGCAAGCCGGGAAGCTTCGCTTTCCGCAGCAACGTGACGGGTGAGGGGCAGCGGAACCCGCAACACTCGCCCCAGACCTCCTCTCCCGTCCCTAGAATACGGAAAGGGCACGAGCGTCGCTCGCCGCCGCTCTTCGCGGGCGACTGCATGGGAATCCGTGGCGGCGGACGCCCGCCCCACCTGGGAGCAGCGCTATGCCTCACCCTCTCCCACGACTGATTGTGGGAGAGGGGACAAAACAAATATCCTGGGCCGGCGCGAAAACTAAATCGCCCGATAATTGGCGAACGCGGTAGTTGCCGACCGTGCCTTCGGGTCGGTGATCACGTTGACCACGGCCACCTTTCCGGACGCTTTGGCGCGTTCCAGCGCGGGCCGGATGTCCTGGGGCTTTTCCACGAACTCGCCATGCGCGCCGAACACCTCGGCCATCTTGTCGTAGCGGCTGAACTCCAGATCGCGGCCGGCGGTCATGCCACCGATCGACGCCCATCCGCCATTGTTGCTGATCACGATCAGCGCGGGAATCTTATGCCGGATCATGGTGTCGACTTCCATGCCATTGAAGCCGAACGACCCGTCGCCGCTGAGCACGATCACCTGGGTGTTGGGTTTCGCGACCTTGGCGCCCAAACCGAACGGCACCGCGACGCCCATGCATCCGTTGGGTCCGGCGTTGACGCTATGGCCCGGGACAAAAATCGGAATCGACTGCCGTGCGAAATTCAGAATCTCATGGCCGTCGACCACGATGACGGCGTCACGGTCCATGAACTCGCGTACTTCCTTGCACAGACGCAACGGATGAATCGGCACCGCATCGGAGTTGAGCAGGGACGCTGACTTCTCCCGCGAGCGATGGTCGTAGCCGCGCAGCGTCTCGATCCAGGGCAGTTCCTTATGGCCGCGAAACGCGTCTCGGCCTTCTTCGATCAACTGCCGCAGCACCACCTTGGCGTCGCCGACGATACCGACATCGACCGGCCGATTGCGCCCAATCTCCTCGTCGGAGATGTCCACCTGGACGATCTTCAAATCGGGCGCCCAACGTGGCGGCAGGCCATAGCCGGCGATGAAGTTGAGCCGCGTGCCCAGGACCACGGCCAGATCGGCTTCCTTCCAGGCCTGGTTGCGCGCGCCCAGAAAGCTCAGCGGATGGTCCTCGGGAATCACGCCGCGTCCCTGAGGTGTGCTGTAAAAGGGGATGCCGCTGAGCTCGACGAACTCCTTCAACTCCTCCATCGCGCCCGACCAGAAGATGCCGGTGCCGGTAAGGATAACCGGGCGCTGCGCCTGCTTGATCAGCGCGATCGCCTGCTTGATCAGGGCCGGGTCCGCGCCCACCCTTGGCACCGAATGCGGATGCTTGGGGAAGGCGACCTTGCTTTCGTCGACGACGTTGTAGAGCACGTCCGCCGGCAGATCTATATAGACCGGGCCGGGTTGTCCGCTGGTAGCGATGCGAAACGCTTTGTTGATGATTTCCGGGATGCGCTGGACGTTCAACACGCGTTCGGACCACTTGGTGATGGGCTTGAACATCGCCACCTGATCCATTTCCTGAAACGCGCCCTTGCCGACCTCTGACAGCGGGCTGGCGCCGCCCAGGGCGATCATCGGAACCGCGTCCAGATAGGCGTTGCCCACGCCGGTGATCAGGTTTGTAGTGCCGGGTCCGGAGGCGGCGAAACATACCCCCGGCTTGCCGCATACCCGGGTGTAGGCATGTGCAGCCATCGAGGCCGCTTGTTCGTGACGCACGTCCACGGAGCGAAACCCGATCTCGATACCGCGGGCCCCGACGTCAACCATCGGACCGCCGGTGAGATAAAAGACGGTGTCCACCCCTTCGTCCTTCAGCGCTTTGACAACGAGAGCGTTGCCGTCGATCTTCGCCATTACGGGCACCTCCTCGGTTGGTTCCTAACAACTAGCGCCAAACCGCCCGCATTGTCCAAAGCCCGGCTGCAGCGCGCAACCCGCTCAACGCACCACTACCCTCCCGGGAGCGGCCGGCGCGGGCCGCGGAATCAGATAACGGGTGATGAAGCGGGGCCGGCGCCAGGCGATGAAAGAGGGCAGGATCAAGCATCCCGCGATCATGTTCGTGCCCATCAGAAAGATCAGCAGCACGCTCATCTCGTTATGGAACAGCAACGGCGAGAACGCCCATGGCAGGATGCCACCCACCATCACGGCAAAGGTGCTGAACACCGCGGCGCCAGTGGTGCTGAGCGCCGTGGTAATCGCCTCCTCGACTGTCGCCCCTTCTATCACTTCGTCCCGAATACGGGCGACAATATAGATTCCGTAGTCAATGCCGAGACCTATGCCCAGCGAAATCACCGGAATGGTGTCGATGGTCAGGCCGATTCCGCGCAGGTTCATGTAAATGAAGGCGCCGAAGTTCGCCATCACCGCCGAAACGATAAAGAGGGCCCCGGCGATGGGCGATCGGAACGAGAACGCGCAGGCCAGGTAGATCACCACCAACACGAAAGTGATGTTGACGAGGTCGAGCCTGTAGAGCACGTCATTGGCGGCCAGATACAATCCCGAGTCGCCGCCCAGGAAGCGAACCTTGACATGGTTTAGCTCAGGGTCGGGCGTGACGCGGGTTTTGACGAAGTCTCGCAATTGCTCCCGGACCCGGTTGAGCCGGTCGTAGGTGTGGTCCTTGAGAAACAACCTGATGCAGGCGCTGGTCATTTGCGGACTGTGGGCGAAGAAGCGCTCAATTTCGCCCGGTGCGGTGCCACCCAGGAACATGTACCAGAGCGCGCCGGACAGCTTGATACTCGAGGGAATGTTGCGGTACTTCGGATGACCGTTATGAAAAATCTGGTTGATCGGCGCCAATCCCACGCCGCCGAAGTCGACCACGCCCAGCACATCGCCGCGATTTAGCAGATAGGTCGGACATATCGCTGGACCATGCGCATGGTGTTGGGTGCGATAGTCGACTGCGGCCCGGGATAATCGGGCGTCTCCAAAACGACCCAGCCCTCGTCAGTGGGCAGGTAATTGGAGATTACCTCCATGTCCTGGTTGACCTTGGAGTCGGACTTGTAAAGCGGCGTGCCTGGCTGCTGATAGCCGATCCGCGCGCGCTGCCCCGAGACCATTCCCCAGAGGATGAAGGCTCCGCCGGCCGCCAGCAAAGCCCGCGCAAGAGCCCGGGCGTGGTCGGAATTCTGATCAGCCAGGCCACGAAACCGATGAAATGGGGTGCGGCGCGACCTGTCCTTCACGCTGCCACCAGCGCTGTGCCCTGATGGTTGGCCGCGGCAGGTAGCTCATGAAGATCGGCTGGAACACGAACACCATCGTGAGGCTGCCCGCCAGCCACACGGCGCCGCCGAACCCGATTTCCTTGAGCACCGGAATCCCGCCGAGCGAGATGAAGATGATCCCCGCGATGTCGGCGAGAATCGAGAGCAAGCCCGGCGGGAGCATCACGTCCGTGGTGGTGATGCAGGCCAGGATCTTGTCATCGAGACGGTCGAGTTCGTCGTAATAACGGCCCTGCCACTGGATACCGTGGCTCAAGTCGCGCGCGGTCAGGATGAAAGGGATGACCAGCATGACGGGGTCGAAGTTGTAACCCATCAGGCTCATGAACCCCAGACCCCATATCGCCGAGAATGATCCGGTCAGGATTGGCGCCCACCAGCTGCTGCGCTGGCCGAGGCTTATATAAAGAATCGATGAGCATCAGGACTATCGAAACAACAAAGATCAGCGTGATGCGCGGCAGATAGTAGTAGCCCCATCCGGCTACGACCGGCAGTCCCGCCACGTAAATCTCGGTGTTGTCGTCCGAGTGCTTCTTGATGATGTCCTGGATGCCCTCGAACAGCGCCTTGTAGTCAAGTTTGTCCTCGACGAAACTGGCGGTAATAACCGCGCCCTTGTTGTCATAGTTGACAAACGGCGTAATCGACTCGCGATGGGTATCGACGATTTTCTTGAGTTTGTCGATATCCGCTTGCGTCTCGGGTACGAAGGGATACATGAAGCAGGTCGAAATGATTGCTCCGGGCTCCGCCTTCGCGTAAACGTTGCGCAACGAGGCCAGCGAGAAAATCTCGTTGTGATTGACGCCGGGCAGGGCGTTCATTTCGAAAGTCATGTCCTGGATCTCATGGAGAGTTTTGGAATTATAGATGTCTCCATGCTTAAGCCGCATCAGCAGCACCATGGTCTGGGCGCCGCCGTACATGTTCTCGTACTGCGGTACAGCCTGGTGTCCTCATGGTTGGCGGGAAAGAAGTTGTTGAATTCCGTTCCGACGTGTGCCCGCAAGGCCCAATAGCCCATGAACAGTGTCATGGCGATCAGGAGCAGCCCGATCGGGGCCCTGAATCTGATGATGAACTTGCCGATTCCCCTGGTCTCGGTGGTGCCGCTGAATGCCATCAACAGCCCCCCCTGGCCGCGAGCGTTACAACTGTTCAGGCGTAGTGAATCGCCGCAACTGTCCGACTTTTGTGTCACTCCGAAGTCCCCGTCTTCAAATGATTTAGTCCAAACGCGCGCCGGAAAACCTAGCAGAGCAATGCCGCGATGGGCTAGTCCCCGATGGTTCCCGGCGGCGATAGCGAACCCCAAAACGCGTGGTATCTTAGCACGGCGTACTGGAAAACCCAACGCCTTGGGCGATGCTGCCAAACACGAAGCCAAGGCGCAGGTCTGCGCGGCCCGATGCGGAGACGCGGGCGTCAGGGTACGATGCCGGACCTTATAAGGAGGAATGGGTGGCTCCCAGGATATTCGACCTTAGCGGACGCGTCGCCGTTGTAACCGGTGGCAACCGGGGAATCGGACGCGCAATCGCGCTCGGTCTTGCCGAGGCAGGGGCGTCGGTTGCGGTGCTGGCGCGCAATCAGGCAAACAACCGGGCGGTCGTCGACGAACTGGAAAAGTTCAAGGTGCCGGTATACGCGCGCCAGCTCGATGTTCGCAAACGGGCCGATTTGCAGCCCGCGCGTCGAGGAGGTTGAGCGGGCATTGGGACCGATCGACATACTGGTCAACAACGCCGGGATGGCGATCGTCAAGCGCGCGCTCGATGCCGACGAAAAGTCATGGGACACGGTGATCGAAACGAACCTCAATTCCGGTCTTCCTGCTCTCCCGCATTGCAGCGCGATCCATGGTCAAGCGCGGGCGCGGCAAGATCATAAATCTGGCCAGCGAGTACGCGATCTTCGGCTCCGCGATGATTCCCAGCTATTCGGCTTCCAAGGGGGCAGTGGTGCAGCTTACCAAATCGATGGCAATCGAGCTGGCGCCCAGAAACATCCAGGTCAACGCGATCCTGCCGGGATGGATCGAAACGGACTTGACCGCTCCGGTAAAGAACACCCCTCAATACGACGAAATCCTGCATGCGGACTCCAGCCGGCCGGTTCGGAAATCCGGAGGAAATCGCCGGCGCCGCCATCTTCCTTGCATCCGACGCGTCCAGCTTTTGTTACCGGAGCGATTGTAAACGTCGATGGCGGATACTCCGTCAGATGATAGAGAGGTGCGTGCTCGCAAACGATCCGCCGCTTTGCGCCCAGGTTGTTGCAACAGTTCCATGCCGCACCAAAATCTCAGCGGATTGAAAGGCAAATTGCCGCAGTTATATCGATTTCGTGGAACATGGCTCCGACGTTAAACCGGGCGTTCAGCCTGCCATTCACATAGTTTTTGGCGATATTCACGGGCTCGGACTGTTACGTGAATAAATCGTGGTTATCTTACGTCCAAGCACGAGGAAACGGGAAATCGTGAGCAAGTCAACTGACAAAAGCCGTTTTGCCACTGCGGTGGTAGTTCTGATGGCGGTGTCTTTCGCGCTTTTGAGCCTGGCCAAATACACCAGGCCGTTGGGCCCCGCGCACTCGCATTCCACGGCTTTAGCCCAAGCGCGGCTGCATCTCACCTGCAAAGCAATCGAAGAATTGAGTCCAACTGGCTCACGACTGCGGGCATCAGCTTCGCCAATCGGGCGGTTATTAGCCGGTGTGGACGCGACCCAAATGCCGCGGCAGATGGTCCTTGCCGCAGAGATCTGGCCCGAATCCGGCCAGATTCAGCACCGTCGAATCCCGGCGCCGTCGCCGGACGATCACACATCGATATAAGCTTCCCCGGCGCCGTTGCTGATCAGCTCCAACTCGAGCTGGTCCCAGTGGTGACGCCGCACGTGTCCCTGGGAATCTCTTGTCCCGAAGGGATGGCCTCGCAGTTTGGGGCCGGACCATGACCGAGTCCAAGCATGGAGGCATTCAGGATGAAATCGCACGAAAGACCACAAATCAACCGCGGCGCGAGCGCCGTGTCTGACCAGGAAAACGGGCGGCGCGAACGGCTCAATCAGATGTTGGAGAGCCTGCAGAGCCAGCAAATTCAACTCATGAAGGCATTTCGTGACCGTGAGAGCGGGGTGCCCGGCGATGAGATTGACGAGGCCGCGAGAGAAGATGACTTCGAGATTTCGACCTCGTTGGCGGATATCGCGGCAGCGCGCCGCTCGGCGATTGAGGACGCCTTGCAACGGGTCGAACAAGGCGGTTATGGACTCTGCGAGGATTGTGGCGAAGAAATTGCGCCGGCGCGTCTTCATGCGATGCCCACTGCGGTGCTCTGCGTCGATTGTCAGGGCGCGCGCGAGGCGAAGTCCAAGAGGATGCCGGTTGAGCGGGATCGGCCATTTTTGTGGGTTACCGCGGAAGGTTCCCCTCCGCCTTCAAGTGAGGTAGACCCTGACGCAGCGCAACCCGGAAACGGCTTTGGCGCAGGTGAATCCAGTATGCGCAGGGGCCGCGGGAGACCGGCCGGAACCACCACCCGCGCGCTGACCGGCACGAAGCGGGCTTAGTTTTGCGCGCCAGACGGCATCCGAACGGCTTGGGAGACGTGCGGTGGAGAGCGGGACGCGCTCCACCTACGGCGGATAGCGAATCTAATGGTTGAAAACCAATACCGCAGGCGCTGAGGGCTGGCGGTGGGGGACTTTGGAAAAATCCTTTGCCCGGTCGATTTCAATCCCAACTCTTTGGCGGCACTGGACTTGGCAAAGGATATGGCGCTGAAGTATCAAGCCAAGCTCTATCTGCTTCATGTGGCGCGAATCCCCAATCCAGACATGGATGCTCCCAGTTGCGATTGCGCCGCATCCGCACTGGGAACGGACTGCTTACGATCGGCTGATGCGCTCGCGCGACAGAAATTCGGTGGAGTCACTTACGAAGTTGTGGTGAAGGAGGGAATCCCGGAAAGCGGAATCCTGGAAGCAATCAATGAGCTGGGGATCGACCTGGTGGTGATGGCAAGCCACGGGCGATCAGGGTTGACGCACTTGGTACTGGGAAGCGTGGCAGAGGAAGTGGTCGCGCAGCGCTTTGTGCCCGGTGCTGGTGGTCAAGCCGAACAAATGAGGCGCTCACCCCAAAGCGAAAATAATTCTGCGCCCTCCCCTTGACCAATGGGTGTCCAAGGGGAGGGCGAGACCCATATCGCGTATCGACAAGCGCTAGCTTCAAAGCGACAAAATAGACCACAGTTCCAGTCAGAATTTGTGCTTGGAGCGGAGCGTGCAACCTCTCCTGGTGTAGAGACTGTGAAACAAATGGCGAAGCGTCCACCGGATTGATGAAAGCACCACTTTCTGTCTCCACCTGTTACTCTACGGGAGTTCTATAGAACAGCTTCACAGTTCGGGAGTCGGCGCCGACGGGTAAACCGAAGCCTGATCGCCCGTTAGCGGGAGTCTGCCGCCTCCGTGCCTGCTGTCGGCGCTGACTGCGCCACTTGCGTTCAACTATCGCCCACAATCCGATCCCGCTCCGTCATTCGACGGACTGCTGACTCTTCTTCCTCCTCGCCGGTGGTGCGGCCAGACCTCGTGATGCTCGTCCAGTTTCGTTCATTTCTCGACCTCTTCATCGTCTGTTCGCGTCGCCGATGGAGCTGGTTGGGGTCATCTGGACTTTGTGGGCCACTAACACGACACTGAACATCGAACCGTTCATGGGCATCATCGTGATGTGGGAATCGTGGTTTCCAAGTCAACACTGCCGGCCGACTTCGCTGACGAAGGCCGCCGCCAGGGCGCTGCGCTCAGGCGCGCGGTGGAATCGGGTCGAATCAGGGTGCCCCCGATTCTGATCGCCGCGCTGGTGACCATGGCCGGGCCGATGGCGCTCGAGCTGGGTGGGAGAAGGTTCCGAGACCTCGACACCGCTAGCGTGCGCGGGCGGAGGATTAGCCGCATCTACCGCGCTAACCCTTTTCCTGGTTCCGAGCATTTCGAATTCTTCTAAGGAACATCCTCATGCAAAGAAATCGCTTGGCGACGATTCTTGGTTTGGTGGCGCTTTCACTTATTATGTACCGCGGCGGTTGAGGGGGCAGACTCAGGTCCTATTACTCCCGGGCTCGGAATTGACTCTGAAGCAGGCGATAGAGATCGCGCTTGAATTTCATCCGCGCCGTCAACAGGCGATTGCCGAAAGCGGGCGGCCCGGGAAAGAGTCGGCGAGGCGCGATCATATATGCTGCCGCAAGCCTATGGGTTGAGTGACTATCTGCGCAGCACCGACAATGGCATCGGCAATACTCGAGTATTATTCCGAGAATTTGTTTCCGCGCATATCGGGGACAAACCACAATCTGCCAAACGGCGACTTCAGCCAGAGCGCCGACACCAGCAACAACTATCTCGGCGGAGTGGCCGTTTCGCAGTTTCTCTTCGACTTCGGACGCCATCGCGGGTTGGTCGACCAGCGGCGTTTCGAAGCGGCGGCGGCTGGGGCGCAGGAACAGATGGTCGATCTGGATCTAATCTTCGAAGTATCGCGGAGCTATTTTAACCTCCTGGATAGCCAGCAAATGGTCGGGTCTACGAAAAAGCCGTCGAGCAGCGCCAGGTCCATCTGCATGAGGCCCAGGTGAAAGCCGAACGCCGCTTTGCGTCCGGAACTGGACGTATTTGTGACGCGGGCGGAACTGGAACGCGCCCAATTGAACCTGGTCCAGGCGCGCAACGCCACGGCCGACGCGAAAGTACAGCTTGATAACTCCATGGGCCTGAGCGATCAGGCGCCGTCCTACACGCCGGCAGACACGCTCACCTCCGGCAGCGGTGTCCGACAGCATGAACGCGCTGGTCATCGAGGGATTGCGTACCCGGCCGGACATCGTGGAGCTGAAGAACGAGGCGCGCGCGATGGGCGCTCAGATCACCGAATACCGCAGCGATTATTTTCCCCAGGCGGGCGCCGTCGCCGGATACAACGCGATGAGCACCGGTCTTCCGGCGGTCAACAATTTCAACGTCGGACTAATCGTGAACTGGTCTATCTTCAACGGCTTTCTTACCACTCACGAGGTCGAAGAGGCGCGGCTTAACCAGCAGGCGATCGAACACGCGATAAAGGATTTGCAGCAGCGGGTGATTCTTCAGATCAAGACCGCCTTTCTCGACTGGCAATTTTCGGTGCAGCAAATCCAACGTGCCAAGGGTGCGCTCGAGGCATCACAGGTGGAGCTGGAACTTGCGCAAAAGCGTTACGAAGCGGGCCTGACCGATATCGTCGAACTCGAGGACGCGCAGCGCCATTACACCTTCGACGACGCCGAGTATGCCAACGCGCTTTACAGACTTTCACTCACCAAGGATGCCGTCGACCATGCCACTGGCCGTTTACTCTCATACGTACCCCGCACGGCCCCCGGCAAATGACGGGATGCGGCGCGACGACGGACTCTTAGCTCGAAACCGCGGACGGACGGGAGCGGCGGGGTGTCACCCGTCGTTGCGAAGCGCCTTGCTTCCATGTGACCATACCCACCAATCGGGCTTAGCGAGCTAAGTCAGCCGTGAAATTAATGCCAAGCGATTGTCTTGGCGCCCATTTTCAGATTCTAGTCAGTTCCGAGTGCGCCCCGTTTCACGACAATGTTTCGCGGAACAGCGCCAGGATGCGTTCCCAATGGCGTTCTGACGCGCCACGGTCGTACATCGGGTTACCGCCGGTGGCAAAGCCGTGCTGTACTCCGGGGTACAATTCCATGGTGAAATTGGTGCCGGCGGCTTCAAGCGCGCTCTTGAGGCGATCGGTTTCCCCCGGCTGCAGCCATGGATCTATCTCGGCGACCGCGACATAGACCTTCCCGCGCATCTTGGGGGCCAGCAGATGCGGGCTGTCGGGGCGATCGTTGGCGAGATTGGCGCCATGAATTGACGCTCCCGCGGCCATGCGGTCGGCGAAGGTGCCCATCGCGGTCAGCACCAGGGGCCCGCCCATGCAGTAACCGACGCAGCCCACCTTGGAGCCTTTGACCCGCGGCTCCTTGCTCAGATAGTCCAGAAAAGCAGTAGTGTCTCTCACCGTGCCGGCATTGGTAACCGACTGCACCAGCGCCATCATCCGCTTGCGCTGCGTTTCGTCAGTGAGCATCGTCGATACGTCGATTGGCGGGTAATCTCCGGCCCGGTAATACATATTGGGCAGCAGCACGAAGTAGCCATTGGAGGCCAGGCGGTCCGCCATCGCCCGCAACTCGGCGCGAATACCCAGTCCGTCCATGTAGAAGATCACGGCCGGCGCGGAAGCTTCACCCGGAGCGCCGTAGGTATAGCTATCGCAAGTGCCGTCCGCGGTTTTGATGTTGATCTTTGTCTCGCTCATCCGGTTTTCTCCACTGCGAGTGTCTGGTTTCCCAAATGATGCTCTAACCTTTGGGTAGCTTCAGCACTCGCTCTCCGATGATGTTGTGCTGAATCTCGCTCGAGCCGGCCGCGATCGTCATTCCTCGAGCAGTGAGAAAGCGTCCCAGCCAGCGTCCGCCTTCGACCGCGCCGGGCGAATTGGACCTAAGCTGATGAAACGGTCCCAGCAACTCGTCGGCAAACATCTGGACGCGCAGGTTGAGTTCGGTGGCGTGCAGCTTGCCGTAAGACGTCTCCGGTCCCGGTATGCGTTTCTTGATCTGCGCGGTCAAGCCGCGGTAGCGAATCAACCTCAGGCAGTCGGCTTCGATCGCGAACTGGGCCAGCTTTTGGCGCACGTAGGGATGCTTGGCGGCGGTGACCCCTTCGAACTGGACGTGCCTCGACAACTCAAGCAGATCTTCGACCGCCTTCTGCACCGGATGGCGCGTCCCTCCCGAGGCCCGCTCGTACATCAAAGTCGCAATCGATACCTGCCAGCCCTTGTTGATTTCCCCGACCAGGTTCTTCAGCGGTACGCGCACGTTGTCGTAAAAGACTTCGTTGAATTCGGAACCGCCGTTCATCTGCCGCAGCGGACGCACCGTAATACCGGGGCTCTTCATGTCGACCAGCAGGTAAGAGATACCCATGTGCTTGGGCGCCTTCGGATCGGTGCGCACCAGCAGCACCTGCATATGGGCGCGCTGGGCCAGACTGGTCCAGGTCTTCTGGCCGTTCACCACGAAATAGTCACCCTCGATTTCGGCACGGGTTTGAAGCCCCGCCAGATCCGAGCCGGCGTTGGGCTCCGAGTATCCCTGGCACCAGATCTCCTCGGCGCTCAGCATCTTGGGCAGGTAACGGTGACGCTGCTCGTCGTTGCCCAGGAAGCCGAGCGTCGGTCCGATGCGATCGATTGCCAGGGTATTGGCGCCATAAATCGGGAGTCCCAAGCGCAGCGCCTCGTCCTGATAAATGGCCTGTTCAACGAGGTTGGCGCCACCGCCGCCCCATTCCTTGGGCCAATGCAACGCCACGTAGCCGGCCTTGTGGAGCCGGCGATGGTATTCAAGCAGGTGCGTCCAGCGCTGGTCGCTATCGGTACCCGTGTTGAGATCGTCGCTGGCGCCGAACACTTCCTTTTTGGTGCGCTCGAGGAAAGAGCGGATGGTGTGGCGGAATTCTTCCTGCTCTGGGGTGTAGTTGAAGTCCATAACCAGCCTCGTCAAATACTGCTCGGCGCACCATCGAATGGCGCATGCACTGGAACCACCGGTTCTGGACTGACAGTAGTAGGCGTAACATGGGCATGCAAATGGGCGGAGACTTTCGATGGCGTGGCTGAATGCCGCCCGCTATCGTGCGAAATTACTCTGAAGCAGCGCCGGCGTTGAAGATTCACTTGCGCATTCGCGCGCAAACCGAGCAAACATGTTGCTTCGATAGGAGATAATCACATGCGCGCAGCAGTTTTCCCGCGCTTAAGAGCAAGTGGGAGGTGCGGGAAGTGCCGACGCCGGAGCCCGGGCCCGGTCAGGTTTTGATCCGGATTCGTGCCAGCGGCTTATGCTACACCGATGTTCACGAGACCCACGGTGAGATGCCGATGGGACTCCAGCCACCCTGCGTTTTTGGCCATGAAGGGGCGGGCGAGATCGTCATGCTGGGTGCGGGCGTGACTACGCGCAAGATCGGCGACCGCGTCGGGGTGGTCTATTTTCAAGGCAGTTGCGGGCGTTGTGAATGGTGTCTGCGCGACAAAGGATTTTTCTGCCGTGACTTTGTCGGTACCGGCGCCCACACCCAGGGTTCGCACGCCGAGTACATGGTCGCGCTGGCCAATACCACGATGATTATTCCGGACCGCGTGAGCTACGAACAGGCGGCGCCGATCTTCTGCGCCGGCTATACCGTGTGGTGCGGAATTCGGATCGCCAAGGCGAAGCCGCATGAAATCATCGCCGTGGTCGGTATCGGCGGACTGGGCCACCTCGCGATCCAATACGCCAAGGCGGCGGGCTTTCCGACTATCGCAGTAACCCATTCTCCCGACAAGATTGAACTGGCCAAAGAGTTAGGTGCCGACCATGTGGTCGCCGACGGCCGCGGGCTAAAAAAGGCCGGCGGCGCGGACGTGATCCTGCTGACCACCAACTCTTACGCGGCCTGCGGTGACGCGCTCAGAGGCATCCGTCCCGACGGACGCGCGGTTTCGATGGGCTTTGACGCGGCCGGGCCAATACCGGTTACGGCGGAGTTCCTCTACCGCCGCGGCCGCTTAATCGGCTCGGTGCACAACGGACCCGAATACCTATACGAGGCGCTCGACTATGCCGCCCAAGGCAAGGTCAAGGTGATGACGGAGACCTATGCGTTGGAGGAAGCGGCGCGCGCGTTCGAGCGGCTGGAAAGCGGCGCCGTCCGCTTCAGGGCAGTGCTGACGCCTTAGCCGAACGCAGTGTCTGCGGTGTCAACCGCCCTGTAAAGCCTTAGAAGACCAGGTGCGTCAAGTCCACAGCGACCAATCGTGAGTTATCAGCACGTAGGCCGAGAGCAGAGCGTTGGTGATGGAATGGGCCACTATGGCATCGGCAAGAAGGCCTCGACGATACATGGCGGCGGCGAAAACCATTCCCGCCAAGGTTCCGGCCAGCCATTGGCCGTGCAGCACCCCGAAAAGGACTGAAGAAGCGAGAAAGGAAACCCAGGTGAACCGATCTCAGGGGGACTTTCTCGAAATCAGTCGCGATCAGTTTGCGCAAGAGATAGCCGCGAAAAGCCAATTCCTCGGCGATCGGCACCGTGACCACTGCCCCGACTATTCGGAAAAGCAACCACGCCGTCCTTCCCCCGGCCGATAACCTGCTGATGCCCGCGGCAAAAGTTGCGTTGATCGAGGCGTCATTCGATGGTGCCAGAGCGACCCACATCACGAAAACGAGCAGACCCAGTGCAATCGCCCAAAAGGATGCACTCCATTGGAAAAGGGCGAGCTCCCGCCGATAGAAATACAAGGCACCCGCGGCGGCAAATACCCGGAGAGGATAGAGCAAATCGAATCCGCCGTAGAAAATCCTCGTGACCATCGCAGTCGCGATGATCGCCAGGAGCGGCACGAGGTACACTCCGGCAGGGTTCGAGAGCTGAAGAACTTTGGCTTCGGAACCGGTCTTGATGAAGGCCGGGACGCGCCAACTGGCACTTACCACCCCGTAGGCAACGAAGCTTACAAACAACCAGCCGGCGATCGAGTGAAAGCCGTTCATGGCGGCTGCCTGATTCCAGGTGCCGAGAAGAATCAGGACGGCTATGCGGATCGAGTTGAGGAACCATTGAAGAGCGAGACCGAGGGGAACTAGCAGCAATACTTGCGGGAATCGAAGATCGCGCCGATACGCCCAAAAATATATGGCGAGGAAGGTGACCATCACGCCGAATCCCTGGAGCCCTGAACAGCCGGAACCCACCTCGACCGAAAAGGCCGGAGTCCCGATCTGAGCGGCTGGCCCGGTAATGACGAACTGTCCGCACAACCGGAGCAGGGCGGCAACGGTCAGGAGCGTTGAGCTTTGGAACAGCGACAGCAACCACAGGGCCTCCGTGTAATGGCCCAGCATCTTGGTGAGGAGAGCACAGGCCGCCCCGGCCACGAAGGCTCTGGGGCTGGCGGCAAACCAGCGTAACCAGAAGGAAGGTGGCAGCGCGGCGGCAGCCCAGCTGGCCAGCGCCAACAGTTCCAAGGCTACCCGCACCCACATCCAGATTTCCCAGTATGGCGAGGGGAATATTCGGTTGGCCCGGCAGAGCGCGGTCCATCCCAGCAGCGCTGCAACCACTGCCAGGTGGATTAACAGCCACTTGAAACCAACCGCGCCAGACTCTTCTACAAGCGATCGAAGTGCGTTTCGAAAAGTCTCCCAGCTAAACACCATGGCGCCCACAACACCAATGATGAAGGCAGTGGGGACGCCCTTTTCGATGGCGAGCACCAGCCAGGTCCAATGGTGGGTTCGCCAAAAGATTTCGGTCGCGCCGAGTGGGAAGATGGCCGTTTGCTCCACCATAAATAGGAAGAGCACGGCGCCCCAATATAGCCAAGGGTAAGTGGCGCTTCGGATAGCGGCTACGCGGCGGAGTTCAGCCGAGAGAACTCTCTGCGTCGGAAGTACTTTCGGACCTGGAAGCAGAACGTAATTACCGGCGCCGGCGATATCGCTCGATCAGTAACAACGCTCCTCCAACCAAAAGCGCGACGCCACTGGTCGCAGTTCCCGGGTCAAGCTCGGGCACCGGACTAACCGCATGGGCCACCCCACCGAGGGCCAGTGTGAACATCGCGCAAGCCGCAGCAAGAACCAGAGGATTGAATAACTTTTTCATGAGATAGTCCTGTGAAGAGTCCGACAAATGCTTCCTAAGAAGCAAAACTTGATTACCGGCGGCGGCGATAATGTTCGATCAGCAACATGGCCCCGCCAACCAAGAGCGCGACGCCGCTTGTCGCAGTCCCCGGGTCAAGCTCAGGCACCGACACGCTCGCATGCGCCATACCGCTGAGCGCCAGCGTGAACATCACACAAGAGGTAGCAAGAACGAGCGTGTGGGACAGCTTCTTTTTCATGACATGGTTCCCTGAAGAGTCCAGTTTCGACGACAAATATTTCAGCCCAGCAAGCGAAACCTAATTACCGACGTCGGCGATATCGCTCGATCAGTAACAACGCTCCTCCAACCAAAAGCGCGACGCCACTGGTCGCAGTCCCCGGGTCAAGCTCGGGCACAACAGGAGTCGCAAGGGCGACGCCACCGAGAGCCAGCGTGAACATCAAGCAAGCGGCAACAAAAACAAGCGCGTGAGACAGACTTCCTCTTTTCATGAAATGGTTCCCCTGATGAGTCTAGTTTAACCACAGATGCTTATTATCCGGAATTTCCATCTGATTCCCGACTGAGACTCGCACAACACCCGACAGTTTGCAAACGCAGAGTTCCTGCCCCATCTTGAGCCAAAGGATACTCACAGCAACCGTAAGAACGCAGTTCTGCCTGGCGCTGATATAACCCCCAAAACTGGCGGTGGCTTTCCGGTAGTTCGCTACCTGCGAATTATTTTGGGAGCTAGGCTGAAAACGTAGCTGTCGACAGGTTACGCGGGTTGCTAGAGGTCATGCGCTCTTGCTGAGGATCGACTTCATGCATGGAAGCGCGGATAGGCAGGCGGTGAGTTTCCGAGCCTGCTCCGCGGGAAGCGGCAGATTAGGCGGCAGGATGTTATTCCACCCGGGATTGCCGGTGATCACGCTCATCAGATGCTTTAGCGCGGACGGAATCGGATACTCCTGCAGTACGATGCGGACGTCGTCCAACTCCTTCTGTATCCGCTCGGCGTCCTGACCCTCACGCCATGCCAGACAAACTGCCTGCGCCAGCGCCGCGGAAACATTGACATTGGCGGATATGCAGCCTGCGCCGCCGGCGTGCAGATTGGCGAGCAGATACTGTTCGTTGCCGGAAAAGATATCGAGCGCCGGAAATTCCTTGATCAGATTCGCCGAATAGGACCAGTCACCCGAACTGTCTTTCAAACCCGCAATCGTTTCGGGGTAGGCGGCGATCAGCCGTTGGATCAGCGACGTAGTGATCGGTACGGTCGACAGTTGCGGGAAATGGTACAGATAGATTCTGAGCCGCCGGTCGCCGACGCGCTGAATGATCTCGGAGAAAAAGCGGAACAGTCCATCTTGCGATGGCTCCTTGTAATAGAACGGAGGCAGCACCAGAACGCCGGCCGCATCCGCCCTGACCGCAGCCCGGGTCAACTCTACCGCGTCGGCCAGCGCGCACGAACCCGAGCCGATAATGAATCGCGCGGCGGGAATTCCGGACTGGGCGCAGGATTCAATCAGCCGCAGGCGCTGACTGACCGATAAGGAGTTCCCTTCACCGGTAGTGCCAAGCGGCACCAGACCGTCGCAGCCCTGGCTAATCAGCCAGTGGCAATGCGTCGCAAAAAGCGCGGTGTCGGGTTCGAGCGCCTGGGTCAGGGGGGTCAGAACCGCGGCGAAAACCCCGTGCGCGCGATGGGAAGAGCCTGCGTCCATGCAAACCTGTTTATCTCTAGCGCCGGGCTCGTACAATGCCGAGGGTTTTTGCCTTCGCGCAAAGCTTCTATAAACCCATCCGATACAGCTTGTTCGCGTTATCGAAGACAATTTTGTGCACAATATCTTCCGGCACGTCGCGGAAACTCGTATCGATAACCTCGCGGGAGTGTGGCCAGGTTGAATCAGTATGCGGAAAATCGGAAGCCCACATGAAGTTGTTCTCGCCGAAAACCCGGTAGAGTGCGGGGCCGATTGGATCATCCTGAAAGGTCGCCCAAATCTGCCGGCGCACGTAATCGCTCGGCTTCATCGTGAGCGGCTGCGCCGCTTCAGAAAAGGCGCCGAATTTTTCATAGACGTGGTCGAGCCGGTACATGAAATGCGGCAGCCATCCGGTATCGTTCTCGGCTGAAACTATCTTCAGCCGCGCAAAGCGCTCCAGCACGCCGCTTTGAATGATATCGGCGAGCGAATCCTGCACCTCATGCAGACCGCGGACGTAGGCGCGCGAGAAATTCATATACTCAGAGGCCGGTTGGCGGTTGACGCTGGGCTGCGCGCCCTGGTTGCCACGGGTGAACACGTGGAGCGACAGCGGCATTTCCAAATCCTGAGCTGCGGCCCAAAACGGGTCGTAATCACGGCTCAGGTAGGGCCGTTGCGCTGGAGCGCAGCCGTAGATCATCGCGCCTTTGAGTCCCGCGGCAGCGCATCGCTCCAGTTCCTTCTTGCCGGCGCCGACGTCCTCCAACGCGATCAGCGCGACCCCATGCAGACGCCGCCGATCATGCGAGCAAAACCCGGCCAACCAATCGTTGTAAACTCTGAAGCAGGCTTGCTGGAGTTCAGCGTCGGCCAATCCGAATAATGCCATCCCGAGCGTGGTATAGAGCACCTCGGCCTCCACACCATCGATATCCTGGTCCTTGAGCCGTTCCACCGGGTCCCACCCGCTGGGCCGCGCCGCCTCGTAACCGTGGCTCCTGAAATGATCGCCCAGTTCTTTGCCGCTGCGGCCCAGCCCGAAACCGCCGGCCACCGGAAAGGGCGGCACGCCGGGAGCAGAAAACAGATGCCCTTTGTCTGTTTTGACCACGTGAGGCGCACGGTCGCTGAACCTGCGGTCCAGGCGCTCCGTCCAAAGGCCCGCGGGCTCCATCATGTGCGAATCCGCCGAGATCACGCGCAATTGAGCCACGATTACGCCTCCGTCTTCGCTTGATGCAGGCTTTGTTTCAACCTGAGGGCGGGATCAGTCGCCAGCGATCACAGGATTGCGCAGGCAGCCGATTCCCTCGATTTCCACCTCGACCGTGTCGCCGGGTTTCAGAGGACCTACTCCGGGCGCTCCGGTGGAAATAACGTCGCCGGGCAAGAGCGTCATAATGTGTGAGATCCAGCTCACCAGAAGATCCGGTGGATACAGCAAATCGTCGGTGCGCGCCTTTACACGCACTTCGCCGTTGACACGGCATTCAGTGTCGAGGTTTGACGGATCGACATCGGTGGCGATCACTGGACCAAACGGTGCGAACGTATCGAACGCCTTGGCATGAAACATCATCGGCGTTCCCATGGTCTTGCGCAATTCTCCAGCCGTGACATCGTTCACACAGGTATAGCCCAGTATATATTCGGCCGCGCTTTCACGTCTTACGCGTCGAGCCCGGCGGCCTATCACGATCCCAATTTCGCCTTCGTGATTGATGTACGTAAGCTCGGGCGGAAAAATAATCGGCTCTCCCGGGTTGGTGACGGCGGTCGAAGGCTTGAAGAAGATAGTCGGTCTTTCCGGCGGCTGCGCACCGGCACCAAGGACTCGTCGTCGACCAGGGCCAATCGCGAGCACTTTACTGGGGGCGGTCGGGGTCAAGAGCTTAACCGACGCCAGCGCAACCGGCTTGGCGCCTGCCACCGGCCTGAGCGCATGGAGATCGCCGTCCAGAGGTTGGATTTGGTCGCCCTCGAGCGATCCATGTTGCACGCGATCAGCCAGTGTAAAACGCACCAACTTCATCTTGTGATTTCCTCTCGAGGTTAGCGGCTTTGAACGTTAGAGCAACGCCAACCTAAAGTCCACCGGAAACCGTAGCGCCAATCTCTTGCCCGTGGCGCTGGCCGACGTGCCGATCCATTCTCTCTCCATACCCGCCACCCATACCCAGGAATAGCCCTCGATATGCGCGTCGGAGTTGCACACGATGTATGTCAGATGAAAAAGAACCGGCACGGAGCCGGCGCTGCGGAAAAAGGGTCAGTGCTTAATCAGATGCGCTTCACCGGCAATGCTGGGAACGCGAGGCGGTGGGGCGGACTGCGCGAGAGGAGCCTGAAGGGCCCGTGCCGCCTGCTTTTTGAGCGCGACTTTCATCTCTTCGCGGCTGATTTCCAGAGTGGATAAAAGCGGCCACATCACCCGTTCGAGAAACGCCCGGGCGCTGATTCCCGCCCCTGAGCTTTGGAGCCGCGCCCGGTAATCGGGGATCAGCCCGTCCCCAGGCATCTTGAAATTGGCCAGGACGTAAGCCAGGTCGTCAATGGTTTCAGCGCGGTGACGGCACAGTTCCAATTGGATCATGGCGCGGTAGAAGCCGGCGTGCGCCGCCTCGTCGCGGCCGACAAAAAAGAAGATGGCCTCGAGGACCCCGTCGCCAGAATTCTTGGCTTTGTTTCTCTGCGAGTTATAAGCGGTGAAGGTTGCACCTTCCTGAAGCGCGCCGTAACACGCCATTTGGCGAGAGGTCTGAAATGGTAGTTCCCAGTGTTTTGAAAATGTCTCGATTTCCAAAGCTTCAAACTGCGCCGGTGAACGCAGACCCGAACGGGTCAGGTACTCCCGAAATGCCAGTCCATGGCGGGATTCTTCAAAGGCCCAGCAAATCTGGAACCACGCCGTGCCAAAAACCGAGCTCGATAAATCAAGCCCTCTGGAAGTGTAATCAGGTACGTAGAGTTCTTCGGTGCAGAAGATCTCGACACATTTGCCTACATCCGCGGTGGCTTTATCGAGGTCCAGTTTTTCCCAAGGGACATCGGTGAAGATGTTCCAACGGCGTTTGGTTTCCGCCGTTTCGAGGAAATCGAGGTAGATCTGATATGCCTGATCACGCAGTTTTGAAGACATGGAACGTGCCGTCCTTCGCGCATAGCGGTCCCGTGCCGAATCTGCGCCGGTCCTTTGGACCCATCATGATCATGACGCAAATATCGATCATCTGGTTGACGCATGGCTGACGCAAATTTCGATCACCTAGCCGAACCACGATTCAGGGAGTGGCGCACGTCACTAACCAGACCCAGCTTTTCGAGCGTACAAATCACCAAGTAACCTACGTCAGGTTGCCGCCAATTCAGTCCCAATCGCGCCTGGGCCGGCCGCGCGTGGTGATTGCGATGCCAATTCTCGCCCTGAAAAAATTGCATGAAACCGAGCCAGCGCACGTTACTGCTGGAATCCTCGCCGATGGGCGTGTTGGGCTCACCATGACAGACGCTGTTTACAAAGCACGTGGCGTGAAGCGAGAAGACCAAGCGGATCGCGCCAAGCCAGAAGAAAGCCGCCAGGCCGAAATACAACCCGCCAAAGTATGATAACATGAGGATGAAGGGTTGCAGATGCTTCCACACCCGGTATTGGGGGTGGTCGAGATCCGGGCAATAGCGCTCGATCGACGGTCGCTCCGATTGCCATAGCCACCGCAGGTGCGCCCACCAGAAACCATGTCGCACCGGACTGGAGACGTCATAGACGGTATCAGCATACGCGTGATGTACCCGGTGACTGGCCACCCAGCTAAGCGGGTTCCCGGAACCATTGGCGATCGCAAAGAACGTGAGTATCGCCCTCAGCCATGGATGGAGCCGCAACGCGCGATGGGCCAGCGAGCGATGGTAACAAACGGTGGTGCCGATGCCGCCGATCCAGCTCAGGGCGACGGCGCTGAGGAAGATCCGCCATCCCGGCAGCGGAAACAGGATTAAGCCGGCCAGGGCGGTCAAGTGGATCAAGATGAGGTACGGCAGGACCATCGCGTCCTCCCGGTTGCTGCGCCACCAAGGCCATTCCCATCGCGGCGTTGTTAGTTCGGGGCCAACGGAAAAGTCGATAGCCAACTGCTCGCCTTTAGCCAATCGGAAAACCTTTCTTGTGCGGACTTGAATCAGAATTTTCGATCTGTGCCATGAATTGGTAGCTCCGAAACCGTGCACATTCTCAGGTTCCGGAATGCAATCAGACGACCACACAACGGACACCAGGTTTTGTTCAGAGCCTGTGGATTCAGGTTTGGCGATTAAGCCGAACGAAAGGTTCTGACAGTTTAATTGTTGCGCCGCGTGAATCCGCGCGCTTGAGCCACGATTGGCTTTGAGATCCCCGTGTTCTCCAGATAACTAGACCTGTGTTCTCCGGGAAACTATATGGACCACGTGCATGCCTATCAAGAGGGGCGTTACCGGTCCATCAAAAGATTTGCGCTGGGGTCCGGCGCGTTTCAATTTGTCATGCCGAGGCTCAACGGCATCAGGAATACTGAGACCCGGCCGCATAGCTGTTTGCCGCACGGGCCTCACGCCCGATTTCGCGCCTTGCCGTTTCGCATCGAGGGGTCCGGTTCCAGTTTAATTTTTTGTCCTTTCAATTCGCTGTTGTTCAACAGGCTGAATGCAACTGCAACGTCGGATAACTCAGCCATCTCCACTACGCCAAATCCGCGACATACTCCTGAAGCTCGATCAGTGACTGCCAGCGCGCCCACAACTTCTCCCGCGCGCGCGAAATGCGCCTGCAGGTCGCGGCTGGTAACCGAGCCGGCAAGATTGCCAACATACACCTTGGGCATCAACAAGCCTCCGTTTTTTCCAAGCAGTTCGGACGGTCCCGGCAGGTAATCGAAATCGACCAGGATAGGCTCCGTCCGAGGGCGAGTAAAACCATCTTATACCGATCCGAGGGGAAAAGTATATGGCCAGCGCGGTCCAACCTCCTGATGACCGCGTCCGACTATCATCAGGGGTCCAAAAGGCGTATTCTGATGACATCACGCTTGGCGCGTTCCTTTCATCCAGCCCGGGAATAGGCCCGGGTTTTCTGTTTGGAGCTACCCGGCAAAACTCGGAGGGCAATGAATGCCCAGCAAATTGTACGTCGGCAACCTGGCCTACTCGGTAACGGGGTCCGATCTGGAACAACTGTTTTCGCAAGCGGGCGAGGTGCAAAGCGCCACCGTGATTACCGACAAGGTCTCCGGCCAATCGAAAGGCTTCGGCTTTGTCGAGATGGCCAGTGCCGGCGATGCGGCCACGGCTATCGAGCGCTTCAACGACACTGAGCTCAAGGGCCGCAATATCAAAGTCAACGAAGCCAAACCGCGTGAATCCAGCTTCGGCGGCGGGAACCGTAGCGGTGGAAACCGCGGCGGTGGCGGTGGTGGCGGCGGCGGCGCAAGCCGGGGCCGTAACCGCTGGTAGAAAAAAGGCGGGTTCATCCCGCCTTTTTTGTTTTCGCCGCCTCTTATGTTCACCGGTAGGTGCTGTGAAAGCGCGGTGGTCCGCCGGGCGATCGCTGGCATGAAGCGGGTTGGCGCCAGAGTGGCAAAATTATCATTTGGCCCGCTAGATTAGGAGACCTATGGAAAAACGCCGCAGGGAACAACTACGCAGGCAAAAACAACAAGATAAGCAACAGCGCAAGGTTCAACGCGACGCTGAAAAAAAACGTGTACCTGAGGGCGGCAAGGACTCCGACCTTGAGGGAATGGTCCCCGGACCACAGCCGGGGCAGATACTTGATGTTGATATGTCCTAGCTTCGCACCGACTCCGCATCCTATGCCGTACTTTTGGCAGGAGGTCTAAGATTCCTGCCCAAAGCTCGCATCCGCGCTCCGCGGGCCTGTTCTCCATGCACTTTAGTTCCCAGATTTGGTCAATTCATCCACTCTCC
Source organism: uncultured Pseudomonadota bacterium (assembly GCA_963824565.1). GTDB lineage: Bacteria > Desulfobacterota > Binatia > Binatales > Binataceae > JAJPJA01. The sequence continues at coordinate 96,676 of CAWGQB010000018.1, read as the reverse complement.
TCAGTGCGGGTCTGATCCAGGGGGGGCGTCTCTGCCCGGCGCCCTGACATCCGTCACCTGTGTCTGACGCGGGCGGGGACGCCCGCTCCACTGGATGATACAGACTGCCTGCCGTCAGGTATTGCCCAGCCGCCCATCTGCTCTTAGGGTCCGAAGCTGCGGCTGCCTTCGATTTGCTTTTGCGGTACCTGGCCTCTACTGAGAACCTGTGCCTGGAGGTCGCGACGCTCCTGCGGGCTGAGCAGATGTAGGTTTCCCTCGTAAGCCATCGAAGCGATCGGAGTATCTTGCCCGGGCGTATAAAAGTCCACGTACTTCAGGCAGTTCATGGTGTCCTTGCCGGTCAACGCCAGATGCAGTTCTTCCTTGTGAAGAATCGGCGGGTCGTACGCCATCTCCAATCCCCTGAGCTTAAGCTTGACTGTCTTGGGGTTGACCACATCGGCGCTGGTCTTAAGGATGCGCGAGGAGCGGCTGGCGAATGCCGTGGTCTGCATGAACACGCTCCCGTTGCTTTCGCCGAAGGCCAGGCTGACGATCGAATCCGGCATTGCCGGAACGCCACCCAGCACTCGGGTCAGATGCAGATGTCCGCCCCATTCGCCCACAAAGTCGCGGCTGGCACGCGGGATCACTAGCACGTTCTCACGGGGTTGCATCGGTATCGGCGGAGCCTGGGGTATGCTCTGCTCCTGTTTGCCCGAAAGGGGCGGAAGCTCAAGAGTGCTGGAGCCCTGGCGCCCGATCTGTTGGGCAGAACCGTTGGGTACCCGGCCAGTCAACGCCAGCACTAAGACTGCGAAGGCAATTGACAAAACCCGGCGGCGGAAGGAGGCGCCACAGGTGGGACTGGTTTCAGCGGGCCATTCTTGTATGATCGCCATAACTGATGTCATTCAAATAACGCACGGGGGCGAAGTAAAGCGGTATCCTGACCGCGCCCGGTACGCGTTGCATGTTGAGGCTTTGAACAAAACCCGGCCGGGCACCAGCAGACCACCTCGGCGACAAGAAACAAGGAGCGAGCATTCGGAGCGATGGCATACAAAACAATCAAAGTTCCCAGCAACGGCGAGAAGATTCGCCTCAAGTCCGATCATACTCTGGAAGTACCCGATCGTCCCATCCTGCCCTTTATCGAGGGCGACGGCACCGGACCCGACATCTGGCGCGCCTCCCAGTATACGTTCGACGGCGCGGTCAAGAAGGTATATGGCGGCAAGCGCGAAATCGCATGGATGGAGGTATATGCCGGGGAGAAAGCCTTCAAGCAGTTTAATACCTGGCTGCCCGACGAGACCGTAGAAGCGTTCCGCGAGTATCTGATTGGAATCAAGGGGCCGCTCACCACGCCGGTTGGCGGTGGTATCCGCTCGCTCAACGTGGCTTTGCGCCAGTTGCTGGACCTTTATGTGTGTCTGCGGCCGGTGCGTTATTTCAAGGGCGTGCCGAGTCCGGTGAAGAATCCGGAAAAGCTCGACGTGGTCATCTTCCGCGAGAACACCGAGGACATCTACGCGGGCATCGAATGGGAGGCGGAATCACCCGAGGTGAAAAAGGTCATCAAGTTCCTCCAGGAGGAGATGGGCGTCAACAAGATCCGTTTTCCCAATACCTCCGGAATCGGCATCAAGCCGGTTTCACGCGAGGGTTCCGAGCGTCTGATCCGTGCCGCCCTGGATTACGCAATCAGCCACAAGCGCAAGAGCGTGACCCTGGTGCACAAGGGCAACATCATGAAGTTCACCGAGGGCGCGTTCCGCGATTGGGGTTATGAGCTGACCAGGCGCGAGTACCAGGGTCGTGCGGTCGGATGGGACGACTGCAACGGCAAGCCGCCGCCGGGACAGGTGCTGGTCAAAGATAACATCGCCGATATCACCCTGCAGCAGGTGCTGACCCGGCCCGATGAGTTCGACGTGGTCGCAACCATGAACCTCAATGGCGACTATCTGTCCGACGCGTTGGCGGCGCAGGTTGGCGGAATCGGCATCGCTCCCGGCGCGAACATCAACTACATTACTGGTCATGGTGTGTTCGAGGCGACCCACGGCACCGCGCCGAAGTATGCCAATCAGGACAAGGTCAACCCCGGTTCGGTGATCCTGTCGGGCGTGCTGATGCTCGAGCATATGGGATGGCAGGAGGCGGCGGACGCGATCGTACGCGGACTCGAGAAGACCATCGGGAACAAGACCGTGACCTACGATTTCGAGCGTCTGACGACCGGCGCCAAGCTGCTCAAGTGCTCTGAGTTCGGCAAGGCCATCGTCGACAACATCTAGGCCAAATATCCAATCCAGGAACTGATGAGCCGGTGGCGTCGCCGCCGGCTCATCGTCTCAGGCTGCAAGTGTCTGCGGCCAATCGTATTCCGTGATTGAATGATCTCGCGAACCACGCTGGTACTCTGTGCCCTGACACTGTCATTTCTGTGGCTGCCCCTGTGCCGCGCGGCAGACGCCGATGGCAGCGCCGCCTCCTGGCCGGTGCCCGCCGATCCCCATACAAAATTCACCGCGCCGCGGCCACCTACTCCGCAATGCCTGCTGCGCGGCAAGGAACTAATCGATACGCTGCGCAAAGAGCTGCGGAAATACCGGGACATCAAGGCAGCTGAGGCCGCCGGTTACGGCGGCTACTACACCGATTTGAATATGCCGATGTACCACTTCGCCAGCAAATGGCGCGCGTTCAAGGAGTTGGTGCGCTTTGATCCGGCGCAACCCACCGCATTGCTCTACCGCAAGGTAAACGGTGAATACCAACTAATTGGCGTGATGTACTACGCACCGGGCAGGTACTCGGAGGATTATCTCGACCAGCGGGTGCCGCTATGCCTGGCCCGATGGCATCGGCAGGTCAACGTCTGCCTGCCGCCGGGCGACACTGAAGCCGGTAAGGATTCGCGCTTTGACGCCGACGGCACCATCGCAACCGAGGCTGAATGCGCCAAGGCCGGTGGCTATTGGTATCCGGAGATTCACGGCTGGATGGTCGAGGTCTATCCGTTCGAGAATAATCCGGAGAAAATTTGGGGTTACCGGCCGGATTGAGCCGCGCGTCCTGGCTTGGGGAATCACCGCCTCGTTGACCGGGACAGCAATTCTGTAAAGATAGTTGGGATTTAGGTTCTGAAACGGACCTGGGCTGGGCAAGTGCAGGCCGGCTCTTTCCTGACGTCGATTTAAGTTGTACTGACTAACAGACGGCCGCTTATAAGCTGTGCTTACATCCGGCCGATTTTCGAACGAGGCTTTTATGGCACGCAAAAAGATCGCATTCATCGGGGCTGGCAACGTCGGCGCCACTTGCGCCCATCTCTGCTTCCTGCGCGGACTGGGCGATATCGTGCTGTTCGACATTATCGACGGCCTGCCGCAAGGCAAAGCGCTCGATATGCTGGAATCGGCACCGGTGATGGGCGTGGACGTCAAGGTCACCGGCACGCTCGAATACGGCGAGATCGAAGGCGCCGATTGCATCGTGGTAACCTCAGGTTCACCGCGCAAGCCGGGGATGAGCCGCGACGACCTGCTCAAGATCAACGCCAGCGTCATGAACCAGGTGGGCGAAGCGGTCAAAAGCTACGCGCCCGATGCGTTTGTGATCGCGGTGACCAATCCGCTCGACGCGATGGTGACCCAGCTCAAGCGCGTGACCGGCTTCCCCAAGCATCAGGTGGTCGGCCAGGCGGGCGTGCTCGACTCCGCGCGCTATCGCACCTTTCTGGCGCAGGAGCTCAAGGTTTCGGTGGAAAGTGTACATGCGATGGTGCTGGGCGGGCATGGTGACGACATGGTCCCGGTGCGCAGCTATACGACCGTGGGCGGCGTGCCGATCGACAAACTCATCCCTGCCAAGCGCCTGGACGAGATTGAGAAGCGCACCCGCGACGGCGGCGCGGAGATCGTCAACCTGATGAAGACCTCGTCCTATTATGCCGCCGGTTCGGCGGTGTACCGGATGGTCGAGGCTTTTATCCTCGACCGTAAAGAAGTGCTGCCGTGCGCGGCTTACCTGGAAGGCGAATACGGCGTCAAAGGACTTTATGCCGGAGTGCCGGTTGTGATCGGCGGCGGCGGAGTCGAGAAGATTATTACGATCGAGCTGACCGACGCGGAAAAGGGTGCGTTCGCCAGTTCGGTCAATCACGTGCGCGAGCTGGTGGAGGCGATGGACAAGGTCCTGGCTGGAAAATAACCGGCGCACCGCGCAGGCCACGCGCCGCGCGGCACGATTGAACTGGACCGCGAGGAATAACGATGAACATACATGAGTTCCAGGCCAAGCAGATTCTGGGGCGGTTTGGCGCGCCGGTACCCAAGGGCCAACCCGCCACCACGCCGGCCGAAATGGAAGCAGGGTTCAAGGCGCTCGGACAGCCCAACGCCGTCGCCAAAGTGCAGATTCATGCAGGAGGGCGTGGCAAAGCCGGCGGCGTCAAGCTGGTCGGCAGCGCAGCCGAGGCCAAGGAATTCGCCGAGCGGCTGCTCAACAAACCGCTGGTGACCCATCAGACGGGGCCGCAGGGCAGGGTGGTGCGCAAACTCTACCTGGAGGAAGCCAGCGAGGTCGCCCGCGAGCTGTACCTGGCGATGCTGGTCGATCGCAAGGCCGAATCCGTGGCCGTGATTGCCAGCACCGAAGGCGGCATGGATATCGAGGAAGTGGCCGCCAAAACGCCGGATAAAATTATCACCGATCCGATCGATCCGGTAATCGGTGTGGCCGCGTTCCAGGCGCGCAAGATTGCCTTTGCGCTGGGGCTGAAGGACAAACAGGTCAATCAGTTCGTGGCGCTGCTCAATTCGATGTATCGTGCGTTCAACGACACCGACGCATCGCTGATCGAGATCAATCCCCTGGTCGTGACGAAGCAGGGCGCGGTGCTGTGCCTGGACGCCAAGATGTCGTTCGACGACAACGGCCTGTTCCGCCATCCGGATATCCGTGAGCTGCGCGATCCCAACGAAGAGGATCCGACTGAGACCGAAGCGGCCAAGTACGACCTCAGCTACGTCCATTTGGACGGCAACATCGGCTGCATGGTCAACGGCGCGGGACTGGCGATGGCGACGATGGACATCGTCAAGTATTACGGCGCCGAGCCGGCCAACTTCCTGGACGTGGGCGGCGGCGCCAACACCGAAAAGGTCGCGGCGGCGTTCCGCATCCTGCTCTCCGACGATCGCGTCAAGGGCGTGCTGATTAACATCTTCGGCGGAATTATGCGATGCGACGTGCTGGCGCAGGGCGTGGTCGAAGCGGTCCACCAGGTCAACCTCAAGGTGCCCCTCGTGGTACGCATGGAAGGCACCAACGTCGATCAGGGCAAGAAGATCCTGAAGGACTCCGGGCTGGCGGTGATCGCGGCCGCCAACATGGCCGACGCCGCGCGGCGTGTGGTCGAAGCAATCGGGGGTCGGAGCTGAAACGATGAGTATTCTGGTCAACAAAAATACCCGGGTCGTGACCCAGGGGATTACCGGAGCTACCGGGCAGCTCCATACCCGGGCATGTAAAGAGTATGGCACTCAGATGGTTGCCGGAGTGGTGCCGGGCAAGGGCGGGACGGACTTCGAGGGAATCCCGATTTTCGACACCGTCGAGCAGGCGCGGCAAAAAACCGGATGCAACGTCAGTGTGATCTACGTTCCGCCGCCATTCGCCGCCGACGCGATATTGGAAGCCGCCGGATGCTGGCGTCGAGCTGGTGGTGTGCATCACGGAAGGGATACCGGTGCTCGACATGGTCAAGGTCAAGCGCTACCTGGCCGGTAAGAAGACACCGGCTGATCGGACCGAACTGCCCCGGAATCATCACTCCAGGCGAGTGCAAGATCGGAATCATGCCCGGCTACATCCATAAGCCTGGCAAGGTCGGCGTGATCTCGCGGTCGGGTACCCTTACTTACGAGGCGGTGTATCAGCTGACCCTGCTGGGAATCGGACTCCACCTGTATCGGAATCGGCGGCGATCCGATTATCGGCACCGGCCATATCGACGCGCTCAAGCTCTTCAAAGACGATCCTGACACCGAAGCAGTGATTCTGATCGGCGAGATCGGCGGCAGCGCGGAGGAAGAGGCCGCGCAATATATAAAGGAAAACTTTAAGAAACCGGTGGTGGCCTTTATCGCCGGGCAGACCGCTCCGAAGGGAAGGCGGATGGGGCACGCAGGGGCGATAATCTCGGGTGGGCGCGGCACCGCGGCGGATAAGATCGCGGCGCTCAAGGCGGCAGGAATCACCGTCGCGATGAGTCCTGCCGACTTGGGCTCGACGATGAAGAATCTGCTTGAGGCTCGCAAGTAGTACCATGGAACAGACTTTCGCGATTGTTAAACCGGACGCGGTCAGACGTAACCTGATCGGAAGATCCTGGCGCAGATCGAAGCGTCGGGACTGCGCATTCGCGCGCTCAAAAAGTTGACCCTGACGCGCAAGCAGGCCGAAGCATTTTACGATGTCCACAACGAGCGGCCGTTTTACGGCTCATTGTGCGATTACATGACGTCGGGTCCGGTAGTGGTGATGGTGCTCGAAGGCGAGCGCGCGATCGAACGCTGGCGCGAACTTATGGGTGCGACCGATCCGGCCAAAGCAGCGGAGGGTACAATCCGCAAAAAATTCGGACAAAACATCGAACAGAATGCGACTCACGGCTCCGATGCCAAGGAAACTGCGGAGCGCGAGGTCAGCTTCTTCTTCAGCGCAATGGAGTTGGCGGAGTAGCGAGAACGAATTCTTTGCCGAAAAAGGGATGACCGCCGTAAAAAGTTGTCCTCCTTGTGACTTTTTTGGCTTCGTGGCACAGGCTTCCAGCCTGTAGTCCGCATTTCCCCTGACTGACTCAATTCAATTATTGGGCAGAGCAAAGGCTCAGCTTCACTCACAGCACACGCCTCAAACTGCGACCAACCACCCTATCGTTTGCTGCGTGCGTCTATTGTCTCCGAGATGCAGCGCCGCCCCGCTCCTCGGCGAACGGCAGAATCCAGACATAGTTCAAATGTGTGCAAACTCGGGCGATCCGCTCCACTCAGCAGTGCTACCGCTCAATGCCAGTTTCGCCACCGCCACCGAGGTCGCCTCCGCCACGTAAGCGAAGTCGGGAAGGGCGGCCTGTTCTCGGCCCATCAAGCTATTTCCGATTTAAAGGCGTGGCCGAACTCAGCCATTGATTTGAGGTTGAGCTGCAATTGGGGGGAATTATCGTGATATCGAGCGTAGTCTCAAGTGGCAATCCTCGTAAAAACCTAGGCATATGGATGAGCCGCGCCTTTTTGATGGCGCTATCGATGGCGTTGATCGCGTGCGGCGGGGGTTCTGGAGGAAATCCCACTGTCGTCGAACCGACGCCAACGGCAACCGCGACGCCGACGCCGACCGCGGCGCCGACTCCCGTGGCAAAACTGGCTATTTGCCCCAATGACTTTGCCCTATGTTCGGCTTCTACCTGTATAGCTACAGGTGGCGAAATTACCCTCAACGACGGAAGAACGTTGCCGGCCGCGAGCTGCACCTGTCCGGTCCTTCCAGGTCCATCGATAGCCGATCTCAATGCCGGCAATATGCAAGGCAGTTGCGCGCCGCCCAAAGACGGAGTGTGGTCGACTTACCAGATAAACGGTGCGTTCCCGCAAGCCGCCGCCAATCCTACATGGAGCGAAGCATCCGCCGTGGCGCTAATCTGTCCGGGCGGCCGCGAATTTGCCCAATGTTGGAACTTTGCCTGCCAGCTCGGGCCTGTGGTTAACGGCGTACAGCTCGCGCAATGCACATGTCCGATCGAACTCGCGTTGACGCCGTTCGTGAGCCAGGCCGGCCTTGGTGGTGAGGACTCGTGCACCAAGCTGCCGATCTCGGCAGCCTTGGCCATAGATCCGAATAGCATTCCGTGAAGCTCGTTCGGGCGGGGACATAATTTGGGTGGTGTACAGTAACCTCCGGCGTGCTATTAGCTGACGCGACACAGTCGACGTGCTGGCTGATGGCCGGTTCGATAAGGAGGTGCCTTATGCCGCTCGATCCGCAAATCCGTGCGATACTCGATCAGATGGCCAGCCTGCCGCCCTTCGAGAGCCTGTCGGTCGAAGACGCGCGCAAGCAAACTATAGAGCGCAGCGCCGCGGGTAAGTTGCCGACCCTCCCGGTCGCCGCCGTGGTTAATCGCGTGATACCCGGGCCGGGCGGCGATTTGCCTGTGCGAATCTATACGCCCAAGGGCAAGGGGCCGTTTCCGCTGATGGTGTTCTTTCACGGCAGCGGGTTTGTGGTCTGCAACCTCGATACTCACGACGGCACAGCCCGCAACCTGTGCAACGCGGGAGGATGCGTCGTGGTTTCGGTGGATTACCGTCTGGCCCCCGAACATAAGTTTCCCGCCGGCCCCGACGATTGCTACGCCGCCACCAAGTGGGCCGCCGCTCACGCGGTAGAACTGAATGCCGACGCCTCCCACATCGTAATCGCCGGCGACAGCGCGGGCGGCAACCTGGTCGCCGTGGTGGCCCTAATGGTCCGCGACAAGGGCGGCCCGGCCCTGTGCGGTCAACTGATGATTTACCCGGTGACGGATTATTATACTCCTGGACATTCGTCCTACGTTCAGAACGCCGAGGGCTACGGTCTCAGCGCGGCGGGAATGCGATGGTTCTGGAACCATTACCTCACCAGCCCTTTCGAGGCGGACAATCCCTACGTATCGCCGCTGCGCGCCGCCAATCTACGCGATCTGCCGCCGGCTTTGATTATCACCGCCGAATACGACGTCCTGCGCGACGAGGGCGAGCACTATGGCGAGCGCCTGGCCGCGGCCGGGGTGCCCACCAAGGTCACGCGCTATGACGGCATGCATCACGGCTTCTTCCAGATGTACGGCATCGTGGAGAAGGCCAAGACCGCCCTCGAGGAGGCCGCCGCCTGGCTCAAGGCGCGCTTCGCTTCGTAGAATCTTGGCCGCTTGGAAGCCTGGTCTTGATTTGGATGACCAGGTGGAGGATCCCTGCTCTTCGGGTGAAAAGATTCTGATCACGGGCGCGGAGGCCGTTGCCGAGCATAATTGGCAGCGAGACGTGCGCGAATCGCACTTCTGGCTTCCTCAGCGCGGTGTGGATTACCGCCATTGAGCACGCCGATGCATTCGGACGCGGCGTCATGCAATCGCTTCTGCTCAACCAAATCGTCAGCGTTCGAGGGCAGGGCGTCTGGCCACTCTGGCTCAATGCGCTCCGGTGGGCGTGGCAGCCGCGCTTTTAGTCGCAGCAGCCGTCGGGGCCGCAGCAGGCGGCGTTCGCATCGGTGGTCGCCCGATATTCCAATCCCTTGGTCTCGCGCGGATGGCGGATGCTGTCGCGTGAACAGTCGAAAGGTTTGGCCTGTTCGAGCGCGACCGGCACCAGCGGCGCGACCGGAATTATGTCCTTCGCATAGGGTTCGGAAGTATAGATGCGAAAGGTCTTCTCACACACCGCCATCGGCTGGCCTCGCAGCAGGGTATGGCCGTCATCATCCTCGACCTTGCGCCAGGGCCCGCGGTAAATCACCGTCTGATTGCAATCCCAGCAAGCGCCTTCCTTACCCTTCATCGCGCGGACAGTAATCGAGCGGAACTCGATGCCCTCCACGGTCCGCCACGGCGCAACGTCGCGCTTGAGGATCTCGATCCCGTGAAACCCCGCGCGTTCAAACGCCGCCAGGAACGCGCCTTGCTCCAGCGCGCCCGAGACGCATCCGCTCCACAACTCGGGGTCGTTGCGCAGATGCTCGGGGACCGGTTCGTCGCTGACGATGTCCGAGATCACCGCGCGGCCCCCACGATTCAGCACGCGATATATCTCCTGGAAGACGCGCACTTTGCTCGATTCCCGAACGAGGTTCAGCACGCAGTTGGATACCACCACGTCGACGCTGTCGTTCGGGACCAACGGCGCGTTGCGTTTTTGCGCTTCGATAAAATCGTTGAGACGCTCCAGTCCGTCGGCATCCTGGACCGGATTGTGGCGCAGCCATTGGTCGACAGCGTCGAGGTCGGTAGCTAAATCTTCGATTTTGCCGCGCCGGAAATCGACGTTGGCGAAACCGAGTTTGGTGCCGACCGCGGGCCCGGATCGGCGGGCCAGCGCGAGCATCTCACTGTTGGTATCGACGCCGATTACCCGCCCCTCGCGCCCGACGATTTGCGCCGCGATAAAGCAGACCTTGCCGGTCCCCGAGCCCAGGTCTAGAACATGCTCGCCGGACCGGATGTCACGCGTGGGATCGCCGCATCCGTAATCGCGCTCCAGCACTTCCTGCGGGATGACATCGAGATATCGCGGGTCGTACTCAACCGGGCAGCACAGCGCGTCCTGCCGCTGCTCAGCGCCTTGCGAATATCGTTCTCGCACAACCTTTTCGACTTCCAAGCTCATGGTACCTGCCTCCTGATCGAGATGGATCGCCCGCGTACATAATTGTCGCCAGATTGTTGGTTGCAGTCCATCCTGGAAGAACATTCGGTCAGATAGGTTCCTGCCACTCCGCCACTACACCGTTGCCGATGCGTTGGTGCGCGGATTTCGGCTACATTGATGGGGTGGAACCGCAGACTAATCCGCCGCCGGTGGCGGCCAGCGGGCACGATATCCGTGACCTCATGCTGATGGAACTCGAGCAGATTGTCATCGCTGCCGGGCAGCCGCGTTTTCGCGCCAATCAGCTTGCCCAATGGCTCTACGCCCGGCGTGTCGAGTCCTTCGATGAGATGGGCAATCTCCCTGCAGCGCTTCGGAGATATTTAAAGGAATACTTTAGATTATCGCCGCTCGCCATAGCCGCCGTGGACCATTCCATCGACGGGACCACCAAATTGCTGCTCGGTTTGGCCGACGCCCGTGAAATCGAAAGCGTGATCACTTCCGACTCCCGGCCGCGCGACGCTGTGTATCTCCAGCCAGGCGGGGTGCGCGATGAACTGCGCGTTTTGCGCCACGGCAAAGATGGGCCTGGAGCGCAATCTGACCTGCGCGGAAATTATCGGCGAGGTGATCGCGGCGTCGCGGCATCTGGAAGAGGGCCGCCAGATAACCAATTACGTATTCATGGGCATGGGCGAGCCGCTGGCCAATTATCCCCGGCTGCTGCGCGCGCTGACGATCATGACCTCGCCTTGGGGGATGGGCATCTCGCCGCGGCGCATAACCGTATCCACGGTCGGTTTGGTCCCGATGATCGAAAAGCTGATGGCCGAGACCTCGGTACATCTGGCGGTTTCCTTGACTGCGACCACCAATGAGCTGCGCGACCGGTTGGCGCCGATCAATCGCCGCTATCCATTGGAGCAGTTGATCGAGGCCTGCGGGCGCCTCGACCTGGGACGGCGCCGCATCACCTTTGAATATGTGATGCTGGCCGGGGTCAATGATTCCCCCGCTGATGCTGCGCGGCTGGTCAAGCTGATGGCGCCATTGCGGGCCAAGGTCAATCTGATTTTCTTCAATCCCTTCGCCGGGTCGGAGTTCAAGCCGAGTTCGCGCGAAGCCGTGGAACGCTTTCAAGCGGTGCTGTTCAAAGGTAACTTGACGGCGACGATCCGCGAGAGCCGCGGGCGCGATATCGCAGCCGCGTGCGGCCAACTGCGCGTGGAGCATCAGGTCGCGGCGCACGACACCGACGATGGCCACCAGCCGTTGGCTCGCTGAGTTGGTTCTCGGCCACAATTGGATGGATCGAAGCATGGGAGGCCACTAGGCCGCCTGGAAACCGCTCTATCTACGGGTAAGTAGCTTGGATAAGGTGGTGACCGCAAAGGCAGACTGGAGCCAATGTCTGAAACAGTAATCGGCGTAATCGGCGGAAGCGGGTTTTACTCGATAAGCGGGCTGGATGAACTCGAGCAGATTGAGCTCGATACGCCGTTCGGCGCGCCGTCGGACACCTTTTACCGCGGCCGGCTGGGCGCGACCCAGGTGGTTTTTCTGGCGCGTCATGGCCGCGGCCATCGAATCCTGCCGAGCGAATTGAATTATCGCGCGAACATCTACGGCATGAAGCAGTTGGGGGTCGAGTACCTGGTGTCGGTCAGCTCCGCCGGCAGCATGCGCGAGGACCTCCATCCAGGGGACTTCCTGGTTCCCGACCAGTTCATCGATCGCACTTTCAAACGGCCGCAGACCTTCTTCGGCAACGGCATCGTGGTGCACGTCTCACTAGCCGATCCGGTATGTCCCGACCTGAGCGCGTGGTTGACCAAGGCTGGCCAGGAAGCGGGGGCGCGGATCCGCAGTGGCGGGGTTTATCTTTGTATCGAGGGGCCCCAATTCTCGACCCGTGCGGAGTCCAACCTTTACCGCAGTTGGAACGTCGACGTGATCAGCATGACCGCGATGCAGGAGGCGCGCCTGGCGCGGGAAGCCGAACTCTGTTACGCGGTGATGGCGCTGGTCACGGATTACGACTGCTGGCATCAGGAGCAGCGCGAAGTCGATATCGGCACGGTCCTGCGAGTGCTCAAGGAAAATGTCGCCACCGCGCAGCAGAGCGTGGTCAAACTGGCCCCGATGCTAGCGGGGAAGGTGCGCAAATGCGCCTGCGGGCATGCGCTTAAGGACGCGATCATCACCGACCGCGCCATGATTCCACGCAAAATCGCCAGCGACCTGCATCTTCTGATCGGAAAATACCTGTAAACTGGAATTACGGCCCGCCCGGAGAAATCACGAGACAGCGCATTATGAGCATCGTCGTAGTAGGCAGCATCGGTTACGATACCATCGAAACTCAAAATGGCAGCGTCGCCGACGCGTTGGGCGGATCGGCGTCGTACTTTGCACTGGCGGCCCGCTTCTTTGCGCCGGTCAGCCTGGTGGCTGCCGTGGGCACGGATTTCAAGCCCGAGCATCGCGAGCTCTTCACCGACCGTAATATCGATATGCGCGGTCTGGAAACCCGGCAGGGTCCCACCTTTCGCTGGCATGGGCGCTATCATGAGGACATGAACAAGCGCGACACGCTGAACCTGGCGCTTAACGTCTTTGCCGACTTTGTCCCCAACTTGCTGCCCGACCAGCGGCATGCCGATTACCTGTTTCTCGCCAACATCTCTCCTGAGCTGCAGACCCGAGTGCTGGACCAGATGACCAGCCCCAAGGTGGTGGCGGCCGACACCATGGACCACTGGATCCAAAACGCACGGCCCGAGTTGATCAAGCTGATGAGCCGGATTGATATCCTGACGCTGAACGACGAGGAAGCCCGGATGCTGACCGGCGAGCAGAACCTGGTCAAGGCGGGCAGGGCGATACTGAAGATGGGGCCAAAAACGGCGCTGGTCAAACGCGGCGAGTACGGCGTGTTGCAATTCAGCGAGGATGGCCTGTTCGCGATTCCGGCCTATCCGCTCGAGGACGTGCATGATCCCACCGGCGCGGGAGATACTTTCGCCGGCGCCTTCATGGGTTACATCGCGCGCAATCGGCGGCTCAACGAGGGTGCTCGGCGCACCGGCGTGGTTTACGGCAGCGTATTGGCGTCATACGTGGTCGAGCGCTTTTCCGTGCAACGGATTCTCGAACTGACCTGGGACGACGTTGACGCCCGCTACCGCGCCTTTCTGGAGTTGACGGATTCGCATCATCCCCGATGGACCTCTCCGTAGTCATCCCGGTCTTCAACGAACAAGACAGCCTGCGCCCGCTGCATCAGGAGATCGTTGTCGCGGTCCAAAGGCTGGGATTGTCTTACGAGATAATCTTCGTTGACGACGGCAGTACCGACGCCAGCACCGCGGTGTTGCGCGCGCTACGCGCGGAGGATCCCAACTGCCGGGTTCTGCGCCTGGCACGCAATACCGGGCAGACCGCGGCTTTGACCTGTGGCCTGCACAATACGCGGGGCGCGGTGGTGGTGGCGCTGGACGGCGACGGCGAGAACGACCCCGCCGATATCCCACGTCTGCTTGCCAAGTTGGATGAGGGTTACGATCTGGTCAGCGGATGGCGCCGCAAGCGTTGGAAGGGTTCGCCGTTGACACGTCGTATCCCGTCGGTAGCAGCTAACGCCTTAATCTCGCGCATGACTGGGACCGTCCTGCATGACTATGGTTGCACCCTTAAGGCCTATCGCGGGGACTTGGCACGCCGCCTCCAGCTCTATGGCGAGATGCATCGGTTTGTGCCGGCGATCGCCGCGCAGCTAGGTGCCCAAGTGGCCGAGATCGAAGTGAGTTTTCGTCCGCGGCGGACGGGGATCTCGAAGTACGGCGTCGGCCGCATCCTGCGCACTTTCCTGGACCTGATCACGCTGGTGTTTCTGTCGGGCTATTCGACGCGGCCGATTCAGGCCTTTGGCACTATCGGCTTGGTGCTGGCGATGCTTGGGGCAATCTGGACAAGCATGCTGGTGTTCGAAAAGATAGTCTTGGGTTATCGGCTGGCGGCGCGACCGGCTTTGCTGCTGGCGGTGTTACTGGTGGTGGTAGGGGTGCAATTCGTCAGCCTGGGGCTGCTGGGAGAGATGCTGGCGCGGACCTATCACGAGTCGCAGAACAAGCCGATCTACATTGTCAAAGAGGAACTGTGAACGGGAGCAAATGAATATAGCGATCATCGGTACCGGCTACGTGGGCCTGGTTACAGGGACCTGTTTTGCCGAAAGCGGCAACGAGGTGGTCTGCGTCGACATCGATCAGCCGCGGGTCGGGCGATTGCGCGCGGGCGAGGTGCCTTTCTATGAGCCCGGCCTGGAGGAACTGGTCCGGCGCAATATGAAGGAAGGGCGGCTGGTGTTCGAAACCGAGGTCGGCCCCGCGGTCGCCAAGTCAATGATCACCTTCATCACCGTGGGCACGCCGATGGACGCCTCGGGTGCTGCCGATCTGAGCTCGGTGTTCAAAGCCGCGGAGGCGGTGGCAAAAGCGATCAGCGGATATCACATCATTGTGGTCAAAAGCACTGTGCCCGTCGGCACCGGCGACAAGGTCGAGGAAATCGTGGCGCGCCATACCAGCGATGACTTTGACCTCTGTTCGGTACCCGAGTTTCTAAAAGAAGGCTCTGCAATCGAGGACTTCACCCGGCCCGATCGGGTGATTATAGGCAGCCAGAGCGAGCGCGCCACCGCAATCCTGCAGGAATTGCATTCGGCGTTCGTGCGCACCGACAATCCGATCCTGGTGATGGACCGGCGCTCGGCAGAGTTGTCCAAGTACGCCTGCAACTCGATGCTGGCCCTGCGCATCTCATTTATCAACGAGATTGCCAATTTATGCGAAGCCGTGGGCGCGGAAATCACTCACGTGCGCCGTGGACTCAGTTCGGACCGGCGAATTGGATCGCACTTCCTGTTTCCGGGCATCGGTTATGGCGGCTCCTGCTTTCCGAAGGACGTGCAGGCGCTGATCCGGACCGGACGCGATTACAACCTCAATTTCCGCCTGCTCGAGGCCGCCGAAGAGGTCAATCGCAAGCAGAAATCCCTGCTGGTTGATCGGGTCAAGGGCTATTTCGGCGCCGGACTTGAAAGGCCGCACGCTGGCGATTTGGGGATTGGCATTCAAGCCGCGCACCGACGACATGCGCGAGGCGCCTTCAATCACCGTGATTGAAGCGCTGCTCGCCGCGGGCGCGCAGATTAGGGTTCACGATCCGGAATCGCTCGATAATGCGCGCCGCCTGTTCGACGACCGCATTACCTATCATGCGATCAACTACGAGGCGCTCAAGGGCGCCGACGCCCTGCTGATCCTCACTGAATGGAATGAATTCCGCCATCCAAATTTTCAGCGTATCAAAGAGGCTTTGAAGCAGCCCGTTATCTTCGATGGCCGCAACCTGTACGATCCAGCGCTGATGAAGGCGTTGCATTTCACTTACTATTCGATTGGCCGGCGGGCGATATAAGGAGGAATTCGGAATGCGGCTTCTGGTAACGGGTGGGGCGGGCTTTATCGGCTCGCATACCGTGGACGCGCTGCTGGAGCGCGGTCATGACGTGGCAATCCTTGATGACCTTTCCTCGGGCAAGCGCGAGCAGGTCAATCCGCGCGCCCGCCTTTGTCCGGCGGACCTGCGCGATGCCAGGAGGTTGACGGAGGTTATCGAGCAGGAGCGACCGGAGGCGATTTTTCACCTCGCGGCCCAGATGGACGTGCGGCGTTCGGTCGCCGATCCGGCCTTCGACGCGGGCGTCAACCTGGTCGGGTTTCTTAACCTGATGGAGGCGGCGCGCACGCGCGGACTGAAGCGGGTGATTTTCGCCTCCTCGGGCGGCGCGATTTATGGCGAGCAGGATGTCTTTCCGTGCGACGAGAGCCATCCATACCGGCCGGTCAGTCCGTACGGCGTGGCGAAGCTGGCTACCGAGCAATACCTGTTCTTTTACCAGCACGAATACGGCGTCGGATACACCGCGATGCGTTACGGCAACGTTTACGGACCGCGCCAGGACCCCCACGGTGAAGCCGGTGTGGTCGCGATATTCTGCGGCCGCCTGTTGAGCGGGGAGCCCTGTACCATCTATGGCGATGGACGCCAGACACGGGACTACGTTTATGTCGGCGATGTCGCAGCGGCCAACGTCGCGGCGCTGGAGCATGAATGTGCAGGCGCCTTCAACGTCGGCACCGGGCGCGAAACCGATGTTAATCAACTATACCAGGAGTTGGCGGAATACGCGGGGGTCAAAAAAGCGGCGGTTTACGCCGCGGCCCGGCCGGGCGAGCAGCGCCGTTCGGTCATCTCGCCGGCCCGCGCCAGCCGTGAACTGGGATGGCAACCCAAGATGGCGCTGAAGGACGGATTAGCCACCACCTTTGAGTACTTCAAAAAAAGAGCCACCAGCGCCAGGTAGTACGCGCCGGAGATCGGTGTCAAAATGATGAATTGGCGGATTGGACCCGAACCTGCCGTGGGCAGGTATCCCGCGCGATGACGAAAACCGAACTGCTGCGAAATTTCTCGATTATTGCGCATATCGATCACGGCAAGTCGACGCTGGCCGATCGGTTGCTGGAGCGCACCGGCGCGCTTTCCAAGCGCGAAAGCCGCGACCAATTCCTCGATTCGATGGATCTGGAGCGCGAACGTGGCATCACGATCAAAGCCCGCGCCGTGCGCCTTTCCTACCTCGCGCCCGACGGACAAACCTATATCCTCAACCTGATCGATACCCCCGGACACGTGGATTTCGCTTACGAAGTCTCGCGCAGCCTGGCCGCCTGCGAGGGTGCCCTGTTAGTTGTCGATGCCAGTCAGGGAGTCGAAGCGCAGACTCTGGCCAACGTCTACATGGCGCTGGATCACGGACTCGAGGTGGTGCCGGTGATCAACAAGATCGATCTGCCGGGAGCCGACGTGGAGCGGACTCGCGCACAGATCGAAGAGGTGATCGGGCTGAGCGCCGCCGACGCGATTCTTGACCAGCGCCAAGGAAGGAATCGGCATCGATGAGGTGTTGGAAGCAATCGTGCATCGTTTCCCGCCTCCGCCCGATACTCGCGACAAGCCCTTGCGCGCGCTAATCTTCGATAGCTGGTACGATGCCTATGAAGGCGGTATCAGCCTGGTCCGGGTGATGGACGGAGAAATCCGCCGCGGCATGAAAATCCGGCTTGATGGGCACCGGGAAGCTGGGCGAGGTGATGCGGCTGGGCTGTTTTACGCCGTTTGAAGTGCCAGCCGAGTCGCTCGGTCCGGGCGAAGTCGGATTCGTGGTCGCGGGGATGAAGACCGTCGCCGACCTGCGCGTCGGCGACACCGTGACCGACGCCGAAGCGCCGGCCGAGACTCCGTTGGCCGGATTCAAGGAACTCAAGCCGATGGTCTTTGCCGGCCTCTATCCGACCGAGGCCAACCAGTATGGCGCCTTGCGCGACGCAGTGGAGAAACTGCGCATGAACGACGCCAGCCTGATTTGCGAGCCCGAGACCTCGCAGGCGCTGGGGTTCGGCTTTCGCGCGGGCTTTCTGGGTCTGCTGCACATGGAGATAGCCCAGGAGCGGCTGGAGCGCGAGTTTGGACTCAATCTGATCATTACCGCGCCGACCGTAGCCTACCGGGTGCGCACCACCGACGGCAGGCTGATAATGGTTGACAATCCAGCCCTGCTGCCGGCCGAAAACGAGATCGAAGCGATCGAAGAGCCGTTCATACTGGCGTCGATCCATACCCCCGAAGAGTTCATTGGCGCGCTGATGAAGCTGTGCGAGGACAAGCGCGGGATCCAGCACGACCTCAAATACCTCGGCAACAAGCGGGTGATTCTACGCTATGAGCTGCCTCTGGCAGAGGTGGTCTTTGACTTTTATGATCGGCTGAAGTCGATGAGCCGGGGCTATGCATCGCTGGACTATGACTTTCTGGACTTCAGGCCCGAAGCTCTGGTCAAACTTGACGTGCGGATCAACAGTGACGTGGTCGACGCGCTGTCGATGATCGTGCATCGGGACAAGGCTTACGAACGCGGCCGGGCGCTGTGCGAAAAGATGCGCCAACTAATCCCGCGGCAGATGTTCGATATCGCGATTCAGGCGGCGATTGGCGCTAAAATAATCGCGCGCGAGAGTGTCAAGGCGTTGCGCAAAAACGTCACCGCCAAATGCTATGGCGGCGACATCACCCGCAAGCGCAAGCTGCTCGAGAAGCAGAAAGAAGGAAAAAAACGGATGAAACAGGTAGGCCGGGTGGAAATTCCTCAGGAAGCCTTTCTCGCGCTGCTGAAGATGGGAGAATAAGCGGTGCCTGAACCCTTACAGATGCCCCGCCGGGACAAGTCCACGCCGGTGACCGGACTTGCCACCCGCCCGGCCACAAGAAATCGGTGGTGCGCGAGTATGCCGAGGCGTTCGCGATCGCGATCGCATTGGCGCTGGTGATCCGCACCTTCTTCATCCAGGCCTACAAGATTCCTTCGGGCTCGATGGAGCCGACCCTGCTGATTGGCGACCACATCCTTGTCAACAAGATGATCTACGGCTTGCGGATACCCGATTCGCTCTTCGGCCTGACCCCGCTTTCGGGAAGTATCCCCTACGGCCAGTACGTTTTTCGCTTCGAGCCGGTCCATCGGGGCGACGTCGTGGTGTTCGTGTTCCCGCCCGATCCGACCAAGGATTTTATCAAGCGGGTGGTCGGGATCGGTGGCGATACGGTTGAAGTGCGGGGTAAATCGGTCTATTTAAATGGGCGCAAAATGGACGATCCGCATGCCTTCTATCAGCCCTCCGAAAGCCAGGTCACAATTGCTCCGCGCGACCGTTACGGGCCGGCCACCGTGCCCAAGGGCGAAGTCTTTGTGATGGGCGACAACCGCGACCGCAGCTATGACAGCCGTTTCTGGGGTTTTGTGCCTGAGGGCAACGTGGAGGGGCGCGCGATGATCATTTACTGGTCCTGGGATTCGGACAGCAACTCCTTTATTCCGATTCGCTGGAACCGATTCGGGCGGATCATACACTAGGCGGGCGAGGGACAAACCGGTGGGTGACGAGGCGGTGGAAAAAGTTGCGCTGCTCATGGAGCAGCTAAATTCCCGCTTTGAGTTGGTAGTCGAAGTCGCGGAAGGGTTCAGTGGCAAGCTTCAGGCTCTTGCATGAGGAGGTCGTTTCCCAGTTGAGCGAGGTCGGAAAGCAGATTCGCTTTTTGTCCGACCAGATTGGAGACAACCGCACGCGCCTGATGACGGTGCGCACTGAACTGGCCACCGAGATGGTGCGGCTCAACGAATCGCTGGGCGCGACTCGCGTCCAAATCAGCCAGGATATCGCCGGGTTCGAGGACCTCAAAGGCGCGCTAGGCCGTATCGCCGCGACTCCGGTAAGCCTGCCGGCCGCGATCAGCGAAGAGATCGGACGCCGTCTTGACGAGGCGCATCGCAAGCTAAGCGAGGATCTGGAACGGCGCGGCAGCCGAATTGCGTCAGGAGGTTTCCCGCGGCATGTCGGGGCTGGGCGGCCAAACCGCCGTGGGAGCGGCCGCCCCAGGCGCGAAGCGCAAGCGCTAACCGTCGAAGTCAAAGCTACGCATAAGGCGCTGACCAGCCTGGCAAAGAAATTCGATCGTTTCGACGACAAGATCTCGGTTCAGGTCAAGGATCAGGACCAGCGCCTGCGCAAGCTCGAACGCCAGGCGCGTGGATGAGCGCCACAAATCGCTGTTATCGAAATCACCAGTAGCTGTGCCGGTAGTAGTGCCGATAGTAGTGATGGTGATGATACGATCGGGGCGGAGGCATGCTGGCCGCGTCCCAGCGGCGATGAATGCGCCAGATGGTTAGCGAAGTTTCGCGCGTACGCCGCCGCCAACGCGGGATCCTGGATAATCAGCAGATTCTCCGCGTTGCGGCTTTCCGCCGCTTTGGTGAAATTGAAGCTGCCGGTAATCACCACGGCCTGGTCGATTATCATCACTTTGTTGTGCGCCAGACCCGGGCTGTGCGCGCTGTCGATGAAGACGGGAATGCCGCCGTCGCTTAGCTCGCCGACCATCGTATTGTTTTCCTTTACCGCCGAAGGATCGAAAATCGCTTCGACCTTGACCCCATGGCGCCCCGCCGCGACCAGCGCTCTTTTGATCTGCGGCGAAGTCATCTCATAAGCCTGCACCATGATTTCCTGGCGGGCAGCGGCGATCGCGTTGACAACCGCCTGTGTGCATCCACCGTCAGGCGAGAAATACACCTGCCAGGAAGGGTTTGCGGGGAGTCTCGAAAGCCCACAAGCGGGCTGCCGATAAGTGTATCGCCGCGCAGATGAGCAACAACGGGAGAACACGCGCAAGGGCGTCCGTCTGGTCGGGTCCGCGCGTCGGCAGTGATTATCGAACCTTACCTCGCCCGCGCCTGCCGACCAGCCCGCAGGCTTCTGGAGTTTCTACCTATCCAGCTGACCATCAGGTTGAATAGCCGGGTGACAGAACGCGGATGACAGCCTGAAGAGGTTGTTCTACTACAACTACGGTCTGTATCGGCTGCGTGGGACGGGCTTTCCAGCCTGTCATTTCTTCTCTTTGCCCGAAAGTCTTGGAAAAGGGCACGCGCTGTCCCACCATCAAACGGTGCATGTCTTGGCGAATCCCCCCAGAAGAACACTCTAGATTACTAGCAAGCCGTCGGCGCAACCGCAAAACGGCTCCTGTGTTGATACTTGCGCACCGCAATGCGGGTGGGTCTGCTTGACTGGGAGATGGGGCGGCAGTTAGCCTTTAGAGCAACGCCAGCCGGCGTCAAGTACATAAGGCCGGCTCAACCGAACGCCTTTTAAATTCGTTCCGGAGAGAACGAAAAGGGTAGGTACGAGTGACAGTGAAATCTCAATTCCCCGATTGCATCTGCGGTCGGGGTCTTTTTTTGCGCCGACGCCGATGAGCACCGGCTATCAGACCGTGCTGGACGGCCCCGCTATAGCGCGTTGCGTCAAGCGTCTGGCCCACGAAATCGTCGAACACAGCCCGCATGGCACGGACCTCGTGCTGGTGGGGATCGTGCGGCGCGGCGCCAATCTCGCGTTGCGGCTGCGGGCAGCGCTGGCGGAAATCACCGGCGCCGAAGTTCCAATCGGGACCCTGGATATCTCGCTTTACCGCGACGACAACAAGTCGGGGGCGGGCGATCCGCGCCTGCTGGCGCGCGAGATTCCTTTCCCGCTGGAGGGCAAGCGGGTGGTGCTGGTAGACGACGTGCTTTACACCGGGCGCACGGTGCGAGCGGCGCTCGATGCGATTGCGGACCTGGGACGGCCGGAGTCGATACAACTCGCCGTGCTGGTTGACCGCGGCGAACGTGAACTGCCGATCAAGGCCGATTTCGTGGGCAAGAACGTCGCCGCACCACATGGCCAACGCGTGTTCGTGCGGCTTAGCGAAACTGACGGGGCGGACGCGGTGCTGATTGGAGGGGCGAAGTAACCGGCGCAATCGATCGCGCCAAAGGCTACGTCGAAACCATGCAGCGCGTTCCCAAATACGATGTCATCTCGATCGACGACCTGTCGATCAGCGAGATCGAGCGGATCTTCGTTCTGGCCGACGAATTTGCCGCGCAACTCGAGACTGGCGAGCGTCTCCATATCGCCGACGGCCTGATCATGGCGACCTTGTTTTACGAACCCTCGACCCGCACCCGGCTGAGCTTTGAATCCGCGGCTCATCGCCTGGGTGGATCGGTAATCAGCTCGGCTTCGATGGACGCCAGCTCCGCGGCCAAGGGCGAGACGCTGGCCGACACCGTCCGCGTGGTGAGCGGATATGCCGACCTGATCGTGATCCGCCATCCGTTCGACGGCGCCGCCCGGGTTGCGGCGGATTATGCGCGCTGCGCGGTGATCAACGCCGGCGACGGCAGCCGCGAGCATCCCACGCAGACCCTGTGTGACCTCTACATCCTGCGCAAGAAAAAGGGCATCTGCGCGGGCTTACGGTGGCGATCTGCGGCGACCTCAAATTTGGCCGCACGGTGCATTCCCTGATTTACGCGTTGGCGCGCTTCGGCGCCAATGTGCGTCGCGGTGCCAAATCGCGGAATGGGAGTTCCCGACTATGTGCTGGCGCGGCTGGCCGCCGAGCGCAACTACAGCTTTTCCACCGTCAGCATCAGTGAGCTAAAGACCTTGGCGGGCGGCCTGGACGCGATGTACCTGACCCCCAGCGCACCCCATCAGATGGCGCTTTTCACCGGCGAGATGCCGGTCATAAGTCCCAGCGGCGGCATCACCTGGACCTGGCAGCGCTTGACGCATTTTACGTCACCCGGTTCCAGCGCGAACGCCGCACCGAACAGGAACGCGATCAGTCCGACTATGTGCGATTTGACGCCCGCGCGCTCAAGACCAGCCGTACCCAGGAGGCGGTGGTGATGCATCCGCTGCCCCGCACCGACGAGTTGGCTTATGAACTCGACAGCGATCCGCGCGCGGTTTACTTCGAGCAGGCCGCGGCGGGCGTGCCGGTGCGGATGGCGCTTATTGGATGGCTGCTGGAAAACGCCGGTACCACCCGGATCAAGGCCGACGGTCCGCAAGCCCTAACTTTCAAGGCAGAAAACGCGCCGGCTTGTTCAAATCCTAACTGCATCAGCCGTTCCGAAAGCCGCTATCTGCGCCCGCGCTTCAGGCTGGCTCCCGCAGTCAGCCGCTCCGAGCTCTGCCTGCGCTGCGAATTCTGCGAGCGCGAACTCAAAGTGCAGTACGTGGGCCATTCACGCAGCCATCGCTACTACAAATTTGACGAAAGCCTGCTCGGTTATGTCAGACAGTGGCTCGAAGACGGCACAATGGTGGTCTTCGAAACGGTCAAGCAGGCCGAGGAGGCCGGTTACGAACCTTATCGGCGCGGTCCTCAGCGCGAGATCATGAACGCCGAAGAAATTGCCCGCGCGGTCGAGACGATGGCCGCGCAAATCATCGGCGACCTGCCCGACTTGGCGCGGGTCAGCGTGGTCGGAATCATGAGTCATGGTGCGCTGCTGGCGCTGCGACTATGCGAGCTGATCGAGCAGCAGACCAAGGTGCGGATTCCCTGCGCGGCGCTCGATGTGTTCCGCGGCTTCGACGCTTTGCAGCCGCTGGGCGGCGCCCAAACCTTCGAGGTCGAGGACCGCGTCATCGTGCTGACCGACGACGTGATCAACAGCGGATGGACGGTGCAGCGCGCGATGACTACGCTGTGGAAGCTGGGACGCCCGGCCGGAATGCGGCTGGCGGTGCTGATCGACCGTGGCCATCGCGCGTTGCCGATTCGCCCTAACTACGTGGGCAAAAACGTTCCCACCGCGCGTAACGAGCGCGTCCAGGTACGCCTGGCAGCCGCGGGCGAGCGCGAGGGCCGGCCCGCTGATCGGGCCATGGTCTACTCGATGGTGGAGTCGCTCAAAGAGGCTGGTGAAGGGGTGTGAAGAGCCTGTTCGTGAAGGGCGGCATTGTCATCGACCCCTCATCGGGGCTAATGGGACCGCGAGACGTCCTGATCAGCGGCGCGCGAATCGCGGCGATCGAACCGCCTGGAGTTATCGAGCCTGCGGCCGACGCGCAGCTCATCGCAGCCGACGGTTGCTGGGTGGTGCCGGGGCTGATCGACGTCCATACGCACCTGCGGGACCCCGGGTTTCCGCACAAGGAGACCATCGAGAGCGGCTTGCGCGCGGCGGCGGCCGGAGGATTCGTGGCAGTGGCCGCGATGGCCAATACCGAGCCGGCCAACGACCGTCCCGAAGTCACCACCTATATGCTGGAGCGCGCCGCACAGGTGCGGGCGGCGGCGTTGATTCCGGTCGGCGCGGTCACCAAGGGGCTCAAAGGGTTAGAGGCGGCCGACTACGACGCGCTCAAGACGGCGGGCGTCAGGATGCTCTCCGATGACGGTATGCCGGTCGACGATCCAAAACTGTTACTAAACGCGCTGGAAGCGGCGCATCGTCTGGACCTGGCGATCTCGCTGCATGAGGAGGATCGCGGCCTGACCTGTTGCGGCGCGATCAACGCCGGCGCGATGGCGCAACACTTGGGCGTGCCGGGGGTGCCGCTGGCGGCCGAAAGCGAGCGGGTCAGACGGGACCTGTCATTGGCCCGCGAAGCTGGCAAGCCGGTGCATATCGCGCATCTGTCGACGCGTGAATCAATTGAATTGGTCCGGTCGGCGCGCCTGGGCGGAGCAGCGGTCACTTGCGAGGCCACGCCGCATCATTTCAGCCTGGATGTGGGATCGGTGCTGGAGTTCGGCACCGATGCCAAAATGAATCCGCCCTTGCGCGAGCCCATCGACGTTGACGCCTTGCGCGCGGCGCTCGCCGACGGCACGATCGATATGATCGCTACCGATCACGCCCCTCATGATCCCGGCTCCAAGGCGGTCGACGAGTTGGCCGGATGCTTCGGCGCCGGGCATCGTCAATGGCCCTTGACGGCGCAACAGGCGCGCGCCTTCACCGGGGCGGCCAACGGGGTAATCGGTTTGCAGACCGCACTGGGTTTGGCGATGGACCTGGTTCACAGCGCGCTCATCAGCCCGATGCGGCTGGTCGAATTGATGTCGCTGAATCCGGCGCGGCTGCTCCGTCTTGAAGGCGGACGGTTGTGCGAGCGGGGTCCCGCGGATATCACCATTATCGATCCGCTGTTCCAATGGGAGGTTGACCCCGCTGAGTTCCTGTCGCGCAGCCGTAACACGCCGTTCACACGGCGGCGGCTCAAAGGCAAAGCGCTTTTTACGATTGTGAGCGGTGATGTCGTTTACGACGGACGGCCCCATTAGGACTTGGCTGAGCCGGCGCTATCCGCGGCGCGGCACGACGTGGAGAAATGAGCAGCGAAGATAAACAACCGGCGATACTGGCGCTGGCCGACGGACGGATTTTCCATGGCCTGGCGTTCGGCGCGATTGGCGAAACCGTCGGGGAGGTGGTGTTCAACACCGCCATGACCGGCTACCAGGAGGTCCTGACCGATCCTTCCTACAAAGGCCAGTTGGTCTGCATGACCTACCCGGAAATCGGCAATGTGGGAGTCAACGAAGAAGACACGGAATCGGCGCGGATCTTCGTCGAAGGTTTTATCGTCAAGGATTATTGGCCGCGCCCTTCCAACTGGCGCTCGGAGATGCCGCTGCACGAATACCTGCGTAAGGCCGGCGTGGTTGGGATTGAAGGAATCGATACCCGGGCGCTGGTCCGCCACATCCGCACCTGCGGCGCGCAGGAGGCGGTTATTTCGAGTGTCGATCTGAATCCGGAAAGCCTGGTGAGCAAGGCCAAGGCGTCCCCCGGGCTGGTGGGACGCGACCTGGTCAAGGAAGTGACGTGCGGCAGCGGCTATGACTGGGAGTGGGGTGAATGGGAACTGGGCGTCGGTTACCGGCGGCCACAACTTGACGGCGCGCCGCTGGTGGTCGCGATCGACTATGGAATCAAGCGCAACATTTTGCGCTCGCTGATTTCCAACGGCTTCCGGGTCAAGGTTCTGCCCGCCACCGCAACCGCTGACGAGATCCTGGCGTGCAACCCCGACGGGGTGTTTCTCGCCAACGGCCCTGCCGATCCGGCGGCTTTGCCCTACGCCAGCGAGGCGGTGCGCGGAGTGCTGGGCAAAAAGCCGGTGTTCGGGATCTGTCTGGGTCATCAGATCCTGGGCCTCGCGATCGGCGGCAGGACTTACAAGCTCAACTTTGGCCATCACGGAGCCAATCATCCGGTGAAGGATCTGAGCACCGGACGCGTGGAGATTACCTCGCAGAACCACGGTTTCGCGGTGGACATCGACTCGGTTGCCGGCCGTGCCGAGATCTCGCATCTCAACCTCAACGACAAAACGGTAGAGGGATTGCGCGGGCAGGGCGTCCCGTTCTTCTCCGTGCAGTACCATCCGGAAGCCTCGCCTGGTCCGCACGACGCGGGCTATTTGTTCAAACGTTTTCGCCGGCTGGTCGAAGCCTTTCCGCGCCACGGCGCCGAGGCGCTCGATCGCGTGCTGGCCGCTGAAAGGAAGATGGCGTAAGTAACCGTGCCCCTGCGCAAGGATTTGAAATCGGTAATGTTGATCGGGTCGGGACCGATTGTGATCGGTCAGGCCTGCGAATTCGACTATTCGGGCACCCAGGCCCTCAAGGCGCTCAAGGAAGAAGGGCTGCGCCTGATCCTGCTCAATTCCAACCCCGCGACGATCATGACCGATCCGGAGTTCGCGGATCGCACCTATATCGAGCCCATGAACGTGGCTACGGTCGAGCGCATCCTGGAGCGCGAACGCCCCGACGCGATTCTACCCACTCTGGGCGGCCAGACCGCGCTCAACCTGGCCTTGGAACTGGCGGAGGCAGGCGTGCTGAACCGCTATGGCGTGAAACTGATTGGCGCGAGCATCGCCGCGATCAAGAAGGCCGAGGACCGTGACCTGTTCAAGCAGGCGATGCTGAAAATCGGGCTGGAGGTGCCGGCTTCCGCGGTTGCGCACAACGAGGCTGAGGCGGAAGAGGTGCGCCGTCAAATCGGACTGCCGGTCATCATCCGGCCGTCGCGGACGCTAGGCGGTACGGGCGGCTCAATCGCGCGCAGCATGGACGACTTTCAGGCCAAGGTTCAATGGGGACTGGACTGCTCGCCGAGCCATGAAATCCTGATCGAGAAGTCGGTCGAGGGCTGGAAGGAATTTGAACTCGAGGTGATGCGCGACGCGGCTGACAACGTCGTTATCGTCTGCTCGATTGAGAACCTCGATCCGATGGGCGTGCATACGGGAGATTCGATCACCGTGGCTCCCGCGCAGACTCTGACCGACAAGGAATACCAGATTATGCGCGATGCCTCGTTGCGCATAATCCGTGAAATCGGCGTCGACACCGGCGGTTCCAACATCCAGTTCGCGGTGGATCCCAAGACCGGCCAGATGACGGTGATCGAGATGAACCCGCGCGTGTCGCGTAGTTCGGCGCTGGCCTCCAAAGCGACCGGATTTCCGATTGCCAAAATTGCCGCTCGCCTGGCGGTCGGCTATCGCCTCGATGAGATCGCCAACGATATCACGCGCCAGACCCCTGCCTGTTTCGAGCCGACCATCGATTACGTCGTCACCAAGATTCCGCGTTTTACGTTCGAGAAATTTCCCGCCGCAGTTGACGAATTGGGACCGCAGATGAAGTCGGTCGGCGAGGTGATGGCGATTGGGCGCACCTTCGCCGAATCGCTGCAAAAGGCGCTGCGTTCGCTCGAAACCGGATCTTCGGGTTTGGAGAGCCGGGTTGCGGGCAAGAACCGCGAAACCGCCATGGAAGAGATTAGAGGCCGGCTGGTGACTCCAAATAGCCAGCGGATTTATTACCTGGCGGACGGATTGCGGCTGGGAATGGAGCCCGCCGAGATCGCCCAACTCAGCGGCATCGACCCGTGGTTCATTGACGGTATCGCCAAAATCGTGCAGGCCGAGGAACGGTTGCTTTCCCTCCCGCTGGACGCCGGAGGCCTGCGCGAAGCCAAACGTTTGGGCTTCTCCGACAAGCGTATCGGCGAGTTGACGAGACTCGGCGAAGAGGACATCGCCAGGCGCCGGCGTGAGGCGGCAATCAAGCCGGTGTTCAAGACCGTCGACACCTGCGCAGCTGAGTTCCAGGCCTTCACTCCGTATCTATATTCGTCTTACGACGGCGAGGACGAAGCCGATCCCACGGCACGCAAGAAGGTAATCATCCTGGGTGCGGGCCCCAACCGAATCGGTCAGGGTCTGGAGTTCGATTATTGCTGCGTCCATGCCAGCTTCGCCCTGCGCGAGGACGGCTTCGAAACCATCATGGTCAATTGCAATCCCGAGACGGTGTCGACCGACTACGACACGTCGGATCGGCTGTATTTCGAGCCGCTGGTGTTCGAAGACGTGGTGGCGATTGTCGAGCGTGAAAAGCCGCTGGGAGTGATCGTTCAGTTCGGCGGCCAGACTCCGCTCAAACTCGCGGTGGCGCTGGAACGGGCCGGAGTGCCGATTCTGGGCACCTCGCCGGACGCAATCGACCGCGCCGAGGATCGCGAACGCTTCAATGAGGTGGTGCGCAAGCTCAACTTAAGCCAGCCCGAAGGTATCCTGGCGCGCAATGTCGCCGAGGCTGTGGCTGGCGCGCGCAGTATCGGTTATCCGGTGCTGATCCGTCCTTCCTACGTGCTGGGCGGCCGCGCGATGGAAATCGTCGACAGCGAGGAATCCCTGCGCGGCTATACCGATAATGCGTTTGCGGCCTCAGGCGACAAGCCGCTGCTCATCGACAAGTATCTCGACGGTGCGATCGAGATTGATGTCGACGCAATTTCCGACAGCGAGACAGTGGTGGTCGGCGGCGTGATGGAGCATATCGAGCATGCCGGCATCCATTCCGGCGACAGCGCCTGCGTGCTGCCGCCACATACGCTGAGTCGTGAAGTTATCGCGGAGCTAATCCGCCAGACCAAGCTGTTGGCAAAGGAACTGGGCGTGCTGGGGCTGATCAACGTCCAGTACGCGATTCATGACGGCAAAATATACATTCTGGAGGTGAATCCGCGCGCCTCACGCACCATCCCGTTCGTTAGCAAGACCATTGGCGTACCGCTGGCCAAACTTGCCGCCCGCGTGATGACCGGCCGCAAGCTGCCCGAGATGGGCTTCGCCACCGAAATCACACCGGCGCATGTTGCGGTCAAGGAATCGGTGTTCCCCTTCGTACGCTTCCCCGGCGTCGACACCCTGTTGGGCCCCGAGATGAAGTCCACCGGCGAGGTGATGGGTATCGATTGGTCCTTCCCTGCCGCATTTGCCAAGGCCGAGCTGGCCGCCGCCACCTACCTTCCTTCGGGCGGCGCCGCCTTTATCAGCGTGCGCGATGAGGATAAGCAGGGAGTGGAGCTAATCGCGCGGCAATTGAGCCAGATGGGCTTCGACCTGGTCGCCACGCGGGGCACCGCCCTATACATCAACAACTTGGGACTGCGATGTGCTCCGATCAACAAGGTGGCCGAAGGCAGTCCTCATGTGGTGGACCTGATGCGCGAGGGGCGGGTTGCGATGGTGATCAACACCCCGGAGCCGGGGACCAAGCAGGACTCGTTTTCGATTCGCCGCACCGCACTCGAACTTCGCTTGCCGTTCTTCACGACCATCGCCGGCGCACAGGCCGCGGTAACCGCCATTGCTTCTTTACGTGACGGCCCCCCCGGCGTCGCCGCGCTGCAGGATTATCATCGCCGCTGATCCCTTAATGCCGAATCAAATTCCGTTGTTTCCTCTGTCCGCCGTCCCTGTCAGGCATCAAGATTCCTGACGCGCACGGAATTATAAGAAAGCGGCGGAGTAACGTGGTACTCCGCCGCCATTTGAGAGCAGCGAGTTGCTACAACAAGAAACTATTCAACTCGCCGATTTGGCTTGGACGCAGCCTGGACATGACGCTCGGGAGGATGTCCTGCGTGAGCGGCATTAGCGGCGGGTTCTGGCCGATGAGCAACCGCTGCTCGCTCTTGAGCGGCGCGGCCGGCAGCAGCCCGTTCTTGAGTCATCCGGCTCGCGGCAGCTCGCTGCTGTGCCTGTGCCCTGCCGACCTCTTCCTGACGGCTGCGATTTTCCATACTTTGCTGCTGAGCCCTATGTTCTTGCTGTTGGCGTTGCTGCTCAAGACGCTGTTGCTCTAACCGTTGGCCTTGCGCTCTTTGTTGAGTCTCACGCTCAGCCGTGGCTTGGGCGGCGTGCTGTCGCTCCAACCGTTGGTTCTGCGCGAGTCTTTGCTGAGCCTCCGCACGACTGGCCTGATTGGCCCGCTCCTGTTCGACGCGCTGGGTCTGCGATGCCCTGAGCTGATTCTCGCGCTCAACCGCGGCCCGGCCCGCGCGATCCTGTTCGAATCGCTGATTCTGAGACGCCTTGAGTTGGTTCTCGCGTTCCGCTGTGGCTTGGGCGGCTCGCTGCCGTTCGACGTTCAGTTGGCCGGCACGCTGGTTGTTTTCGAGCGCTTGTTGGCGTGCGCGTTCAGCGGCCGTCTCCGGCGCCGCACTCAAGCCCCTAGCACCGGCAGCGCGCTCTCGCGTCAAACCCGGCTGTGTCGCTTGCTCGCGCAACGCCGTCTGCTGCTGTCGCTGCCGCTCAGTGTGCAGAGTGATCGCCTGCTGCGCCAATCGCTGCTGGTTGGCGCGCTGAACCGCAACCGCTTGAGCCAGACCACGGTTGTTTCCGACCGCTCGCTCTCGGGCCGCCAGGACGACCGGGCTGATCTGTGCGATGCGCCGTTCTTGAACCTGCTGATGCGCGATCACCTGATGCATCGCGGGCACCCAATTCGGATGGTTGCGCTCGATGTAGGCGGGGTTCTTGGCTGCCCACCAGTTCAGGTCGCGCCACCGATGTTGCTGATCATAGGCGCCGGCCCACGTGGGTCGATTCTGCGCCACCCATCGCGGATTGGTAGTCTGCCACCAAGCGTCGCTATGCCAAAGGCGATCCGGACCGACCGCGCCCCACCAGTACGGATGGTTGATCTGGACCCAGCCTGGGTCGCGATGGTACCACCAACCGGCTGGATACCAGCAATGATTAGGACCCCAATCACCCCACCAATCAGGATGATTCAGGTAAACGTATTGAGGCTGGAGCTGATACCAATACCCGGCTGGATACCAGACGTGGTTGGGACCCCAGTCGCCCCACCAATCCGGATGAACGTTAATCAGAAAGGCGGGATTAAACGCCGCCCACCATCCGGCGGGATACCAAACGCCCTGGTTAGGTGCGCCCCACCATTCGGGATGATTGACGACGATGTAGTTCGGATCGTTGGCGTACCACCACGAGGCGGGATACCAAGTGCCTTGGTAAGGCGCACCCCACCAGTCGGGATGATACATCTGGACCCACTCAGGGAAGTTCGTAACCCACCAGGATGCTGGATACCATACACCCTGATACGGCGCGCCCCACCATTCGGGATGGTGCTGGTAGACCCAGTTGGGATCTTGCTGATACCACCACGCCGCCGGTCGCCAGACGTGTTCACTGTCCCAGTCACCCCACCACTCGGGGTGATGATGGCGTACCCAGTTCGGACTGTTTTGCCACCACCAACTCGCGTCATGCCATTGGTGGACCTGATCGTAAGCGCCCCAAGCCGGCGGCGCCGGTTGGGCCATCGCCGATCCAGTCACCAATACGATCGCTAAAGCGAGCATCGCCGCAAGTTTTTTCGCAAGTTTGCTCATGGATTTCCTCCCAGGTAGTTGTTCCCCACAACAAGCTACTGACCGCACGAGTTACCGGTTAGACGCGGCGCAAGCCCGGAAAGTTTACCGTCGTCCACCGGCGCGTCTGAAATACGATTATTCGAACAACCAACGAGCAAAGAACTTGCCAAGGTAAAGTCCGTTGGGATAAGTCGGAAAGCGCTGGCGATATATGCACTATGTAAAAAAATTTCCGCACCAAGCCCGTATGTTCGGATCTTTGCGTGTAGAGATACAGCCGTAATAGCGCTGCCAATCGAACCGATATCGGACATCGTGGTATTAAGAGTCGGTGTCTGAAGTCGATAAAATCGCGCTAGACCGTTCGGATACGCCAAAGGCGGCGGGCCACTCCTCCCTGAAGCTTAGCAGCCCTCTGTCGCAGCTTGCGGGAATCGGTCCCAAGCGCGCGGCGATGCTGCAGCAACGAGGTTTGGTTACCGCGGGCGATCTCTTATTGACTTTTCCGTCGCGGTATACGGATTGGCGACAGACTACCTCGATTGCGCAAGTGGTCGCGGGAACTGTTGCCACCATCGCGGGCCGGCTGTCGAATCTGAGCGAGCGTCCGATGCGCGGATCGCGATGGCGCCGGCTGCTGACCGGATGGCTGCAGGATCGCCATGGCGGACGAATCCGCGTGGTGTGGTTTAACGCGCCACCACAACTGCGCCAGCGCTTCGGCGCAGCAGCCGAGGCCATCGTTCAAGGCAAGGTCAACCGCGGAGCCGACGGACGAATCGAGATCGTACATCCGGAAGTTTACCTCCCCGGTCAGGATCCGCCCCAAGCCTTGCAGCCGTCTTACAGGATAGGCGAATACCTGGGACAGCGCCTGACCAGGTCCGCCGTCAACACCGCGATGGCTGCAGCCGACGACCTCCCGGAGGCTCTTCCCGAACCGTTGTGCGCGCGCCTCAATCTTCCTTCCCTGGCGGATGCGGTCCGCTATCTGCATCAGCCGCCGGCGGACGCCGATCTTGAAGCATTGCAGATCGGCAATACCGCGGCGCATCGGGCCCTGGCCGCCGATGAATTGTTCGCCTTTGAGCTGGCGCTTGAAATCGATCGCGAGCGCGCGCGCCAGCGGCCAGGTATCGCATTCGATGGCGGATCTCCGCAGGCAGATCGGTTCGTCGCGGGACTGCCATTCAAGATGACCTCGGGGCAGCGCCGCGCGATCGACGAAATCCGCGCTGATATGACGCGCCCGGCGCAGATGAACCGCCTGCTGATGGGCGACGTCGGCAGCGGCAAGACCGTGGTCGCTCTGTGGGCGGTGCTGAATGCGGTCGAACACGGATATCAGGCGGCAGTAATGGCGCCCACCGAATTGCTGGCTGAACAGCATCACGCCACCTTCGGTAAACTGTGCGCAAACCTGGGTATCGAAGCAGGGCTGCTGTGCGGCAGCCTCCCGGTCGCGCAGCGCCGCCAAGTCCTGGCGTGGCTGCGCAGCGGCGTTGCCGGAGTCGTGTTTGGCACTCATGCCCTGATTCAACGCACGGTTGAGATTCCCAATCTGGGGCTGGCCGTGATCGATGAGCAGCACCGTTTTGGAGTTTTCGATCGCGTGCGGCTCAAAGCGCTGGGCCCCAAGGCCGATATGTTGCTGTTGAGCGCGACGCCGATTCCGCGCAGCCTCGCGCGCGTGCTACTCAGCAACCTTGACGTTACGATGCTCGATGAGCGTCCGTCGGGACGCCCGCCGGTCACGACCAGCCTGGTCGAAGAAGCCAATCTGGACCCGGTTTGGCGAGGGCTGCGCGACGAGGTGGCTAAAGGCAACCGCGCCTACTGTATCTTGCCGCTGATTGAGAGCGAGGATCAGCAGGACCTCGCGGTGACCACGGCCGCATTGGACTTGCAAAAGGGTGCGCTGGCCGGGTTGCGGGTTGGCGTGATGCATGGGCGCTTGGACAGTGCCGAAAAAGACCGCGTGATGCGTGCCTTCAGGGACGGTCAACTGCAGGTACTGGTCTCAACCACGGTGATCGAAGTGGGCATCGACGTGCCGGCGGCCACGGTGATGGTAATCGTCGGCGCGCAGCGTTACGGCCTCGCCCAACTCCATCAGTTGCGCGGCCGGATCGGACGCGGGAGCGAGCCCGGATATTGTTATCTGGTCACTAGTCAGGACGACGAGCTGGCGCGAGGAAAACTAAAAGTATTAGTTGAGAAAATGTCGGGAGCGGAGATAGCGCAAGCGGATCTCGACTTGCGTGGGCCCGGCGACCTCTTTGGGGCGCGCCAAGCGGGCCCACTGCCACTGCGTTTTGCACATTGGATAAGCGATTTTGATACAATTAAGAACCTTCATGAGCTTGCGAATGAGTGGCTGCGGAGAGACCCTAATCTGGAGAGCAAACAGTCAAGCGGCGCGCGTCAGGCGCTCGCGCGTATGGTTGACCCTGCCGCTGGTCCGCAAAGCGCGTTTTTCGCCGCTGGCTAGTGGGGGTGGCGGCTAGAACCATGGCAACCGGCAAGAAACCACGTAAATCCGCTTTCAAAACCCTGCGCGAGTTCTCCGCCGGGGGTTTGATCTGGCGCCGCGAGAAACCCGGCGGCCGTCCCGAGGTCGTGCTGGTAAGGCCGACCGGGCGCAATACCTGGGTCTTACCCAAGGGCGGACTGGAATCGAAGGAGACCGTGGAGCAGGCGGCGATGCGGGAATGCCGCGAAGAAACCGGCTTCACCGTCAGCATCGATCAGCCGCTAGGGCAGGTCGCCTACTTTTACGCGCGGCGCGAATCTGCCAACGGACCGCTATATCGAATCTTCAAGCGCGTCAGTTTCTTTCTGATGAAGCATCAGGGTGGCGACCCGAGCCAGCACGACGACGAAATCCAGGACGTGAGATGGTTTGGAATCGACGATGCGGTGCGCAAAGCCAGTCATCGCAACGAACGCGACCTGATCATCAAGGCCAAGGGGCTGCTGGCCGACC
This sequence comes from uncultured Pseudomonadota bacterium, assembly GCA_963824565.1. Lineage (GTDB taxonomy): Bacteria > Desulfobacterota > Binatia > Binatales > Binataceae > JAJPJA01. The sequence continues at coordinate 62,040 of CAWGQB010000018.1, read as the reverse complement.
TCGAAGGCGCTGGAAACCAGGCCTAAATCATGCCGCCAAGGGCGAAAATACGGTCACTGGCAGTTCAAGGACAAGATCGGATTATATCTCGCACTGCGGCTGAGATGTGAAATCTGGTACGATACGATCAACCGATTTTCGAGTTAGCATGTACCGGCGCTTGGGAGACTCAGGGTAAATGAGGTTAATCGCCATGGCGGAACATGGCGTTATCGAAGTCTCGCCCGAAGTTATGCATGGAACCCCGGTGTTTGCGGGGACCCGCGTTCCGGTAAAGACTCTATTCGACTATCTCAAGGGCGGCGACACATTGGCTGAATTTCTCGACGACTTTCCAACCGTCGCTCAGAAACAGGCGGTTAAAGCTCTCGAACTCGCGGGAGAGGACCTGATCGATGCGGCTGTTGCTGGACGAGTCGCTGCCAAGAAAACTCAAAGCGCTTCTGGCGCCTCATGAGGTCCGAACCGTTCCGGAGATGGGCTGGGACGTGCCTGGTGAGACATGACCAAGGCCTTGGCTTTACCGGAACTGCGATTGGGCCTGAAAAAATTCGAATGCTGACTACAGATCACGAGCCGCCCGAGCTTGATTGGCTCGCCCAAACCAGGGGCCTGCCAGACCGCGCCGGCAACCAGGTTTGAATCGCGCTTGGCGGGGCAGGGCGCGGCGCGGGCAGTCGTTTCATGGTCGATTGGGCAAAAACCGTGGGCGCGAGTTGAGCAAACGATCGCGCCGCCTCTCCGATCACCACCAGCACCATGGTCGATTCGTAATCCACGCGATGGGGGACGCGAATTTGCAGACGACGGTCGAGCGCCTCGGTGTAAGCGGCAGCGAAACTGCCGGCCGCGCGTTCGCTGTTGAACGCCAGCATCCACAATACGCTCAGGTCCGAACCCTTGCGCAGACTTACTATTCGGTCGCCGGCCCAGGCCCGGGCGACCGCCACCTGCAGAGCGTTGTGGCCGAAGGCCTGGCGCAGGATCACGCTCAGGATCAATTCGCCTTCGCAGTTTTCGTCGGCCTTGGTCCAGCCGCTGAGCAGCGCCTGGTAACCGTCTATAGTGATCTCGGCGGGGGGAGTGGGCCGCACGAAGTAAAGCTCCGGATGAATAATCTGTTGGCTTGATTGGGGGGGTTGCCGATAGAGCGCATCGACCGCGGCGAAACCGCCGCGCCGGTAGGCCTCGGCGACAAACTTAACTCCTTCGCTATATTGAAAGACCAGCGGTTCGCGCAGTCCTTCGGGGGCATTTTTTGCCTCCTTGGCGAAAAGCTCCGGCAGGTCGGACAGCCGCGATACGATCTCGTCGAGCTTCACCTGGTCCATCCCGCCCACCACGTAGCCGAAACCGCTGATGGTCGCGTCGCCTTCGGCCACGCTCTTGAGCGCCAGCGCGCGGTCATCGTTGTCCTTGAGCGCGTCGAGTTGGCCGGACAGGTTGAAATGCTGGTCTTGCAGCGCGTGGGTCAACTCGTGCGCCAGCACCATCTCGCCCATCAGATCGCGTTGCATCAGGAACTCGGCCGCATTGTCCCACAGTCCGACATCCATGGTCCCGCTGACCAGAATCATCCGTTTGGAATCGGGATCGTAAAAGCCCGCGACCTGGTCCCGGAGCAGGCTAAGCGTGGCCTTCTTAAGCTCGATACCTTCCGGGTACAGGCCGATCAGGGAGCCGATTTGGCCGTCGATTTGGAACTCCTGGTCGCTGACCTCATGGGACAGTTGAGCTTCGATGTCGCGTTCCGCCTCGTCGCGGCTTTCCACCACCATTGGAACAGGCTTTTCGAACGGCAATTGGCGGACCTTCTGCACCCCGGCTTCGATTTGGCTGCCCTTGGTGCTGTCGATGGTGCCGGATCGTACGAGCTGGTAGGCGCAACTGGCCACGATCAGCGCGGCCAGCCCGAACAATCCGCGCGTGACCAGCTTGCGCCTGGACCGGCAGGTCATTGCTGTTCGACTATCGATTGCAATCCCAGGCGCGCCGTTTCGTTGGCGCGCGCCAGCGCCGTGGCATGATTGGAAAAGGCGCCCATCCGCACCCGGTAAATATGACGGCCGCCCGCCCTCAGACGATCGATCCTGACGTCGGAAAAATACTGGCTCAGACGGTCGCTCAGACGCTGCGCATTGGAGGAATCGGAAAACGATCCGACCTGCACGAAATAACCCGGTTCCTGTACGGCGCCCAGATGCAGGACCTCGATGCGCACCGTGGCCGTACCCGGACCGAGGATTCCGAGCGCGGCTGCCGCATGATGGGAAAGGTCGATCTGGCGGCGCTTGACGAAAGGACCGCGGTCGTTGATGCGTACTTCCACGCTGCGGCCGTTTTGCAGATTAGTCACCAAGGCTAGGGTTCCCAACGGCAGCGCCGTGCAGGCCGCGGTCAGATCCTCCTGATCGTAAACTTCTCCGCTGGAAGTACGTTTGCCGTTGAAACCTGGTCCGTACCATGAAGCGACGCCGATGATCGACCCTCGCGGCGGTATCGATACCTGCTGCGGTGGCGGCACAGGGGTGCGTGCGCGAAACAGCGCGCATCCCGACAGCGCCACAGCAAGTCCCAACGCGGCGCACAGCCGGCTCCGCCAGCAGTAGCCATCACCGCCCACAACATCCACCGCCGCCGATTATATGGCCACGATACCCCGATGAGCAAAGCCTGTTGAATAATTCCGGGGAGTGCCTTCTTGATCCGGTTGATGTGATGCTAAAGTCCCGAATTGAACCGTAACTTTAACGCAATCAGAGACAACCGCGGATGTCCGAAGCTGCTTGAACATGCTGCGCACCCGCCCCATACTCGAACAAGCGGAAGACCGGACGCTCGCTCCTTATGCGATGCGCTCGGCCGCCAGCCAGGGCCGCCGTTATCCTCAGCCCGAACATCTCTACCGCACGGCGTTTCAGCGCGATCGCGACCGCATCATTCATTCCGCCGCCTTCCGCCGGCTGGAGTACAAAACCCAGGTCTTCGTCAACCACGAAGGCGACTATTACCGCACCCGGCTCACTCATACGATTGAGGCCGCCCAGATTACCCGCACTGTGGCACGGGCCTTGGGCCTCAATGAGGAACTGGCCGAGGCCGTGGTCCTGTCACACGACCTGGGCCATACGCCATTCGGTCACGCCGGGGAGAAGGTGCTTAACGCCCTGATGGCACCTTACGGCGGCTTCGATCACAACGCGCAAAGCCTGCGCATCGTGGATTGGATCGAAGAACGCTATCCGGCCTTCCGCGGTCTGAATCTCACCTTCGAAGTGCGCGAGGGGATTATCAAGCACTCCCATTTCAAAGACCGGCCCGCCGCGATCGCCTTCGATCCTTCGGTTTATCCCTGCCTGGAGGCCCAGATTGTGGACCTCGCCGATGAAATCGCATACCTCGGGCATGACGTCGACGACGGGCTCAAGTCCGAGATGCTGACTCGCGCCGACCTGGAGGATGCGGAACTGGTCCGGCTTGCTACCCGCTCGGTGTGCGAATCGTTCCCCGATATCGAACAGGGCAGGGGAGGGCGCTACCAGCTCGTGATCCGGATGATCGACATGATGGTGACCGATCTCGTGACCAATATTGAGCGCGACTTGAACGCGGCTAATATCTCAAGCGTCGAGGACGTCAGGAACGCGGGCCGTTCCGCTGGCCGCGTTCAGCCCAGCGATGGCGGCGCGGGTGGCGGAGTTGAAGGACTTGATGAACCGCAAGCTGTACCGTCATTACCGGGTATTGCGGATGACCCAGAAGGCCGGGCGTGTGCTGACGCAGCTCTTCGAGGCCTACATGGTGGAACCGGCGCAGATCCCTCCGCATATCGCGCGGCGAATGGAAACCGAGGGCGACTCGACGGCGCGGGTAATCGCAGACTATATCGCCGGCATGACCGATCGTTTTGCACTCGACGAGTACCGCAAGCTGTTCGACCCCAACGAGCGTGTTTGACGATTGGCGTGGCGGTCAACAAGAAAGCTTTGGTTATCTTCCGTGACGATCATATCGGCGATCGGATCGGCGCCATCTTTCTCGGCCTCGAAGACGGTGAGCGCGAGGTGGAGCGCCGGGTGCGTGAGTATCTGGGCGGCAAAGCCCGCATCCTCAAAATTGAATTAGGCCGCGACCGCGCCACGGTTGAAGTTGAAGCCTCGGTGTTTACCGAGGAATCCGCCCGTCTGGCCACGGCGGCCGCGGACCTTAACCGCAAGGGAGCCCCGCGCAACTCGATTGCGATGTTTAAGCAGGCGCTTGAACTCGATCCGCTGGCTGGGCAGACGCTGTACGAGATGGGCCTGGCGCTGTTCGAGCTCAAGCAGGCGGCCCAGGCGCTGGGAGCGATGCGCCGCGCGCGCGAAATCCTGGGCGATAGCGTCGGCCTGCTGCGCTCGTTGGCGCGCGTGTGCGTGGCGATGGAACGGATTCCGACCGCGGTCGGTTACCTGGAGCGCGCCCTGGATCTGGCACCCGGCAATCGCGCGGTCCAGCGCGAGTTGATCGCCCTGGGGCGCCGGCCGCCGGCGACGCCGCTGCAATTACGTGGTGCCGCGCGCCGCCGCCAGCGCTGAGCCGGACCCGGCCTTGCCGGCAAATTTGTCGCCACCTAATTCGTTGCAATCCCTACTGGCCTTCAGTAGAAATAAACTGAATGTAGATGAAGGCCGGCCAAAGCGCCAAAAGGCTTGCCGGCATCGCGCTCATCAGGCGGTAACGAGCCGTGGCTATTAATTTAAATTTTCGCAGACAATTGCATTTGGCGCGCTTCGAAAGCCTGCCTGAACACCGCCGCGAAGTTCCTGGTGAGGTGGCTCATGGTGAAGCCGCCAACGCTGAAGCGGACCTGATCGAAGTCCTTACCCATTGCCTCATTTGCGGCCGGCCGCTGCCATGGTTCAGCCGCGTGCTTGGTGGCACTTTGTGCCGCCGCCGTGAGTGCCATCTCGAATACGACCAGCGCCAGCCCTGACCCTAAGCAGATTAAAGAAACATATCGTACGCGACGCAGGCGGTTTGGCGATAGCGGCCGAAATCGGCTAGGCTTCGCCACGCGCCCAAGCGCGCTCGCGCCTACGGACAGTCGCGCTGGCGTATTCACCCACCGAGGAGGACCTGACGATGGCAAGTCCGCAATTGCAGATGGCAATCGACGCCATGAAGGCTTTCGGAGACAAGGTCGGGGCGACGTTGCCGGAGATGCGCACGGCGTTCGAGCAGATGGCGGCGCCGGCGCAGCCCGATATCAAGACAGAAAAAGTCAGCGCCAATGGTGTCGACGCCGAATGGGTCACGGCGCCAGGCGCCGCGTCGGATCGCGCCGTACTATACCTCCATGGGGGCGGCTACGTGCTGGGCTCCGTCAATACCCATCGCGATCTCCTGGGCCGGATTTCGCGCGCCGCGCAAGTCCGCGTGCTCGGGCTCAATTATCGCCTGGCGCCGGAGAATCCGTTCCCGGCAGCGGTGGACGACGCGCTGGCGGGCTATCGCTTCCTGCTCGACCAGGGTTTTAAGCCGGTGCGCCTCGTAGTGGCGGGCGATTCGGCCGGCGGCGGACTAACACTGGGTGCCTTGGTGGCGATTCGGGACGCGGGACTGCCACTTCCAGCCGCCGGTGTATGCCTCTCACCTTGGGTCGATATGGAGGCGAAGGGCGAGTCCATGACGACGCGGGCAGACAAGGACCCGATCGCAAGCCGCGACGCCTTGTTCATGATGGCCCGGTCCTATCTCGGAGGAAAGGATCCCAAGACACCGCTGGCGGCGCCGCTGCATGCCGACCTGAAGGGCTTGTCGCCGCTACTGATCCAGGTCGGCGACTCCGAGGTTCTGCTCGACGATTCCAACCGCATCGCAGCACGAGCGCGCGCCGCAGGGGTGAAAGTAACGCTTGAGGTGTGGCCGGAGATGATCCACGTCTGGCAATTGTTCGCAAGCTTCCTGCCCGAAGGCCAGGAGGCAGTAGAGGTTATCGGCAAGTTCATCCGCGAGCAGACGTCCTAACGTAAATTCTTTCCCGAACATAGCTGCGCTGGCCCGGCCGGGGCGCAATGTCGATGACTCCATTGATCCGCGCGGTGCGATCCTTGAGCCCCCGACATTGATAGCGAAAGCTGCACACAACCCAACCCCCCGCATGAGAACGGCGCTGGACCGCATACCACAAACACTTCGACAGTCTCTGGTCAGGGAGAGAGCATCCGAAAAAAGGCACGGAATGTACAAACTCCAAACATAGGCCTCCAAGCCTGTCGTTCCCGGACTGGGTCTGCGGACCAGCCGCACACCAGCCGGCATCGACTCCTGGGGCCGATTCGGTCCTTTGCAAAAATGAGCTTGACTGTGAACCGCGACAGTCATTATCCTCCAGTACCAAGCCAACGCCAGAAAGACAGCTTTGTTGCACACCGGGAAATTGAGAAGCCTGTTACAAACCTGCCCTTCAATGCGTGCCGGGACGCATTGCCTTTTCTCCCGATGGAATCCGGCGTCATGACCACGGCCATCCCGCAGCCGGTTACCGCGCCGCTGACGCGCGCCGCGATTTTTCTGATCGTGACGGTGAACCCGGGGGGCGAAAGCCGAGCGGCCGTAAAATCGATGTGCGCCGATCTGGCTGCCTTGCTGCGCGCGGTAGGTTTCCGCGACGGCGAGGGCAACCTTTCCTGCATCATGGGATTTGGATCCGACGCCTGGGACCGCTTGTTTGGTCCGCCGCGTCCGCCGGAGCTGCATCCGTTGCGCGAGATCCGCGCCGATTCGCGCCACGCCGTCTCCACGCCGGGCGACGTAATTTTCCATATCCGCGCTGAACGGATGGATCTCTGCTTCGAGCTGGCGACCCTCATCATGGCGCAGCTCGGCGACGCGGTTACGGTGGTGGACGAGGTGCAGGGCTTTCGATACTTCGACGCCCGCGATCTGCTTGGTTTCGTCGACGGTACGGAGAACCCCACAGGTCAGGAAGCGAATGATGCCGCCCTGATTGGCGAGACCGAACCGTTCGCCGGTGGCAGTTACGTGATCGTGCAGAAGTACCTTCACGACCTGGCTGGATGGAACGCGCTGTCGACGGAGGCCCAGGAACGCATTATCGGCCGCACCAAGCTGTCCGACGTCGAACTCGACGACGCCGTCAAACCGACCTCCGCACACAATGCATTGAACACAATCGTGGAGGACGGCCAGGAATTGAAAATCCTTCGTGCCAACATGGCCTTCGGCCAGCCCGGACACGGCGAATTTGGCACCTATTTCATCGGTTACGCCCGTTCGCCGCGGGTGACCGAGCTGATGCTGACGAATATGTTCGTCGGCCGGCCACCCGGGAACTACGACCGCATCCTGGACTTCAGCCGCGCAGTCACCGGGACGCTCTTTTTCGTGCCGTCAGCCACGCTCCTGGAGAGCCTCGCAACGGATACGGCCGCGGCAACCGCCGCGCCCGCGGCCGATTCCTCACAATCCACCCCGTCGGTGCGCGATGGTTCCCTCGGCATCGGCTCCCTGAAAGGAGAACGCCGTCATGAATAACCTGCATCGCGAGCTGGCCCCGATTTCAGATTCGGCATGGGCGCAGATTGAGGAGGAAGCGTCGCGCACGCTCAAGCGCTACCTTGCCGGGCGTCGGGTTGTGGACGTGCAGGGGCCGGGTGGCTCGATGCTCTCTGCCATTGGCACCGGGCACCTAACCACCATCGATTCGCCGGGAGACGGTATCATCGCCCGCCAGCGCGAGGTCAAAGCGCTGGTCGAGCTGCGGGCTCCGTTCGAGTTGAATCGCCAGGCGATCGACGACGTCGAGCGGGGCGCCAACGACTCGGACTGGCAGGCGGTGAAGGACGCCGCGCGGCAAATCACTTTTGCCGAGGACCGCGCAATCTTCGAAGGCTACGCCGCCGCCGGTATCGAAGGTATTAAGCAGGGCACCAGCAATCCGATAATGACGCTTCCCGCCGAGGTTATTCACTATCCCGATGCGATCGCCGAAGCTTTGACTCAACTCCGCATGGTTGGCGTCAACGGTCCTTACGCGGTGCTGCTGGGTGCCAATGCCTATACCGCTCTGAGCGAGGCCAGCGATTATGGCTACCCGGTTCTGGAGCACATTCAGCGTCTGGTCAAGAATGAGATTATCTGGGCCCCGGCGATCGCGGGAGCTTATGTCCTTACCACCCGCGGCGGCGACTTCAACCTGCACCTCGGGGTGGACGTTTCCATCGGCTACACCAGTCATACCGACACCAGCGTCAGCCTCTACCTTTACGAGTCATTCACCTTTCTGCTGCTCACCGCGGAAGCCGCGGTAGCGATCTCTCCGCCGGCGAAGAAGACGCCCTGACCGCATCGGCAGTTCGAACGGAAAGCACGCGAAGCGGGTGATTACCTGAAACGGACGGGCCTAAGCGCCACCCCTTTAAATTCCATGGCGACCGTTTGTTCCGTATCACCGGCCTCTGTGCCAGTTACTTTTTCTTCGTATCGGAGTCCGGCAACCCATAGCCGGGAGTTCTCTTCGATATCCCGCGAGCTAGAGAAAACAACCGGCACGCAGCCCGGCTCTATAAAAATGACTAACTTCAACAGCCTCGCCGAATCAGCCTTTGACCTATTGCTCGAAGGCCTTGGCCATTTTCGCGTTACTCTGTAGGGCCAAGGTCCGCTCGATGGTTGCGAGCCGTTGAGCGAATTCGGACCGGATTTCCCGCAGATCGCGGGCATGAGTGGCCTTCAACTCCGCGATCTGCCGGTCAGTGGAGACTGACCGCCGCTGATCCGTGGCCGCTTGCGCGGCCATCAGTATAGCGAGAGCTTTGATTCGTTTGGCCTGTTGCTGGTTCTCTCCGGCCTGCTTCTGCAGTTCGTTGAGCAACATCCCAGTCAGCATCGAATAGCGCACGCTTTGCACCTCGCCGTCGGTCGCGTGCGTCACCAGTTCCGGATAGAGTTTCTCGACCTCCTCCGCCACCAGGCCGTATTGCAACGTCCCCGCCGGGTCGTCCTTATAGCGGAATGTGACCGGACGCAACTTCATCAGGTTGCTGCTGGCATCGTTCATATCATGGATATCACGCTTGTAGCGTGCCGATGACATCACGATGCCGAGTTGTCCGGTGCTGCTGACATTTACGGCATCGCCGGTTACCGAACTGCCGGCGATGCCGGCGATGTAAGTGGCCTTCTGGGTGCCTTGGGTGCCGATCCGGATGTAATTTGAATCCGCCTTCGCGCCCGGACTGCCGATCTCGATGTTGTTGCTGCCGGTGGCGATATTCTCTCCTGCCTCGTAGCCTACGGCCACATTGTTGCTACCCGAAGTGTTGTTCTCCAGGGCTTGGTATCCGGCGCTCGTGTTGTTCCCGCCGGTCGTGTTGTGGTAGAGCGCGTTCTGCCCGTCGGCGGTGTTGTAGCCGCCTGTGGTGTTGCTTTCGAGAGCCTCAAATCCGGCTCGCGCTATTGTCGGCACCGGTCGTGTTGTTCATCAAGGCCTGGAAACCACTGGCGGTATTGTCGTTACCCGCGGTGTTGTCGTAGAGGGCGCCGTATCCGGTGGCGGTATTGTAGGCTCCCGTGGTGTTGTAGACGAGGGCGGTATATCCAGTAGCGGTATTTTCGCTTCCGGTGGAGTTGCTCAAAAGAGCCTGGTACCCGGTGGCGGTGTTGTAGTTGCCAAACGTGTTGCTATTGAGGGTCTGGAATCCGGTCGCCGTATTGTCATCGCCCGCGGAGTTTCTGAGCAGCGCGGCGTATCCGGTAGCGGTATTATTGGCGCCCGAAGTATTGTACAGGAGTGCGCTGTATCCCGTCGCGGTGTCGTTGTTACCCGTGGTGTTGTAGCCCAGGGCACCGGCGCCGGTCGCGGTTAGGTCCGAGCCCGTGGTGTTGCTATAAAGAGCTACTGCTCCGGTAGCCGTATTGTCGTTGCCAGACGTATTTCCGAAAAGGGCCTGAGCGCCGCTGGCGGTATTGTCGCTACCCCTGGTGTTGGAATAGAGGGCCTGGTATCCGCTGGCGGTATCGTTACCGCCGATGGTGTTCGCCAGAAGAGCTGCCTCACCAGTGGCGGTATTGTCAAAGCCCGTGGTGTTTTCGTAGAGTGATTGAGTTCCGCTCGCGGTATTGTTCCCGCCAGTCGTATTTTTGTAGAGGGCCTGGGATCCAGCCGCGGTATTGTAGCTGCCTATAGTATTGGAATTGAGCGAATATGAACCGCTGGCGGTATTGAAGCCGCCCGTGGTGTTGGTTTGGAGAGCTTCGCCGCCGTCCGCGGTGTTGTTACTGCCCGTGGTGTTGCTATATAAGGCGAATACTCCACTGGCCGTGCCGTTGTCGCCCGTGGTGTTACTATAGAGAGCGGATGCACCATCGGCGGTATTGCTTAAGCCTGTGCTATTGCTATAGAGCGCCTGGGATCCGCTGGCAGTATTGGCGTCACCTGACGTGTTGCCAAAAAGAGCCTGGAATCCGGTGGCGGTGTTGCCGCTGCCATTTGCGTTGTTTAAGAGCGCCTCAGCTCCGATGGCGCTATTCTCAAAACCGGAAGTAGAGACTGCTCAAGGCGTGGTATCCGAACGCACTGTCGTCCAGAAGATCGGATGAGGGATCCGCGAGCGCCCCTGAGCCAAACGTCGTATTGTTTTGTGCCACCGCACTGCTCGCAGTCAGGAGCGCGATGAGCACAACCGCCACCACTTGAATGTCAAAAGTCGAAAGCTTGTTCATGTTTCTCCTCCAAACTCTGGTCCATTCGTGTCCTATCGAATCATCTGGCAATAACGGATGTGCACGGTAGCCCCTTTAAACACTGTTATAGCAAGTTACTTATGTTAATGGCCAGCAAATTGTCAGCGGATCGGCTTCCGCTAAATTGACGGCGTTTCTGACCGGGTGCCGCTCAATATCACCGGTTATCGCGCACCTCGTATCAAGTGAAAACTCATGCGGAGGCTCTGCAGCAAATCTTTTGCATACTCCAAACGTGCCTGCATGAATGAAAGTTAGTTAAACGACTCCGATCTACCGGAACTTTTTGGGGGTATCAGCGTCTTGCTGTCAGTGGCGCCGCCTTCGATGTAATCGGCGGAGTGGGATTTTGGGAACAATTGACGATTGGGACGGGTTTGTTGGTGGTGGGAGACAGTTCTATTTTGTTCGGATGAGAACCACGGCGGCTCTCGGCGAAGCCGTAGCGTGAATCCCGGGTATGCTGTGCCCTAAGAACAAGCGGCTCTTGTCTGTGTAATTCTCCTGTACCTGAAAGTGGCGTTTGACTGCGTACTCGGACTCGAATTGCGGTCTCTTTACGAGTCTGATCGGCGCCGGATCTGTTCGGCGTGACCGGAATAGACGTCCGCGCGAAGTGCGGGCCATCCACGGTTAGCGTACCGGCGCGGTGCGACCAGATCGTCAGCGGTGACGGTGACTTTGATTCGCGAAGGTGATGACTGTGAGGCGAGGCGAATCGGACTGCGGAAGCGGCGGATGCTGGAGCGCAACGAAAAGGAGTGGACGGCGGACGCTTTTTTCCAGCTTGCCTGGTCGATGAGGCGAAATCAGGCACGGCGCGAGAAGTGACGCCGGGCAACTTCAATGCAGAAAGATAAACGCCATTTTCGAAGTACTCATCGTTGCCACCGTCTATATCGGTCAAAGCCGATCGAAGTTCACACCTTTGGCGGCCGTGGCTCTCCCGACGGTTGCTCTGCTCGTTGGCGCGAGACCCTTAATGAAAAGATTCAATACATATTAGGTCGAATAAGCCGTTGCTCAGCATATGCGCCCGCGATCAAGCAAGACTTGGCTTTGCTCGATTCGGCACCACTGATCATCTCTGGCGAGGAGCGCTGGAGAATGCGACGCATCGTATTTTTTGCTAAACGGTTCATATTTTTATGGTCATTAAACGGCGAAAAACGGCGAATCGCAGCCAATAGTGCCGCTCATGGCTTTATATTTGCCACGCACCTCTGCTCATGACTGGCGGGCTTGTGGTTAATCACGATTAATGCGTATGCGCAGAACTCCGCGGGCCCCAAGACCTCGCACTTTCGCAATCAATCGAATCAGGCGGGGGTGCCGCCTTTTGCGTTTTATGGGTTTGGCGCGCCCTTGTCAGGCGTGGCGAGTAATTCCGCCGATTTGGCAAATTTCAATAATGGCCTGTTGAATTTTCAGGAAGTTGAAACGCTCAACCCGGCTAACGCGCCTTCCGGCCCCGCCGGGTCAGCTTGGTCCACTGTTCAATAATACCTCGTGTGCCGGATGCCACAGTAATCCCGCTCGTGGTGGTGGCGGCCTGACGCTCATGGAGCAAAGGCTGTCAACCGGCGGACCACCGGTAAAGATCTTCGCGGTCGATCATATGATGTTCGGAGGACCGTTGTCGCAGGCCGGAATTGCGACAATTTTTCAATTCGGACAAATCGCGCCGCCGCTGGGCGCGGAAATCGGCATCCCGGATAATGCGCCGTCCGCCTGCCAACAGGTCGAGATCGCGCGGGGTTTCTCGCCCCAGCTTACCCACATGTATTGCGGATAGCTCCAATGATACCGGACTCAGCGGGACGCCAACTTGCGTGGCGCACCGTCAGAGCTTGCCTCTATTCGGTGACGGTTTGGTCGAAGCGACCGCCGATGCCACCTTTGAGGCCATCGCTGCGTCGCAGCCTGACTCGATTAGAGGTACCGTGCGGATGGTCTCTGACATCGATAACTTTGATGGTCTCGCCAGTGAAGTCAGTGCGGCGACGCGAGACGCTCTAAATACTCCACATGTCGCGCGCTTTGGCTGGAAGGATGATTTTTCCACCCTGATCGGTTTTGCCGCCGACGCTTATTTCAATGAGATTGGCATCACCAACGATCTCGACGCACTACCCAACACGACCTGTGCGATGGGCGTGCAGCAATTCGGCGTGACGCTGCAAACCGCGGATGACCCGGAAGATACGGTAGACTCCACCGGGCGGGCCGACATCGACCGCTTCACCGATTTCATGCGGGGTCTGCAATCGCCACCGCCAGCCGCGCAGAACGCTTCGGCCCAAGCCGGCCAGCGGTTATTCAACCAGATTGGCTGTGCCGGTTGCCATACGTCCGCGATCACCACGGCTAGCAATCCGGCGTCGTTCTTGCCACCAACAGTCAATGGAACTGCCGTATCGAAAAACGTGAACCAGGCCCTGGCCAACGTCACCTATCATCCGTATGGCGATTTCCTGCTGCACGACATGGGTTCCCTGGGTGATGGTGTCAATGATGACGCGAGCCTCGCACATGACGAGAGGCTCATGCGTACGATGCCGCTTTGGGGTATCCGCGCGCGCCAGATCTTTCTTGCACGATGGCCGCGCCACCGACTTGCCGACGGCCATTGAATTGCATGACGGTCAAGGCAAGGCGGCAGCGACCGCGTTCAAAGCGTTGAGTTCCGGACAGCAGCAGGATTTGATCGATTTTCTCGATACGCTGTGAAGACCGCTGGGAACGAGATGCGAATCCGCAATCGATATGCCGGGCCTGGCGACGGGCCGATCACGTGGCGCGGTTTTCCGGTTCAAATGGAGGCCGATAAATTTCGAGCTCGGCCGCGCCGCAACTTTTTCGCACCCTCTGCGTCTTGCCTCGGTGGGAGATGCGTCCAGGAAACAGGATTCGCAGGAAATGAATTCGGATGACTGCGTGAAGAAGATGCTGCTGTTGCTGTTTACTGGAAGCGTCATAGTGCTGATTTCGATGTGATCGATGGCAAAAGCTGAAGATAGCTTGATGAAATTCGGCAAAAGCGACGGTGCAGCCGGACCAATGGCGCCTTTGATGATGCTGGTGACTTCCGCCAACCTCACCCCGGATCAGCAAATTCAGGTTGAGCGATTGCTGGAGTCGAACAGGGAAGAGGTTGCTCCGCTATTCCTCCATCTCCACTCTTTACATGAGCGGATTGCAAGCGAACTTCTCAGCCCGGGTTCCATAAGCATGTCGGATCTGGATCCGCTGCGACAGCGCGCGGCGCGGATCCAGGGATCGATCGACCAGCGGATGCTTAATACCGCGCTCAAAATCCGCAACCTGATGACCGCCGACCAGCGAAGCCGCATCGTCCAGGTAAATCAAAAGCTGCAGACGCAGGCGGAAAAAATTATGAACTGATGTTTCGCCGGGAATTCATCCGAGCCCGTCCTACAACCTTAGGTCTCCACGGAATGCGCGCGGAAATGCCGCATAGTGCGTCGAGTAAAATTCTACAAAAGACTCGCCTATCCGCCGCCTCCGCGCGCGACCATCATGCTGGCATGTGATGGAGACCCGCGGGCACTGGAAGCGCTGATTCGTCAATACCAGGGAAGGGTAGCGGGTTTTGTCATCTCACAGATCGGCGAAGATGCTCATTACGAAGATCTTTGTCAAACTATCTTTGTCAAGATGGTTCTCGGACTGCCGCGCCTTAAATCGCCGGAGGTATTCGAGGCCATGGCTGTTCAAGATTGCGCGCAACGTTTGCATGGATCACCAACGCCGGCGTCTGGGTTGGCGCCGCATGTTCGTTGCCTACGAGCCCGAACATGACTCGGTAGCGGAAATCGAGGCATCTGACGATAACGACCGAATAGACGCGATGGCTCGCGCGCTGCGCCAGCTACCTCTCGCTCAGCGCGAACTGCTCAACTTACCGTGGAACGGGACCGAAGCTACGAGGAACTGGCGCAGATATCGGGGCTCAGCACGCAGGCGCTTAAGTCGCGTTTGTTCAGAGCGCGGGAAAGCCTCCGCCGGATTCTCGGCAAAAGGGTATAAGCGGCGATGATTCCCGGGGGAGATAAATGGGGGATCGGGGAGATTTTCCTGATCCGCAGTTGAGCTCCGGCTTCGCCCGTCGAGTACTGCGCATTGCGGCAGAAGAGCACAAACGCCGTGTGCGCCGCCATTTTTTTGCGACGGTCGGCCTCTGCGCGATCGTTTCCTTTGTCGGCACTCTCCTGGTCCGAGAACTTGTAACTCGCAGAGCAACCGTCACCGGCGGCGTCAACCGAGGTGAGCGAATAATGGAAATCTCAAACGCGAACAATCAAGTCCGAGAAACCGCCATCGAAATTGGTACCGTGGACGAAGCCTCGCAAAGGGGCGCCCTTGACTATCTGTTCCCCGATGCTCAATGGTCGGGTAACCTGACCTTACCCTATAGAAATCACATCAAGCCAACGCCAATGCAGCTGATTCAGCGGCATTCTCACCCATAATTCAAAGGCGCTGCCCCGAGTGTCCGGCCAACCGGGTCAAACAAAACAGCAAATGGCGGCGACAGACACGGCAGATTCTCCCTCGCCGCCACAGCAGCACCAGAGTTCACCGGCATTTCCTTTTGCTTCGCCGATTCGGCGTCACCAAACGGAAGCTCCCTGAATTTGATAACCCTCAAGTCATGGACCGCTGTCAGATTGATTGCTCCCTAATCCTCTCCCTGGCACGTAGTGGTACAGGTGCAGAAGCAATAGCGGTTTCCCTCTCCCTTCACACCAATGTGGGAGAGGGAAACGGAAAGCCCGCGTTATTGAAAACATCACATTGATATTATCAGGCTCTGACCACTAATAGTCTTCGTCTGAACTGGTCGTCGTGGTGGTCGTCTTTTTGTATGTGGTAACGCTCGGCGCGACCGGAACTGTTTCGGTGGTTACAGTAGTCGGCTCGTCCGATGCGTCATAGGTAGTCGTCGTTTGCCTGGTTACCGCTAGCGGGTGGGGCTACCGCAACTGGAGCTGGAACAACTACCGCCGGGGCCGAGTACGTGGTTGTCGTGCGTCGCATCACAGTGGTGTCAGGTGCCAGGCTCTCCGGCATCGGGGCCGCGGGGTTTGGAATCACTACGGCGGGCGCCGGGGCGGCATAGGTCGTGGTCGTCTGGCTGGTAACCGCACTTGGATTGGCCTGCGAAATGACCATCACACCGGTGGGTGAATAGGTGGTTATCGTGCTATCCGCGGCACTACGACTGGCACCGCTGGCACCGTGCTGGTAGTACTCGTAGTATAGTAGTCCGTCGCGGCCTCTTCGGCACAGCCGACGCCGAAAGCGTTGATGCTCAAAGCAAGAGCGCCCAAAAGGACCAATGGTACACGAATTTTCACGGTTCTAACCTCCAAGTCGTGGTTTCACGTCTTGCGAGAGTTACTTGGAGCAATCAACGTACCATTCGTACTGCCGGAAAATCGGGGCTTTATGGGACATGATGCCGAATTTGCCAAACCGCTCGCGACCTTACCCTGTAGTTTCTACATACAATCCCACGGAATTCCGGGCAAAACTGGCTGCCGAGGAGGCACTTCGGATACACTCTGTTCGTTATCAAGCCCTAATCAAATTTGAGGCAAGCGCCATGGGAGAACTAAAACACTACAATCCGAAGGAGATGTTGAGCCATTTTCAGGAGTTCAAATATTCGGCGGCGGTTGCCCACGGCGACCTGTTATTTTGCTCCGGAGTTATCGGCCTTCTGCCCGACGGCACCATCCCGGCCGATCCCGAGACCCAGTTCATCGCGGGCCTTTGAGTTGCTGGGGCAGGTATTGGGCGAAGCGGGGGCAGGACTATGGCGATATCATCGAGTTGCTCACGCTGCATTTCGACTTGAGCCAGCACGCGCCCACGTTCATGAAGGTAAGGGATCGCTATCTCAAGCCGCCATATCCGGCATGGACCGCGACCAGCGTCGCCGAGGTCGCCGGCGGCGCGCTGGTCGAGATCAAGGTAACCGCGCGAATCTGCCCGCTGAAGCGCTCGGGCGGCCGGCACCTGAAAAGGATGTTAGCTATGCCGGAAATATGGTCAGTTGTGATTGTAACCGCCCGCCTCGGTTTCAGTGAGCGGCTGCGAGACCGGATGCTTTTCGAAAAGCGCAAGCGAACGGCGGATGTCTTCCAGTAAAAGGTCGCCCAGGTCACGGCTTACCCCGTGGCGGACCAGGATCCGCTGGACGACGAGATCCTCCCGGTTCGGCGGCATCGAGTAGGCCGGCACCTGCCATCCGCGCGCACGGAGCCGATCGGAAAGATCGTAAAGAGATGAAGCCGTGTTCGGTCCCGTCGCGCAGCGTCCAGCAGACCGCGGGAAGTCCGCCATGTCCATCGTGAATGATGCGGAATGGTCCCATCTTGCCGATCTCAGCCGCCAGGTGTTGGGCCGTTTCGTAACAGGCGTTCTGGATTTTTCGATAGCCTTCGAAACCCAGTCGGAGAAAATTGTAGTATTGGCAGACGATTTGACCGGCCGGCCGCGAAAAGTTCAAGCGCGAAGGTCGGCATATCGCCGCCCAGGTAATTGACGCGGAAAATCAGGTCTTCCGGCAGGTCCGCCTGATCGCGCCATACCACCCATCCGACGCCAAGCGGAGCCAGGCCAAACTTGTGCCCCGACGTGTTGATTGACTTGACTCTCGGCAAGCGGAAATCCCATACGAGGTCGGGGTCGCAAAAGGGAGCAAGAAAGCCGCCGCTGGCCGCATCTACATGTATTGGAATGTCCAGTCCGCTGCTCTTCTGGAGCTTGTCCAGAGCTTGGGCGATGGCCTGGACCGGCTCGTACTGGCAGCACGTCGTCACGCCGAGGGTAGGTACGACCATGATGGTATTTTCGTCGCAGCGGGCCAGCGCCTGTTCCGGACCCATCAGCAAACGGTCGCCCTCGACCGGAACCTCCCGGACCTCGACATCGAAGTAGCGGCCGAACTTGTGCCAGCAGACTTGCACCGGCCCGCAAACCAGATTCGGCTTGTCAGCCGGCTTGCCCTGCGCGCGCCTCCGGGCTCGCCAGCGCCATTTCGCCGCCAGACCACCGAGCATCGCCGCCTCGCTGGAGCCGGTGGTGGAACAGCCGATGGTGCTGTGAAGCAGCGGGCGAATTCCAAAGATCGGCGAGGATATGAACGCATCGGCTCTCGATCTCGGCGGTCTGCGGATACTCGTCCTTGTCAGCCATGTTCTTGTCGATGCACTCGGCCATCAGGGTATGCACCTCGGGTTCGATCCAGGTGGTGCAGAAAGTCGCGAGGTTTTGCCGCGAGTTTCCATCGAGCAGCAGCTCGTCGTGGATCAGTGCGTAAGCGGTCCGCGGCGAATGCTCCTCGCGCGGAATCTTGTACTTTGGAACCGCCGCGGAAAGATCGCTGGAAGCATAGATAACGTCCAACATCTTACTGCCGTGGTCATGTTTTCTATGAAGAGACATTTTTGTTCCTCCGATGCCCGTCCAAATCTGAGCCCGGCTGACGGACGATGCGACAGCGCCTAGTAGCAGTGGGCGAACGCCGGCCGCGATTGCCAGGAACTTCATCGTTAGCCGGCAATGTGGGCGAGGACGCTGTAGCCGTTCCACATAATTTCGATGCCGATGCACAGCAGGATGAAGGCCGATAGCCGCACCAGCACATTGACGCCATGCTCGCCGAGCACGCCGACGGTTCCCTCGGCAAATCGGTCGCACACATAGATGGTCGCGGCGATCGCGATGATGCCAGCTACGGCCGCGCCGCCCAGTAGTGCGAGCTCGGTCAAGTCGGCCACCCGCGGCCGCTGGCTGCCGAGCGTGATCGCCACCGCGATCGAGCCTGGGCCTACGGTGATCGGCATGGTGAGGGGATAAAACGCGTCGCTCGGCGTCAACGGTTTATGGTTGGCCTGCTCGTCATCGCCATCATCACGCGCCTGGAGAAGGTTCCAGCCGGTCGCAGTCACAACGAGTCCACCGGCGACCCGCACGATGGGCAAGGTGATACCGAAGAACTCCAGCACGTACGAGCCGAAGAGCAGCGAGCCGAGCAGCAGGAAGAAGCTGTTGAGCGTCACCCGCAGCGCAAATGTGTTGCGTTCCTTCTCGGTACAATGTCGTGTCAGGCCAAGGAAAATCGGCGCGGTGCCGATTGGGTTTATTATCGGGAACAACCCCACGTAGACCAGCAGAAAGGCGTTGGCGGCGCCATTTACGTTGGTCACGCCGCATCAGCCTTTGGAAATTTCGACCAGCAAGTATCCGCACGGTTCATGTTAAACACGATGAGGCATTCTATCGGGTTTAAGAACGAAGCCAATATTCCTGTGGTCCCGGTCGACCAAATTGCATTCTTTCCTTGTCAGCGCGTGACCAATCTTAGTAACGCCAGACCAAACATTTGCATTCGTAATCGCTTTTACCTCAACACAGGCCACTATGATAAAGTCGGCCATGAACGGCCGGGCGAACATGGCTGAAAAAGCGGATTGCCGCCAATGCATCAGCGGCTCCGGGGCAAATTAGGCTGATCCGAGACTAATTTTGCGCAGATTATGGATGTCCCGTTCGCTTCCGTCAATCGATCGAAACGGTCAATCCTACACCGGTTGATCGAACCGCTGGTGCGCGCTAGACTTGAAACCCTGATCGATGTCTTCGATTGCGGTTCCAGAGGCGGGACACTCCCCGTATGATTTACCTTTCTCGCTCAGACCGGGGGCTTGAACGATCATCGCATCAATCAGTTCCGCGAACTCGCGCAGGCGCTTTTGGGGAACTCTTTGAAGTTGCCGTTGACAAACTTCAATATGCGCTCCGAATGAAAAATTGTTGTGGATCTCTTTGCCAAGGGTGAAACTAATATTAGGTAATGCGCAGCTACCTGTCGTTCTCGGAGTGAAAACCTTATCTATCGGCTAAATTCCCAAGGAGTCTTATCATGAATCTCACGATGAAGTGCTGTTTCGGACTGTTCGCCGGCCTCGCGTTGACCTTGCTCGTGGCATGGGAAGTCCGCGCTCAAGATACTTCAGGGCAGGGTTCTGCCAGCAATCCCGCGGTGACTGCCCCCGAACCGGTACCCGCGGCGAGTCAACCGTCCGCCGCCGCAGCGCAGGCGCAAGCTCCGAGCAACCTCGCAGAGCAGAGCCCCGAAGTGAAGGCCGCAAAAGCCTCCGAATGCGAATCCATGGGCATGCATGCAATGCGTGGGCATCGGATGCAGAGGGCCCGCGATGGGCGAATGGAAATGGGACGGGCAAATGGGAATGATGGGCCAAATGGGAATGATGGGGATGCCGATGGTCCAGGAGCACATGGAGATGATGCGGATGATTTCCAAAGACCCCAAGATGGCGGGCCGCATGCTGGAAATGCGCGCTGATATGATGCGGGCGATAGCCGACGTCATGACCAAATACGGTAAGCAAATGGAATCCGGAGAATGGCAGTCCCTTCAGACCAGCTCTACCGACCAATAAATCAGGCATGGCGTGAACTCGTACGCCGTCCGACCTTGTGTCCGGTCGCGGAATGCCCGGCCGTTTCCGGTGAGTCTTATCTCTTATAGATAGCTGCTCTGCGAAATAGCGCCGCTTTATAGCGGCGACTGCAACAACGGGAGATACTTATTCAACAACAAGAGGTAACAGCAGTGAGCACTGACGATACAACATCGAGTTCGTGAGCGCGCCTATGAGATCTGGATTTCTGAAGGGCGGCCAGAAGGTCGTGATCTCGACCATTGGCATCGGGCCGAATGGGAATTGCAGACGGAGGATGCCAACGCCGGACATGACGAGGCCGGCCTGGCGGCGGCGCGCGAGTACGACCGTGATGTGAAAGAGTTTGACCACGACGGCCAGGTCGATCGAAGCGCCCGTGAAGCGGAGGAGGCGGTTGCGGGCGCCGAGTCCAAAGAGCTGAAACAAGCGGAGGCTGTGGGAAAATCGCGCAGCAAAGCTAAAAACGCTTCAGGTAACCTCTAACAGGGCGTGGTGCGGGTGACGCGGACGGCTGTAACGCCCGCGTCACCAGCAAACGCGCCCCAAGGCCAACTCTGAGCCGCGGATAACGGCTCGACTCTCGGTTCCGATCGATTCTCGTTCAGATTTCGTTCAACCATTTTTCGGCTATTTTGCTTCATCTTCGTCAATTTCCGCCAAGGCATGAGGCCAGCTCGTGCCGAGGCTAAAACTCGTAGCATTTCCCAAGCTCATTCAACTCGTTTTAAAGCTTTCACTCCGACGGATCTACCGCTTCATCCGGACCCACACCTCTATTGAGTTTCGATGCAGGCCTGCCCGGCCGCCGTTGGTTGCCTGGCGCACATTTAATGAACAGTTAATTTGCGCGGGATCTTTTGGACGCGACTATAAGAAGTTTTCCGCAGGCTGCTAGGCTCGGCACTGCCTCTCTTGGGCTCCCGAGGAGCGAACGCATGACTTCGACAGACGACATTTCGGTTGCTGCGATCAAGCAACGGATTTTGGAAAATTTAGAACTCGCGCTGGCCAGGCAGCCGCGCTATGCCACGCGCAATGACTGGTACATGGCCCTGGCGATGGCGGTGCGGGGATTGCTCGTCGCACACTGGTACAGCGGCACCGATGCGCGCGCGTCGGATTATGACCGCGTCGTTGCCTATCTATCCGCGGAGTTTTTGCTGGGACCGCATCTGCACAACAACATTCTCGGTTTGGGAATCTATCCGCAGGTGGAGCAGCGCGGTCTCCGAATTGGGTCAGAATCTTCAGGACCTGAGCTGGCAGGAGCAGGAGCCCGGGCTGGGCAATGGCGGCTTGGGGCGATTGGCCGCCTGTTATATGGATTCGATGGCGACGCTGCAGATGCCCGCGATCGGCTATGGTATTCGGTACGAGTTCGGCATCTTCCGCCAGGAGATTCATGACGGATGGCAGGTGGAGATGAGCGACGAATGGCTGCGCAATGGCAATCCATGGGAGATCGTAAGGCCGCAAAACTTCCACTATGTGGGCTTCGGCGGCAAGGTCGAATCCGGAGCTGGTGAGTCGGGGCATGACCCGCGCCCGATGGACTCCCGATCGGAGCATCAAGGGGGTAGCACATGACACGCCGATCCTCGGCTACCGCGTGCCTTGGGTGAATCTGCTGCGGCTATGGAAGGCCGAAGCACACGAGTCTTTCGACTTTCAGGCTTTCAACACCGGTGACTACTACCGCGCGGTCGAAAAAAAGGTCCAGTCCGAGAATATCACCAAGGTCTTGTATCCGAACGACGAGCAACTGGGCGGCAAGATTCTTCGCCTCGAGCAGCAGTATTTCTTCGTGTCCTGCTCGCTGCAGGACATGCTCAGGTTACATCGGCTGCGGCGCCGGCCGATAACCGAGTTTCACCGGTATTGGACGGTTCAACTCAATGACACGCATCCCTCGATAGCGGTGGCGGAGTTGATGCGTCTGCTGCTCGATGACTATGAGCTTGGGTTGGCAGGCGGCGTGGGAAATCACGCGCCATACTTTCGCCTATACCAACCATACCCTTTTATCCGAGGCGCTCGAGAAGTGGCCTGTGCGGATGTTCGGCGACTTGCTGCCGCGTCACCTGCAGATCATCTACGAGATCAATGCGCGCTTTTTGGCTCAGGTGCGGAAACGTTATCCGGGCGAGGAGGATCGGGTCACGCAGGTCGTCGATCATCGACGAGGCCGGAGACCGCTACGTCCGGATGGCCCATCTGGCCAGCATTGCCAGCCGCAGGATCAACGGCGTCGCGGCGCTGCACACGGAGTTGCTCAAGCGCGACGTGCTGCGCGATTTCGCCGAGATGTATCCCGACAAGTTCGTCAACGTTACCAACGGAGTAACGCCGCGGCGCTGGCTTGCGGTAAGTAATCCTGCGCTAGCCGATCTCGATCACGCGCAAGATCGGTAGTACCTGGCTGTCTAATCTCGAGGCCGAATTAGGAGGATTCGAGCTCTTTGCGGATGATTCCGAGGTTCAGGACGAGGTTGCGTTTGATCAAGTTTTCGAACAAGCGCGCGCTGGCGGAGCATGGCCGAGCAGTGCACGGGCATAAAGATTAATCCGGCAGTCGATGTTCGACATTCAGGTCAAGCGGATTCATGAATACAAACGCCAGCACCTCAACGTCCTGCACGTCATTACGCTGTACAACCGGCTGAAGCGGAATCCCGGGATGAATATGCCGCCGCGCACGTTCATTTTCGCCGGTAAGGCGGCGCCCGGTTACGTGATGGCCAAGCTCATCATCAAGCTGATCAATTCCGTAGCCGAAGTGATCAACGCCGATAGCCAGGTGGACAACAGGATCAAGGTCGTCTTCCTCCCGGATTTCAACGTCAAGACCGGCCAGCTCATCTATCCCGCCGCCGATCTCTCCGAACAGATTTCAACCGCCGGCAAGGAAGCTTCGGGCACCGGCAACATGAAGTTTGCGATGAACGGTGCGTTGACAATTGGCACGGCGGACGGCGCGAACATTGAGATCCTGGACAATGTCGGAGAGGAAAACTTCTTCTTGTTCGGCTTGACCGCGCAACAAGTATTCGCGGCCCAAGCCAAGGGTTATCAGCCGCGCGACGTATTACAACAATAACCCTGAACTGCGCGAGGTAATCAATACGATAGCCAGCGGCGTGTTCTCGCGCGGCGACCGCGAAATCTTCCGGCCCTCTGGTCGATTCGCTCTTGAATTACGATCCTTTCCTGGTGCTCGCCGACTATCAATCATACGTCGATTGTCAAAGCCTGGTGTCGGAGGCCTTCAGGGACGAGCGGACATGGTCACGGATGTCGATCTTGAATATCGCCCGGATGGGCACATTCTCGTCGGATCGCTCTATTCGGGAATACTATGAGAAAATCTGGCGGACTTAACGCCTCAGTGGGGCGGGGGTCCCCGCCGGCCATGAACGCGAGCGGGGGGATTAGTGGAGCGGGCAGGGACGCCCGCTCCACTGTTAAGTTAGACCTGATCCGAAGGCCGCAAACTCTTCATTTTCGGTTGTCATCCCTCAATTCATCGAGAGACGATAAGAGATAAGGAGATGAGGCCAAAATCACGCTGATTTGGCCTTCTTCGTCGCCTTGTTCGCTTCCTGGATTGCCTTGAGCACCCGCGGCGGCGACATTGGGCATTCCGTGATGCGCACGCCGATTGCCCGGTACATTGCATTGGCGACGGCGGCCGGCGGCGGCACTATCGATACCTCGCCGACGCCGCGGATTCCCAGCGGATGGCCCGGATGGGGCACCTCGACGATACGGGTCTCAATCGACGGCAGGTCAAGGCAGGTCGGCATGCGATAGTCGAGAAACCCTGCGTTGCGCAGAATCCCCTTGTCGTCGTAGATGTATTCCTCGTTGAGCGCCCAACCCAAACCTTGCGCCGTGCCGCCCTGCATCTGGCCTTCCACGTAGCTCGGATGGATTGCCCTGCCGGCGTCCTGGGCTGCCGTACAGCGGAGGATATCGACCTTGCCGGTTTCCGGATCGACTTCGACGTCCACCAGCAAGCCGGCAAACGCCGGGCCGACGCTATGCGGATTAACCGTGGCCCGTCCGATAATCGGGCCGCCCGTCATCGGCATCGTCATCGCCAGCTCCGCGAGGCTGGCCGGTTTGACGCCATTGTTGCGCGAGACCGCCTTGCCCTCGGTCCACTCCACGTCTTCGAGCTTCATCTGCCGCAGCTTGGCGGCGCGCTCCTTGAGCTGCCTGACCGCATCGTGAGCGGCTTCATACACCGCCATCCCGGTGGCGAATGTCACCCGGCTTCCGCCCGTTACGTCGGTCTGACCGATCGAGTCGGTATCGGCTACAATCGGCCTGACGTCGGTAGCGGAGACGCCCATCACCTCGGCCGCGATCATCGCCATTGAAGCTCGCGATCCGCCGATATCCACGGAGCCCGTAACCACGCTAACGCTGCCATCGCCGTGGACATTGACGGTGGCGCAGGATTGATGCCCGGCATTGAACCAGAAACCGAACGCCACGCCGCGCCCGCGATTCGTACCCGTCAGCTTGGTCTTGTAATGCTCGGAGTTCTTGAGCGCTTCGCAAACCTCGACAAAACCGATCTTGCCGTATTTCGGTCCGATGATTTGCCGAACCCCTTCTTTGGCCGCGTTTTTGAGCCGGAACTCGATCGGATCCATCCCGCACTTCTCGGCCAACTCGTCGATCACGCACTCCGACGCGAATGCCGCATTGGTGGCGCCGGGGGCTCGGTAGGCCGCGGTCTTGGGACGGTTGACGACCACATCGTAGCCGTCGATCAGGAAGTTCGGTATGTCGTAGGGAGCGATCGCGCACATCGCGCCGGGACCGACAGGCGACCCCGGGAAAGCGCCGGCCTCGAACGCCAGGAAGATTTGCGCCACGGTCAGTTTGCCGTCCCTGGTGGCGCCCATTTTGACTTTCATCCAGGAGCCGGAAGTCGGACCGGTCGCGCGCAGAACCTCGGCCCGGGTCATCACCAGCTTGACCGGATGGCCGGTCTTCTTTGACAGCAAGAGCGAGAGCGGCTCCAGATAGATGGTGGTCTTGCCGCCGAACCCGCCACCAATCTCCGCCGGCACCACGCGGATATTTCCTTGGGGAATCCCGAGCAGCAGTGCGCAGAGCCGCCGCACGTCAAACGGCCCCTGAGTCGAGCAATACAGTGTTGCGTGGCCATCCGGATGGTAGATCCCCAGGGCGTTGTGCGGCTCGATGTAGCCTTGATGGACCATCTGGGTGTTGAACTCGCGCTCGACTATGTAATCGGCGGACTTGAATCCAGCCGCGAGCTCTCCGCGCTGAAACTGGAAGTGCGAGGCGATATTGCCGGGCTTGTCCGAGGCGCCCTTGGAGGGCGCCATAAACAGATCCATCGCATCGTTGCCGACGATCTGGCCGAACTCCTGGTTGCGGAGGTCTTCGAGCACAATCGGCGCGCCCGGTGCCATCGCGTCCTTGACGTTGAGGACGAACGGCAACAACTCGTATTCGACTTCGATCAGGCCGAGTGCTTCCTCGGCGATGTGCGGCGACGTGGCCGCAACCGCGGCGATCGCGTGCCCGTTATACATCACCTTGTCGCGCGCCAGGATGTTGTGGGAGATGTCACGCGGGTTCATCATCATCTCGCCCAACGATTCCCGCCGGCCGGGCAGGTCCACCAGATCCTTGCCGGTCACGATCGCCTTGACGCCGGGCAACGCCAGCGCCTTTTCCACGTTGATCGACTTGATCCGCGCGTGCGCATGCGGACTGCGCAAGACCTTGCCGTGCAGCATGTCCGGCGAACTGTAGTCGGCGCCGTATTTGGCGCGCCCCGTGACCTTGTCGATACCGTCGTGGCGTATTGGCCGTGTCCCGATAACTTTGTATTCCTGCCCTGCGGTTGTGCTCATAGCTGCCCCATAGCTCTCCTGGCGTTGGAGATGTTTGATCCCGGTATACAATTATTTTCGTTTAGGTTTAATTATTCGGATTCAACCGCCGACATTCAAGACGATATTACCATAGTCGTCCAGATGACTGGTCTGCCCTGGCCGGACCGGCATCGTGGTGTGCGGCAACTCGACGATCGCGGGACCCTTGATCTCGTCTCCCGCCGCCAGCAGTTCGCCGTCCAGCACCGGTGTATCGAGAAAGCCTTCGGCCTCCCACCAGTAGACCCGGCGCTTGGCAATCGTCGCCCCGGACGAGCGGCCGTTGGTGCGAGCCCGCGAGAATCTGCCGGGATTGACGTCAGGCAGCCGGCCCACGGCGCGCAAACGCAGCTTCATCACTTCGACTCCGGCTTCGCGAAAACCCGCGCCTTCGCCATAGCGCTTGGCGTAGGTCGTTTCGAAGTTGGCGATCAAGCCGTCGGCCTCATGCTGCGCCAGTCCCGCATTGGGAAACGGGATCTCCAACGAAGAGATCTGGGCCCCGTATTTAAGGCTGATGAAGCGTTCAAAGTCCATATTGGAAGGGCTGAAGCCCTCGGCGGCAAGCTGCGCGCGGGCATGCGCTTCCATCTCGGCGAAGATTCGATTCAGGGCGTGACCCTGTAAAGGCTCGCGCATGAATTCATTACGGTCATAGACGTGAACGACGCCGCCGGCGTAGGTGCCCAGCGCCGACCACACCGCGGCGCAGTTGCCCAGCGGCACGATCACCTGCTTGACGCCCAACTCCCGGGCGTAAGCGCCGGCGTGGGTTGGTCCGCCGCCGCCAAACGCGAAGACCACGAACTCGCGCGGATCGTAGCCGCGAAACAGCGTCATCCGGCGGATTTCACCGGCCATCATGTTGTCGACGATCTGGCAGATTCCGGCCGCGGTCTCCTCCAGGCCCAGGCCCAGTGTGGTGGCCAACCGCTCTACTCCCTGTCGCGCCAGATCGACATCCAGTTTCCGTTTCCCACCCAGGAAATAATCGGGATCGAGGATTCCCAACACCAGGTTGGCGTCGGTGACGGTCGGTTCGGTGCCGCCCTTGCCGTAGCACATCGGCCCCGGTTCGGCGCCCGCGCTGCGCGGTCCGACCCGCAAGCCGCCGGAAGCCGGATCGATATACGCGATACTGCCGCCGCCGGCGCCGATCGAAACCACGTCCACCATCGAGACCGCCATTTCGTAGCGTCCCAGAACCGTCGCGCTGCGGGTCAATCCCGCCCCCTGGTAAACGATGCCGACGTCGAAGGTAGTCCCGCCCATGTCGGTGGTGATGATGTTGGGGTAGCCCATCTTGGGTCCCAGGATGCTGCAGGCCGCGACCCCGCTGACCGGACCCGAGTCCACCGTGTAAAGCGGCACGGCGGCCGCCTGCGCTGCCGGCACGCATCCGCCCACGCATTGCGCGAACAGTAACTGGCCGCCGTAACCGGCCTCCGCCGACTGCTTCTCCAGACCGTTGACATAGCGTCTCATCAACGGACCGATGCAGGCGTTGAACACCGCGGCCACGGCGCGCGGATATTCACCCACCATCGGCGAGACCTCGTGCGAGCAACTGATGAACAGGCCGGGCGCGATGCGCCGGGCCAAAGCGGCCAGCGCCTGCTCGTGCGCGGGATTCATCGGCGACCACAACAGGCAGATGGCCAGCGCCTCGATCCCTTTGGACAGCAGCCGGCGCAACGCCTGCTCCGCACCCAACTCGTCGAGGCGCGACTACCACATTGCCCTTGCAATCGACCCTTTCCGAAACCTCCTCGACACAGTCGTTGGACACCAGCGGCTCCGGCTTATAGGCGCCGGGGATGTAAAGCAGTTCATCAATCGAAAGCCCCTTGGTGCGCCCGCCGCCGCGCATTATCTGCAGCGCTTCGCCGTGCCCGACGGTAGTCAGCAAGCCCACTTTGGCGCCGCGCTTGGTGACGATTGCGTTGGTGCCGACGGTGGTGCCGTTGACCAGAGTCGCGGCGTTGGAAAGCAACTGGCGCACGTCGAGGCCAGCCGCCGACGCCGCCGCTTCCAATGCGTTGAAGAATCCCTCGGCAGGATTTTGCGGAGTAGTGGCCGCCTTGCCGGTGATAAAGCGGCCGGCCTGGTCGTCAAAAACCGCGCAATCGGTGAACGTCCCGCCGATGTCGACTCCGACCATGTAGCTCATGAAGGCACCTGATCTCCCCGCGCATTATGAGCGCGACCGCCCACCGGCGCCAGCGCGCGCGGTCTTGCGCTGATGGCGGTCCGGCCACACAGCCATTCAGCCTTGGGCTTGGCTTAGTGGCGCGAGACCATGAATTCGAGTGGCGCGGGCATCCCCTCGGGCATCCCGCCCGCGATTCCCTCAATCAGCCTTGAGCTTGGCTTAACGGCCTGAGGCCACAGGCTGCCGCAGCCCCGTTCAACGCACCATCGAAGCAAGCGAATGTCACTGCGGCGCGCAGCGCCGCTTGGATAGAATCGGCCGCGGCGAGATGGACCGCGTCAAAAGCGCGCAGGGCATACTCCTCGCACAGGTCGCCGGCCTTGCGGACCACGGCTTCATCAATAGGTAACCGATGAAATCGTTCCAATCCCGTTCGAATTCCTGCTTGCATCTCTCAAGATCCGGAGCTCCTATTTCCCTGGCGCGATGTCTTCTGCTGAGCGCCGAACGCGTTTCAGTATAAGACAACAAGCTGGTCGCGATGAGATTGGCGTCCGCGACTGCTCGGCGGACAATATTGCTGCCCACCTCGTCCGCGTAAAGCTTCACCAGCGCCGACGTGTCCAGGTAAAGAATCAACCACGATCCTCCAAGACTATCTCGGCGAGAGTCTTTTGCCCATGCCGGATTCGTATAGGTTTCTTCGCACCGAGAGGCTTGCCGCCCGTGCCCAGCCGGACGCCGGGAACAAGTTTCAGCCGACGCAACAGTTCCTCGGCCTTTGGCTCTTCACCAGTTTCCTCCGCAATTGCCAACAAACGAGCAACTGGGCGCCCGCGCAACGTGACCACTACGTCGCGACCAGCGCGGGCATCCTTCAAATAGCGGGAGAGCTTCGCCTTGAATTCGCGCACCGATACGTTCATGACCACATTCTAATCTTTCGTGACTACAAGCGCTAGTTCAGCTTGTACAGCCGAATCGCGTTGCCGGCGATCATTTTATATTTGACGTCGGCTGGCACGCCTTCGAATTGCTGCTCGATCACCTTGAGCGAATTGGGCCAGGTGCTGTCGCTGTGCGGATAATCGGAACTCCACATTTGCGTATCAATCCCGATCAGGTCGCGCATCAGGATGCCTACCCGGTCCTCGATGAAAGTGGAATAGATATTGTGCTTCACGCACTCGCTGGGCAGGCGATTGAGTTTCACCTTCGACCATGGACCGTGACGCCTGATGCTCTCGTCGGAGCGCTGGACGAAATGGATCAGCCATCCGGTGCGGCCCTCGGCCGAGACCACCTTCAGATTCAGGGAAGCGGTCGAAGGTGCCGCCGAATACCAGGTCGGCAAACGGCATACAGTAGGAGAAGTCGCGCATCACCTGGTTGGACATGAACGGACCGCCCTGGCTGGGCGAACCGAACGCGAACGGACGGTTGAGTCCGCGATGGAAAGCCAGCGGTATTTCCATCTCCTGCGCGATCGCCCAAAGCGGATCGTAGAATTTGTCGAAATAGCGCTTCCATGGAAAGATCGGAATCTGCGCGGTCCTGATTTTCCATTGCTTGACGTTGCGATGGAGTTCGTCGATCGCGTCCTGGATGCTCTCCTCCTCGACCGGCAGCAGCGGCGGCCCGATCAGGCGCGCGGGGTCGTAGGAGCAGAACTCGCCCAGCCAGTCGTTGAAGGCGCGGATGCAGGCCACGACGCAGTTCCGGGTCCTTGATGTTGTAAACGTTGGCGGCCACGCCGATATACAGCACCGAGGCGTCGCAGCCGTCGGTCTTCATGTCCTCGAGATGCTGCTTGGGGTCCCAGGAGCCGCGGGCGATTTCTTCGAACTTGAGCCCGTTGGGAATGTATTGCTCGGGACCGCGGATAACGCCCTTTTGCAATGTGGCGGACGCCAGGCCGAAGCTCTGCACATGCGTCTCATCGGGGAACTTGAAGCCCTCGCCGCCGTCGGGCGTGGCGACGACCCGCGGCGCCAGGTCTTTGAACTTCGCCGGAACACGGTCAACCCAGGTGCCTGGTGGCTCGTTGATATGAGAGTCGGCGGAAATCACATTGTATTTCATCGCGGCTGATTCTCCCTCGGCGTGGCGGCGAATGGCGGAGCACCGCCCGCGCGGGCTCAAAGTATCTCCATTTGAAAGTATCTTTCGAGCTTCTACCTCGCCCGCTATTTTTATGTCAATCCCGGCCCCCGCGGGCGCGTTGCGCCACTTGTGACGCCCCCGCGTGCCATCGTAGGCTGTTTTACTTACGATGCGGACGGGATTGAAGATTCGGGCACAGATGCCGAGGTCACAGGATAACACCGAGGGGCGGGACTTTGTCGATCGGATGCTGGAGGAAATCCATGCCGAGTACCCCGACCGGGATACCCGGGCGATGGCGGCGGTGTCGCGCATCCAGCGGGCGGCGTTCTTTTTCGACGCCGCGTTGGCCCGGGTCGCGGCCAAGGCCGGACTCAACGTTCGTGAACTGCTGCTAATCGCGGCATTGCGGCGCGCAGGGCCTGCTTTTTGTTTGAATCCGGCTCAATTGCTCAAGGAGTGTTTCGCGCCCTCTGCCACCATGACCCGGCAAATCGACCATCTGGCACAACTCGGCCTGGTCGAGCGCAAGCCCGACCCCAACGACCGCCGCAGCGTCCTGGTCCGCCTGACGCCGCGCGGCCGCAAGTTGATCGACGCGACGGTCAGCCTGGGCGTGCTATCCGATGAGCCCGAAATGCAAGCCGCTAACACCTTGACCTCCGCGGAAATCGACACGCTCAACCGTATCCTGCACAAGTTGCTGGTGCCGCTCGACAGCGAGCATACGGGCGCGCCACCAAGCCGCCCGGCATGACTTCGCGCACTGCCAAAGGTAAATGAATGTGCTCCCGGCCAGGACTGCTCAGGCGCGTTGTCATGCCTGAAACGACCGCTTAGACTAAACCCATGTCCCCGAAAGCGGCGATGAAATCCGACAGCGCAGATGGCTCTCTATACGAGCGCGACCCGTACACTTGGGCGCTGGAGCAAGCGCGCGCACTGCGGGAGCGCCGTGCGGCGGCGGTGGACTGGGACAATCTCGCGGAGGAGGTCGAGGACTTGGCGGGCCGACAAGCGGATAGCTTGAAGAGCTATTGCCGGGTACTGATCGAGCATCTCTTGAAACTCGCGCACGCGTCGGGGCAGCTTCGGGCCGACAATCTACGTCTTTGGACCAACAGCGCCCGAAACTCCCGAATCCAGATACAAGAACTGCTTCAGGCGAACCCTGGCCTGAAGATGCCGCGCCGCCGATCTGTTCGCAAGAGCGTGGCCTTTGGGGCGCAACGACGCGCTCGGGAAGCTCGATCTCGTCGACCACGCGATCGGAGAGACCTGCCCTTGGACCTTTGATCAGGCCGCGGACGAAAGCTTCTGGCCGACGCCTGCCGAGTCCGCTACGCCCAAGCCGCAAGGCTAAACGAGATCGCGCCGAGTATCGTTCCGGAGTCCCGCGTGGGCTCAAGGGCAGCATGAACCGTATGCTCGACGCCTGCTGCGCGGTCGAATTGACATGCGCAGCCGGATCGAGTTGAAAGGAATCGCGCCCACGCAAGCGACCCGGAGGAAAGATTCATGGCGGCGTTGCCCAAAACCTGCAAAGCGGCGGTAATCAACCGTCTCAACGAGCCGATCGCATCGAAGAAGTCGACGTGCCCCAGGAATTCGAGCCGGGCGGGATGCTGGTGCGGACCGAGGTGGCGTCGCTGTGCGGCTCCGATATCCACATGTGGGACGGCACCATCATGCTCCCAATCCAGCCCTTCCTCCCAATTATTCCCGGCCATGAAATGATGGGCACCATAGTCGATGCGGGCGACGTCAAGTATGACGCGGTGGGGCAACCGCTGGCCGAAGGCGACCGCATCATCTGGAGTCCCGCCACTTGCGGACAATGCTTCTGGTGCCGCGTGACCAAGCAGGAATCGCTGTGCCCAAACCGGCGCAACTACAATTTCGCCTCGTGCCGCAAGTACCCATACCTGGTCGGCGGATTTTCGCAGTACTGCTACGTCTATCCGGGATCGGGCAAGATCAGGATTCCCGACGAAGTAAAGAGCGAATGGGCCTCGGCGGCGTCGTGCGCGCTGCGTACGGTCGTGCATGCATTCGAAAAGCTGGGCGCGATTCACGATTACGAAACCGTGGTAGTCCAGGGCTCGGGGCCGGTCGGACTGTTTGCCACCGCGATGGCCTCCAAAGCGGGCGTCGCCAAGTTGATCGTCATCGGCGCGCCAGAAGACCGCCTGAAAATCGCGCGGCGTTGGGGCGCGGACCATTTGATTCCGGTTGAAAGCGCCGGACCCAAAGAGCGTCACGAGCAGATCATGGCGCTGACCGGTGGCCGCGGCGCGGATATCGTGATTGAAGCTTCGGGCGCGAAGATGGCATTCCGGGAAGGGGTCGAGATGGTGCGCCGCGGCGGCCGTTACCTGGCTATCGGCCAGACCAACACCTACGAAATCCCGTTCGTGCCCAGCGCCGTCGTCGGACGCGAGATGACCGTGTTCGGCTCGCTGTCAGCCGAGACCGCCGATTACTACCGGGCGATGGAGTTCATGCGCAACAACCGCGACCGCTTCGACTTCGACGCGATGGTGACGACGCGTTATCCGCTGTCGCGCATCAACGACGCGTATGCGGCGATGCTCAATTTCAGCGACATCAAGCCGATCATCCTTCCCAACGAATAGCGTGCCCTATCATCGCATGTTTCATCCAAACGTGCCTTGACCTACGCCCTGGAAGCGCAGCGCAGTCATTTATTTGCATTGACATGGGTCGGCTCGAAGCCGACCATTTCTGTGTGAGTTGGAAAATGACGACCCGAAATCGCTTTCTGGTCAGCCGTGGCGCGAATTTCGGTTGCGATGGCGTTGCTGGGTATTTGGTTGGGGTTTTTTTGCCCTCCGGCGCGGGCAGAGAATCGCCAGCTTATCGAATGGGCGCTGCCACCGGCGACCGGACCTGGAGAGATCTTTCCCCGTCTACGATAAACGCATTTACTTCACCGAGTTCCTCGACAGCCGGCTCGGCGCCTTGGATCCAGCGGAACCAACAAATTCACCGAGTGGAGTTTCCCCGGCGAGCCTCCGCTGGATCCGTTCGGCTTGGCTATGGTGGACGGTGACCTCGATATTTGCAGCCGGCAACGTCAACCAGATCATGCGCCTGAATCCCCTCACCAGCACGGTAAAGGCGTGGACTATCCCGACGGCAGATAGCGTGCCGGATGAAGTGGCGCTGTCAGGGTCTCAGATCTACTTCACCGAGTTCCGCGGCAATAAACTTGGCGCGCTCGATCTCAAGACCAATAAGATCACTGAATGGGCCAGTCCCATACCGGTTTCGAGCCGATCAAGGCTATCGGGCGTTGCCGTCACCGCGGACGGAACCCAGGTCTATCTTCACCCAGGGAGACCGCATCGGCGCGCTCGACTTGGGCACCAACATCATCACCGTGTGGCAGGTGCCAGGTGCGAAACGGCTTTCACGGGTCAAAGTAGTTGAAAATGAACAAATAGTCGCCGGCGATGCGCTGGCGGGAATTATCGTGCGTCTTGACCCGCGCACCAACACGGTCACGGTGTGGACCGTCCCGACGGCGATGGCAATGATCTCGGACGTCGCGTCGCGCGGGTCGGCTGAAGGCTCCCTGGAGGTCGGGTTCACCGAGGACGGAGTCAACAAGATCGGAAAATTGCTGACCGCCAAGGAAGCCGGCACTGAGACCGTCGTCAAGCCCGTAATCAGCTTGGTGAAGCCGGTTT
Organism: uncultured Pseudomonadota bacterium; assembly: GCA_963824565.1. Taxonomy (GTDB): domain Bacteria; phylum Desulfobacterota; class Binatia; order Binatales; family Binataceae; genus JAJPJA01. The sequence continues at coordinate 27,884 of CAWGQB010000018.1, read as the reverse complement.
CAAACAACGCCGTTCCGGTCGCGATATCCGCGCAACGCTCGATCAGCACCGTCACACCGACCACCACCGCAGTGCCCAGCGTCGTCACCGGCGGCTTCGAAGAATGGGCGATTCCGGCGGCCCTCCCACATCCGAGCCTGATCAGGCTCGCATTTTTCGGCGAGGACGGCTTCGTGTTCACCGAATCTCTGGCGGCCCGGATCGGTCTGCTAAAGTAGCAGTCGCCGTCATCCGCGTGTCAGCCACGCGACGCTGATCCCGCGGATCGGATACTGCCGGGACGAACAGCCCGCACTCGAAGTGGATCGGCGAGAACCTGCTTCGGTCCGGCGTAACTCTCAATTGTTGATTCCCAAACGGGCAGCGACGATTCTTGCGTGCTGCGGACAAACTCCATGCCATAATCGTTGCGAGTGTCGTCATGTTCCATTAAAGTTTTGTGATGATTGTAAATGTTGCCATGTTCGTCGCGGGGTTGGCAGGCTGGACCCTGCTGGAGTATGCCCTCCATGGCGGCCTGGCGCATCTGCACACGACCTTCATCACCCCGATTCACGCGGTGCATCATCGCGATCCGCACGCGGTCTTCGCGATCGGAACCTGGCTACCCTCGGCAGCCGTCCTGGCGTTGTTGTTGGTCCTGTTCGGATGGGCTCCTGGCGTGGTCTTCTACCTTGGCGTGTTGTGCGGTTTTGCGGCCTACGAAGTTTATCCATTATCGGATTCACTTCGCTCCCCGGCTGACGCCGATCGAGCAGCGCTTGCGCGCCCATCATCTGGTTCATCATCTGCGGCGGCCGAAATACTGCCTGGGAGTTACCACCGGCTTCTGGGACCGGGTCTTCGGCACGGAACTTTCACCGCAACAAGCGCCCGCGCTATACGCGTCGGTAAGAGACCTGCCTCCGCTCAGCGGACCCAGCAATCTCCACAGCATGATTTCCTCGTTTCTCTCAGCGGGGCGCAACGCCGCTTCGTAAGTACTCGTCCCTGCGAGCCGCTGCCATTAAACCGCGGTTGCAGATGGCCGCAAGCCGCGCCCGGCGCTAAAGTGCCTTGGCGGCCATCGCATAGGTTCAGCCTGGAGGGAATATGGACTATAAAACGTTACGGTTTGAGGTAATCGACGGCATCGCGCATCTGACGCTCAATCGGCCGGACGCGGCCAATGCGCTGAACCTGGAGATGTCGCAAGAATTGTATGACGCGGCTGTTTGCGATGCGACGAGGATCCTGGCGTCCGCGCCGTCCTGATCGACGCTATGGGAAAGATGTTCTGCGGCGGCGGCGACTTGAAGACCTTCGCCGCGCGCAAGGATGACCTGGGTGTCCTGCTGAAACAGATGACCACGTACATTCACGCGGCGGTTTCGCTCATCGCCCGGATGGATCCTCCGGTAATCACTGCCGTTCAGGGCAGCGCCGCGGGCGGCGGACTGGGCTTGGTCTTTGGCGCCGACCTGGTGATTGCGGCGGAATCCGCGCGCTTCACGATGGCTTACACGCGCGCCGCGCTCTCGCCCGATGCCTCCACCAGCTTCTTTCTCCCGCGTCTGATCGGGTTGCGGCGAGCGCTGGATCTCACTCTGACCAACCGCACGCTGTCGGCCCGCGAGGCCTTGGAGTGGGGTATCGTCAGCCGGGTCGTAGCGGATGCCGAGTTGCCGGCCGCCGCGCAGGCGCTGGCGAAAGAAATGGCCGACGGTCCGACGCGAGCATTTGGGGCCGCGAAACGGTTGCTGCGCCAGAGCTTCGACGACTCTCTGGAAACCCATCTGCAATCCGAATCGCGAACCATCGCGGAACGTTCGCACGACGCCGAAAGCCGCGAAGGAATCGCCGCGTTTCTGGAGAAGCGCCCGGCCCGTTATCGAGGTTTGTAGATTATATTCTCCCCCTGATAATAGAGACTGTCGAAAAATGGCGAAGCGTTTGCTGAAAGAGCACGAGAAGCGACACTTTCTGTGCCCTCTCCCATTTTTCTATGGGGGAGGGCAGGGTGAGGGGGGATCTTTTTTCTGAGCATTGTTTAACTTTTGCAAGCTCAGATTTCCAAAAACCCACACCTTAACTCTCCCTGGTCAGCCGAGAGGGCATCATCAGTCCCTCTTCAGCGCATTCCAAGCTGGAAGCCGTTTTCGACAGTCCCTGATAGGGGAATATTAAAACGGATCAGGTTGAAATCTGCCCTGCCGCACGATGATGCCCAACTCAACGTCGCGCCATTACCGATTTGGCTGCGTCCTCCACTACCGTGCCCTTGAAGAAATCCGGGTTAACCTCGGCCTTGGCGCGCACCGGATTGATGAACACGAAGTCGCGAAAATCCTCCTCGCTGATACATCCGCGCTCGACCAACTCCCAGGTTTCGGCGGCCGCGTCGCGCATGTCGGGCAGATCGAAATGGCCCATGTCCGAGCCGTAGATTGCTCCCAGGCGCGCTCCAAAAGGGTTTTTCTTCGGTTCGAACGCGAGCGCGGTCATGCGGTCGTCGCCTTCGCAGCCGAAGAAGAACTTCGGCACGAACAGGTCGCGGATGTCCTCCCTGCGTTTAACGCCGCAAAGCGCGAACTCGTCCAAATCGGCGGGGTCCTGCGGAGCGCCCCACAAAAGCTGCGAGCGATCTTCCTCACTCGCAGCGATCTCCGCCCTGTAGTCGCCACCATACTCGCGGAACAATCGGCGCATCAGATCCCGGTCGAGCGCCGCGGGGTCGTAATTCGCGACCATCTCCACGTTGTGCTTTTCCCAATGGCCGGTTAGATCGCACAGCAGGCTCGTGGCCCATCCGGCGCCGCCCTCAAGGAACGCGAACCTCAAGTCCGCAAAGCGGCGCGTGACGCCGCCCAGGAACAGCGCCTTGCAGATGGCCTCGGCCGACGCGGCGAAATGTCCGATATGGTTGTAGACGAAATTGGAGATTGAATTGCGCGTCCCCAGGCCCATCGTTCCGGTGTGAAAGCTGGGCACCACCTTGAGCTCCAGGCATTTGGCCCAAACCGGATCGTAATCGTATTCGCTGTCCAGAGCGAAGGTGTCGAACCAATGCGCGTAACGGGCCGCCTCCGGAATCCGGCGAACGGCCGCGGGGACCGGCCGAACCACGAACGCGGGCATCAGGATTGCCTTGAACCCGAGCGTTTTGACCGCGTGATCCAGTTCCTCAACCGCCTCCTTTGGCGTATGCATCGGGATCACGGCCACCGGCGTCATTCGGTCGGCGTACTCACGGAAGATGTCGGCATGAAGATTGTTGAGCGCGCGGCACGACGCCCGTCGCAGATCCACATCACCCAGATTCGGCAACACCATGCCGAAGCTCGGATAGATGACCGTGAAGTCGATTCCCATCTCGGGCAGGCGCTGATGCAGCAGCTTGGGCAGCGAGCTGGTGGCGCGGTCGAGCGTGTTGCGGGTCGGATGGGCGGCCCACAGCGGACGTGCCAGCCGGCGGTCGCGCCGCTCAGCGGGCGTTATCCGGTACCATTGAAAGGACATCGGGCTGTTGGATAGTTTTTTAAACCGCTCCACGACGCCTGCGCCCGCAACGTTGCGCAAGTAGTCGAACAGGGCCGGTTCGAACTCCGCGGTATGACCGTCGGAATCGATGATCGGATGATTGAGCCGAGCGCGAATAGCGGCTGATTTGGATTGGGTCGTTGTCGTCGCCACGATGGTAACTCCTGAGCCGGACCATAACATATCGTGCGCGCCGATTGACCATCGGTCCAAAGCTCCTGTTGAACAACGATGCCGCGGCGCGCCCCGGCAGCATCAGCGGCAAAACTTCCGCGTTCGACGAGTTGATTGCAGGCGTGGGACTCGGATGACACCTCTGATTGTCGTCATAAGGAGAGCTTGCTCATCGGGCATGATCTGCGAATTCTGATTTCGCCGCGCCATCCCCTTCGGCCGCCGAACCTCGATTCCTGCGATGGCAGTATCTCGAGTTCAAAGTTGTGAAGTCCTCTTGCTATTCGTTCAATTTGCCACAATCACTATCTCATTCCTCAATTGTTGTCATTCAAGCTGATTGATACACAAGTTGATTATTTTCTTACAAGCAAACAACAGCTTTATCCCAATCGATTAAACCATTGCTAAGACCAAACCTATGGTCTGCCGTCACTCCGAAGTATAATCAGATCGATTCCCAAGTGGGGAAATCGATGGCATTTGCCTCAACGCGGCAACGTGCTCGTTTGACATTTCGCACAAAGTGAGCGAATTGGGTGCGAGTGACCCGCTTTTGCCTGAACTGTAGTTACGCCTGCTCCCCCGGATGAGAGCTCATGTATAACGATCATTTTGGACTACGCGGCGAACCATTCAAATTTCTGGCTTCGGACATTTTGTTTCGCAGTGGCGCACACCTCGAAGGACTCGCGGCGCTCGAATGGGCCTATCGCGAACCCAGCGGCCTGACCCTGCTTGCTGGAGAAGTCGGAACCGGCAAGACCATGCTGATCCATGCGCTGGTTACGCGTCTGCACGACGAGCACGTACGCATCGCGCAGATCAATCATCCCACCTTGCCCTTCGATGAAATGCTTCGCATCATCGTCCAGCAAATCGGGATCCATCCCGTCGGGAAGGGAAAGCTCGCCCATCTTCAGGCAATCAAGACGTTCATAGCCGACCCTGCAAGTAAGGCCCGGGTGATATTAATCTTTGACGAGGCCCAGGGATTGAGCGACGAAACCTTGGAGGAACTGCGTCTGCTTTCCAACTCCAGGCCGCCCCAACGCCATGCACTTCAGATAATTTTCGTCGGTCAACCCGAACTCGTTCAAAGGCTCGCCGATCCCAAGCTGCGGGCTCTTAACCAGCGGATCGGCGCTCGGGCTCTACTGCTCCCGCTGCGCGGCTCCGAGATCCACGATTATGTTCGTTACCTGCTTAAAGAGCAGGGCGCGCGCTACGAGATCTTCTCACGGCGCGCGCTGGACGAAGTAGCGGAGCTCAGTGACGGTCTTCCGCGAAAGATTAATAACCTGTGTCACAATGCGCTTCTACACGCGTATGCGGAGCGCAGCACCACGATCGAGCCGCGTCACGTGCGCGCGGCCGGCGCCGAGATTGATAATCTGTTGCAGGTTGCAGAGCTCCGCGGCGACCATGCGATTGGTTCACCTCGTGGTGCCGCCCAATGGATGCGTGCCAAAAGGAAATTCGTTATGGCGGCTGGTGTCTTGGCTCTGGCTGTAGCCGCTCTCGCCCTGGAGTTCGCACCGGGCCGTCCGGGTCTTCGGTTTAGCCACGCCTTCGACACCAAGGCCAGCGGTGGCCAAACAGTGGCCTCTCTCGCGAAGCCGCCCTCTGGAAGCCAAGTGGAAGGCCATAAAAGAGTCGAAACCAAAACCGACCTCGCGCAACGGCCGCAAGCGAGCCTAGGCGCCAAGCCGGTCGTGGCTGCGGCGTCGCGTGCAACTACCGCCCGACCCATCGTCGCAACCAACGGAGCCGAAACCGCGGGTGGTGCGCTGACAACTCGTCTGAGCAATATTCCGCAGGGAAAGCCGGCCACGACCGGATATGCGATTCCCGGCCCTTATGCCGTCGCGCCGGCTTCCGTGCCGGTTCTCGTGTCCAGGCCTGAAGCGCCCCCTTCCGGCAGGAAGTTAACAGCCAAGCAAGAAAAGCGGCTCGAATATGACCTCAGGCGGGGAACCGCATCATTCGAAGCCGGGCGGTATAGCAATGCCATCTACCATCTCGAACGGGCGCTTGCGGCTCATCCGGGCAATCCCGAGATTGCCGACCTCTTACAGCGTGCGCGACTTGCCCAATCGAGCGTCAAATCCGGCTCGCTTAGGAGAGCGACTGCTCGCGCGCCAGTGACCGAAAATGCCACCGAGACTGATAATTCCGAAGCATCACCACCGGTCTCCAATATTTCAGTTGGTACGCTTGTGAGGGTAGTTAACGAGGAACTCGCCGAAGGTGACGCGTACCTGCGGGCCGGAAAATATGATTCCGCCTTACGGAAGTTCAGGACCGCCGCCGTCCTGGATCCCAATAACGCGGATATAGAGGATCGGATAGCGCGGGCCGAAAGGGCTCAGACGAACGCGGGCAATTCATCTCAATGATAATTCTTCGACCCCTCTGAGCACGCTACGGCAGGGTTAGGGGCAATTTCGATTGGCAAGCCGTCGCCCCATCCGTACTTGCGGTCGGCGATCGCCTGGACCTCGTCCCATAGCTCGCGATCCGCCTGATAGTCCAGCACGCGGGCGGCCGCCGGAATCTGGTGTCCGCCAATCCGCACACTGACGCTGGGATTGCGCCGGATGTTTTTGACCCATCCAGCAGTCTCGCCATGTTCGCAGAACAGGTAGAATTTCGCGCGCTGGATGATGAACCAGATCTCGATTTCGCGCGGTATTCCGGAGACTCGTCCGATCGTGGTCAGATGGAGCACCTGCTCATGCGCCAGGCTCTCGAGTTTCAAGTTCGCCATGATGCTTCAGAGCGAGGATATCTTTGGCGTCCCAACCAGCCAACCGCCGGTCCAGCTTGTCCAGACGCCGTCCATGAGATAATGAATTTAGTTCTGCCAACGCCCCGGTAGTGAAAAGGACATCACGGAGGTCTCCGGAACCTCAAGTCCGGGTTCGACTCCCGGCCGGGGCACTCCAATCGCCAACGTCCCGCGGAATTACAGGGCTTTTCGGTGCGGCGAGAATCGCAGCATCCACGGTTCGGCTGGGGTTTGGCAAACGCTGCGGCGTTTGAGCGGGTTTCGGGAGTCGCATGATCTGCAAAAAGAGCGCATCGAGGTCCAGCGGCTCCTCTTCCGGCGTGCGCGTCCAGCGCCCGTACACCTGATCAATCTTCTTGACCCTACGTGGCCAAGCTGGTGGGCGATCCACTGTAGAGGCTATCCTGCCTGAATCATCAGCGTCGTATAACTGTGGCGCAGGATGTAAAGCACCCGCTACTCGACGCCTGCCATCGCGATTGCCCGCCGCCACGGGTGATCGCCGGCAGGGCCTTTCCAGAGGAATGTCTACCAACAGGTGCCTCGTCCAGGGGAATGCGCGTCGGCAAGGATCTGTCTAATACATATTCCCCAGGCTTCGAATGCGACTAATCAATGCGTGCCACAGTTTTACCCACAGTACGACGGGCCTCCAAATCTTCCAGCGCAACCGGGATTTCGGCAAATGAAACCACCTTGCCAACTACGGGCCGGATTCGGCCTAATCGCAACAGACCCAGCAATTCATCGTGGATTTCCTGGCCCACCGCCCTGGGGTAGGGATTAAAACCGGCGCGCCGCGCCCGTGGGTCGTTGATATCGCGCCATCCCATCATGCCACCGATCACGGCAAAGTTGCCCTTCGCAACCGCGCGCGGCGGGAGCCCCGCCTCGCCATGCACCTGACCGCCCGAAAACCCGGCGACAAGATAACGCCCTTCACGTGCGATACAGGCAAACGACCGCAACGCCACGTCGCCACCTACCAGATCGCAGATGACCTCGGCGCCGCGTCCGCCGGTTGCCTCCAGGACCGGTTCGACGAAGTCGCCGGCGCGGTAGTCGATCGCTATCGCGGCGCCCAATTCGCGGCATAGCCGGACCTTCTCCGGGCCGCCCGCCGTTGCTATCACACGCGCGCCGGCGGCGACCGCGAGCTGAATTGCCGCCGAACCAACTCCGCCCGCTCCCGAGTGAATCAGCACGGTTTCTCCCGCCTGCAGGCGACCCCTTCGATGAATAAAAGGTGGGCCGTCTGGAATGCGATAAGAAAGGCTGCCGCGCCGATATCATCGAGCTGCTCGGGCGCGTCGAAGACCATGTCTTCGGTGGCGATCGCCTGCTCAGCGTAGCCGCCGTGGCCACCAAGCGGGACCGCGACGACCCGGCGGCCCAGCCATTTCTCGAGCCCGCGCGAGGTTCTATCGACACGCCCTACCAGTTCCATTCCTAATGAGAAGGGCAGGGGCGGGTTGATAGTCGGATAGATGCCTCGGCACATATCGGTGTCATTGAGGTTGAGCGCCGCGGCTCCCACCGCAATTCGTAACTGGCCGGGGGCTGGCTCAAGCTCTTCGAGGTCATCCAGAACCAGTGCTGCCGCCGGTGCTGCGTAGCGATGGACTCGCCATACTTTCATCGATCTACCTCCGGCTTGGGGGAAGATTAAGACGAAAAATACAGAAACTCCAGCGCCAGGCCAGAAAGCCTGTCCATGAAGTCAATCCACTCCTCTGGTCAACAGGAAGGGTGGGGCGGTGAACGAATCCACCGCAAAACAGGATGGTTACTCGCGATTGGGGCGATTTTCCCCGGTCCGGTCTTTTGCAATCATAAGGGTGAAATGAAACGCATCGTGGTTCTCGCCGTCGCCGCGCTCTTCGTCCTGTACCTCGCCGACACGCTCGCCGTCTGGATCCCGATTCCACCGGGTCGCCAGGTTTACGGTGAGGTGCAGGTTCGGGTCTTTTACGCGATGTCGCTTAAGGGCAACCGGACCGAGTACCAAGACGGCGGCTTCCAAAAGGAGACCTGTGTTTACGCGCTGTTCCCGCATTCCGGCGACAGTCCATGCTGGTACGCCTCTCGCCACACCGAGAAATGGCTGAGCGAGTGACTCTCGCAGGAACTCACAAGGACGAACAAGTGGCGAAAGCCGTCCCGGCTCCATCGGACCATTCTGTTCCAGCAAAGGATTTGATTGCCCGGCGTCGTCGAGCCCTCAAACGCCCAGCTGATTTCCCGGTTTAAACTTCGCATAAGAAATATTATGTCAACTTAGCTGGGGATTAGGTTCCTATTGACACCTGACTTCAAACGCGCTAAATTATTGAGCATGCAGACCATAAGTGACTTTGACGCCCAGTTCTCCGATGACGAAGCCTGCAAGCAATTTCTGGTTGATATGCGCTGGCCCAATGGCGTTACCTGCCCTCGTTGCAGCAACCCGCGCGTCTACAAGCTGAACTTCAAGCCGTGGCATTGGCAGTGCAAAATCTGCCAGAAGAACGGCTATCGGTTCTCGGTCATCACCGGGACCATCTTTCAGGATACCAAGATCCCCCTGAACATTTGGTTCAAGATCGGTTATCTGATGCTGACCTCGAAGAAAGGCATCAGCGCGCTTCAGATTCACCGGGTCATCTTTGGTGAGAACTCCGGTTCCGACTACCACACAAGCTGGTATATCTGTCAGCGCTGGCGCGCGGCTATGCGTGGCGAGATGTACAAGCTTGATGGCGTGGTCGAGGTTGACGAGACTTATATCGGCGGAAAGGACCGTAATCGGCACAAGGGCAAGAAAAGCGCGGATCTCCGCAAGGCCGGGAAGGCTACCGGTTACGCCAAGGTTGGAGTCATCGGGGCCATAGCTCGCAAGGGTAACGTCGTGGCGCGGGTCATCGGCGGTATGGACGCTCCTACCCTCTCAAGCTTCGTGGACCGCGTCACCAGCGATAAGGTCCAGTTGGTCGCCACAGACGAGAATCAGGCTTACAACTACGTCCGACGCGGCCTGCCCCACGAAGCGGTGAACCACACTCAGGATGAATGGGTGCGCGGCGAGGTTCACACAAACTCGATTGAATCCTTCTGGTCGCTGGTCAAGCGGGGCATCATCGGAACCTACCATAACGTTAGTAAAGCCTATCTCCCCCTGTACCTGAACGAATTTTCCTTCCGTTTCAACAATCGCAAAAATCCCGACATGTTTGCCGCGATGGTTACGACGTGTAGCCAAAAGCGGTAGTGGCAAAAAAGCCGTGGCCGCGCTAAAGTATCGAGATGCCCCGCAAGGACAAAGGCAAACATCCGATCAGCGAAGAAACGCGCCAGGAAGACGAGCGGCTAAGGGAAGAACTCCGAAAGGCCGACCCTGAGAAATTCAAGAAGCTATTGAAGCCGCTGATGGTAAAGAAATAATGAGCACAGACGAACAGGACGCCATTCTCGGCCGAACAATTCGCGAGCGACGCGAACAACGAAGTAAGCTCGCCGCTCAAGACAAGCAGATCGAAGATTTATCCATAGGTTTGACGGCTCTGGCCCGAGATCTCCGTGAACGCATCAGCGACCCGCCCCCTGCTGGCTCAATGTCGATCTCGCCGCTACTCGCTGGGCACGCCGACCTATCTAAGATAATTGAAGTGGTCAAAGAGCGCACAAAGACCTATGAGGATATCCGACGCCTGAGATCGACTCTTAAAAGGAATGGGGCAGGATTGAGCCGGCAAATAGCTCATTTTATCTTTTTCGTCGCTTCCGCTTCAACTTCCCAATCAGCCTCTAGTTCATGCACGTACCGGCTTCGAATGATCTGGAAAAAAGGGGCGGCTAACTTATCCCCCATGAGATGCTTTTTAAGGAAAAATCCCGCAAAGTCGGCCATCTGAATTCCATTCGAAGCGTGAGACGCGCCAAAAAAGATCGTGTCCACGATATAATCAGCGGCTTCGCTAAATTCTTCATCACCGGGAATGCCCTCTCGAAATTCGCGTACATATCGGGCGAAGTCGTTTTGAGAACGTGTGGCATCGTCTGAAATGAATAGAGCGCCTTCAGTGGAATGGCGTTCCTTCATCCAAGTTGCCGCCCTCTCGATGGCAGTCATAAATGCCCAATCGTATGAGCGCCCCTTAAATTTCGAGTATTCTTCGAAGCCCGGTCGATAGACCATCCCTGCCGCAATTTCTACTTCATGCTTTTGCATTATCTTGAGAAACGCTCGCATCGGCTCGGCATATTTTGAGGCTTCCCCGAATTTGCGAAAATGTTTAAACATATTCGCTGCGTGAAACTCGAAATCTTTCTTCAAATAAGAGGGGAGGGTTTCTCTAAGAATCCGTAAATCGGCATTGATGGCAGGCATCTGGTCATCGCCATGAACCATGACGGCAGCCACCGTTTCGTAAGGCTCGTCTTTCGCCCGATGAATACCCGATTCGTCGAAGTAAACTAGGCGCACAAGATTATCGGGCAGAGCTTCTTCGATTACAGATCGCCCCGAGTTCTGCCCATTCCTTAAGCGTTTTCTATCAACTTTGTAGCTAGGTGTCAACATTAACCTAATCCCCACTTAGCTGGGGATTTTGTTGCAATCGACACACGGCTGCCCTTAGGTACCCGTGTGTCAATACCAACAAAATCCCCACTTAGCTCTCTCCACGAAAAATCTCCCGACGAAGCGGCATCCGTTGCTTCCGTAAGCGCCACTTGCTGATTCATGCTCTTGGCCACGAAAAATAAGGTTCCAAGGAGAATTCTTATGAAAACGACCGACGAATTGGTGCGGGAGCTTGCTGACCGCGAAGCGATCCGCGACCTTCCGGTCCTGTACTGCGACTGCTTATGCCGAAAAGACCTCGAGGGCCTCGTGAACCTCTTCACCGAGGATGCTACGTTCGTCGTAGAGGCCCATGACCGTGAAGTCGTCTCGCGTGGCCGCGCCGAACTTAAGAAAATGTACGAAAGTGTGCTCAGCGACGTGCACCCGCAGCCCTACATCCACACCCACGTCGTGGAATTGCACAGCGCGAACAGCGCGGCCGGCCGATGCCACGTCGAGCTGCGCATCGTCAAGGCCGACGCGGACCGGCCAATAGAGTGGATCGGCTCGGGCTACTACGAAGACCGCTACGCAAAAGTAGGCGAGGAATGGAAGTTCGTCACCCGCCGTCTTATCGAAATCGGGATGGCGATACCGCTCAGGGCTTTCATGGTATGAGTTAGAGAACCCGCCCGGGAGCAAGCATTCTGATTGGATTGGGCAGCGGATGATGTCACCAATTGTCAGATTGACGTTTCTCGTCACGACCATCGTGGTTTCCGTCGGCTTGCCAATCCTCGGCTTGGGTGGAATTGGGGCTTTCTTCTCCCATCCAGCGCTGATCGCCCTTGCGGTCGCGGTCCTGGCACTCGGGGTCGCCGCGTTCTTTGCTGGCGGAAATCTCAGCTCGGGCGCGCGCGAGGATCGAGGCAATCGCTGGGTCCTCATCGTCTTCGGACTGATCACGCTGCTGGACGTCTATTTGCCGGCGTACACTGACCGCAAGGATTTCTGGACCATCGACGGCGATACCATCCGCTGGCTCGGCGTCTTTCTCTTCGCTGCTGGTGGCGCGCTGCGGCTGTGGCCGGTATTCATACTCGGCGAGCGGTTCAGCGGACTGGTCGCAATCCAGCCGGATCACAAACTGGTGACGACCGGTGTCTATAGTGTCATCCGCCACCCCAGCTACTTGGGTTTGCTCGTCGGTGCGCTGGGATGGGGCCTCGCCTTTCGTTCGGGAGTCGGCGTAATACTCGCCGCGCTCCTGATCCCTCCCCTGCTCGCACGGATCAGCGCTGAAGAGCGGTTGCTGCGTTCGCAGTTCGGAGACGAATACATTGCGTATTGCGCGCGGACATCGCGGCTGGTTCCCGGAGTATACTAGGGGCTGAGATCGAGATATTGGACCGCGCAATAGCTATCGCGCCCTGGAGTTTGTACATTTGCGGCGGAACAACTGTGATTGTCATCCCGAACGAAGCTGGGAGGAGTTGGTGGGGTAAGGGTGAGGGATCGCCGCGAAGCGATTCTGTCTGTAGGGGGACCGCTTGGCAATCTATTACGTCTATATCATGACCAACCGCACGCGGCGGCTGTACATCGGCGTCACCAACGACCGCGGGCGCCGCGTATACGAGCACAAGCATCGGCTGGTGCCGGGATTTACCAGCAAATACTTCCTGGAGCGCCTGGTGTACTTCGAAGACACTGACGACATTGGCAGCCATTGCCCGCGAGAAAAGAACTCAAAGGTTGGCGTCGCTCGAAGAAAACCGCCCTGATACAGAAGGTCAATCCCTAATGGTCAGACCTGAGTCGTGATTTGATTGAGTAGAAGCGTCGAGGCGAGCCCGGACAAATCGCTTCGCGGCGATCCCTCACCCACACCCTCCCAACTCCTCCCCACTTCGTTCGGGATGACAGTCAGAAGCCGAGCTCAATGAGTAAAATCTAGAAACTGAAGCACGCGATAGCTATCGCGGCGGAAAATGCTTGCGCCTTCGGGTGGCGGCTTCGATGTAGCGCTCTACGTCCTCAGCCAGTAGGAGCCGGGATTCTTGCAGCTCGCGCGCGGCGCCGGCGACTGCGTTGACGTATGCGTCGTGGTTTTCGTAGCGCTCCTGTAGCGACGGCCTGGGATCGCCTGTGGCTCGGCGGTCCGCGGCGGTGGCGGCGAACGGGATGTACGACCCCAACAACGATGATTCACCTTCGGCGAAGCCGGCGCGGCGAGGATTCCAGCCCGTATAGGTTCCCATCGGCGCGGCTACGTCGGGCAGCCTGACGCCAGCGATTTCATTGCCGTCGGCGTCGACCTTCGGCACCAGCACGACGTAATCATGGCCCGCAATCGGTTTGGGCGGCTGGGAGCCGTAGTCGACCTCGCTGAGCTGATTGACGAGTCCGGTGTAACTGACGCCGGGGATCGCCGGGAAACCCTGTGAATTCCGCGGCAGCGCCGCAACCAGAGTCCCGTCATCAACGCGCGGATAGCGGCTTGCGGGCGGCGCGACTCCGGAGTTGACCCATTGGTCCAGGGCCATCAGCAGCGCCCGGTAACCAGGATTCATCTCGACCGGATTTCCCTGGTAGCTGCTGAAAGTGAAGAAATTCGAGGCCAGCCGCCCCCCATGTTGGGTGCCGGAGAACAGGTAAACCCTAACTTCATCTAATGCTTTAAGTTCGTGGCCCGCCTCATCCGCGACCACCAGGGACGCCCTGCCCTGCCAATATTCGCCGCTGCTATCGATATGCATGACCTTCGGGCAGGTGTTCGACTCGCGGTAGCGCTCCAGGATTCCGTCGGTGCGTCCGCTGATCGAGTCGCGGCGCGTGGCGTAGGTGAAGGGAAACTGGTCACCCGGGGTCAGATGGTCTTCATGCTGGCAGGAAAATCGTCCCGGCTGGGCAAATGCGAAGTTGGTGAAGGTTTTGCGCGATCCGGCGAGGCTCGGGATGACGCCGTTGAAAACGATCCGGCCGTCAACATCCACGTTGAAGCCTTGCCACAGATAATCGCGCAGGAAGCGTCCCGACTGCGAGGCGCCGAAAGCGAACACGCTGGCGACCGACGGTCCGGTGCCGTCGAGGCTGAGCGGATTTGGCCGGCCCTCGTCGTCGGCAGCCTGGCGTCGGAAGAACGCGACGGCGTCGCGCATCGCGGCAAACCCCAGTCCCATCACGATGGGATCGCGGGAGGGATAGATAAACTCGTAGATTGCACCGGCGTCGAATTCCGCTGGCCGGACGATCTCAATCGAGCGCTCCGACCGGTATTTCCATTGCGAGCCGGGAATCGCGACGCGCGGGTCGCTCTCGCGTTGCCGCACCGTAAGGCTCGCCTGTGCCGGATCGAGGTTATGGGCGGGATAGCTTAATGGCGCCAAGGCCGGGTTTTGTGTGTGATTGAAGATGAACTCATCGCGGTTGCGAGTCACGATCGATGCGTCGTTGTCGGCCGCGACCGGGAAGCTGGCCAGCATTCTCCCCTCCCCCGCCGCGACGTCGCCCTGCCAGGCGCTCCACAGGACCGCGAAACCCTGGCGCATCAGAAAGCCGTTGCCCGCATCTGCCGCGCCGTCGAGGTCGTTGCGGGCGGGCGCGTCGTTGAAAGCGTTCATCGCCAACTTGTTGCCGCGGTTGAGCACGTCGTAGAGAATCCGCCCGTTGTGCCGCCGCATGTCGGCCGGTTTCAACAGGCAAAATTCGACCTGATATTCCACTTTGCCCGCGCGATTGCGCGGCGCCTTATCGAGGTTGACGACTCCCGCGTTTAGCGGATGGCCGGGATCCACTTCACCACGCAGAAGGCCAGTGACTTTTTCGTAAGGTCCGACGCCGCCGAAGCTGACCCCGTCGAATACCGGTCCTATGTGGCTGATTTCGAGTTTCATCCTGCCGCCGCAAACCCCTTCATTTCATTTTTTCGTATCGGCAAGATTGAGCAACTCGGCCGCGTTACGGTCGAGGATGCGGTCGGCGTCATCCTTGCCGAGCGCGTCCTGCACGTAGGTGACGGCGCGCTTATACTGCTCGTGAAGCTGATAGGGATAGTCGCTGCCGAGGACTAGGTGCTCCGCGCCAAATTCCGTATAAGCGCATCGCAGCGCCGCGATCGAGCCGTGACCAACCGTGTCGTACCAAAGCCGGCGCAACGTGACACTGGGGCGTTCGGAATCGGGCGGCATAAAGATGTGGGCGTGAGCGTCGATGCGCTCCAGGATCAGCGGCAGCGTCCCGCCAAGGTGCGGTACGATGAACCGAATCTTCGGGTAGCGCGACGGAATTTTTCGCTGAATCAGAAGCAGCGCGAAACTCGTATCTTCGAACGGCGCCCCGATGGGCCAGGTCAGCAGATGATCGTTTATCAGCGCCGGGCATAGGCTGCCGTCCAGCACGGCTTGCCGCCGGTTAAGCTCGGCATAAATCGGATCGAACATCGGATCCGCGATTGACTTATCCATCACCGTCGGAGCCACGTTCACACCCACCGTGCCCAGTTCATCCATCAACCGCGCCAGCTCTTTCAGTGACGCCTCGATATGCGGCAGTGGCAGAACCGCGAATGCCCGGAAGCGTTGCGGGTAGCGTGCGACGAGCTCGGCATAAGTGTCATTGCAAACACGCGCGGTGCTTACCGCGTCGGCCTCGCTGGCGAAGTATGGGAACATTGACGCCACCGACAATACCTGGGTGGCTACTCCCGCATCGTCCATCATGCCGAGCCGCGAGCCGATTTCGTGCTGTTCCTTGTCGGACCATACCGTGCGTGGGATGTGCTCGATGCGGGCGGCACCGGCCAGGCGCCCGAACAGGTTCATGAAATCGACCGGGAAATAATGGGCGTGCACATCGACTCGCATTCGATGACCTCTGTGATGATCAGCAAAATTTAGCGCATCGCCGATCAAGCGTCGAGTCAAACTCCGTGTCGTCAACAGCCCTGGCGTAAAACCTCAAGCCGGTCCTGCTAAAATCGCGCTATGGGTTCTGCTAAAGTCGCGCTATGAATGATGATTCCGATGACCGCGCGGCGCGGGAGTTCGTTCTACTGGTTGATGTCGTTAAACGCCTGCGGGGCGAATGTCCGTGGCATCGCGCGCAGACGGCGGCCAGCCTGTCAAAGTACCTGATCGAAGAAAGCTACGAGACCCTGGCGGCGATTGAATCCGGAGAAAGCGAATCGCTGCGTGACGAGCTTGGCGACCTGCTCCTGCAGGTCCTGCTGCAAGCTGAGCTTGCCTCTGAGAAGAGCGATTTCGGCTTGTCCGAGGTTCTTGGCCATGCGCGCGAAAAACTAATCCGGCGCCATCCGCACGTATTCGCCGAGGATCGCGCGGCGAGCGCCGAAGAGGTCGCGGCACGTTGGGAAGAGACCAAAAGGGCCGAGCGCCGGAGCGCCGGGTTGAGTTCCGCGCTCGACGGCATCGCGCAACATTTGCCGGCCCTGGTGCGGGCGGAAAAATTGGGCGAGCGCGCCAAAGCTGTGGGGATGGATTGGTCCGACTTGCCTGCCGTGCTGGCCAAAGTGCGCGAGGAAGTGGACGAGACGCTGGCCGCGCTCGAAGCCGGCGCGAGCGACGATGGGGTCGCCGAGGAGTTGGGGGACTGCCTGCTGGCGCTGGCCAACGCGCCGCGCTTCGTGGGCTGGAGCGTCGAGGAGACCTTGCGCCGAGCTTGCGAGAAGTTCATCGGCCGGTTCAAAAAAGTCGAGCGACGCGCGGCGGCATCGCAGCGCGAACTCTCACGGATGACCGCCGCCGAGATCGACGCATTGTGGCAAGAGGCCAAGTCCGGGAGCGATCGTCAAGACTGAATCAACTTGTAAATGTGTAATATGCCCCTCCCTCGCAGTTGCCTTCAGCAAAGGGCTCCCACAGGTCTGGAGTTTGTACAGTTGGCGTTGTTATGTTCTCCCCGTGACAGGGGGCGAATATAACGCCTGTTCTGAACAAATGTGAAACCATGGCCAACGGCGCTTCTCTCGATTTATCCCCCGATTAGCCGGGCGGCGCGGTCGAGCGATGGTAGCATCACGTCGGCGGGGGCCGGACGCAACTGGAACACCGCGCAATCGATACCGGCGGCCTCCAACCGATCCAATGCCGCGCGGTCGCGCGGAGCGCCCATCAGTATCGTCTTGATGCTCGCCGGGTCGCGCCCCGCTTCCTCCGCTCGGCGGTGCAACTGCGCGAGATCGCCCAGCAAGTCCGGCATCAGATGCAGAATCGGCATCCAGCCCTCGCAATAATCCACCACCCGCTTGATCGCCGCCGGCCCGTGGCCGCCCAGAAACACGGGCGGATGCGGTTTTTGCAACGGCTTTGGATAGCTCCAGATCGGATCGAAGTTCACGAACTCGCCGTGGTACTCGGGCTCCTCCTGGGTCCAGATCGCCTTCATCGCGCCGACGCTTTCTCGCAGCAACTTCCATCGGGTCTTGAACTCGGTGCCGTGATTCGCCATCTCTTCTGCGTTCCATCCCGCCCCTACTCACGAAAATAAATCTGCCGCCGCACAGACGGTCGAGGGTCGCGACCTGCTTGGCCAGCACGATCGGATCGTGCTCGACCACCAGGCAGACCGCCGTGCCGAGCTTGATTTTGCTGGTCGCGGCTGCGGCGCCGGCCAGCGAAATCAAAGGATCGGGAATGCGGCGGTATTCGGGCGGCAGTTCGCCGCCTCCGATATATGGACTGCGCCGGGAGGTCGGGATATGCGTATGTTCCGGAAGCAGCAAAACGTCGAAACTGCGCTCCTCCGCCGCGACGGCAAGCTGGTCGAGTGCAATAGCGTCTTCGGTGGGAAAAATGATGATGCCGTATTTCATTGCCCTCCTCGCTCGCGCGCGTTCCCGACGATCCTGAGTTCGCCTGAGAGTAAACTAGCCCTGCAATCAGATGCCTGGAAGCGGACGGAAGGCCGCCATGCCTGTTTTCTCCGTAGCGCCGCGGTTTTTCGCAAGGAGCCGATTCGCAGGGCTTCAAGGCTCTGGCCTGGCGGAGTAACATGGGCGGGTATGGAACGGAAGATCGGTCCCAGGCGGAACCTGAAGCCCCGGAGCGGACGGTCAACCGAGTCGCCGCGGCTTGCGCGAATCGTTGAAGAGCTGGAGAGAATCTTTTTTGCGGAGGGCTTTCTCCATCTGAGTACCGAAGATTTGGCGCGCCGGCTGCGCTGTTCCAAGCAGACGCTGTATGTCCTGGCCAAGAGCCGCGAGGAACTCTTCGTCCTGATCATCGAGCGCCTCCTGGCCGGAATCCGCTCCGAAGCGGAACAGGTGGTCCAGGAAGCTCCCGACCGTGCCGCTGGTCTCGCCTGGTGCCTGCAAGTGCTCCGAAGAGCTGCGGGTAGAGTCAGTGTCAGATTCGCCGAGGACCTGGGCGAGTTTCCGCCGGGACAGCAACGGCTGCGCGACCACGAAGAAAGGATGGTTGCGTTACTTGCCGGGATGGTCAAAGCGGGCGCCAGAGAAGGCCTATTCCAGGGAATCCATCCGCGGCTCGCGGCCGAGGTGATGGTTCAGGCGGTGGCGCGAATCGTCGATCGGAACCTGCTGACCCAGACCGGCCTGACTCTGTCGCAAGCGTTTGGCGAGTTACACAACCTCTGTCTGCACGGACTGATCAAACCCACTGGAGCCCCACCAACGGATAAAGAGCATAACAGCGAGACCTCGCATCGGCCCGGTGGCAATCTGTTTGCCTTTCGCTGATTTGATTGTCGCTTGTACGACAGTCGCTGGAGATACTCGTCAAATCCCGGTTTGTCATCCCGAGCGAGCCGCGCGTTCAGCAAGTGACGAAGCCCCGCTCGTGTATTGCGCGGGCGGGGCTTTCGGACTCATACGGCGGTTACGCCGCTTCGGCGGTGCCTATTTCTTCGGGCCGCAGCTTGCGCTGCCCGATACCGGCGAATCCGTCGGAACCGACGTAGCTGTCTTCGCCCAGAACCAGGCCGTTGTCGTCCATCGGCCAGACGATCGCCATGCGCGATTCATACATGTAGTAGGCCTCGGGATCGTCGACCTTGTGGCCCATCGCGATCAGCGTCTTGCCCGGATACGCCATGCGCATGACGCCCTCGGTCAGCACCGCATGCGTATCGACGATCAAACGGTCGACGTTCAACTCCAGGCGGTAGGCGCCGGAGGCGGCAAAGTCAACATAAAATTGCCGCACCGCCTCTTTGCCCTTCGGGATTCATGCGCGGCGAACCCGATCCAAAGGCATGATAGTGCGCATCCGGAGACACCGTTGCCATCAAGCGGTCGAAGTCCAGCGCGGCTTCCGCCTTCATGTGCTCAAGTATGGTTTCGAGGTTTTTGCGCAGCCGCGGATTGGTCTCCGTCGCCAGCCGTGCTTCAACCAGCCGTCAGGTGTTACGAGGATTGATCTTCATCGTCGCTCCGCCTCTCTCCGGTAAGCGCAACCTGTTATGCGGCCTGTCCCGTTTGCTCTCCCGTGCCGTGGCGCAGCAGCCGGCCCGCCAAGGCTCCAGTGGGCTGGCCATCGACGAACTCGACCTCGCCGTTGATCAGCGTGTAGCGATAGCCGTCAGCGCGTTGAATGCGGCGCCATTCGTTGGCCGGCAGGTCGTGGGCGATTTCCTGGGGCTGCAGCTTCAGGTTGTCGTAATCGTAAATCACGATGTCGGCGGCGTAGCCCTCGCGCAGCATGCCGCGGTCGGCAAACCCCGCGCAGTAGGCCGGCAGCGCGCTGAGCTTCCAGTGCGCGTCCTCCAGACTCATCGCGTGGTTCTCGCGCACGTACTTGATGATGTACTCGGTCGAATAGATTCCGCCCGTCAAATATTTGGTGTGAGCGCCGCCGTCGGACAAGCCCGGAATCGCAAAGGGATACTGCGCGACTTCGATTTGCAGGTCGAGCCGGGTGTTGTGGGCGCGGGCGAAGAACTCGGTGCGCAACCGCTCCGATACCGCCAAGTCCAGCATCGCATCGATATAGTGCTTGCCCAGCTTGGTGCCGCATGCCGCCAGCGTCAAACCCTCCAGATGCTTGTGCTCGGGCTGCTTGACGTCGCTGATGATGATATCCCAGAAGTCGGTCGCGACGCGCGGGACGTTATCGCGCAACGCCGGACGTCGGGCCGGGTCGCCCAGCTTGTGCAGCTTGTCCTCGACATTGCCCAGCATCGCCTCGCACCAGGGCTCCTGGTCGTCGAAAATGTTGATGTCCTCGGACAGGTCAAAGGTCAGGCCGGCGTCGGTGGTGATGGCTTGAGGATAGATGCGCAAACCGCGCGCGTGGCAGTTCTCCAGCCACTTGATGATATAGCGATGGCCCTCGGGCCGGCTGTCGGTGGAACGCAGGGCATTGTAAATCATCGGACGGCCGCTGACCTCGGCCAACTCCTCCAGATGGCGCAGGTCGGCCATCGGATCGGCAGTTGACAGCACCGTCTGGATGAAGCCCTCGTTGCGCTGGCGCAGCACGCGGGCGAGCGCCAACGCGGTCTCATTGTGCATCAGGTCGGTCACCATCGGAGTGCCGTCGAAGTCACGCTGCACGCAGTTGCCGCCGCTTGGATGCAGCCGTTGCGCCGACCATCCGCAACCGCCCGCGTCCATCGCCTCGTTGAGCAAAAGGCACATCTGCCGGGTCTCAGCCTCGGTCGGCTTGCGGGTCTTCGCCGCCTCCAGCCCCATCACGTAGGTGATAAGCGGGGACAGCGGCACATACGGCAGCACGTTGACGCCTTTAGGCGCGCGCTCGACGCTGTCGAGAAACTGCGGGAAGCTCTCCCAGTCCCAAGGCATCCCGGCCTTCATCGAGGCATAGGGAATCGCCTCGTTGCGGGTCATCGTGAGCATCGAGCGGTCACGATCCTCAGGATGACATGGGGCGAAGCCAAAACCGCAGTTGCCGATGACCACCGAAGTCACGCCATGCCAGCTCGAAATCGTACAATACGGATCCCAAAACAGCGGCGCGTCGTAGTGGGTGTGAAGATCGATGAAGCCCGGGACCACGTACATCCCGGTGGCGTCGATGACCTTGCTGGCCTCATGCTCCTTGAGCTGGCCGATTTTGACGATCCGGCCGTTCTTGATTCCGATATCGCTTTTGAAGCGTGGCATCCGGGTACCGTCGATGACGGTCCCGCCTCGGATAATGGTGTCGAATTCCGGCATTGTTTTCCCTCGCCCGCGTTAACGGTTTCTCCGTACCGTAGCGGCCCTGTACCTGTTTGTCAAACTGCGTACACCTTTCGGTACAGCAACTCGCTGATCGAAAAATTGCTGCGCGTGGTGGTTTCGCTTCTCCGAGGCTGGGGCTCAGATCCTGCCTGGTTGACTGGCACGAAGGCGATTGTTATTGTCCGGGGTCGATTATGCCACACGTTCCAGTACATCCGTCGGCCATCAAGCGCCATCGCCGCAGCCTCAAGCGCAAGCTGCGTAATCGCTCGGTAAAGACCCAGGTCCATAACGCGGTCAAAAGCGTTCAGGAAGCCGTTGGGAGCGCGGACGGGGGGCAGACGGCGTTACGCGCGGCGATGAAGGCGTTGGGAAAGGCCGCCACCAAGGGCGTAATCCATCGCAACACCGCGTCGCGGAAGATCTCCCGACTCGCGCTTGCACTCAATCGCACCAAAGCGCAAGCCTCCGGCTAGTCCTGCCGTCCGCCAATTTTTGAAATCAGATTAAGCGAGGCACCCACCGCGCCGTCGGCGATGGCCGCCCCGTCGGATTGCGGACGGGGTCCGAGGATCTGAGCCAATTCGACCGCGCCGACCGTTTCTTCGGCCAGCAACGCGCTAACCAAATGATCGAGGCGCTCGCGCGCACCGGTCAGGCAGCGCCGAACCTGTTGATGGGTCTCTTCGATTAGCGCACGAACCTCTTCGTCAATGCGGGCGGCAGTGGCCTCGCTGTAGTCGCGCCCCTGCGAGATTTCGTAGCCCAGAAATGGGTGTTCCTCATCAGCTTTGAACGCCACCAGGCCCAGTTTTCCCATTCCCCATCGAGTAATCATCCGGCGCGCCAGACGGGTCGCCTCCACCAGATCGTTTTCGGCGCCGGTAGTTACTTCACCGAAGGCAATCTCCTCGGCCGTGCGTCCCCCGAGCATCACCGCAAGCCGCGCAATTAGGTAGGAACGGCTCAGGTTGTGGCGTTCCTCACCGGGTATCTGCTCGGTGAGACCCAGCGCCTGCCCATGCGGGACGATAGTCACCTTGTGCACCGGGTCGGCCGCTGGATTCAGCCATGCGACTACCGCGTGACCCGATTCGTGGTAGGCGACTACGCGCCGCTCTGCAGGATCGATTAGTTGCGCAAGGGCGGCGCCGAGTCTGATTTTGTCCTGCGCCTCCTCAAAGTCCGCCATCGTGATGCTGTCGCGGTTGTGGCGCGCCGCGGTGAGCGCCGCCTCGTTGCAAAGATTCGCCAGGTCGGCTCCACTCATCCCGATCGTAGTGGCGGCAAGCGTTGCGATCTCCACATCGGGCGCCAGATGCAGGCGGCGGGTGTGGATGCGCAAGATGCCTTCGCGCCCGCGCCGATCGGGAATCGAGACCACCACCTGACGGTCGAAGCGGCCGGGCCGCAGCAAAGCCGGATCGAGCACGTCAGGTCGGTTTGTCGCAGCCAGGATAATGACACCGGCCTGCGGATCGAAGCCGTCGAGTTCGCCCAACATTTGATTGAGGGTCTGCTCGCGCTCGTCATTGACCGTACCCACGCCCGCGCCGCGGCGGCGGCCCACGGCGTCAAGCTCGTCGATAAAGACGATCGCCGGTGCCGCTTCCTTGGCCTGGCGAAACAAATCGCGGACGCGACTGGCCCCTACCCCAACAAACATTTCCACGAACTCGGAGCCATTGATGCTGAAAAACTGAACCCCGGCCTCTCCCGCAAGCGCCCGCGCCAGCAGGGTCTTTCCGGTTCCCGGAGGTCCGACCAGGAGCACGCCTTTAGGAATCCGTGCTCCGATGTCCTGGTACTTTTTCGGATTTCTTAAGAAGTCGACTTCCTCCTGCAAATCCGCCTTGGCTTCATCCGCTCCCGCCACATCGTTGAAGGTAACCTTAGGCTGGTCGGCGTTGTAGCGGCGCGCCTTCATGCGCCCGACACCGAACATCCCAGACTGAGTTTGGCTGGCGCGCCGGGCCATCCACCAGAAGAACCCGATCAACAGCAGCATCGGGAACCAGTCTATTAGCAAGTTGAGGAACCAGGGTGCGGTCGATGGCGACACCGCCACAATCACGTTGTGGGCTTCCAGCAGTGGCATCAGGCCGGGGTCGCCGACTGCCGCGGGAAAGGTAGTATGAAATTCGCCGTAACGGGCGGGAGGCGGCGCGGTTGCGGGGGGTTGCGGTCGAGCTGAAGGCGGCAATTCGAACTGGGCCCCCTTCCTCGGCTCGGGCCATGGGATTGCCTTGGCAAACTTACCGCTGATCGAATCTCCCACGATATGAACCTGCGACACGTTGCCGGTACGCAGTTGGCTGAGAAAATTCGAATATGGAATTTCAGCGACGGTGTGCTGGCGCGGCCATAGCGAGAACAGGTTCCAAATCATCAAGCCCGCGAAAATCAGCCACCAAAAGTAGAGGTTCGGCGGAATCTGATTACGAGCTCCCGGGGTTGAATCCCGGCGTTGCGAATCTTTCGGCGCGTTTTGTCCGGATTCCATTAGTTGCTTCGGACCGAAATCATATCAGGTTCGCCGTAGCATCATCGAGAGTAAAAAATTATCGCCACCGGCTTTGTTTTCTTCGGTCTGAAGCGGACAATACCTTAAGATGTTCGGGAACAGAGCAAAAAATGGAATCGGACCAGCACTGATTGCGCGCCAACATAGTTATGTACCGAGCCTCGATGGGCTACGCGCAGTCTGCATCGCGGCGGTGGTGTTCTTTCACGTGCCGCTGCCGGTCGGCCATCCGTGGCTGCAGGCGGTACGCAGCCGATGCTGGTATGGCGTGGACATGTTCTTCATCCTCAGCGGCTTCTTGATTACCTGGATCCTTGCGGTTGAATTCGAAAATACCGGGAAGGTGGACTTGGCCTACTTCTACCGCGGCCGCACCCTGCGCCTGCTGCCGGCCTATTTCAGTGCGATTGTGCTGGTATTCGCTGCCGCCTACCTGTCGGGCAACCACACCGACGCCAAATTCTTCCCACCGGGTAAGGTGTGGCCTCTGCTCCTGACCTATAGCCTTAACGTGTGGATTGCGGCGACCGCCATTTGGCCAGCAGGACTGAGCCATTTTTGGTCGCTGTGCGTGGAAGAGCACTTCTATCTGTCGTGGTCGCTGGTGTTCCGCCGATGGGGCATTGCCCGCGCGCTCAAAATCGCGCTGGTCGCGATTGCGGTGGTCGCCGTCTACCGGACCGGATGGTACCTGTTCATGAACTGGGGCCATTTGGCCGACCCTTCGAAGGCCTCCTACTATCGAATCCATTACGCCACCGATACTCGAATCGACGCGATATTGATCGGCTGCGCGCTCGCGCTGCTGATGCGTGACGGGCGGCTGGAGCGGTTCTGGCGCCGGCTGCGCTCGATTCCGTTGTTTCCAACGCTGTCCCTGATTGCGGCGCTGACATGTATCGCCTGGGTCACAGCATATCAATGGCGCCAAACCACGTTCGGCTACACCGCGATGGCACTGGCGTCGAGTACCGTGCTGATCTCGGTGTTTCTGCGGCCTGAATGCTGGATTGGACGCATCCTGGCGACCCGCCCGTTGGTCGCCATCGGTCAGATCTCCTACGGGATTTACCTGTTTCATGCGCCCTTGCTGATAGCCTTTGAATCCCGGCTGGGCACTTATGCGGATGACCTCGAAGCTCACCACTATCTGCTGGTGCTGGGCGCCTTGTCACTTACCTCGGTGCTGGTCGCCGCAATCCACTACCGCCTGGTCGAGCGCCGCTTTCTGGCGATGCGCAAGCCGCGGTCGTTCATCGCGCCGCGCGGCAACCGCGCTCCCGCAGCCGCCTAGTTAAGGCTCAGGTCAGTCGGGCGGGCAATCCCCTGCCCGCCATCCGCAGCGGCGGCCAGCGGCGCCCGCCCCACTGGTTTGGAGCCTCTGTATCGCCTTCTGAGAGGACAGAAAACAGGCTCAACGTCCCCGCGGGTGCGAGTCGTCCATCAACAGCGGCGCCAGCAGGCCCGACAGCGCCTGTTCGCGTTCCTTGACCGTTCCGTCCTTGAAGCTGGCGTCCAAATCGATCGCTTCGCGATAGGTTTTGGCCAAACGCCGCAATCCATAACGCCGGGCGGCGTTGGCATTGGCGGTCACTCGCGGACTGCGCGGGGACATCGAGAGCTCCATCGCGATCTCAGCGGGTCCGTGCCCTTGCGCTATCACTGTAGCGGCGACCAGCAGCCTGCGCAGCGCCGGAATGATTTCAAGGGCGAGCAATTCAGTTGGATCGCGGCCGATTGCCACCGCGCGATCGATCATCGCGAACGGTATGAGCGGCAGGTCTCCACTGATGCTCTCCGAGATTTGAAACAGCTCACCTCCCAAATCCACAACGCCGGCGGCGGAGCGCAGGAAGTCATCGGGTTTTTGGTCCACGGCAGCGATCGCGGCGAGCACCAGCGCATTGTGCATCCCGGCCAGATTGGTACCGTAGCGATCGGCCAGCGTGTCGGTAGTGGCGTAATTGATCTTAAGCCCGAGCCGGCGCGCGAACAGCGCGGCGAACTGGGTCAACTGGCTTTCGAAAGGCTTGTTGCAAATCACCCCGAGGCCGGCCTTCTCCATCGCGCGTTGCACTTTCGCGGGCGCATTATCGCGCTCATAGATCAGAAGCAGATGCGAAGGAGTTCTGACCAACTCGATCGCGCGCAACAGCTTTGAATCATCCGAACTGCGCGCTGCACGGTTCTCACCCGCCTCCCCGCTGTCGTCGTCACCCGCGCCGCGCGAGCGGAGAATCCGGCACAGTGCCACGGTGGCAGGTGCGAAGAGGCCGGGCGCTGAGACCGCTTCCAGGAGCGCGCCGAAATCACCGCCCGCACCGATATGAAAGGATTGTGACTCGCGCCCTGCACCGCACACGGCGTCGCGGCAAGCGTCGAGTACGTATTCCTTAAGAAATGCTTGAGGACCGGCAATCAGGATGGCGGCCGGTAATAGCGCCTTGCCGGCCTCGAGTTGAGAGAGAAAGACGAACGCGGTCTCAGAAGCCATCTAGCCGATTCAACCTTGACAGGGCATTGAGAGGACTTATGAGAATATCTCTCAACAGCGCTCTAGAAGCCGCTGGCCATTCCCGAATAAATGTTCTGCGCCACCGCGGTCATCGCTTCATCTTGCGCAACCCCGCCTTGGGTCGTTGCAACCTGCGAATCGGTCAACTGGTTGATGTCCGAAGAACGGAAATTGTGCCTCAGGAACTGCGGTGACGTGGCCAGCACCGCTTGAGGAACCACGGCGTATTGCTGCTGCGAGTTCAGATTTCGCCCGTTCCACAGGACTTTGTTGTGGTCCTTCCTGTTGATCAGCTCCGCGTTAACCTGCAGACCCAAATTGTAGATCGTGGGCTCGCCGACTGCGTTCTCCGCCGCGGGGTACGGTTCCGCCCGTATGATTACGCCGGTCAACTCAAGGTCGGCGCCAGCTGGGTCATCAACCAGTTGAAGTCTGTCATGGTGGGCGATCTCGTCCTTCATATAGCGCATGAAGACATCCTGGATCCCGGTCATGTTGCTCATGTTGGTGAACGGGGCCACGTAAATGGTATGCGCGGAGGGTGGCAGAGTGTCGGCGGAAGAGAACGCGTACCCGCATCCCGCCGCGACCACTGCAACCAGCAAGCCAACCAGGTAAAGCCTATTCTTTGGCCACGACAAGGTTGTCATCACCCTTGTGCTTCAGTCCCATACGCTCCGCTAGGACATCCAGCACGCCGTTGACGAACTGCCCGGAGTTGCGATCGCCGTAACGTTTGGCGAGTTCAATTGCCTCATCCATGGTAGCCCGGGCCGGGACATCCTCCAAATACAAGAGCTCGTACGCGGCGAGCCGCAGGATGTTGTGGTCGACGCGGGAAAGCCGGCTGATCGACCAATTGGTGATCACCTGTACAAGCAGTTCATCCAGATGTTCAAGATCGGCGCAGACCCCTTTAACCAGCCGCAAGGCGAACTCGCGGGCGCGGGGGTCGGCTGGCATCGACTCAAACTGCAACCTCAGGTTGTCCAACGAGCGATCGCTGACGATGTCCATCTGGTAGAGCGCCTTAAGCGCGATTTCCCGCCCTGCTCTTCTGAGTCCCATGCTGAATACCGAAACTTATCCGCGGCAAAAGTGAGGGGAGAAAGACCCTGCTCTCAGTTCAGCAACTTGAGATCCGACAGCAGGTGCCCGAGCTTTTCCTTCTTGGTTCGCAGGTAGTCGATATTGCCAATGTAGGGCTTATTTCGAGCGGATCTGATCATTCCCATCGATAAGCAGCCAGGCTGTCGAGCTCATGCGGATTGTTCGTCAGCAGCCTCACGGTGCCGACTCCCAGTTGGCGCAGGATTCGGGCGCCAATGCCGTAATCGCGCAAGTCTTCTTTAAACCCGAGCTCGAGGTTTGCTTCGACCGTATCCAGTTCCTGGTCTGGCAAGGCATAGCCCGAATTTCGTTGCCGACCCGATGCCCTGCGCTCCTGATGGAGATAGACGAGGACACCGGCTTCGGCGGCACAAATCTTATCAAGTGATTGCTTAAGCTGGTCTCCACAGTTGCAGCGCTTGGAGCCGAACACGTCACCGGTCAGACACTCCGAAGCAACCGCACCAGCGCCGGACGGCCACCGCCGATGTCGCCTTTGACCAGCGTCAGGTCTCCCGTCCGTCAACGATGTTGCGGTACACGATG